>JADBYQ010000070.1 GCA_020402945.1 Cytophagales bacterium | reverse complement strand
TGTCTGCAACCTTGTTCCTATCTCTTAAATCAATATCATGATGTTCATAATTTTTATAAGTGTCCACCAATCGATCGCGATTCCATTTTGTATCACCATTGGATCCAAAAAAATCCGCTCTCATATTGTTGTCAATCCCTATCACATGCCATCCTTTACTTGCAAAAAATGCAGTAACATCACTTCCAATAAGGCCGGCCGAACCAGTAACTAGTATTTTATTCATAGCTATGATTTATACTTTATTTTTTGTAATTAATTTATTGAATGACTTTTATTGACTTCTGATTCGATAAAACTAAACATATTGTGTTTAGCAAGTATTAATTCTCTTGCTTTCAGCAAATTTGGAATATTCTTTTCGTAGAAACCACTCGCCAATAGATCCCGTAAATCATCAACGGCACTTTTCTTTGTGATATCAAGGGGTATATAGGAACCTTCAGGGAAGTACTCTTTTATTCTTGGGCACCCGTAGTAAATAGGAATGCAGAAACATAAAACTGCATCCGTAAATTTTTCAGTCCAATAATAGTCTGAAACCTCATTTTCAATAGCAAGGACATACTTTGATTTTGAGTAAATCGGCCATTTTCCGTTTAATGTTCTTCCTTTGTACTGTTTGAAGGTAGACCAGTTTTCTGTTCCATATAAACCGTATTCTAGGTTGCTCTCACTTATTCTGGAGGTAAATTCAGCTCTCAGTTTGTGACCAGGCAGATCATTAATTTTAGAGTTAATTGTAACCAGTGAAACTTCCTTTTCTGGAACGCCTTGTGATTTCAAAAAATCAAAGTCGTATACTTTGTTTTCGGGGTTGTGAGTGTAAGAACTGAGGGCGAGGTGCCAGTGTACATAAGGGGGAGAGGCTATGAATTTTCCGCCCTTCTCATAAAGATTTGGATCGGATGTGTATACTCTTCCGAATTTTTTCATGGTTTCGGGGTTAGCCATATTCAGTTTACGAATATACCCGGGTGGCTCGATATGAAGCATCCAATTTTTCTCAATGTCTCTGCGTAAGTTAACCCACGGGTTCGGCTTGTTAAGAACAAGCTCAATATCTGGATTGAGAGTGGTTACAAAAGCTGTTTTACCCCAAACACCAAGTTGCTGTGGAGTTTGCAGTTTAATGAAGTTTGAAAATATACCATCTTTAGTACTAATCCGTACCTTCTTAAGGAACTTGTAATTCTCTCTTCTAATTCGTTTAATACGTGCGCGCGATTCTGAGAAATCAATAAGGAGGTTTTTAAGATTGCGAATGCTTTTCACGTAAATGACTTAATGGATATTAAATAAATACTACTGACTTTTTTTAAGCACAACCAAAGCATGATCAGGACCAAAAGATGGAAGCCCGGTGTAATTCTTCTCTTTTAAAACGTACGCTACAAATGTTTTTGCAAACTTGAATAGGCTTTTAGAAAGATAAATCTTTCCATTGTAAGTATTATGGTATAGTTGTAGGTTAAACAATTTTAAACCTTTTAGGAAGAATTGTGATGGGAAAATGACATGCTCAGGGAAGTTAAAGTACCACCAATTTCTTTTTACAATTCTTGCTGTTTTGCTTTGTGGATTACCAGTGAGCAAAATTAAGTGATCATTTTTATCTAAAAGGCTATGAACGTTTCTAAAAGAGGAATCGGGGTTGTAAAGATTTTGATGGAGGTCATTCCTGAAATCTAACATTATTAATAACCTCAACTGAGATATATCATCTAATAAAAATTGCATCAGCGAAGATTGGAAGTCCATTATCCTTATTGTAAGAAACGTCATAATTGCCTCTATATTTGAAGCCTAGAGTATTCAATAAGGAATAGATATTGTCAAATAAGCTTTGATTTTTATACAACTCCCAAAAGCTAACCTCTACAAAAACTACTTTTATCTTTTTTAAGGATTCACTTGCTCCAAGAATTACTTTATCCTCAAATCCTTGTACATCAATTTTAAGTAAAATGTTATCCTCCAACTCCAAAGCAGTCTCATTCAAGAAATCATCTAATTTTCCGATTGTAATCTCTTCGAAAGAGACTTTATTACTTTCCGGATATGCTTCAAGATGTTTATCACCTAACTCTAGAATTGAAGAACTAGGCGTATACTCGTTTTTATAAATTTTTGTTTGCCCATTAGAATCCCCAAGCGCCATATTAAAGCATCGCATATTGGCAAAAGGTGCAATATGAGATTGGAGTATTTCAAAGGTCTCCTTGAGCGGTTCAAAAGAGTAAACCTTTGCCATGTTAAGAGTTTTTGTAATATCCAGTGCAAACTGACCCTCATTTGCCCCAACATCAATAATTGATTTAATATTGTACTCTGTTAGCCATTTATACTTTACTCGGTCATATTTACTTACAATCGATGAGAACTTATAGCCAGTTGGTTTTAGTATATCATTTATTAGTTTTTTCATTTATTAGTTTTTTCATTTATTCCAAATGCCTTTCGCTTTATTGTTTAGAAGTTTATTCAGTTGAATGGGCATAATGATGGAGCCTGGTATAGTACAAATCAATCCAGCCATAATTACCCCGTCTACTCCAAAGTTCAATCTTTTCACAAAGAAAATGGAAATAGGGATAATAAAAAAACTTGCGATCAAAAGTACGTACAGTTGAAGTTTGATTTTTCCAATACCGTTAATTAAATATACAAATGTGCAATACCAAGTAAATATGATGACATAGGCCCCCATTGATAAGCTTATTTGAAGAGGAATAAATATCTGTTCCCCTATCCAAAGTTTATAAACAATCTCGCTCATGAGTACCATTATTACAATAATAACCACTATTACAATCCAGAGGTATATTAGTTTTTGTAGTATCTTTTTTATCCATCCTAAATCGCTCTTATAATAGGCCTCCGTAGATGCCGGAATCATTGGGTTGAGAATTAATACATGAATAACTATAATATAAAAAAAATATTTGTAGGCGATATTAAAAGTACTTACCTCAGCAGGTCCAAATAAATGAGAAATGATAAGGTTTTGACTAAAATAAATAATGATTGTACTGATTGAAAGCACAAAGAAATCAAAACTTAAATTCATAAGATCACGAAAGAATTTAAAATTAACGTGGGTGAAAGCGGGAGAGAAAAACTTATAGCGAGAATTGAAATAATACAAGGAGGCGACTACCGGAACAAAAAAGGTTATAAAGCTCATACTTGCTCCAACCCACAACAACGAATTGTTGAAAAAGTAAGGAAGGAGAATTATTGCCAAAACAGAAAAGAAATTTGTAAGGAGCTCGAGGAAGCCAACTGCAGCCAGCCGCTGGTCTGCGGTTAGTATTGAGGTGATTAGGCCGGATACCAATCGAAACAGAAAAAAAATAAAAACCAAGTGAGTTAATGAATTCACTTCATCGCTCAACTCAGGATTTACATTCAATAGTAATGCCCAATCAATGAAATAATCGAAAACCAAAAAGAGAACATAAACCAGACAGGTTATTATGCCTAAAATGGCATAGGTCGTACTAACATATGTCCTGGCCTTTATTTTATCATCTTTGGCAAAGGCCTCTGCCAATTTATTCCTCAGGCCGCTTCCTAGGCCAACATCGAAAATGGTAATCCATGAAATCACAGCGCTAAGCGTGAGCCACACTCCATACTTTGTTGGATTTAGGTATCCTAGTGTTAGCGGAACTAAAAATAAACTTAATAGAGTACCAAGTATTTTGAATAGAAACGAATAAACTATATTATTCCTGACAATTTTTCCTCTTTGATCAGTGGTGAAAAGAAATCTGGCGATGAACTTATTTTCTTTAACTGCCGCTAAAGTTGTAAAGTATGCTGATCTGAATTTCATATGATTAAAAAATGTATCAGCAGTAGTTTATCAGTTGATAGCTTTCCTGTTAATAAAGTGATCAAGTATTATGCTCATTACGGGTTTGCTATCTTTTGTCAAGCGACATGATCCTGCTGTATAAAATAGCTGACGACCGATAAAAATTATGACTCTCTTTAATTATAAAATTCTCATTAACATGTTGTTGCTGCAACTTATTGAGTCCGTCTATACCTTCAGATGATAAAACCCAAAACTCTCTTTCAGTACTTACGAAATCAATAAAGGGTTGTAACTCGGCTTCTTCATTGGAAGAAAAAGTGCCAGTTACTCGAATGCGTGGCTCTGTTGTATAAAAATAAAAGTTATACCACCACTCAAGATTTGAGTACACTTTTACATCATTCTGATGCCTAGAAATAACAACATTTGCCGCTTCTCTCCACTGGGCTTTATCTATTCTTCGATAATGATTGTTAACCGCAAACAAATTAATGCCAGCAGACAATGCCAAAACAATCACTACCGCGTTCCTTATTTTTCTTTTCAATAAATCAAACCCAAGAGCCATAACAAGAAAGATAGCCGGCAAGGTGATCACTGTATAACGGGGAATTAACACTGGTGTAGAAAAGATGGATTTAAAGTAAGGCACAGCGTAACTAAGAAATATCCATAAGGCCAACAAAATACCTATGAACATTTCAAAATTTTTGAATTTTTTTTGTTTCCAAAGAGTATACCAATGTTGAACGTATGGAAAAACGACAAGCGTCAAAACGATGCTTGTGACAACGTCTTTTCCCCAATACAGGTAATAGAATACGAGGATAAAATGAGGCTCGGGTTTCCCTATCCAGTAAGAACTTATGGTTAAATCATAAAGTATAATAGGTATCCAAGGAAGAAAAGAAACTGATATTAAAACCGCCAAAAATATTCCCGTTAAGATAAACCTAACCTTTTCCTTAAATAGAAACACGAAGACTAAAAAAACTACCCCTTGAATCAAAAAGACTAGAATGCCAAAGTATTGAGTATACAATAAAGCGCTTGTAGAAAAAAAGTATCCAGTATAGCTGCCGAATGTTTTATACTTTAGACTTCTTACAAAGAACGTAAAAGAAACCACTGTTAATAGGAAAAGTAGTCCGTAAAAACGCGCCTCTTGAGAGTAATAAATAGCAAAGTAGTTTATACAAACCAAGAAGCTTGCCATTAATCCAACTTGCTTATTCTTGATCTCCTTACCCAAAAAATACATGGCAATTACTCCCAGAATGCCGATAAAAGCTGAAAATAATCGCGCAGAGAAAGAAGTATAAGTAAAGAGCTTAAACCAATAGTGCAAAAGAATAAAATAAAGGGGAGGTTGGTCAGATTTGCAATAATTAATAATAAAATCAATCGAATTAGCAGGATTGGTTGGTATCACAGAATAGAGTTCATCAAGCCAAAGGCTTTTAAAATCCAATTTATACAACCTCAAAAATGTCGCTAACAATACTATTACCAATAAAACAAAGGGCGTAGAATATTTAACTATAAAATGATTGCCTTTATTCTCTTTCAATGACATCATTAACCCATTTTTCTTTGGAATTCTGATTTAAAAACAGCAAGAAGGCCTGTTTGTAATGGTATCTTAAATTTCCAGCCGAGATTGGCTAGTTTTTCAACATTCATTAATTTACGAGGTGTTCCATCGGGTTTTGTACGATCCCAAATAATCTCACCCTTAAAACAAACTATTTCTCTAATCAATTCTACCAACTCTAGTATGGAAATATCATTTCCTGATCCAATGTTGACAAACTCACTTTCATTGTAGTTATGCATTAGAAAGGTGCAAGCATCCGCCAAATCATCCACGTGCATGAATTCTCTCATTGGCTTGCCCGATCCCCATACCTCTACCGAAGGAGCGTTGTTCACTTTAGCTTCATGAAACTTCCTAATCAAAGCGGGTATAACATGCGAATTATTTAAATCATAATTATCATTAGGGCCATACAAATTAGTTGGCATGGCACTGATAAAGTCACAGCCATACTGTCTTCGATAATTTTCACAAAGTTTGATGCCCGCGATTTTTGCTATCGCATAAGGCTCATTTGTTTCTTCCAGATATCCCGATAAGAGATACTCTTCTTTCAATGGCTGCGGGGCCATTTTAGGATAGATACAGGAAGATCCTAAGAATAATAATTTTTTCACCCCATGCACATAGCTTTGGTGAATCACATTACTCTCTATCATGAGGTTTTCGTAAAGAAAATCTGCACGATAAGTATTGTTGGCCATGATGCCACCGACTTTCGCAGCAGCTAGGAAAACGTATTCAGGCTTTTCATTGGTAAAAAAGTTTTCTACTGCTGCCTGGTTGCGCAAGTCCAGTTCAGTAGATGTTCGCAGTGTTAAATTGTTATAGCCTTCCGCCCGCAACTTTCTCACAATGGCAGAACCAACCATGCCCCGGTGACCCGCCACGTATATTTTCGATGAGTTTTCCATCATTCGTGATATTGGAAGATTTTATGGCCGCCTTGCTTCAGGTAATGATCGCGTTTGAATAACTCTAAATCGCTTGCCACCATTTCTTTCACCAAGGCATCTAGATCGTATTTTGGTTTCCATCCTAATTTTGATTTTGCTTTGGTTGGGTCCCCAATCAGTAGCTCCACTTCGGTTGGCCTGAAATATTTTGCATCTATTTTTACTACTTCTTGCCCCTCCTTTACATTAAAGTCTTTGTTGTCAGATTTAACAACCACAGCAGTCTCATTTATTCCTTCACCAGAAAATTGAAGGGTAACTCCAAGTTCATTGAATGCCTTGATGATAAATTCTCTCACAGTTGTAGTCACTCCTGTGGCGATTACAAAATCATCTGCTTTGTCTTGTTGTAGCATGAGCCACATTGCTTCTACATAGTCCTTAGCGTGACCCCAGTCGCGCTTGGCGTCTATGTTACCCATGAACATCGTTTGCTGTAGCCCCAACGCTATGCGGCAAGCCGCCCGCGTTATTTTTCTAGTTACGAATGTCTCTCCCCGCAAGGGCGACTCGTGATTGAATAGGATGCCATTCCCAGCATAAATGTTGTAGGCCTCTCTGTAATTCACAGTGATCCAATAACTATAGAGTTTTGCGACTGCATAAGGTGATCTGGGGTAGAACGGTGTTGTTTCGCTCTGCGGCACTTGTTGTACCAATCCATAAAGTTCAGAGGTAGATGCTTGGTAAAATCGGGTCTTTTTTTCCAACCCAAGAATTCGAATGGCCTCTAGAAGGCGCAAGGTGCCAGTGCCATCTACATCTGCAGTGTATTCGGGTGAATCGAAACTAACCTTTACGTGCGACATGGCTCCGAGATTATAAATCTCATCTGGCTGAACTTCTTGCACAATACGGATCAGATTGCCGCTATCCGACAAGTCTCCGTAGTGAAGTTTTAGTTTTAAGTTTTTCTCGTGAGGGTCTTGGTAGAGATGATCTATCCGGTCTGTATTGAACAGGGAGCTTCTTCTTTTTACACCATGTACTTCGTAGCCCTTGGAAATCAACAAATCGGCCAAGTAAGCCCCATCCTGCCCTGTAATACCTGTAATTAGTGCTTTTTTCATTGATTAGCCTCTTTTCAAGCTGCAAATCTAATGAATTCTAAGACCCGATTAAAACCGGTTTTTAAGATACCAATCAATTGTCTTCTCAATTCCCGTATCAAAAACCTCCTCTGCCTTCCACCCCAATTCATTTTCAATTTTCGAGGCGTCAATGGCATAACGTTTATCGTGACCAGCCCGATCTTTTACGAAGGTGATTAACTCCTTGTAGGAACTGCCATTTTTACGTGGCCTGGTTTTGTCTAATAACGAACAAATCCGATCGACAATTTGGTTGTTGTTACGCTCATTTCGTCCGCCAATGTTGTATGTTTCACCTGCTCTTCCTTTTTCAAAAGCTAACGCAATGCCCTTGCAATGGTCGAGCACGTACAACCAATCACGTACGTTCTTACCATCGCCATAAATGGGAATGGGTTGTTCCGCCAATGCTTTACGAATGATGGTAGGAATCAATTTCTCTTTGTGCTGTTTCGGGCCATAGTTGTTAGAGCAATTAGTAGTGACTACATTCATACCATACGTGTGAAAATAGCTACGTACCATAAAATCGCTGCTCGCCTTTGAAGCTGAATACGGGCTGTTAGGTGCATAGGCTGTTGACTCTGAAAACAAACCTTCAGCACCGAGGGACCCATATACTTCATCTGTAGATACGTGTAAGAATCGACTCAACTCTGAACCTGACTTAAACTTAAATGGTGCCTCCATCCAGGCTTTTCTGGCCACGTCTAATAAAGTAAAAGTTCCAAACACATTGGTACGGATAAATGCCTCTGGTCCTTCAATTGAATTATCCACATGTGACTCGGCTGCAAAGTGGACGACTCCACTAAATTGATACTTGCTGAACAGATTTTCTACAAATGAACGATCACAGATATCGCCCTTTTCAAAAATGTAACGCGAGTGCCCTTCCACTTCTTTTAAATTGCTCAAATCGCCTGCATAGGTTAGAGCATCTAAATTGACAATCCGGTAGCTTGTGTACTTTTCCAAAAAATGAACGATGAAATTGGAACCGATGAAACCTGCTCCGCCCGTCACTAATAAAGTATTCATGATACTAAAAGTTGAAAATTGCTTTCTCTAAAGTTGGATGATTCAGGTCGCGCTGCGAAAGAATGAGGTCTTCTTTTTTCATGACCCAATCTATTTTCAAAGCGGGATCATTGTACATGATACCACCTTCTGCCTCGGGGTTATAAAACTCGTCACATTTATACAAAATTTCTGCTGCCTCGCTCAAAACCAAAAATCCATGCGCAAAGCCTTTAGGCACTAGCAATTGCTTTCTGTTCTCCCCAGATAACTTGATTAGAAATGACTTACCGAAGGTTGGCTTCTTTCTGCGCAGGTCAACCACCACGTCCAATATCTCTCCCGTCAAAACACGCATCAGTTTTGTTTGAGCATAGGGCACATTTTGATAGTGGAGTCCCCGAAGTACCCCCTTCCTCGATTTGGATTGATTGTCTTGAATAAAATGGATATCGATTCCCTTGGATTTCAGGACATCGTATCGATACGACTCCGTAAAATAGCCTCGGGGGTCTTCAATCACCTTCGGCTCCAAAACCACTAATCCGTCAAATTCGGTTTCAACAATATTCATTAGGCAGACTTGATTACTTTTTCGTTAGCTATTTTCACAAGGTATTGTCCGTATTGGTTTTTCAATAACGGTTTGGCTAACTCCAATAGTTTCTCTTTGGAGATATAACCTTTGCGGAACGAGATTTCTTCCAAACATGCAATTTTCAAACCCTGCCTTTCTTCGATGGATTCTACAAACGTAGAAGCACGGATGAGCGACTCATGTGTTCCAGTATCCAACCAGGCCATACCACGACCCAGTAGTTTAACCTGAAGAGTGCCCTCTGCTAAATATAATTTGTTCAAATCTGTAATTTCGAGTTCGCCACGTGGCGAAGGCTTAATGGTCTTTGCTTTTTGAACAACCGTGTGATCGTAAAAGTAGAGCCCGGTTACAGCATAATTTGATTTAGGTTCTTTTGGCTTTTCTTCGATTGACAAGACTCTTCCATGATCATCAAAATCAGCCACGCCATACCGGTGCGGATCGTTGACATAATATCCGAAAACAACTGAGCCCTTCGTTAACTGACTGGCTTGTTCCAGTTGTGAAGAAAAATTATATCCGTAAAAGATATTATCGCCTAAGACCAGACAAGCGGAATCATTTCCGAGAAAAGATTCACCGATCAAGAATGCTTGTGCCAAGCCATCGGGCGAGGGCTGCTCCCGGTATTCAATAGAAATACCCAAGTCAGACCCATCACCTAACAAGTTTTTGAACAGCGGCAGGTCTTGTGGGGTGGAGATAATTAAGATTTCGCGAATGTTGGCCAACATCAACACCGACAAGGGGTAGTAAATCATCGGCTTATCATAAATGGGCAGCATCTGCTTCGATACCGACTTGGTCAATGGATAAAGCCTTGTGCCTGAGCCGCCAGCCAATATAATTCCCTTCATCTGTTGAATTTTAAACCGCGAATTTACGAAAAGTTATTCGCCCTTTGACTGCCTTAATTGATAGGCTAGCTCGATAGATGGCCTCGCTTCTGCTAGTCCAAAACCCCTTCCTGCCAATATCTCGCGATAGCTAATGGAATGCAGTTCTGTAAAGCCATCGCTAAACTCAATCTCCATTCCGTCCATTTTTAACGATCGGAAGGTGCGTTTTCCCTTGGCCTTCACTTCATCAGGCAAATGGTCTTCATTGATGCTCAAAGACCAATTAATGCGGGCCTTTTCTAGTTCCAGGTAACCGGCTGCATGATCAGCTTCATACGCTGAAACCGAGCTGTTTTTTACCTTTCCGAAAACCCACAGCAGCATGTCAAAAAAATGGATGCCAATGTTGGTGGCTATGCCGCCAGATTTAATTTCTTCCCCTTTCCAACTGTGGAAATACCATTTTCCACGTGACGTGATATAGGTCAAATCAACTTCAAAAACCTGATCGCCTTTTGCTTCGTCCACTTTCCTTTTCAATGCCTGAATATTGGGATGTAAGCGCAGTTGAAGGATGGTATATACTTTCTTGCCCGTTTCCTTTTCAATTTCTGCCAATGCATCCACGTTCCACGGATTCAACACCAAGGGTTTTTCACAAATGGCATCGGCCTGATTACGTAACGCAAATCGGATATGGGAATCGTGCAGATAATTGGGCGAACATATACTGACGAAGTCGATTTTTTGTCCTTGTCTTTTTAGCTTATCGATGTGACGATCAAACCGCTCGAACTCGGTAAAAAAATCAGCCTTCGGAAAATACGAATCCATGATGCCGACACTATCAAAACGATCCAAGGCTGCCAACAGATTATTGCCCGTGTCTTTGATGGCCTGCAAATGTCGCGGTGCGATGTAACCGGCTGCACCTATTAATGCAAAATTGACCATGATTCTTATGATTTAATGATTGGCATGATTCACCGAATATCTATTACTGATTACCGACCAGCAGTGACTGCTTACCACCGACTTGTTTTTACAACTTTGAAACTTTTCCGTCTTTCAAAACATATTTTTCCCCGCTTTCGACACAAGTCGCCCCACCGTTTTTATCAAACGAAAGTTTATGCCCATACTCGCTTATCCAACCGGTTTGCTTTGCAGGATTGCCCATCACCAATGCGTAATCAGGCACATTTTTGGTAACGACTGCGCCCGCTCCGATAAATGCAAATTGACCGATGTCGTGGCCACAAACAATCGTTGCATTGGCACCAATAGATGCTCCTTTTTTCACCACCGTCCTGGCGTACTCATTTTTTCGGTTGATGGCGCTGCGCGGATTTATCACGTTGGTAAACACCATCGATGGCCCCAAAAAAACATCGTCTTCACAAATAACCCCGGTGTAGATCGATACATTGTTTTGAACCTTCACATTCTTACCCAAAACCACTTCGGGAGAGATCACCACATTTTGTCCAATATTGCAGTTCTCGCCAATGATGCAGTGAGGCATGATATGTGAAAAATGCCAAATTTTTGTTCCCGCGCCTATTTCGCAACCTTCATCAATCACGGCTGTTTCATGTGAGAAATAATTCTTGTCAGGCATGGCGAGGATATTCTTTGACAGTCTGACAAATGTACACCAATTCTTCCGAGGTCATTTCCGTATGGATGGGTAGAGAGATGACTGTTTTAGAAAGTTGCTCCGTAACCGGAAAGGATCCTATTCCAAAACCAGGCCGCTGATACGCCTTTTGCAAGTGCAAAGGCACCGGATAATAAATCATCGATGGAATGCCTTTGCCCTCCAAATATTTTTTGAAATCATCTCGATTGATACCTTCTGCTTTGAGCGTGTATTGATGGAATACGTGGGTGGAATATTCTGCTCTTTTAGGTATTTTTAAAAAGGCGCAAGATGTTAGTTCGTTATCGTAGAAATTGGCTGCTTCATTTCGTTTGTGCGTGTATTCATGCAAATATTTCAACTTCACGTTCAGAATGGCCGCCTGTAGCGTATCCAATCGACTGTTGATACCAATTACATCGTGGTGGTATTTCACTTTTTGTCCATGACTGGCTATCATCGCCATTTTTTCTGCCAGCACAGAATCGCGCGTAAAAATTGCGCCACCGTCTCCATAAGCACCTAAATTCTTAGACGGAAAAAAAGAAGTCGTGCCGATGATTCCCATCGTTCCTGCGTTCTTCACGGTGCCATTCGCAAATGTATATTCCGCGCCAAGGGCTTGTGCTACATCTTCAATCACAAAAAGATTATGGTCTTTCGCGATTCTCAGAATGGGCTCCATGTCCGCACATTGGCCATACAAATGCACCGGCACGATCGCTTTTGTGCGAGTCGTGATTTTGCTTTCAATTTGATCGACATCAATGTTGAAAGTATTCGCATCGACATCAATAAAAACCGGGACTAACCCAAGCAAAGCAATCACTTCGGCTGTTGCCACGTACGTGTGCACGGGCAAAATCACTTCATCACCATGCTTGAGATCTAATGCCATCATGGCAATCTGTAGCGCGTCTGTACCATTGGCGCAAGGAACTACGTGAGCATTTTGATTTTTAATGGAGAGCGCTTGCGCAAACTCTTTTACTTCTGGTCCTTGAATAAACGCAGATGCTTGTAACACGCTTTCAATAGCTGAATCAATTTCAGTTTTGATGCGGAGGTATTGGCTTCGCAAATCAACCATTTGTATTTTTTGCATCATTTGATTCCCCTGATTTGTTTTTCCCATTGCCAGGCGTGCAACAGCGAATCTTCCAGACTCAGTTGAGTTCGCCACCCGAGCATGTTGGCAGCTTTTGCCGGATCGGCATAGATCTTTTCTACATCGCCCGCCCTGCGAGGGCCCACTTCATAGTTTAATGGTATGCCTGCTGTTTTGATAAATCGTTTCACCAAGTCGAGTACCGTTACACCGATGCCAGTACCCAAATTGAACACTTCATTTCGATTTTCAAGCACCACTACTTTTTGCAACGCCATCACATGCGCTTTTGCTAAGTCCACCACGTGAATGAAATCCCGCATACAACTTCCGTCCGGTGTGTTGTAGTCATTTCCAAACACCGTTAGCTTTTGCCTAATGCCCGCTGCTGTTTGCGTTACATAAGGAATCAAATTAGATGGAGTGCCAATCGGCAATTCTCCGATCAAAGCAGATGGGTGTGCCCCGACTGGATTGAAATAACGCAACGATACAGAGCGCAATTCTTTATTGGCTTGAATGCAGTCTTCCAAAATTCGCTCACACATTTGTTTGGTCGCGCCATAGGGGGACTCTGCTTTTTTAAACGGAGCCGATTCATCTACAGGAATCCGATCGGGCTCACCATATACCGTGCAAGAAGAAGAGAAAATGATTTCGTTGACGTGAAATTTATCCATAGCCTTTAATAAGGCAGTCATCGACCCTACATTGTTTTGATAATAAAGTAAGGGTTGTTCTACTGATTCATTTACGGATTTGTAGGCGGCAAAATGAATAACTGAGTCAAAATTCTCTTTTGAAAAGACTGTATCCAAAAACATTTCATCCGTACAGCTTCCCTGGTAGCAAACTACTTTTCGGCCTGTGATCCTCTCAATCCCATCCACCATTCGTTTCTCACTTCGTGAAAAATCATCCAATACCACCACATCAAAGCCCTGTTGAATAAGCTCTACTGCCGTATGGGAACCAATGTATCCGGCTCCTCCTGTTAATAAAACTTTTTTTGAATCGGCCATCTACTATAACCTTGACGAAATCTGAGACCTGTCTAAAAAACCTTTTACATCGTATACGATCGTTTGGTCACTTCTGATGACTGCCCAATCGATTTGTTTGAATTCTTGATGGCTAACCGCTAAAACAATAGCAGCGTATTTTTTGTCCAGTCGATCGATTAAACTAATTTCATATTCATGCTTCACCTCATCGTTACTTGCGTGCGGATCATAAACTTCAACGTCCGCTCCAAAGCTTTGCAATTCTCGAATCACATCAATAGCACGGCTGTTTCTAATGTCGGGGCAGTTTTCCTTAAACGTGATACCTAGAACCAGAATCTTAGAATTTTTGATGGGCAAATCGTGTTGAGTCATCAATTTGATCACGCGACTGGCAATATGGGTTCCCATGTTATCGTTGATCCGCCTTCCTGCTAGAATCACCTGCGGGTAGTATCCCAGGCTATCCGCTTTGTATGTAAGATAATAAGGGTCTACGCCAATGCAGTGACCTCCTACCAGGCCGGGCTTGTAGGGAAGAAAGTTCCACTTGGTACCAGCAGCTTCTAACACTTCGTGTGTATCAATGTTCATCCTTTCAAAAATCAGCGAAAGTTCGTTGACAAACGCGATGTTAATATCCCGTTGGGCGTTCTCAATGACTTTGGCTGCTTCAGCAACTTTGATACTCGATGTTTTGTGGGTGCCGGCAACAATAATTTTCTTGTAAAGTTGGTCCACACGCTCCGCAATTTCAGGCGTGCTCCCACTTGTTACTTTCTTGATGTTTGGTAGACGATGTTGCTTGTCTCCAGGGTTAATCCGCTCCGGAGAATAGCCACAGAAGAAATCAATGTTGAACTTCAGTCCGCTAAACTTCTCCAAAACAGGAACACAATCCTCTTCCGTGCATCCCGGGTACACAGTAGATTCGTAGATCACGATATCTCCTTTTTTCAAAACTTTTCCTACCGTTTCACTAGCTTTTATAAGCGGAGTCAAATCCGGGTTTTTATAAATATCAACCGGGGTGGGCACTGTCACAATGAAGTAATTTACGGATTGAAGTTGTTGCGCGTTTGATGTGAAGGTTAACATTTTTGCGGACTTCAAACCCTCTACATCCACCTCTAGCGTTCTATCAATGCCATTCGTAAGCTCAGCAATCCTTTGTTCGTTAATATCAAAGCCAATTACTTCGGCAATTTTACCGAATTCAACGGCCAGTGGCAACCCAACGTAACCGAGTCCTATAATTCCAATTTTTTCCATTCTACAACTTTACTTTATAGTAATCCAAGTACCAATCAATAAACTTACCAACACCTGCCTCAATGGGAGTAGAGGGTTTAAAGTCGATTTCATTTAGTAAATCCTGAACGTCAGCAAGGGCATCGGGCACATCACCATCTTGCATGGGCATAAGGTTCTTTATTGCTTTTTTACCCAATTTTTCCTCAATAATTTCAATATACCTAACGAGCTCAACGGTAGAGCTATTGCCAACGTTAAGTATTCTATAGGGGGCAAAACTTGTTGCCGGATCCAATTGTATCCGATCCCAATCTTTATTCGATTGCGGTATTTTGGGAATAAGACGAACAATGCATTCTACCAGATCATCAACAAAGGTAAAATCCCTTTTCATTTTACCGTAGTTAAAAACATTGATTGGCGTTCCTTCCAAAATCGACTTAGTGAAAATGAAAAGCGCCATATCTGGCCTTCCATAAGGTCCGTAGGCGGAGAAAAAACGTAAGCCTGTCGTAGGTATGTTATACAAATTTGAATATGCATGAGCCATCAACTCATTCGACCTTTTACTCGCTGCATACAATGCAAGTGGATGGTCTACATTGTCACTTGTAGAGAAGGGCATTTTCTGGTTACCTCCATATACTGAGCTCGAAGAAGCATAAATCAAGTGCTTAACTGGGTTATTTCGACAACACTCCAAAATGTTCAAAAACCCTTGGATGTTGCTGTGCAAATAGGTGTAAGGATGTTCGATAGAATGACGCACACCGGCTTGAGCAGCGAGATTAACAGCATATTCAATCCCAGCGGAATAGAACAAGTCATCAACCTGCGATTTGTCACTAATATCCAGTCGTTGAAAAGTAAAGTTTGGATAAACCTTGAGGATTTTTAGGCGAGCATTCTTTAACTGTACATCATAATAATCGTTAATGTTATCTGCTCCAATTACTTGATTGCCTTCTTTCAAAAGACGTTCTGATAAGTGGAACCCAATAAACCCAGCGGCTCCAGTTACTAAAATACGATTATTCACTAAAACAAATTTAACCCAAAAGTACATCAATTCTTATTAGATTTGCAGAAATAATAACAGCCTATACCCATGATTGAAAATCAAAAGCAAGCCAATGCCAGTTCTTCCGATGAGATCGACTTAATTGAGCTTTTGGCGAAGGTTACGCTTGGTATCAAAAATAATTTTAGGTCACTTGTTCTTGCTTTTGTAATTGGCTCACTATTAGGACTTGCTTTCTATCAGTTTGTACCCAAAGTATATGAAAGTAATATGATCATCCAATCTGACATTCTTACCGAATCGTATGGGGAAAGAATCGCGGAAAGCATGGATTTGTTGATCAGGGAACAAAACTTTGAAATACTGGGTAGTCGCATGGGCATAAGCCTGGAAAAGGCGGCCTCTATCAATAAAATAAAAATTGAGAGCGTAAAACAGAAACAAACGAACACAACGGAAAAAGAAAACAATACTTTTATTATTACAGTCCGTACGACAGACAACACTCTCCTACCTGACCTACAAAATGGCTTGATCAATTACTTGAGAAACAATGAATTTGTAAAAGTGAGAGTAAGGCAACGACAAGACTATTACAAAGCCATGATCGAAAAAGTCGGTCAAGAAATTAGCTCGTTGGATAGTCTTAAAAAGAGATTATTTACCGGCAAACCTATTTATTCAAATAGTGCTGAAATGATGTTAGTCGATCCAACAACGATTTACTCAGAAATAATCAAGCTTAGCAAAGAGCAAATCGAGTATAAAAATGGTCTGGAATTGGTGAACAGTATTCAACTAGTAGAAGGCTTTACTATTTATAAAAAACCAGTGAGTCCCAAACTATCGATTAGCTTAACCGCTGGTGCCTCGATAGGGGTCTTTTTTGTTTTGACTCTCATTGCAATAAAAGGATTGCGAAAAATAGTCGAGCTCTCAGAAGAGAAACTTGGAAAAAATTAAAGAACTTCTTAAAAAGGAATTCACCCTTGAGCTTAGACGAAAATCCGTTTTCTCTGGCTTAGCGCTCTACGTATTCAGCACGGTTTTTGTCTACTACCTGACTTTTAATTTAAGGCAAAACCTCATCAGCCCGCTTGTTTGGAGTGCGTTGTTTTGGGTGACGATATTGTTTTCTTCAATCAACACTATCGCCAAAAGTTTCATTGGAGAAAAGAGGGGGCAGGAGTTGTATTTTTATTCTTTGGTAAGCCCCGAATCCATCGTTTTATCGAAACTGATTTATAATTTTCTCCTTTGTGTGATACTGGCTCTAACTGGTTTTGGGCTATTTGTTCTCTTTCTTTCGAATCCGATCGAAATCCTTTGGACATTCATTGTAACTATTTTTTTGACATCCTGGGGCTTTGCGGCTTCGCTGACCCTTCTCTCGGGTATCGCTTCAAAAGCAAATAACAGTCATATTGTAATGACGGTTCTTAGCTTTCCAATCGTTATCTCTATTCTTTTGCTTTCCATCAAAATTACCAAGAACTGTATTGACGGACTGGAGGCCAGTACTAACTATGACGAACTACTCACTTTGGTGGCAATTAATTGCCTGGTTACGGCTGCGTCTTATTTATTGTTCCCGTATATTTGGCGCACTTAATCGCAAATGAAAAAACAGTGGTGGAAAATAAGTACTGCTCTCCTTCTGATCTATTCGGTAATGGGTGGCCTATTATTTGATGTCCCCCGACTGAACATCGTTAATGAAACTATCCGAGCCCTTTATTTCCATGTACCCATGTGGTTTGGAATGGTGGCTATGTTTTTAGTCTCGACTTATCACGCCATTCAGTACTTGCGAACTTCTCAACCAATTCATGACACTCATTCTATTTCGTTTGCTACCGTTGGACTAATACTAGGTCTCTTGGGTATTGTAACAGGTATGATTTGGGCGAACTATACATGGGGTTCTCCGTGGCATGGTGACCCCAAACAAAACGGTGCCGCGATTGCGCTACTTGTTTATTTTGCTTACTTCATTTTGCGTGGATCGGTTGCCAACCAAGAGCAAAGAGCAAGGCTGAGTGCGGTTTACAATATTTTTGCTTTTGCTGCTATGATTCCTCTAATATTCATCATTCCAAGAATGACCAGCTCCATGCATCCGGGAAGCGGTGGGAATCCGGGTTTTAATATGTACGATTTAGATAGCAAAATGAGAATGGTTTTTTATCCGGCCGTCATTGGCTGGATTGCCATGGGAACTTGGATTGCTTCGTTACTTGTTCGAACCCACCTGTTAAACGAAAAACTTGAAGAACTTGAAGATGAACAAAATAGTTAAAATTTGTTGGGCATTGTCGGTAAGTCCATTGACCGTTTTAGCACAAGAGGTAGAAATGGCTGATAGTTTGCGTTCAAGTGGCAAGATCTATGTCGTTGTAGCCATCGTGCTTGTGATCTTGTTGGGGCTAATTGGCTATGTAATTTCCATAGATCGAAAAGTTTCTCGTTTGGAAAAACGGATTCCCGAGGCAAAAAAATAAGCCTTTTTTGAACGCTTTCGCGGAGTTCATTTTGCCGTATCCGGTCGCACTTTTTTAAGTGGAATTCTGCTTAGCACCTTTGTTTTGGGTTAACTTTGTGGTTGAAAAGGTCTGATCTATGAAAAAGTCGCATATTTTGGCAATTGGAGTGATCGCAGTGGCAATTGTTATTATAATCTCTACCGCGGGAGATGCTAGTACGTATGTCAATTTCGAGCAGGCTTACCAACTCGCCTCTACTGGAAGTTCTACCCAAGTTCACGTGGTGGGTCAGTTGCCCAAAGACGGGGCTGGGCAGGTCGTGGGTATCGAAAAAAGTACTGATAACCTTTCCTTTTCCTTCCTATTATTAGATGACAATAACAAAGAACAAAAAGTCTTTTACAACGAACCTATGCCTCCTGACTTTCTGCGCTCTGAAAAAGTGGTGGTGATCGGAAACTATCAAAACAGTCAATTCATTGCAAAAAAGATCTTACTGAAGTGTCCTTCAAAATATCAAGAACAGAAGTTGAATGCCGGTGTTTAATTTGAAGATTGACTTCGTTCGACTAAGTACGTTTTCAAATTATTTGATTTTCAAATCTCGAAATTAGATATGCATTACCTCATTGGCAACCTAGGCCATCTTCTGGTTATCACTGCTTTTGTTACTTCCTTGCTAAGTGCATTTGCCTATTGGAAAGCTACTACACTAAAAGAAATTAAAGAGAAAAACTCTTGGTTAACTAATGCCAGGTTCGCTTTTGTTGCCCACGTACTCGCGATCTTTGGAGTCGTTGCTGCTCTGTTTACGATCATTTACAAACATTATTTTGAATACCATTATGCCTACGCTCATTCCTCATTGCATCTGCCAGGGCAATATATGCTTTCCTGTTATTGGGAAGGGCAAGAGGGCAGTTTTTTGCTTTGGATGTTTTGGCACGCGATTATTGGACTGATTCTTATTAAAACCCAGAAAAGCTGGGAGGCTCCAACGATGGTCGTCTTTACGTTGGTTCAGGCTTTTTTGACTTCTATGATACTGGGTGTTGTTATTCCGGGCATCGATCTCAAGTTAGGCAGCTCTCCGTTCATCCTGCTTCGCGATGCCATGGATGACCCCATCTTCAAGTTACAGCCCGACTTTATTCCAAAAGACGGCAACGGCTTGAATGCATTGCTTCAAAACTATTGGATGGTTATCCACCCTCCTACGCTGTTTCTTGGATATGCACTCACACTTCCCCCCTTCGCATTTTGCATCGCAGGGTTATGGCAAAAAAAATATGTGGAGTGGGTAAGGCCTGCCTTGCCTTGGTCGCTGCTGGGTGGTGGCATTTTGGGGTTAGGCATTCTAATGGGTGGCTATTGGGCTTATGAAACTTTAAATTTTGGAGGCTATTGGAATTGGGATCCTGTTGAAAATGCAGTGTATGTGCCGTGGTTGATTTTGATCGCTTCGATCCATACCATGATCACCTACAAAAACAGTGAGACTGCCCTTAAGAGCTCAATCATTCTGGTCATTGCAGTTTTCCTATTGTTGCTTTACGCCACGTTCCTTGTGCGCAGTGGAATCTTAGGCGATGCCTCTGTTCATGCATTTACCGACCTCGGGCTTTCCGGGCAACTATTGATTTACCTTCTGTTCTTTACGCTGGGGGCCATCGTTCTCGCTATCATTCGGTGGAAGGAAATTCCCTCATCGGAAAAAGAAGTATCCACCTACTCGCGTGAGTTCTGGATTTTTCTTGGCGCCACGACACTATGCTTGATGGGGTTTCAGGTTTTGTTGCCAACCTCCATTCCAGTTTACAACAAAATCATTGAGATGTTTGGTGGAGCGTCCAATTTAGCGCCTCCCGCAAATCAAATTGAATTCTATTCAAAATTTCAGTTGTGGTTTGGCGTAGCGGTAGCACTCATCTCAGGAACGGGTCAATTTTTTTGGTGGAAGAAGATAGACAAAGAGAAACTAAAACAGGAAATGTTGACCCCTCTTCTGATAACATTGCTCCTCTTTGCCTTTACAATCGCTATTGCCAAGGTTTACAATCCTGCCTACTTGATTTTAACGCTGGCAGGGCTTTATCTCATCGTGTCAAACTTCAAGGTATTATTTACGCTGGCTAAACTAAATCCAAAATTATCGGGCGGTGCTGTCGCTCACATCGGTATTGGTATGATGCTCATTGGAGTAATGTTCTCCGCGGGTTACTCAAAAGTAGTTTCGTTGAACAACACAGGAATGTTAATCTCCAAAGAATTACCTACAGAGTTCAACCGCGACAACCTCCTCCTTTTTATCAACGAACCTAGGCCGATGGCAGGTTACGATATAGAATACAGGGGCGAACGTCTAGAGCCTAGACGCAAAAGCGGCTACATTAACAAAAATGATGTTGAACTAACTCTTGATCCGTTCAAGGTTGTAGCCATAAAAGACATCGTCTTTCAAAACAAAAAACTATACAGCGCAAAAGACACCATCGAGATTTTTCCCGAGAACACTTTTTATGAGATCGAACTTCGCAGAGACGGAAAAGTAGCAGCCTCGCTCTTTCCACGCGTCCAAATAAATCCAGCAATGGGTGGCTTCATCGCCTCCCCTGACATCAAAAGAAAATTCAGCCGGGACTTATACACACACGTTTCTTTACCCATGAATCGCGAAGAAGAACCGGAGTGGGGAAAACTGGAAGAGGTGAAAGTAAAAATTGGTGAGGAATTTTTTATTAACTCAAAATACAGCACTACGCTAGAGGAGATTAGGCGTGTTGACGAGATTGAAGGTGTGAAGCTCGCTGCTGAAGATGTGGCTGTTCAGGCGATGATCAAAGTACAAGGGGAGCATGAACCCTACACAGTGAGTCCGTTTTTTTTAATAAAAGATAAGAGTCAAGTGGGGCGCCTGCCTGCTGAAATAAACGATTTAGGAATTAAAATCACTCTGTTAAACATACTTCCTGAAACAAACGAATTTCTACTAGGTATCAACGCCCGACAAAAAGATTGGGTAGTTATCAAAGCACTAGAAAAACCGCTCATCAACGTGTTGTGGGTTGGCACATTTGTCTTGATGATTGGATTTGGAATGGCGATGGTGAGAAGATTCAAAGAATAATTTGAAGATTTGAAAATGAAACAATTGAAAAATGGCTAAACCAAAAAACAAAGAATCAAAGAAAGTAGCCTCAAAAGTAAAACTGAGTCTGGCGGAAGCAAAAAAATCTGCTTATAACCTTATCGATAAATGGCAGACGCAAAAGTATGAGAATTGAAAATCAGAGAGCCGTAATTTTCAAATCTTCAAATCAGCTAATTTTCAAATTACCTCAGCAACTCCCGCGATATAACCATTTTCTGAATCTCCGTAGTTCCTTCATAGATCTGGGTGATCTTTGCATCGCGCATTAATCGCTCGACATGGAATTCTTTCACGTATCCATATCCACCGTGGATTTGCACTGCCTCAGTGGTAACTTCTTGTGCGATTTGAGATGCGTATAGCTTAGCCATTGCTGCGGCCTTCACAAAATCTTTTTTCTCATCTTTCAAATAGGCTGCCTTCCAAATCAGTAAACGAGCACTATCAATCTTGGTGGCCATATCAGCCAACTTGAATTGAATGGCCTGATGTTCGGTGAGGTGTTTACCAAACGCCTTTCTCTCTTTTGCATACTTCAATGCTAGTTCGTAGGCACCAGCTGCAATACCGAGCGCCTGGGCTGCAATACCGATGCGTCCTCCATTTAAGGTAGTCATTGCGAATGTAAAGCCAAATCCATCTTCACCAATTCGATTGGCCTTAGGCACTTTCACATCTGTAAACATAAGCGAATGGGTGTCACTGCCTCTGATTCCCATTTTATCTTCTTTTCTCCCCACCACAAATCCTGGCATCCCCCTTTCTACAATCAGCGCATTGATGCCTTTGTGCTTTTTCTCTGGATGCGTTTGGGCAATTACAATGTACACACTCGCGCTTTTACCATTGGTAATCCAATTCTTAGTACCATTCAAAAGATAGAAATCTCCTTTGTCTTCAGCTGTAGTTCGTTGACTGGTGGCGTCAGATCCTGCTTCGGGTTCAGATAAACAGAAAGCTCCTATGACTTTACCCGTAGCTAACTTCCTTAAATATTTCTCTTTTTGCTCCTCCGAACCAAATCGCTCCAATCCCCAACAAACCAATGAATTGTTTACGGACATACACACTGAGGCGGATGCATCAACCTTAGAAATCTCTTCCATCGCCAAGACATACGAGATAGAATCCATTCCTCCTCCATTGTATTTCGGATCGGTCATCATTCCCATAAAACCAAGCTCGCCCATTTTCTTAACCTGCTCGGCAGGAAACCGCTGCTCGTTGTCCCTGTCAATCACACCTGGTAAAAGCTCGCTTTGGGCAAAGTCTTTGGCTGCTTGTTGTACAGCTAGTTGTTCTTCGGTCAGTTCAAAGTTCATTGACTATGATTTCGATTTTAGAATAAAATGCCACTTTTCTACTTATAGTTTTAAAAAAAAGCCCAAACAAAAGCTTGGGCTTTTTCTTGATTTGACGGCCTAGAGTTTCTACGATTTTTTGAATTGTTTTGAGCGTATTCTTGCATTCTTCGAAAATGAAGTAATTACAAATGAAAAACCAATAACGACAGCAATTGTAAAGATTATTCCAACGGCATCTTTAAGTCCTTCCATAAATTTTAATCTTTAGTTTCTTTATCCAAATAAACGGTCAATGCAACCAATGTCCCTAATGAGAAGAGAAACAAAACGCTTACAAATATAAGAAAGTTCTGATTGCCGCCTTCCGAAGTAACCAAGCCGTAAGCACCAGCCGCAGTACCCACAACAAATGCCGTTAGCATTTTCATAAGTTCGAGGTAGAACTTGACTCTGTTATCACTCATTTTTCAAAATGACTAGCAATAATGAGGAATGTCTCTCAAAAGCAAAACTCCTCTAATTTCACTTCAGTTAAGTCTAAATCGTTAATCGCGATCCATACCCAAGTACATCATCACATAGTAGATGAGGGTAGTGACCGCACCAATAGCGGCAACCACATAGGTCATCGCAGCCCACTTCAACGCATCTTGAGACATGTCATACTCAGCTGGAGTAACAATATTTCTAGTCTTTACCCACGCCAATGCCCTGCGGCTTGCATCAAACTCAACAGGCAACGTAATCAAAGCGAAAAGGGCAAAAGCGGCATAGCAAACAATAATTACTAGTATGGCAGTTTGGGGAGCCAAAAATCCCTGTGAGAAGATCGCGCCAAAAATCATCGCCATCATCATAAAATTAAGAACCTTGGCACTTATGTTTTGAACAGGCACCATGGCCGATCTTAACTGAAGCATGCTATATGCGGTAGCGTGTTGCACGGCATGCCCACATTCATGAGAAGCTACGGCCGTAGCTGCTGCATTTCGCCCATGAAATACCTCTTGGCTTAAATTAACAGTCTTGTCGGCTGGATTGTAATGATCGGTTAACTGTCCTTCAACGCAAGTCACTTGAACATCTCTGATCCCGTGATCAGCCAACATTAGCCTGGCAATTTCAGCGCCTGTTAAGTCTTTGGTTAAATGTATTTGAGAATACTCCTTGAATTTGTTCTTCAGCTTTGAACTGACCATCCATCCAATCAACATGAAGAAACCCCCAATAATCAATGCACCCATAGTTGTAATAGTTTATGTTTGTTTAATTTTCTCAACAATTCGAGTAGTGGAATAACCCGGCACAAAATCGATCGTTTCCACTTTCCCTCCAGCCTTTTTAACAACATTTGCGCCAACGATGTTTTCTGCCAAATAGTCACTCCCTTTTACCAGTACATCCGGCACCAGCTCAGCAATCAAATTTAACGGGGTGTCTTCATTAAAAAAAACAACCAAATCCACGAATTGAAGTGCCGCCAAAATCCGGGCCCTAGAATACTGATCTTGCAATGGACGTTCAGGTCCCTTAAATCGACTTACCGAATCGTCTGTGTTCAGCCCTATTACCAGATGGTCTCCCTTAGCTCTTGCCTTCTCCAGATAGTCAACGTGCCCTAAATGCAAAAGATCAAAACAGCCATTTGTAAAAACAACTTTCTCGTTTTGCTTTTTCCAAGCACCAACAACTTCCTTTGCCTCTATTAAAGACTTTATTTTTCCTTCTGTTTTCTCCATTTGACAATCAAATAACTGGCGACCAAAGATAGCACCCCGAGTAAAATCATTAAAATGGTCTGCCAGCCATGAAAAATAAACACAAATGCAACGGCATCCGCTTGCGGAAGGTTGTAGAGCATTACTAACGCAAGTGGTACCAGTGTGTGGTAAGATCCTGCACCACCGGGGAGTGGCGCAGCCATCGCGATGGAGCCAACAGCAAACAGCGTTAGAACAGCACTAAAACCCAAATCTTCCGTTTCCGGAAATGCTTTTATAACAAGGTAGCTCATCAGGAAGTACAATAACCAAATGCCAAGAGAATAGGCAATAAAAAGTCCCTTGTTCTGCATCTTGAAAATGGAAAGCAATCCCTCTTTAAAGCCTTCAATAATTTTTAACAGCTTTTTATTTTTGCGCAGAAAGAAAATTGCTGCAGCAAAAACAATTACACCTAAAAAAACTACGATCATCCAAGGCGATATTGAAAAGCCTTCTCCGGAAGCAAAATTTAGCGTATCGATAAACTTCTTCAGTTTCTGCCACTCTGCAAAAAACGAAAAAGCAATTAACAACAATAGACAGATCACGTCCACCATCCGCTCCACTACCACGGTGCCAAACGAAACTTCAACGGGGGTTTTTTCAAGCTTGTACAAGTTATAGCAGCGCGATACTTCTCCGCCTCTTGGCACGGCTAAGTTCACTAGGTACCCGATCATCAGCGAAAGAAAGCTATTTGTTAATCCAACTTTGTTACCCGTTGGAGCTAGCAACATTCTCCATCGCTCCGCTCGCAGTAGATGACTCAATATGGCGACCAGCGCCATCAAGCCCAAGTATCCCTTGTTGGAATTTTGCCAGGCCTTCCAAAGAAAGTCCGACTTGTTTTCACCTTCACCCAACGTTAATCCTCTTAACGAAAGCCACAACAGAAGCGCTGTAAGCGCTATCATGCCAACGTACTGCAATATTGAGCGGAGGGTAGATTTCAAGTTAATTTAATTGGTTATTTGGGTCTGGGAAAATAAGCGAGGGCTTGAACTGTTTTGCTTCTTCCAATTCCATCGAAGCATACGAAATCACGATCACTATATCACCCACTTGTGCTTTGCGCGCAGCAGGTCCATTTAGACATATTGTTCCGCTATTGCGCGCTCCTTTTATCACATAGGTTTCCAGCCTTTCTCCATTGTTAATGTTTACGACCTGCACCTTTTCTCCTTCAATTAGCTGTGCAGCATCCATCAGCGCCTCGTCAATGGTAATGCTGCCCACATAATTCAACTCAGCTTGTGTAATCTTTACACGATGTATTTTTGATTTTAAAACTTCAATTCTCATTCAAGTAACAAATTATCTATTAGCCTAACTTCTCCCACATAACCCGCAATCAACAGAACGGACCCAGCTAGAACGTTCTGCACAGGTTTTAAGTTTTTCGTATCGACCCATTCGATGTATTCCAATTTTACATTTGGTTTGGCCTCACACATCTGCCTGACTTTGTCTTTCACGGCAATGATTTGTTCACCCTTTTTCAATAGTTCGCTTGCCACAAGCAAAGATTGATAAAATACAGTAGCGTTCTCTTTTTCAGTTTCATTCAAACGCTGATTGCGCGAAGACATGGCAAGTCCATTGAGCTCTCTAAAAATGGGGACAGATGTGAGTTGGATGTCAAACTGGAGTTCATCCACCAACTTCTCTATCACTTTGTACTGCTGAAAATCTTTTTGACCAAAATAAGCACGATGGGGTTGAACAATATTAAACAGCTTGCATACCACCTGCGCTACCCCGTTGAAATGACCTGGACGAAATTCCCCCTCCCAAAAAGAACCGATCTCACCTACGTCAAACCGAATTTGACTTGTCCCTTGATACATCTCCTCATTGCTGGGAGCAAAAATCACATCACAACCCGCTTTTTCCAGCTTTTCTTTGTCGCTATCCAGAGTGCGCGGGTATTTTTCTAAATCGAGGGCGTTGTTAAACTGGGTGGGGTTAACGTAAATACTGCATACTGTGAGGTCATTTTGGCCACGCGATGCCTTCACCAATTCTAAGTGTCCCTGGTGCAGCGCCCCCATTGTGGGCACCAAGCCGATTGAGGAAAGGTTCTTTCTTTTGCCGCTCAAAAACGCCCTTAGAGGCTTAATTTCATAGAAAATCTCCATTCTGGGGCTGTCTTAAGGGGTCGCAAAGATAGACCTTATAAGTTAAGTTTAGTTGAATAAGGGGTGAATTTTGCGTACTTTTGCGCCTCGGTTCTCTATTTCTTTCTCTTAAATCCAGGTGTATGTCAAAAATCCGCATCCTCTATGTTGCCAGTGAGATTAACCCATTCCTCCAAACTACTGAAGTATCTGATTTTGTAAGGAAGTTGCCTCAGGCCATGCAGGAAAGGGGAATGGAGATTCGTATTTTGGTTCCTCGCTTTGGGTTGATCAATGAGCGCAAGAACAGACTGCATGAAGTTGTTCGGCTATCCGGAATCAACATTGCGGTAGGTGACGAAGAGAAGCCTTTGATCATTAAAGTCGCTTCTATTCCCAATGCAAAACTCCAGGTTTACTTTATTGACAACGAAGATTATTTCCATCGCAAATCAGTTTTTCACGATAAGGAAAACAAGTTTTTTGAAGACAACGATGAGCGTGCCATTTTCTTTTGCAAGGGTGTTATTGAAACCGTGCGCAAACTAGGTTGGTCACCTGATATTGTACATTGCAATGACTGGATTACCAGTTTCATCCCATTGTACCTAAAAACTACCTACAAAAAAGATCCGTTGTTTAAGAATACAAAAACTGTATTCACGATTTACAACAACCCATTTACACATAAGTTTAAGGGCGACTTGATGGGTAAAGTAAGGATGATCGATATTGAAGACAATATGCTCGGTCATTTGAAAACAGCCGACTACGAAGGCTTTATAAAAATAGGCGCTGAGTTTGCTGACGTAGTAAACATTGCGGGCGATAACAAGAAACTCGAAGGTCTAGTGAAGAAATTAGAGAAAAAGAAAATAGAGAGCTACGCCAAGGATGATGACCATTCTGAATCATTTTTTAACTTGTACACAGATTTGGTAGGATAATCGAATTCCGCCCAATTATTTTTTAATTCTAACGTTTCGCGTATGTGTGGGATTGTAGCCTATGTTGGACATCGACAAGCCAGCGATATAATTATCAAGGGACTAAAAAGATTAGAGTATCGTGGCTATGATAGCGCGGGCATTGCTCTTCTTAACAAATCTCTCAACGTTTATAAAAAGAAAGGCAAGGTCAGCGAACTGGAAGCATTCCTTCACGGGCAAAATCTTTCGAGCACCATTGGCATGGGGCACACCCGTTGGGCAACTCATGGAGAGCCGAATGATGAAAATGCCCATCCACATTATTCAGCCACCAAAAAGTTGGCGATTATTCATAATGGGATCATCGAAAACTACAGCTCATTAAAACAAGATCTGCTTCGAAAAGGCCATCGGTTTTATAGTGAAACTGATACCGAGGTTTTTATCCATTTTATTGAAGACATAAAAGAGAAGGAGAACTGCTCTCTGGATGAGGCGGTACGCCTGGCGCTTACCAAAGTTGTGGGAGCCTATGCCATTGTTGTAATGTCTTTGGAAGACCCAACGCTTTTAATTGCAGCGCGTAAAGGAAGTCCGCTAGTAGTTGGAATCGGCAAAGGCGAATATTTTATGGCATCCGATGCTACACCAATCATTGAATACACTAATGAAGTCGTTTACCTTAACGATCAAGAAATTGCTATCGTTAACAACGGGGTGCTAACCATAAAGAATACCGCGAATCTACCATTAACACCCTATGTGCAGACGGTGGATATGGAACTGGAGGCAATTGAAAAGGGTGGGTTTGAGCACTTCATGATCAAAGAAATTTTTGAGCAGCCGCGGTCTATAAAAGACTGCTTGAGAGGGCGCCTTGATTCATCCTCCGGAAGGTTAATTCTGGGTGGGCTTCGTGAATACCTGAATAAGCTAGTGAATGCCGATCGCATTTTGATTGTGGCGTGTGGTACGTCTTGGCATGCCGGGCTAGTTGCCGAATACTTCTTTGAAGAGTTTTGTCGAATCCCGGTGGAGGTAGAATACGCCTCCGAGTTTCGCTATCGAAATCCGGTAATCAGAGAAGGAGATGTGGTGATCGCCATCTCTCAATCGGGGGAGACAGCTGATACGTTGGCGGCTATAGAATTAGCTAAATCAAAAGGGGCTATTATTTTCGGAGTTTGTAATGTGGTGGGATCTTCCATTCCTAGAAATACACATGCTGGCGCTTATACCCATGCAGGGCCTGAAATTGGCGTAGCGAGCACTAAAGCTTTTACAGCGCAACTTACTGTGCTGAATATGATCGCGCTGATTGTTGCACAAAAGAAAGGCACTATTACTGAACAAAAGTACCATGAGCTGCTTGTTGAGATGGAGAACATCCCCGCCAAGGTTGAAAAGGCGCTCAAACTAAATAAACAAATAGAAGCCATTGCAGACGAGTTCAAGGATGCTACAAACTTCTTGTACTTAGGGCGAGGATATAATTTTCCTGTTGCACTAGAGGGTGCCTTGAAGCTAAAAGAGATTTCTTATATTCATGCAGAGGGGTATCCTGCGGCCGAAATGAAACACGGCCCTATTGCGTTGATCGATCAAGAGATGCCCGTTGTTTTCATTGCGACCAAAGATAGCTCTTACGAAAAAGTGGTCTCCAATATTCAAGAAGTAAAAACTCGAAAAGGACGCGTGATTGCCATCGTCACAGAGGGCGATACCCATATCCCCAAAATGGCTGAGTTTGTCATAGAAGTACCGGCCACATTGGAACCTCTAATGCCAATGGTATCAGTGGTTCCTTTACAATTGTTATCCTATCATATAGCTGTGATGAGAGGTTGCAATGTAGATCAACCAAGAAATCTAGCGAAGAGTGTTACGGTTGAATAACTTGGTTTAGATATTCCTTTTTCAACAAAGGGCAAATCTTGTACCGCTCATCTTTGGTATCTTTATAAACGGAGTCCAAAACAAGGTAGACATTTTCAATTCCAATTTTCTTAGCCCACTCAAATGGTCCCATTGGGTAGTTGGTACCCAATTTCATAGCAATATCAATATCCGTTTTGCTGGCCGTTCCCTCCTGTACAGTATAGTAAGCCTCATTGATGATCATACAAATAACACGAGGCGTCACGAGGCCAACTCGATCGGCCACCACTACGAAATCAGTTTGCAACAACTTGCATATTCGTTGCAATTCAGTTGAATCCTCTTCTCGTCTAAGACTAATTTCCAATAGCTCGCGATTCAAAAAAGTTGGCAAGCCGCAGAATCCAAAAAGAGTGCAATGAATCTGGTTTTTTACTTCCATTGAAAGTTCACAAAGGCTTACCAATGAAGTATTCAAAAAAGCTGTAACTCCTTTGTGGTCGCGATAGACCTCCATTTGAGATCGATCCTTTTCGATAACAAAATCAAATACAACGTCTGAAGTGCCAAAAAACCTCTCGGCTTCCTGCTGATGATCAACAAGCGTATAAGCGTGAAATAGGCCAAATTTATCCCGACATTCTTGTGCGTTCGCTTGATTGCCTATCACCAAAATATTCATAAGAGAAACAGAAGTTTTTCAGATATTTGAATCAAAACTACTCATCCTTTCGCTATGACCAAAGAAGTAATTTACTCGTCCAACGCCCCCGAACCAATCGGGCCCTACAGCCAGGCTGTAAAGGCTGGGAATATGCTTTTTGTATCAGGGCAAATTGCGATCAACAAGTCTTCAGGTGAAATGATCACTGCTACGATCGCTGAAGAAACCGAACAAGTATTGAAGAACCTGAGCGAGATCTTACTGGCTGCGAATATGGACTTTAGTCACGTAGTGAAGTGCACCATCTTTCTAAAAGACATGAACAACTTCCCTAAAGTCAACGAAATGTATGGGAAAAGATTTTCCTCGCTTCCTCCTGCTCGTGAAACGGTGGAAGTAAGCCGATTGCCGAAAGATGTCAATGTGGAAATTTCCTGTATCGCAGTAGGTTAGTACAACCATCGGAAGGTGATCTGAATAGTTGCCAAGACCTCACAGCGTTTTCCTCCGCCTTTGGATGAATATTTTGATATAACTTTGGTGATCAAATAACGAAATATGAAACCAGTTCGAGTGCGGTTTGCGCCAAGTCCCACCGGGGCATTACATATTGGTGGAGTGCGCACAGCACTGTACAACTACTTGCTGGCTCGCAAGCACAATGGCAACATGATATTGCGCATTGAGGATACCGACCAAAACCGATATGTACCCGGAGCAGAAGATTACATTATCAACGCATTGAATTGGGTAGGCATTCAAATTGATGAAGGCGTTGGCAAAGGTGGGCCGCATGCACCCTACCGCCAATCCGAGCGCAAGCCAATTTATAAGCAATACGCGCAACAACTAGTCGATGAAGGCAACGCCTACTATGCATTTGACACCGAGCAAGATTTAGAAGCGATGCGCGAACGTCTAAAAGCAGCAGGTGATGCCACTCAACAGTATGGAAGTGGAAGCCGTATGCAGATGAACAACTCCTTGACTTTAAAAAAAGAAGAAGTCGACAACAAATTATCAGCAGGAGAACCGCATGTGATACGATTAAAAGTACCGGCAAACCAGGAAGTTAGGTTGACTGATCTAATCCGAGGCGAAGTGGTGGTTAACTCCTCACAAATTGATGATAAAGTACTCATGAAATCGGATGGCATGCCTACGTATCATTTAGCCAACGTGGTTGACGACTACCTGATGAAGATTTCGCACGTTATCAGAGGTGAAGAATGGTTGCCATCAGCTCCATTGCACGTATTGTTGTATCAGTTTTTAGGTTGGCAAAATGAAATGCCGCAGTTTGCACACCTGCCACTTCTTTTGAAGCCCGATGGGAATGGTAAGTTGAGCAAGCGAGATGCTGATCGGATGGGGTTCCCCATTTTTCCGTTGACCTGGACTGATCCTGCAACACAGGAACTCGCTACTGGCTTTAAGGAGACAGGATTTCTCCCCGAAGCGTTAATCAATTTTCTGGCTTTTTTAGGATGGAATCCGGGAACCGAAAAAGAGATTTTCTCAATGACAGAATTGGTGGAGGCTTTCTCGATAGAACGAATAGGCAAAGCAGGGGCAAAATTTGATATACAAAAAGCACAGTGGTTTAATCAGCACTACTTACGCGCTAAGTCTGACAAAGAACTGGCGGAATATCTACTGGCATCTCTTACAAAGGAAGGAATCACTTGCAGCAATGAGAAAGCCGAAAAAATATGCTTTGCTTTGCGCGAACGAATTACATTCCCTCATGATTTGTGGGAGCAAAGCAAAATCTTCTTTTCAGCCCCAAATACATTCGATCAACAAATAGTCGCAAAAAAATGGAACCTCGATGCAGTTAGAACGTTACGTGGGTTTATAGAAGAAATCAAAGTTACCCAACCATTCTCGGCTGACGCTGCAAAGCTTTTGTTAGAAAAGGTAACTGAAGAGTTAGGTATAAAAACAGGTCAGATTCTCCAACCTCTGCGGATGTCACTAACGGGTGGCGCGTCTGGTCCGGACTTAATGTTAACGATGGAAATACTAGGGAAAGAAGAAACAGTTAACCGGATAAAATACGCACTCGAAAATTTGCCAGTAGCGGGTACCTAAACGAAAGTTAAATGGCCAAGAAAGACAAATCCAGTCCAAAGCAAGGAAAGCCACGTGTTCACAAAGAGCTTAGCGGGTTTGAAGTTTCGATTGATCAATTTGGTGGACTACAATCCAATATGAACATCGAGAAAATAAATTCCTTCCTGGACAGAAATGTAGATGACAAGAAACTACTTGAAAAAGAAGAAACTGAACGATTGAAAAATCTGACTAAGAAAAAGTAAAAAATATTATTTTCACTTTAAATGGTAAAAAATGAAAGTTGACAAAAAGAAGTTGTATCATTTCCCGATCTTTCTAGAGCAAGATGAAGACGGAGTTTACATTGTATCTTGTCCGTCATTCAAAGGATGCCACTCGTATGGAAAAACGGTAGACGAAGCAATGTCAAATATTCGGGAGGCTATTGCCCTATGTTTAGAAGATGAAGATCCAAACCAACTAAATCAATTCATTGGATTTAGAGAAATTGAATATCAGGCTGTCTAATGGCGAAACAACTAACTGTAAGCGGCAAAAAACTTGTTCGTATTCTTACTAAAGAAGGATTTACCGTTATCCGAATCAATGGCTCGCACCATCGCCTAAAGCATTATGATGGTAGAGTAACAACCGTTCCTGTTCACAAGAATGATGATCTTCCCAAAGGATTGATTCAAAAAATAGTGCGGGAAGATTTAAGGATGGAATTAGAAGATTTCAATAAGTTATTAAGCAAATAATCATTTATGGCACAATCACATGTAATCGATTATCAGATTAAAGGTGAAAGCATTCAAATTGTTGAAGTGGAACTCGATCCTTTCGAGACAGTTATTGCAGAGGCAGGAGCCATGCTTTTTATGGAAGAGGGAATACTCTTCGAGACAAAAATGGGCGATGGCTCCAATCCTAACGCAGGCCTTTTTGACAAATTGCTTTCTGCGGGAAGTCGATTACTCACAGGCGAGTCATTGTTTATGACGCATTTCACTAATCGTGGAAATAAAAAAGCAAAAGTAGGATTCTCTGCCCCATACCCAGGCACGGTGATTCCAATAGATCTTGCCAAAAGTCCCGGACAAGAATTAGTAGTGCAGAAAGACGGCTTTCTATGTGCGGCTTTCGGAACTAAACTAAGTATCGTCTTTAATCGCAAAATCGGAAGTGGTCTAGTAGGTGGCGAAGGGTTCATTCTGCAAAAATTGCAGGGTGATGGTCTTGCGTTTGTTCACGCAGGCGGAACGGTTATCGAACGCACCCTGAACAATGAAACACTTCGGGTGGATACCGGATGCGTAGTAGCCTTTGAATCGCAAATCGATTTTGATGTGGAATCAACTGGGAGTTTGAAATCGATGGTATTCGGTGGTGAAGGAATTTATTTAGCTACCCTTCGAGGTACGGGTAAAGTGTGGTTGCAGTCAATGCCTATTCGAAAACTCATTCAAGCTTTGGCGCCTTACGGAGGCAACAGCCGAAAAGAGGGAGGTTCTTTATTAGGAAATTTATTTGAAAGTTAGAACGAATAAAGAAATTACAAATAGCGAGTGAATACAATTAAACTAGCTCTCATCAGTGAGGGGAAAATACCTCCCGATAAACGCGTACCTTTTACTCCGTTGCAGGCTGAAGAAATAATGCAACGCTTCCCTCACGTGAAAATGGTTTGCCAGCCATGTACTGCGAGGTGCTTCAAAGAGGCCGAGTATGAAGAGCTAGGCATCTCAGTGCAAGAAGATGTGTCTAATTGCGACATCCTGATGGGAATTAAGGAAGTGCCTATTCAACATCTTATCGCTAACAAAACGTATCTATTTTTTTCGCACACGCTAAAAAAACAACCGTACAATCGAAAACTACTACAAGAGATTCTAAAAAAGCAAATTCGACTGATTGATTACGAAACATTAAAAGATCAACAGGGAAATCGCTTAGTGGCATTTGGTAGATATGCCGGCATCGTGGGCGCTTACAATGGCTTATGGGCATACGGAAAAAAATACAAGCTATTTACACTTAGAAGGGCAAACGAATGCTTTGATGTGAACGACCTAAAGCTTCAATTGCGAAAAATCAAACTGCACCCTATCAAAATTGTTTTGACAGGCGCTGGGCGTGTAGGTAAAGGAGCAATGGAAACATTGGATACTGCGGGAATCAGAAAAGTTGATCCGGCAGATTTTATGAATTCCACTTTTCAAGAACCTGTCTATACCCAATTAAGTAGCGCAGACTACCATCTCCGAATAGAAGGCGGTCATTTTAACCGAGACGAGTTTCACAAGCATCCCGAAAAGTATACTTCTCATTTTTCTCCCTTCACAAAAGTTGCCGATATTTTACTCGCTGGGGCATTCTGGAACCCGGCTGCGCCAAAACTTTTTACTCAAGAAGATATGCGTGAGAATCATTTCCGGATTCGCGTAGTAGCGGATATTACCTGCGATATCAATGGCTCTGTACCATGCACAAAAAGAGCTAGTACTATCACCGATCCGGTTTATGACTACATCCCCCAGAACGATGCTGTTGTTGAACCATTAAGTGGTGACTCACACATTACTGTCATGGCCGTTGATAATCTGCCCTGCGAACTCCCTAGAAGCGCCTCTGACGAGTTTGGAAGAGATCTAATCGATCGAATTATGAACCCATTGCTGGTAGAAGACACTGAGGGCATCATTGCCAGAGCAACGATGGCTGAGAACGGACGATTAACTTCCAATTTCAGCTACCTTCAAGACTACGTAGATCAAAAATAGATGATATGTTTTTATACAATGTAACGGTGGGTATTGACAAAGAGATAGAAAAGGAATGGCTAGAATGGATAAAGCATAACTATCTTCCTGCTGTCTCGGCCACCGGTTATTTCGCAGAGTCCAAAATGTATAGAATTGTTACTCATGACGATGAGAATTCAGTATCGTATAGCATTCAGCTATTTGCTCATCGCATTGAAGATGTCGTTCAGTACCTTGCCCAGCACACTGATACTATCATTGAAACACACCGTCAGCGTTTCAAAGATCGACATGTAGTGTTCAATACCCTTCTGGAGGAAGTATAATCAATTTCGCCTAGGCAATACGTAAGATTTGCCGAATTTCATCGGCCTCTAATGTACAGTTGACCCACTCACCATCCATTTTGGCACTATACTTCCTGACTTGTCCCCATAAAAGTTAGTTATTTTATAAATCTCTGATTTTCAGTATTTTACTATTTTTTAGTGCTGATAATTCCGCACTAAAGGTATACTTGCTCCCATGAAAATCAGGATAGTTACAACCCGATCTA
>JADBYQ010000007.1 GCA_020402945.1 Cytophagales bacterium | reverse complement strand
TAGCCATGCAACACCCAATTTCAAAAAACGCTATTTGAGTATCAGCCACTTACATCATGTTTTTCGTCGAGTGCGGAAAACAGGAAAGGTTGCACAAAGTACACCATTGAGCTATCCACCCTAAGCAAAACTGTCGTACACCCGTACTATTTGTATTTGGTTTTCAAGCGCTCTTTGTTTTCAATTAAAGATCGAGAAGGGCTTTGGAAGCGATTCCAAGGCACTTGGGGTGGGCGAGTCGTAAAAGAATTTGAGAAAGATCATCCTGTAGGATCACCAGTGAAAGTTACTTAGTTAGCACCTGCCAAAAGATAAAGCACTGCCATTCGGATAGCTACACCGTTTTCCACTTGATCGAGGATGATTGAGTGATGAGAATCGGCTGCGTCACTAGTTAGCTCCACGCCTCGATTGATAGGACCCGGATGCATGAGCACAATTTCTTTCTTTAAATCATCCAGTATGTTTTTATTGATCCCGTAGTAAAGCGAGTATTCACGAAGGGACGGGAAATATTTAATCTGTTGCCGTTCTAGCTGGATACGAAGTACATTAGCTACATCACACCAGGCTAATGCTTTCTTGACATCCCATTCCACCATTACGCCCAACGAAGAGATGTATTTTGGAAGCAGGGTAGGCGGTCCGCAAACCATTACTTCTGCACCCAGTTTCTTCAGCGCGAAAATATTTGACAGTGCCACTCGTGAGTGAAGAATGTCACCGATAATCGCAATTTTCTTTCCTTCCACAGCACCCAGTTTTTCTCTGATTGAAAAACTATCGAGCAAGGCCTGAGTAGGGTGTTCGTGGGTTCCATCGCCCGCGTTGATGATGTTTGCCTTGATGTGTTTTGCTAGAAAATGAGGAGCGCCCACGCTGGCATGTCGCATCACCACCATGTCCACTTTCATGGCTAGTATATTATTTACCGTATCCAACAATGTCTCTCCCTTTTTTACAGAGCTTGTGGAAGTACTAAAGTTTACGACATCGGCAGAAAGGCGCTTTTCTGCCAGTTCAAACGAAAGCCTGGTGCGTGTTGAATTTTCAAAAAAAACATTAGCAATCGTAACGTCCCGTAGTGAAGGTACTTTCTTGATGGGTCGGTTGATGACGTCCTTGAAGTTGTCGGCAGTTTCAAAAATAAGCTCTAGGTCTTGGCGAGTAAGGTTCTTGATTCCGAGCAGATGCCGTTGACTGAGCTTTGACATATTATTTATCCTTGTTGATCAACCAGATTTTATTTTGGCGATGGCCTTGAGCTTCCAATTCTACCAATACACGCTGAGATTCGAGCGTATCGACATAGCGGCCGACATAATCTGCAGAAATAGGTAAGTCGCGGGTATATTTTCGATCTACCAGTACTAACAATTCCACCTTGGACGGGCGACCAAATGCGATCATCGCATCGAGTGCGGCCCGCACAGTTCTACCTGTAAAAAGTACATCATCGATCAAGATCACGTTCTTGCCCTCAATTACAAAATCGATCCGAGTCTCACTGGCCTTTGCCGGGATCTCCCTTCGCCTAAAATCATCGCGATGAAAGGTAGTATCCAAGTATCCCAGTGGAATCTTTTTCTTGACTAGTTTTTCGAGCTTTGCATGGATTAACTCCGCCAAAAAAATGCCCCGTGGCTGCATTCCTAAGATGACAGAATCGGAAAAATGAGAATGAGCTTCAATGAGTTGCTGGCAAAGGCGATCGAGGGTGATATCCAGTTGATTTGAATCGAGTACGAGTTTTTTCTGCATACGCCTGCGCGAAGGTAAGTAAAATCGAGGTACGAATTACGAGATAAGAGGTACGAATTTCCTGATTTCGATTGGATCTCAGCGATACCTGATCTTGTTGATAAAGAACACTTTTTTAAATGGCTCTTCACGTCTTTCTTTTGATTTGCGGATAGTTTGGACGCCCGAGGCAATCAAATGCTTATTGTACCAGTAATCCAAATGGTTTTTTTTTGCGTCTTCCTTGGTGGTTACACCCATATCGCTAAATAGTTTCAGTTCATTGGAAGCCTTTCCTTCAAGCACTTGATTGTCCTTGATCACTTTGGTGCGAATCAGGTTTTCAAACAGGTAAATTAAATCGATGTGGTCGTCACCAGGGGCAATTTTCACAAACTGTTCCAGTTGAAAAGATTTCACATCGTTAATTTCAAAGCTATTATCCCACCTCACTTTTCCACTCGCATCGAAACCTATAACAACAGCATGGGTATACTGATAGCCATCGAAAATGTAATCTGTCCGATAGCCAGATCCACCAGCATAACTTTGGCCAAAGTTGTTATTAAATGAACCCCCTGGCCGACTCTGATAAATATACCGAGGGTAGAAAGCCTCACCGAGCATCACAAATTGATCTTTATAGGGAATCAACTCCTGCACCAACAGTCGATAATTGAACTTCGTATTTTTTCCTTTTACCCTTCTCCGCTCGATACGGTTTTTTATTCTGCGTTCTTGGTTGGCACGTAGATAGTGAAAGAAATTTTGGAGGTCTGCAAAGTTGTAATACCGTATGGTGTATTCGCCATACGGACTAATAGTTGCTATAAATATGCCACGCGAGTATTCGGTATTTCGTCCATAGACACCGGCCACGACTTGCTCATTGTTTGGCATTTTGATCGACCTTCCGAAAATCAGGTTTCTTTTTTCGCGCGACTCCAGCACGGTGGTCTTGATCAACTCTCCTTCGGCATTGTAGTTTCTAATCCACAAACTATTCCGCTTTTCATAATTCTTTGCACTCACAATGATGTCAATAGATCCATCTTCGGTTACTTTCATTTGGGTGAGCTCGCCAGGTTCATTAAAAAAACCGGGAAGGACTTTCGATTTCTGAAGCTTTAGCGAATAGTGCAGCACAAGCGGCCTGTAGTTGTAGTACCCGCCAATCATGACTGCATTGTTTGTACCCGCGAACTCTGTGGGCAAAAATGGAATTGCATTTTTGATGACGTGCGTATTATAAACACCAGAATTAATGTTGAGATCAATTAACAAAAAACCAGCAAGACGAGGATTACGCAACAACAAATAGAGAATGTTCTTGCGGGTGATGGCGCGCGATATAACAAACCCTTGGTCTATGGGTACATATCCTTCCCATTTTTGGTGTAACGAAGTGTCGAGCCGAATCAATGCAATTTGATCAAACTCTTTTCCGCTTAATTGACTGTATACGGTGAGCCCCAAACTGTCAACTGCAATTCGATATGTCTCATCGTCTTCGGTCAACATGCCTTTTTCCCATCGCCCAGTTTGTTCAACCTGCCCATGCAGCGCAAAACAAAAAAAACAGGCGACAATGAAAACTGTCTTATTCAATCTTTATTTTGTTTATGTAAAAGACGTCCCGATTTTCTCCCTCGCTGCTTCGAATCGTTTGGTTCCCAAAAAGAAAAAAGAACGATCCATACCAAAAGCGAACTAAGTTGACTTCACCATTATCCGATCGAACTGATTCGGTGGGTGATTTTAATTGAATACTTATTTTCTCGTCCATTAATGCTACGCCATCTAACTGACTAACCTGATAGCGTATTTCTTTTTCTTTGGAATAGATCAACGTACATTTTGTTGGCGCATACACAAAGTCAGAAACTTGCTCAGGAGAAGCCATTCTTAAATTGTCCAGTTTGAGTCCGTGGTCAGCGACCAATTCTCCCTTTTCATTGAAAACAGCCAGACTTCCATGAAGCATTTTCGTTTCTGGCGCATTGTTGTTGCCAACTGAGTAGGGGTACCCATAGTTAAACGGTGAATAGAAATTTCGGTAGGGGTTATATCCATATAGTGAGTAGGGGTAGTTGCCATACGGGCTGTTATTCCACCTGTTATTGTTAACATTGGCAGAACTGTAGTAAGCCTCCATGTAAAAAAGAAATCCGTTCTTGGTTTCTTCCAAACGAGCGGGTAAAACGTTGGCTTTGAATTCGGGAATTTTTCCCAATTTTCTCCGGGTTTCGGATTTCACTTTTGTTTTTGCGGCTGCCTTTGGCTTTAAATAATCTAAAAAATGGTTCAGTTGAGCAAAGTCGTAGTAGTTCACTTTTTGATCTGTGTAGGGATCCACCAATACAGTAAACACACCAGCCGCCTGTTTTAACGACCCTTCGCCCCACGTGCCCATGATCATTAACTCATCGCGGATCAATGTGCTGGTAAAGCCGCTAAGAATCACTTTGTCGGGATCTACCTCAATGACATCATCCAATAACATCGCACCTGATCGGTCAAATGTTTTGGAGATAAGACGTTTTTTCAATTTTGATTCACGTTCGGCAATGAGCACGTTAAACGTATTGTTGATATTGACACGCACGTCTAGCAGTTCAGTATTATCAATCAAAAGGCCCGGAATGATTTTCGCGTGATCATTCGATAGATCGTAAAGCAGAACGGTTGGCTGGTTAGAGACATAGCCTGCGAGTACAACCTGATTGGCGACTACATTGAAGTGAGTCAGGCGAATGTTGAGCTCCGGTTCGTAGTTGTGTTCTTCCGTTTGGCCAGCCTTGAAGTCGACTTTGATGATTTTCAATTTTCCCTGCTCCGTTTCACCCACGCGAAAAAGAAAATACAATGTTTCGTCTCGGTATTCATGTCCTATCAAGTTGAATCTATTTTCGATGATCAATTCTTTTGCCCAGGTTTCCTGCAGGGTAGAATCCACGATAATTAGTTCCCATAGATTATCTCCTCGCTGATATTTTTGTTGATCGCGAATTAAGGCAATTCCTTTTTCACCCATTGAAACAACAGTGAAGTCATGATCGCCACTTTTCTTCTTTTTTTCAAATCGTGCCGGTTGAGAAAGTTGAGCCATGGTAGTGACTCCTGCTATCAGCAAGAAAAATACAAGCAATAGTGGTGTCGATTGTGCGCTCAATACTTGAGCAAGTCGCTGGAGTATTTCTTGAATTCTTTTCACCTGCATGGATGTGTTATTTTTCTGAAAGAGCCAATATCCAGTCAAATTCTTCTGGCTTAACAGGCTGCACAGAAAGACGTGAGTTGGTTACCAAAACCATTCGGTCTAAGTGTTTGTCTTTCTTAATAGTTGCTAATTCTACCTGATTTTTCAGCTTTGTCTTTGGCTTTAGTTCTACCGCCACCCAGTTAGGATCCTTCGGATCAGGAAATGATTCTTTGCTGATTTCGGCAATACCGACAATCGCCTTGCCTTCATTACTATAATAGAAAAGTGCCAAATCACCTTTCTTCATGGCTTTTAAGTTGTTTCGTGCTTGAAAATTGCGTACGCCATCCCAAGTGGTTTTTTTATCTTTCATCAGGTCGTCCCAAGAGTATACGTCCGGTTCTGATTTTACGAGCCAATAATTCATAGAGGTTCTAATTTTATTTTCTAAAGTAGTAAATTCAGTTGGTATTTTTCATCTCTAAAATCAGGCTTACCTTTGCCCCATTATGAAGATTTTGGTCATCCGGTTTTCGTCTATAGGAGATATTGTATTGACCACGCCTGTGGTGCGTGTTTTAAAAACGCAACTAGACGAGGCTGAAATTCATTTTGTTACAAAGTTACAGTACAAAATGCTGGTGGAAAACAACCCCTATATCGATAAGGTTTTTTGCCTGGAAAAAGAATTGAATGACTTGGTCGAGCAGTTGAAGGTTGAAAAGTATGACTATGTCATTGACCTTCATAACAACCTTCGTACCCGAATCCTAAAATGGAAGCTGAATGTAAAGTCGTTTAGTTTTCGCAAACTGAATATAGAAAAGTGGCTCTTGGTTAACTTTAAGATTAATAAACTCCCTGCTTTGCATATTGTAGATCGGTACCTGGAAACCGTCCAAGCGTTGCAAGTGAAGAATGATGCGTTGGGGTTAGATTATTTTATTCCCGAAAAAGACGAGGTTCCTTTGGACTGGATTCCGGAAACACACCGCAAGGGTTACGTAGCTTACGCTATTGGCGCCCAGCACGAAACAAAAAAGTTGCCGGTAAAAAGAATGATTGAGCTATGCGACAAAATAAATAAGCCGGTTATTTTGCTAGGTGGCAAAGAAGACTTTCAAAATGGAGAAATTATTCGAGAGTTTTTTGAGCGTTCGGCAAAAGGAAGCGATTTCGAACAAGGATTACATGACTTAGGAAAAAAGACAGTTGTTTATAATGCGTGTGGACTGTATAATCTCAATCAATCGGCCAGTTTAATAAAACAAGCGCGGTACGTATTTGCCCATGATACCGGACTAATGCATATCGCGGCCGCATTGAAAAAAGAAATATTTAGCATCTGGGGTAGCACTATTCCGTTTTTTGGCATGTATCCCTATCGCACTAAGTTTACCGTGTTAGAAAATACACGGTTGGGTTGCAGACCCTGTTCAAAAATAGGATTCGACAAATGCCCCAAAGGACACTTTAAGTGCATGAATGAAATGGGATTTGATTTTTATTTGCCTTAATATCGGATTGAACATTTTTTGAGAGGAATTTAATCTTGTCTTCCTGTGCAGTTGAGTTAATTTTTTCGGAAACGGAATAGTTGAGATAGATTTTCTCAGCCAGCGCGATCGACTAAATCAGTTGCATTTTTTTAGCGCAAATGATTCAGTATTCTTTTGGCTCCTGCTTCACGTGCCGCATGCGAATTATCCGAACCTCATTGTCCGTATGCTTATACGCAATTCGATAGGAGTATTTTTCAAATGCACGGTAGTTGCCCTGGTTGTTTTTCTTAAATTTGTCAAGTGGATATTTACCCGGGTTGGTGGGAAGATTGTCAATTACTTTGACAATGCCGTTTCTTACTTTCTCTGCGTTCGTGTATGATTCGTCCTTGATATATTCGTAGGCTTTCCTAAAATAGATTGAAGCCCGTATGTTCCATACAACCACGGGTTTTTCTTTCTTCACCATTCCTTCATTTGTTTTTTTAAGTCCTCATGGCTAACAAACTCGCCTCTTTCTATTTCTGCTTCAGCTTCCTCCAATTCCTTGTTGTACTGCTCTATACTGATGTGGCCATCGTTTTTTAGTCCATAGTGAACAAGGTGTTTTATTGCTTTTAAAAGTGAGATATCATTGATTTGTTGAAGCTCTTTGATGATCAGAGAACGCTCTATGTTGATGTCCATAATTTGCAAAAATTTGTTTTTCAAAGATACTGGTTTTAACGTTCTTTTTTTCTTCTTTTTAAAGGGAATTACCTTTGAATAGAGGCTCGTTTTCTGTGGTACGAAACCAGTTAGAGCTTACAATTTGTAAACCGATTTGCCATCTAGTATCTTTCATCTGTGCTGAGATGGATTCCATATGCCATGGTACGGATAGCTGCGTTTCTGGTAGCAGGTATCCTGGTAGCGATTTATTTTCCTGGTGCCTTTGGCTTGCAACAAGCCGTGATTCTGTCCACCATTTTAGTGTTTGTGTATTTTCTTATCACTACCTTTTTTCGCGGGCGAAAAACTGGGTTGGCATCGGGACTGGTTGGACTTTTGGCTATATCTTCTCTAGGATACGTGCTTGTGTTGATTCGAACAGGCGAGGGAGACCGGACTCTTTTGCAGTCAGGTGACGAGCCAACAAAAGCGTATTTGGCCATTGTTCGAAGTTCTCCGGAGTCAAAGGCCAAAAGTTGGAAGGTTGAGGTGGAAGTAGCGGCCATAAAAAATTCGCGATGGCGACAAGCAAAGGGGAGGGTGCTTCTTTACGTTTCAAAAGGTATAGGCGAAGTATCGTGGACATATGGTGATCAGCTGCTCATAAAAGGAAGTCCTCAAGCACTTAAACCTCCTGCTAACCCCGGTGAGTTTGATTTTAAGAGATTCCTCAGTTTCAAATCCATCTATCACCAGCAATTTGTTCGGGCAGAGCAGGTTCGGTGGATAGCACCGGCAGATCGCAGGGGATTTATTTACTACTCTCACCAAGCTCGCGCGTGGGCCCAATCGAAATTAAATAAATACGTAGCTGGAGAGCAGCGACAAGCCATCGCAGCTGCACTTGTTTTGGGAGTAACCGATGGAATCGATACCGATTTGTTAAACGCGTATGCAGCAAGTGGAGCGATGCATGTCTTAGCCGTTTCAGGATTGCATGTGGGCATCATTTATGGAATCCTCCTGGTGCTTTTAAGGCCTCTTAACCGGTTTGCCTGGAGCAGATGGGCGGTGGCCGCAATAAGCCTTGTCTGTCTTTGGGTATTTGCTTTTGTTACCGGCCTTTCGCCTTCAGTTCTTCGGGCAGTTGTAATGTTCTCGTTTGTAGCGATTGCTCGCCCATTTGGCAAACGAACGAATATCTATAACACACTGGCGGCTTCCGCTTTTGTGCTTTTGTTATACAATCCCTATTTGATTATGTCTGTTGGATTTCAACTGTCTTACCTCGCTGTGTTGGGAATTGTTTATTTACAAAGACCTATTTATAACTTGTGGGAGGTAGAAAACCGATTGGGTGACTGGATTTGGCAAATCACTTGTGTGTCCATCGCAGCTCAGGTGGCGACATTTTCACTCGGGCTTTTGTACTTTCACCAATTTCCTGTTTACTTCTTGATCTCAAATTTGTTTGTTATTCCGCTTTCCACGGGTGTGTTGGTGCTGGGAATTTTAGTGCTTGCGTTCAGTTTCATTTCTCCCCTTGCAATTATGCTTGGCAAATTGCTCACGGGAACAATCTACCTTTTGAATGAAACAGTTTTTATTACGGAAAAATTACCCTTCAGTCTCATCAGCGACATTCACATTACTACGCTGCAGTGCTGGCTACTGATGGCGTTTTTATTATGCTTGATTTTTCTGTTTGAGTTTCGTTCGGCCCGATGGCTTTTTGCATCAGTTATTTTTGTCATTGTTTTTTGTTACGCACAATGGAATCACTTTTTTAATAGGGTAAACAGGAGCCAATTTATTGTTTATAGTGTGTCGGGTCATCATGCATTTGAATTTACAAAAAATGGCCAATCATACTTTCAATCAGATTCTGCATTGTTGGAGGACAACGACCGTCAGCGTTTTCATATTCGTCCCAATCGGTTACTAAACGGGGTGGCTCGTGTAAGTGGAGTGGAATCACTTCCTGCGGCCAAATGGACAAAAAACATGTTGATGGTTGTGTGGCAAACGAAAACCATTGCGCACATTTCAGAAAAAGGCAACAACACGCCACTCAACTTTCAAGTGGATTATTTGATTGTGAGCAACAATTCTTTGGCATTCGATAAGGAATGGACGGGCTCAAAAAAAATTGGGAAATTGATTGTGGACGGAAGCAATTCACGAACTTACATCAACAAGATGCGTAACTTTGCAATGGAAAAAAAGATACCTTTTTATTCCGTTCTCGATGAAGGTGCTTTTACGTTAACCAATTAGACAATGAGTTTGGTAATTTATACTGTTCAGGATCGTATTGGGTTTATCACGCTCAATCGCCCGGAAAAAAGAAATGCGTTGAGTGGCGATATGGTCACCGAATTGAAGGCCGCGTTTGCGAGAGCAGAAGAGGATGAAACAGTAAAGGTGATTGTATTAAAAGCCAATGGAGAGGCTTTTTGCGCGGGGGCAGACCTTGCCTACCTCCAGCAACTGCAAAAATTTTCGCTTGAAGAAAACCTGCTGGATTCTAACCATCTAAAGGATTTGTTTCAACAGATCTACCAATTAAAGAAAGTGGTAATTGCAAACGTTCAAGGTCATGCTTTGGCGGGAGGGTGCGGGCTAGCAACGATCTGCGACTTTGTCTTTTCTACTCCAGAAGCAAAATTTGGTTACACCGAAGTTAAGATCGGATTCATCCCAGCTTTAGTGAGTGTGTTCTTGATTCGTAAGATTGGTGAGCAAAAAGCAAAACAACTTTTATTAAGCGGTGACCTCATAAAGGGAGAGGAAGCGGTTCGAATGGGGTTGGTCAACTACCTTTTTGCAAAAGAAGAATTAGAGCAACGAGTCAATTCGTTTGCACAATTTCTCATCAAAAACAATTCGGGTCAGTCCATGGCGCTTACCAAGCAGATGATAGGAGAGGTGCAATCAATGCCTCTCTCAGAAGCCCTTGCACATGCAGTCGAGCTGAATGCTCTGGCGCGTGGCTCTGCCGACTGCAAAAAGGGAATTGCCGCTTTTTTAAACAAGGAAGAAATTGTTTGGTAAGCGATTATTTTTCCATAACGCTATATCGAGGCCGTGCAACAGCATAAGCCACTAAAACGTCATCGCATAGGCGACAAAGCGTCAGGACAATTTCGATTTGGCATGCCCCTCAATAGTGACTGGTTTCCAGTGATGGACGAGTTTTTCAAAGCAAACGGAGGCTATATGAATTCCCCTCAATACAAGGGTATTTTAAAAAAGCACTTAGGCGAAATTGGTGTTAAACTTTTGCAATCGGCAACCAAATAGACTTTACATCTAAGTATTTACGTTCGGTATGGCTTACTGTTCGCGAATCGTATTTACTTTTACAGGGTGTCGCCTGATTCAATACTCACAAAATATTGGGGCCATACTTCGTTTAGACCTCCGCAAGAAGAGATTATTCAATCCGTTCTAGGGGGAAAAGACGTGGTAGCCATTTTGCCAACGGGTGGAGGCAAATCAGTTTGTTTTCAAGTGCCTGCACTGGCCATGGAAGGCCTTTGCGTGGTGATCACCCCATTGATCGCTCTCATGCAAGATCAGGTGGAGCAACTCAAACAGAAAGGTATTGCAGCTGTCGCCATTCATTCAGGGTTGAGCCATCAAGCTATTGACATTCTTCTTGACAACTGTATTTATGGGCAGCAGCAGTTTCTGTACCTCTCGCCTGAACGCTTGCAAACCGAGTTATTTCAGGCGCGTTTCAAAAAAATGAATGTGAACCTTATCGCGGTGGACGAAGCACATTGTATTTCGCAATGGGGATATGATTTCAGGCCACCGTACCTGCGAATTGCTGAGCTGAGAGAAGTGAAGCCGAATGTTCCTATTATTGCCTTGACAGCATCCGCCACACGCGTGGTGAAAGAGGATATCATTGCGAAGCTGCAATTGAAAAGCCCGGCTGTTTTTCAGATCAGTTTTGCCAGAGAAAATATTTCGTTGGTTGTAAGGGAGACCGAAACAAAAGAGAAAAAACTTTTAGAGATTCTTAGAAAGGTTTCTGGGTCGGCCATTGTCTATGTGCGGTCTCGAAAAGCCACCCAGGAAATTGCGCGCCTGCTTCAACGCAATAAAATTAGCGCGGCTTTTTATCATGCCGGTTTAAGCCATCAAGACCGCACAAGCCGTCAGCATGAGTGGCTTGCCGATCGATGCCGGGTGATGGTGGCAACCAATGCCTTTGGGATGGGTATCGATAAATCCAATGTGCGCTTGGTCATTCATCTTGATATTCCTGAGGACATTGAATCCTACTACCAAGAGGCAGGTAGAGGGGGGCGTGATGGAAAGAAAGCGTATGCAACGCTGATCTTCCACGAAGCCGATGTACAGTCGCTGCGTCACAAAGTGGAACAATCACAGCCTCAAGTCGAATACTTGCAGAAAGTATATCAGGCGCTGGCAAACCATTTTCAACTCGCAATGGGCAGCAGTGAGGGAGAAAGTTATGATTTTGATTTGGATCAGTTCTGTAGGAAATTTTCGTTGAAATCTGCGGCTGTTTATCCAGCTCTAAAAAAGTTAGAAGAAGCCGGCCTGGTAACCTTTAACGAAAGCTTCTATCGACCCTCTCGTGTTCATTTTTCAATTGACAAAAAGAAGATATATGAATTTCAGGTTGCCCATGCTCGGTTTGATTCCATTTTAAAAGCGTTGTTGCGACTTTATGGCGGAGAACTCTATGCGGATTTTATGACGATTTCTGAAGCGCAGTTGTCAAGCGCGTTAAAATTATCAGTACCACAAGTGAAAGGGGAACTCCAACAACTTCACGAGTTACAACTACTAGCCTACGAACCTTCTATAGACAATGCACGGATTACATTTGTCTTGCCGCGCCAGGATGCGGAGCGATTGCCCATTGATCGAATGGTACTGGAAGCAAGGCGAAACTTACATTTGCGCAAAATGGAGTCAATAATCCAATACGCTGAACAGAGTCAACGATGCCGCATGCAACTGATTCAAGAGTATTTTGATGAGATTACCTATAACACCTGCGGTATCTGTGACGTGTGTATTGAAAAAAGAAAGCAATTGAATTCGACTACCACAAAAGATTATGAAACCCAAATTATCTATCTACTCACTAATCATGCGATGTCGCCAGAGGAATTAGAACAGCAAGTAGCTCCGAAAGAGAAAGACCTTTTTGTTGAAGTCCTCCGTGAAGCGGTGGATGCGGGACAGGTTTACTATGACGAGAACTGGTTGTTGCATTTGAAAGATTCGAAGAAGTAGTATTTTGCATGAATTGATGAAAGCGCCAAAGTATTCCGTTGTCATACCAGTATACAATCGCCCGGACGAGATGGAGGAGTTGTTGAATAGCTTGGTTCAACAAACTTTTTCTGATTTTGAGGTAATTGTAGTTGAAGATGGGTCTTCGATACAGAGCCAAACGGTAGTTGAAAAATATAGAGCCAATCTAACTATTGAATATCTCGTCAAAGAAAATACAGGTCCTGGGCCATCAAGAAATGTTGGTTTTCAAAAAGCCCGAGGCGATTATTTTGTAGTTTTTGATAGTGACTGCATTTTACCCCGAACCTATTTTGAGGCGGTTGAGATTTTTCTAAGGCAGACAAAAGTGGATGCTTGGGGAGGTCCAGATCGGGGCCACGAAAACTTCACCATTCTACAGCGGGCGATGGGCCATACAATGTCTTCGTTTTTTACAACGGGCGGCATTCGAGGTGGTGCAAAAATGGTTGGCAATTATCAGCCTCGCAGTTTTAACATGGGCATTAGTCGGTCAGCTTTTGAATTGACCGGTGGGTTTACGTTCGATCGTTTTGCTGAAGATATTGAACTTAGTATTCGAATGCGCCAATTGGGATTGTCTATCTTATTCATTCCAGACGCCTACGTTTTTCATAAACGTAGAGCAACGCTCTTTCAGTTTTACCAACAGGTTTTTAATTTCGGGAAAGGACGAGCAAGGATAGGTGCTTTACATGCAGGGGAGGTTAAATGGGTGCATTGGTTTCCCACTTTTTTCCTGTTGGGTCTTTTTTCTTTGGGCCTTTTGTTTTTGTTCAATTCACCAGCTGCGCTAGTGGTTGGAGTTGGCTATTTAGCCTATGTATGTCTGGTCATGTTGGACGGGCTGAAGAGGACAAAAAGTAGTACGGTGGCATTGTTGTCTGTTCCTGCTCTATTCGTACAATTGATCGGGTACGGTACCGGTTTTTTTGCTGAAAAGCTGAAATTATTACAAGCCAAAAAATAGGTTAACTAACAATGGATCACTCATTTTATTTGATTTTTCCCATTTTTTGAGCGATACTGTTCTAACCCAAAGATAAACTTATATGACGCGACTGCGCATATCTGCCTTCTTTTTTTGCACAACTAGTCTATGCTCAATGGCAAACTCTGTTAGTGCCCAATCAGCTTCAACCTTGCCTAATGGGTATTATATTGTTGTGGCCTTCTATTTATCAGGCCAGGAAAAATTTGCACAAAAATATTCCGCTGAGTTAAATAAAGCAGGTCGGCATTCTAGCCATGGATTTGATGCCAAGCGAAATTATTATTAGGTATATCTGGATTTCTACACCGATTTTTCTACCTCTAAAGAAAAAATGTTGAACACACGAAAAGAAGATGGCTTTAGAAAAGCCTGGGTTCGGATCATGAAAGACGGAACAAAACACCCAGTAGAGGTAAAAAATTAAGCACCAAGACCATCAGCGGCTAAAATCGAAGAGGAGGTTGCAAGGCCAGAGGAAGTGGTCGAGCAGAAAGTGAAGGAAGCGGCAGCTCCAACAGAGTTGGTAATAAATGAGCAAACGCCAGCAACCGTTGCCACGGAAGTAGTAGAAAATCCTAAAGCAGACCCAGTTTATATACCACAAACCTTAAAAAACACGCAGGCTTTCTTCAGCCTCTATAATGCTGCCAATGGACTAGTTCTTGATGGTGAGGTAGAAGTAATTGATACCGAGAGAGCCACGCTACTTTCTAAAATGAAGGCTAATTCTTCCCTCACTGTGCCCGATCCTATAAGTAAATCTGGAAAACTCTCACTGATCGGCAGTGCATTCGGGTTTCAAAAAATTCAACACGAGATGAATTACCACAATACCGAAGCAGACACATTGCAAGAAGCTATCGATTTGATCGGTAATCTCTATATGGTCAAGTTCGATCTTTCGCGCATAGTGAAGGGCAATATAGCCACTTTGTACAATTGTATTTCAGTATGATGCAGTTGTGATGTTGCCGGAGTTCAAGTATGAGTTAAATAAATGGTTGCAAATGATGAAGGATAGCCCCAGCTATCGAATCATGCTCCATGGGCATACCAATGGCAAAAGGCGAGATCCATTTACTATGCTACCCGGAATTGGACTTCTTCGAAAGACAACACGTTGTCATCACAGCCGAGCCAGCTTGTACAAGATCTAATACGCCAAACAAAATTGATGTTGAAGCTAACGCCCGATGAGTTTAGAAGCAGAGAGAAAGAGATGTATGCACCTTTCTCAAAAAAGTCAATTCTTTCCATGCAACTAAGCGAGTTGGGTTTGCAAAGTGGCGCGATATCCAGAGTCAGTCAGTACGTGAGTAAAATAATTATCGCAATCGACAATATGAAAATTATACACGCCCATCGTACACCCGTTACGTTGCGCACCTACAGCAAAGTGTTCATTTATGTGTTTTCAATTATTTATGCACCATATTTTTTTGCCAGTACGTTTCATGAGTACTCAGCTCAATTAGAGTAGGTGATGCTCATTCTTTATAGTTTCATACTTGCGAGCCTGGAAAATATTCAAGCTCACCTAAAGAATCCCTTTGACGAAATTGGAGAAGGCGATACCGTAATTGATGCAGACGAGGTAAAAACGTTAATGGTATAGAACGACAAACCCAGCAATTGTTTTGGTTAAAAGGAAAAGGTCTGGTAACAAGCCAGACCTTTTTAAGTTGAGTTGATGATATTTTTGTGGTTGTTTCTAGGCAAATCGTCTCGCTACTTCATTCCAATTCACCACGTTCCAAAACGCGTTGCAATAATCCGGTCTACGGTTTTGGTAATGTAAGTAGTAGGCGTGTTCCCACACATCAAGACCCAGGAGTGGCGTGCCTTTTACTTCGGCAACATCCATCAAAGGGTTGTCTTGATTGGGTGTTGAGGTAATGGCTAGTTTGCCATCTGTGCCTTTTATCAACCAAGCCCAGCCAGAACCAAATCGAGATGTGGCCGCAGTATTGAACTTTGTTTTAAACTCTTCAAAATTCCCAAAGGCAGCATTTATCGCATCTGCTAATGCTCCCGTTGGCGCGCCTCCCGCATTGGGTGCCATGATCGTCCAAAATAGGCTGTGATTGTAATGACCACCGCCATTGTTGCGAACGGGCACTGGGTGTTTTGAAATGGTTGCACAAATTTCTTCAATACTTAGATTTTCGTCTGGTTTGCCAGCGAGTGCATTGTTAAGGTTAGTAACATAGGCATTGTGATGTTTGCCATGATGAATCTCCATGGTGCGTGCATCAATGTGTGGCTCTAATGCATTGAATGCATAAGGTAGTGCCGGAAGTGTAAAGGCCATAATTTATTTTAGATTTAAGAGTGTTAGACTTAAGATTTTAGTGATTCAAATATAACAAGCATTTTTGGTAATCAGTAGTACGTATTTGATGATCTATTCCCGCGACTTTGTCCAAGTCAATTCCCTTGCCTATTGCCAGATGCCAAGTATTCTAATACTTCCTCACCAATTCCCCCAGCGTTTTTAGCCCTTTGTCAATTTTTTCATTCCAAGGCGCACCGTAGCTAAGCCTAAAGTAATGATGAAACTGCCCTTGTGAAGAAAAGATCTGACCAGGCGCAATCCCGATTTGATGATTCAATGCTCGTTTGTGGAGCTTATACCCGTCCAGTTTTTTGTTCATTTCAACCCATAAAACAAAGCCACCTTGGGGCCTCGTAATTCTAATGTCATCGGGGAAGTATTCGGATATTGCCTGTAGGTACCTGAGGCATTGTCTGTGAAGAGCTGTTCGCAGGTGCCGCAGGTGCAGTTCATAGCGACCATTTTGCAGGAAGTGTGCAATGGCAGATTGTGCCAACGTGTTGGTCGCAACGTTGTTCATTCGTTTTAAACTCAATACATTTTCTTTGAATCGACCCGGCACCGCCCAGCCAATTCGATAACCGGGAGCCAGCGATTTTGAAAAAGATCCGCAGTGTAAGACGAGTCCTTTTTTATCAAAGGATTTGCAGGTCTTAGGTCGCGTTTTGCCAAAATAGAGTTCACCATAAATATCATCTTCAATCAATGGAATATCTTTTTTCGCTAGCATCTCTACCAGTTCTTTTTTCTTTTCGTCAGGCATGCAACTGCCAACAGGGTTATTGAAGTTCGGTACGAACAGACAAGCTTTGATGTTTAGTTTGGGGATGGCCTTCTCTAAATAATTCAAATCGATCCCTGTGACAGGATCCGTGGGAACTTCAACCACATTCAATCCCAAGCTTTGCATGACTCGAAAAATTCCGTAGAAGGTCGGGCTTTCAATGGCAACCGTATCGCCTGGTTTTGTTACTGCCTGCAGACAAAAAGAGAGTGCCTCCATGCAACCTGCCGTTACTACAATGTCTTGTTCGCTTAATGTGCCGCCCCAGTTAAAACTAAGCCGAGCAATTTGTTTTCGTAGCTGTTCATTGCCTTGAATGTGTTCATAGCTCAAACAATGATCAGGTGAATGATTTAAACAATGCACGACCGATTTTTTCAATTTCGCGGCTGGCAGCAAACTTGAGTCGGGTGCTCCTAGTGAAAATGAAGTTAATTTGGTTGATCGCAGATCGTTGTAAACACTGGTAATCATTTCATCCAACGTTACAGGCAATGCTTCATCGGTAGGTTCGCAGCTGGTTGGAATGGCAAAGTTATGCTTGGGCGAAAATTTTACATAGTAGCCCGATTGAGGCCGGGCTTCCACTAATCCTTTGCTTTCTAAGTGATAATATGCTTGAAAGGCAGTGCTTAGGCTGATTCCTTGTTCTTTGCTTAGCGACCGAACGGAGAGAAGCTTATCTCCTACTTTTAAGGATTGTTTTTCAATAAGTTGCTCGATTCGATCGGCTACTTCTTGGTAGATGTGCTCACGTATGCTTGTCTCCATATCGTAGAACCGATATGGTCAAATGTACTAAAATTTAGAGTGATATTTTGGACAAGTTGAACAGTGTTTTCACTCGTTGAAAATCCTCCAGGAATTTTAACAATGCATTTTAAAAATTGGTACTTATCTGCTGTCCGAATTTATTGGTCATGATATGCAAAAACTTTTCACTAGGCTTGAGAACACCTGAAACACCTGTTTCCATAGTTTCTGAATTACCAAGGAGATGAATAGACATGTCATTGATCTTTACTACGCGGTGCAAATAAAAGGAACCATTTGATGTAATCGGTTTTGAGAAGAGGACCACACCGCGTTCATTTAACTTAATAATGTAGGGGCTACAATCGCCACTACTCATCTTGGTTCTTATTTCTCTTCCTGTCTGGTCGCTTAGGATGAAATAGTTTCCAGCCAAAAGATATCCGTCAGAAAGACTTATAACGTCTGTTAATGTACCGGTCAAAGAAATATTTTCTTTCTTCCATGTTATTTCTCCTAACACGTTTATACCTAGCATGTCAATCGGTTCTGCTGAACTATATTTTTCTTTTTGCTCAACACCTTTCAGCACAAGGGTGAAGGAATTACTTTTTTCAGCATACAACAATGCACGAGGGAATGATTTGTTATCTAATTTTTTGCGAAGCCGTTCTTCACCCTTTTCATTGAGGTAGACGAACGTATTCAACACATCACCGCGAGTGGCGTGGATGGAGCGAATGACTAGTGCGCTTCCCTCTTGAGTGAGTACCAGAGGACCCAAGTAGGCATGTGCATCGCCAATCGCTATACTGTCTACTGAAGCAGTAACATCCTTAAACCAAGCGGGTTTACCATCAGGATTAATCCGCATAACAAAAGTACTAATGAGATTTTTTTTCTTGTCGGGTTTGTAAATACCTGCCAGATAAGCGCTGCCGTCTGGATTTTTGCGATTGAATTTTGTGAATAGCAGACCCAATTCAAGAGCTTCTGGACTAGGTGGTTGAATTGGTAGTGGAATGGTAAACCGGCCGAATTTTAAGAAACCTTCTTTGTTTGTGTAGCTATTCTCCGTAGTGTTGAGTCCAAGGATATTATTTCTAAGTTCGATTCCAAATTCTGCATAGGAATCATTGATGCCTTTTTGTTCGGTGCTAGCATATATTTCCAAACCAGGTACCCCACCAAAAGACTTAGTCACGAAATCCCTGTGTTTTTTTGCCATGACTTCAGAGATTCTGGCCTTGAATTCTTTTACAAGTGTATCTGCTTTTCTGTTTGAGTAGATCAATTGACTGAAGACCTCTGCATTTCTGGATGTAGGTAAAGTATCCAATGATTTTGACCTCGATTGAATCTCTAGCTCTTGCTTATAGGCTTTGTAGTCGAGCAGTGAAAGAACCATCGATTGCCTATCTAAATTGTTCAAATTGAATGTCAATTGCTTATCAACTTTTACGGCAGCAGGGAAATTGCTAAAAACCGAGCCAATCTTAGACAGATTATCCTCCATTTTTTGATTCGTAGACGCAATCTTTTTTCTGACGTCAGCTACTTCCCCATTTATTTTTGATCGTACTTGAGTTACCCACGCACTGTATTCCCAGAGCTGTATCTGGTCTGTCAGAAAGTTGATGTTGGTCAACAATCCATCCAATCGATACGTTACGATGGGACGAACTTTGTATGACGGGCGATGACCTTTAATGGGATATTCTTTGATGAGATCCAAGTATTTGTTAAGGTAGATGACCGATGAGTCATAGTTGATTTTTATTTTTGCTAGGCGCGCATTTACCGACTCATCATGCATCAAATATAAATCTTCGATGGTTGCATATTCTTCGGTGACTCCAGCAAATAGTCGAACAGACTGATCATAAAAATTTACACTTTTGGTAAACGCTTTGTAGATCAGTGGCATTTTTGCTCTAAAAAGGATGGCGGAATCATAGCCACCCATAATTTTCGCTGAGACTCTTGGGAATTGAATGGCCGGATTTCCTTTTGCATCGAACGCCTTAAAGATAGGCGCGTAGTATTCTCCGTTTCTGCTTACTTCTCGTTCATCCACTAATTGTTTTGATTTTATATATCGGTTAGTGGCCTGCTCTGCATTGGCCATTGCAAATGCGTAATTTGTTAGGGGATCGGCATTTTTATAATTCGCCTCATATAATAGCGCCAACCTGAAGTTGGTATTCGGATGGTCGAGATCGGCAGACAGGTATTCTTTTAACTCATTTTTTTGACGTTCAGCCGAATAACCAGATAAAAGCGGAACAAGGTCGCGAAACTTGACTCGCTGCGCACTGCTCAGAAGAGGTGCCAAAAAAAGTAATAGGGTTGCGAAACGTGTCATCAATTAAATACTTAAGATTTTTAATTCCACCCTTCTGTTTTTTGCTCGATTCTCATCCGAATCATTCTTAAATTTAGCTTGTGTTTCGCCATAGCCCTTGGCTGAAAAACGTTCAACAGGAATATTGTTTTGCGTTAGATATTCCATCACACTTTTGGCGCGCTTGTTGGAAAGAATCAGATTGTAATTGTCTGACCCAATGTCATCGGTGTGCGCATCAATCTCAACTTTTAAGGTTGGATTTTCTTTCATCAGCGTGATGACTCGGGTTAACTCAGTAAATGAAACATCTGATAGTCTGTCCGAATTAGACTCGAAATTGATATCTTTCAAAGCTAACTGTGCGTTTAGCTCAAGTTTCATCAATTTTACATCGATAGAATTTACTTTGCCAGTAGTTAAGTCAATAGCGGTTGAGTTGAAAGCATACCCCTGATCGGAAGTAACTTCTACTTCGTAACGATCTCCCGCACGAAGTGACACCATTTGATTGCCATCCACTTCAATCACCTCGCCACGGGTTTTATTTTTCAATAACACTTTCGATTTCACTTTTGAGTTGTTAACCATGTCTGCCACGTTCAGCGCGACTTCCACTTTCTCAGATACAAGTTCTATGAACTTTTCAAAATCGCGATAAATCACAAGACTTGAGATATTGAATGGTATTGCCTCGCGTTTAAAGTAAGGAGCTTTTACAACGATTAAGTATTCCTTACCCAGGGGCAAGTCAACCGTTAGTCTTCCGTTCAAAGCGTTTGTCTTCTTGTCAACAATGAAATTGTCTTGCCCTTTTTCTTGAATTGTCACTTCGGCTAGGAGGGGCTCAAAAAATTCATGATCGCTTACATTGATGGAGAGACGAACTGTTTTAAACAATTTTATATTCAAGGTGATCTCTTCGTATTTTTTCTTTGATCGAATATCTAGTGAATAGGTGTAGCTAGAATAATCAGGCTTACGAAATTCAAAATTAAAACTGCGACCCACCGGCAATACCACGGTGTACCGACCATCATCAGAGTTGCTTTCGGTTCTCAGGACAACCTCAGAGGTAAAAGCATCCGTGACAATTATTTCAGCACCTATTCCTTTTTTTGAATCCTCGTCTGTAATAAAACCCTGCACAATGTTATTCATGAATTGCCGCAGTTTGGGCGGTATTACCACCGAGTAAATATCGCTATTGTTGTAGGTGTAGTACATCAGATCGCCTTCTGCAGAAATGCAGGGAAGTTGATCATCCTTATCGGTGTTAACAAAGGCAAGACTTTCGGGCATTCCCCATTCCCCAAGATCATTTAACTTCGACTGGTACATGTCGTAGCCTCCTTTTCCGCCCGGGCGATTGGATGAAAAAATCAGGGTACGGCCATCTGCCATTATCTTCGGTGCTTTTTCGCAATCTTGATTAATTGGCCAGGGCAGTTTTTCAGGCGTGCCCCATTTACCACTTTTATCCCTGACAGATTTATAAATACTGAGGCAGAATTGAGCTTCCTTTTTTAGTTCCTTCGAAGTGGGACCTTCAAAATTTTGCCGCACAAAATAGAGTGTAGAACCATCCGCACTTATGGATGGAAAGCCCTCATAGGCCGGGCTATTAATGGGTGCGCCAATTAGTTCTGGTTGGCTCCAACCTTCTTTTTGCCGTGTAGAGAAAAGAATTTCTGAGTTTCCCTTAGCATCTTTAAAAAAGTAGAGTTCATTTCCATCAAAGCTAAGGCTAGGACCTCCAATCAATGAAGTGGAGTCACCCGATTCGTTTATCTTGGTAATGGACTCAGGCTTCTGCCATTTGCCCTCACTTATTTTTGTTTGGAATAACTGGTAAGATTTCTTGCCTTGTGCTTCAAAAATTATTACACGCCCATCCGCCTGAATAGTCGGTGCATACTCAATTTGGGCGGGGTCGCTAATGGCAGGTTTTTTAGTATTGCCATAGTAAGTCATAGAATCAAACGCGGTGGGTGTTACAGGCGGGGCCGAAGGTTTTACCTGTGCGGTTGAAAACGATGCCCAGGTTAATGCAAGGGCAAGACACAGTAATCGATACATCATAACTTAATCCTCATTCGATCTATTGATACCAAATCTACCATCCGTTTTTAACAAGATCCATTTTGGTCATCGATTAATTTCCAATCATAACAAACGCACCCCAGTAGTAGGGTAGTTTGTGTTTTTCCTTAATCGCCAGCTGTGCTGCGCGGAAGGCTTGAAACTTATCCATGCCATTGATCCATTGCGTATAAAAAGTGCTCATTAATTCTTGAGTCGCTTCATCATCAACTTGCCACAAACTCATAATCACAGTTCTGGCTCCGGCAACTAAAAACGATCGCTGCAAACCATACACACCCTCGCCATTTCGTACATCGCCTAGACCCGTCTCGCACGCTGATAGCGACACAAGTTCAGTATTATCGAGTGTTAGGTTCATAGCTTCATAGGCCGTCAGCACTCCATCTTCTTGTGTTCCGGCCTGTTGCAACCCTGCACCTGCCAGCAGGATACCGGATCTAAACAACGGATTTTTTGCCAATTGACTTTCTTCATTGCTTTCCAATTCATCATTTACATCCACATCATTTAGAAAAAAGCCGTGGGTGGCAATGTGTAAGATTTGAGGATTATTAATTTTTTTGAAATTCTCTTCGGTGGCGTCAAGCAGTGTGAAGGAAGATGTTTTCCATGCTTTCGAAGTTAAGACTTCGTTCAGCAAATCGACTTCCTTTTTCGTGGCAGGCAGCATGGGAATTTCTTCTCCCTGAAATCCATATCGGGACGCACGCTTGCCACCCGTGCTAGCAATGACTTGGTTGGCGGCTGTTAGATTGAAATCGGCATATCCAAAAATACTTGCTTGATTGGAAGATGTTTTCATGCTTGGGTGGGATTCAGTTAATTCCCTGGTATTGCTTACTAACCGAATATTAAACTCATCAATGGCCCATTTGTCAGTATTGGGATTCTGAATGCAGTTTAGGTTGATCTTATTGAAGACGCCATCGCAGCTAATAAATAGAGTTTTTGAGGCAGGAAGGCTAGTGAGCAACGGCCCCCAGAAATGTTTAAATGAAATGGTGTCTTTGAAATGAAATTTGATCGCATTTCGATGATACTTGTACCATCTATTTTCCATTTTATCGCCCTCTGGCCAAATGAACAATTGGGGTTTTTCATTGGTACCACTTAAAATAAGAGCGGCATAATAGATGGAATCAGGAACATACTTTTTTTTGATCCGGATGATCTCTATCGCTGTCTCATTAGGCTTTAGACTGGCTTTTACGTCTTTCCAGGAAACATTCTTTTTTCCAAGGGCGAACTGCGAGGAGCGTGCAGATAGGTTCTTTTCTAAGTCATTTGCTTTCTCTTCCTCTTTCACTAAATCGATCCCTAAGCGTGTGCGCTCCTCAGTAGTGAGGCTATATGAACGAACCAGTTCTTCTTTTGTAGCCTGCCATTGGCGGAAGAGATTCTGCAACTCTACATCTCCACTATTCATAATTGCATTTCTTACTTTATTCGATGCATTTAAGAGAATGGCTTTTGTAGATAACTGGATGTCATAAAGTTTTTCGATAACGCCTTCGTTTGCCGATTTTTGCGCGATGAGCTGCACACAAAAATCCTGGTAGGATTCAAACACGGGTCTGATGCGATTGTAGAAGGCACTCTTTTCCTTTTCGCTCAACGCATCAAAATAGGTAACTATCTGGCGCTGATATTTTTCTACAACGGTGTTAAAATGGGGAGCCGCTTCGGAGAATCTTCCAGTTGCAAAATAGACACCGGCTAATCCATAAAGCGATCGTGCATAATCTGGATGATCTTCGCCCAACATCGATTTTCTTAGGTTCACACTTTCTTTCCATAGGGCTTCTGATTCTGCATATTTTCCTTGGTCTTGATAGAGAGAAGCGATATTACTTACCACCGTTACATAAGAGGGATGATTTTTTCCAACTATTTTTTCCGTGAGCGAGCGGACAGTTTCCATCATAAAGGCAGCCTTTTCCAAGTCTTTTTTCTTTTGGTAGAGTGTAGCTAAGTTTTGAAGCGAGACGAGGTATTGTGGATGCTTGGTGCCGAGTACGGCTTCATCTATTTTATTGGCTTCTTGCAATAGAGGTTCTGCTTTTTGATAGTTCTCCTGTAACTGATAAAGCGAAGCAAGATTTTGCAATACCGTGGCGTACTCTGTTGACACCTTGCCGTTTGTCTGCTCTCTAATAGCCAATGCTTTCGTAAAAAGGGGTTCTGCTTCCGGAAAATTCCCCATTGTCTGATAATAGAGGGCTAGCGAATTAATAGCAAACGCATACGATTCACTTCTTTCTCCATTTAATTTCAAGAACAAATCTGTTCCCTTTCGCAAGTATAGTTCTGCTTTTTGATACTCACCGGACACTTGGTGGTACCTTCCTTTGCCCAACAGCATGGCTCCATAGGCCTCACTATTCATCTTTTTTTCAGAATCAAAAAAGGCTTCGGCTGAGTCGAGTTTTGCTTTAGCCAACTCTCGTTTTCCCAACCTCAAATGAAGCGATGCAATATTTTCAAGTAAAATCGGGTAGTATTCATGCTGCATACCCTTGGTTTTCTTTAATTGAACAAGTGCTTTTTGCATAGTAGCGGAAGCTTCCTTTAGCTGACCTTGTTCTTGTAAAAGGGATGCGTAGCTAGCCAGCACTGTTATAAATTGATCATCCTTGTTCAATTGGCCCGCGTCATAGTAACCAATCACAACTCGGTATATTGAGTCTGCGGCAACATATTTTGCTTCCTTCTGAATGCATTGCGCGAGACCAATCTGAGCAACGGCCATTTCATGAGAAGGTTTAGAGGCAAGTACGTTGATCACTTTTTCATAGTCTCTCTTGGCCTGTTGTGTTTGATTTGCTTTGTAGAGGATAGACGCTTTTTTATTCAGCGAGTTAATGGCGCTGGGGTGAACCTCTCCCAACGTTCCGACAATAATCGAGTATGATTCATCAATAAGCTGAATGGCCTTTTCTAACTGTTTTCGTTCGGCCTGTAATAAAGCTAAATTCCGCAACGTCTCTGCATACAAAAGGGATTCTGTTTTTTTTGTTTTGTCAAGTTTAGAGATCGACTCTTCATATAGTTTTTGTGCGGATTCAAATTCCCCTTTCGCTTGGAGCAAAGCGGCTCGATTGTTTAAAGCGGCAGCATAAGGAAGTCTTCCTTCTGGATGTTTGGCCACGATTCCAAATAGTGATTCCGCTAACTCTTTCTTACCCAGTTGTTCTAAATTGATCGCGCGGCTGTTCAATAAATACAAATATTCATCGTCATTGACAGCTTCCAATTTTTCAAATAGGACCTGACTTACCTGATACGCAGCCTCTGCTTTTTCATACTCTTTCAGTTGGTGCTGTGTTTCTGCCAATCCCTTCACAACAAGCGCGTAGTCGATTGTTTCTGTAATGCTACTGTCTTGATATTTTTTTTGTGTTTCTGAAAAGACTGTCAAAGCAGTTTCAGCGTTGCCCATCTCTAAATTCAGTAGGCCGAAATAATACTTTGATTGTAATGTTTCAATCTTTTCAGACTTCAGGCGAGAGAAAGCATCTTTGAAGAGAAGTAAGGCTTGGTTGTTATTGTTTGCCAGGTAATGATTGATGGCCATGTTTAATTCACACTCTACAATCGGATTTTCATCTACGGAGTAGAAATTTAACAGCACCTCTTTTGATCGAGCCAACTGTTCTATGGCTTTCTGATAATCGCCCATTTCTTGATGGAATTGAGCCGTGTTCTCAAAAGCAGCAGACAGCACCAGATCCTTTTTTCCTTCGCGAATCTGAATTTCCTTTTGGGCGTACCCCAGTCCTTCCTCTAATTTTTCTTGCTGAAAACAGACATTGGCAAGTACTCTTAGAATGGATGCGTAGGCGTCATTGGTGGCCCCATCTTCTTCCTGGTATTTCTTAAGTGCCTGACCAGCTTCTACATAGGCGGTTTCAAATTGGCTGTTTGCATAACTAGTCTGCGCCTTCTGATAAAGAGTCAGCCATTCCTGAGCGATACCACTAAAGGAGATAACGAGACAGAACAGAAAAAATAGGCTACGCATATACTCAACTTTATAATCTTCAAAGATCGATCTTGGAAGCCATACTGACAATACCACAAAGTAGGTATTATCATCTAAACTGATATGGTCAAAATACTTAAAACTGAAACTGTTTTATTGCTGTAATAAGATCAATTTTGAAGCCGAAATTATAAATGGGTAGGTGACATAGGTTATTTTTAGTTTTGGGTGCGGCTGTTGGAATCATTGCGTTGATGCTTCGATATCAACAAATAGTTTTCTGACGAGAAAAGTTGGCAAACAAGCCATTAGGGAGTAAAGCGAGCGAAGAGAATTTTGAAGAAATAGAAGATGAAAGACAATAAGAATTTAATTGCCTATCTGGCATTAGCCGCTGTTTGTGTGATTTGGGGCACCACTTACTTGGCGTTGCGAATTGGTGTCACTCAGTTTCCGCCATTCTTGTTTTCCATGCTGCGATTTTTAGCGGCCGGCCCAATCTTGGTTTTGTTTATGCTTACAATTGGTAAAGCGAAATGGCCAAATCGCAAGGTACTAGTTGACCAAGCTATTTCCGGACTGTTCATGGTCACATTGGGTATTGCCATGGTAGGCTGGGCAGAAGTTTATATTTCAAGTGGAGTGGCAGCAATCATATGTTCGATGATGCCTATATGGACTGTGCTCATCAACGTGCTAGTCACTAAAGATGAGAAACCCAATTGGTTGATCCTCCTTGGGTTGGCAACAGGTCTTGCAGGCATCCTCATGATTTTTGCAGAACATCTGATAGAGTTTTCGAACGCCAATTACATTAAAGGAATCGTGCTTACTTTTCTGGCTAATCTCTGTTGGGCAATAGGTAGTATCTGGATTAAGAAGAATAACCAAAACTCCAATCCGTTTTTGAATGCCGGCTTGCAAATGCTATTTGGAGGATTATTCCTCATCCCTATTAGTTTGTTGGCGGATGATTACTCTGCAATTCAGTGGAACAACGAAGTTATTTTTTCCTTGGTCTATATGATATTGATAGGCTCGGTAGCCGCTTATGCTTGTTATTCGTATGCAATCAAAAAATTGCCTATGACATTGGTCTCTCTATATGCCTACATCAACCCAATAGTAGCTGTCATTTTAGGTTGGCTTATCCTGAACGAAAAACTAAATTTTCAAATTGGACTGGCTATTGTCGTTACCGTTGTAGGAATCTATCTCGTCAACCGTGGCTATCAAATAAAAAATAATCCAATCAATACTCAACATTCACTGTTTAAGATTGGGAAGGCTATCGATCTCAAATCTAAAATCTCAAACCTTAAGTCCTAACAAAATGGAAATTAAAATTTACCAGGTAGATGCGTTTACCAACAAGGTGTTTGGTGGAAATCCCGCGGCTGTTTGCCCATTAGAAGAATGGTTGCCAGATTCAGTAATGCAAAACATTGCCATGGAGAACTGTTTGGCAGAAACCGCTTTCTATGTCAATGAAAAAGAGGGTTTGCGCATCCGATGGTTTACGCCTACAGTAGAAGTAGATTTGTGCGGGCACGCCACCCTGGCCACCGCTTTTATTTTGTTCAACCATGAAAACTTCCAAGGCGATACGATCACGTTTAATTCACGCAGCGGGCAATTGACAGTAACAAAATCAGGTGACATGCTTACGCTGAACTTTCCTGTCGATACACTGAGAGAAGTAAACTCAATACCCGAGTTGGAAGAAGGGCTTGGGGTAAAATCTATAAAAACATTTAAGGGCAAAACAGATTACATGTTGGTATTTGAGAACGAAGACCAAATCGTGAACATGAGTCCGGATTTTAAATTGATTGGAAAAGTAGACGCCCGCGGCATCATCGTAACGGCCAAGGGCAAACACGTTGATTTTGTTTCAAGATTTTTTGGCCCACAGTCGGGTATGGATGAAGACCCGGTGACGGGTTCAGCGCATACCACGTTGACTCCTTATTGGGCACGGGTTTTGGATAAAACAGAATTTTTGGCCCGTCAATTATCGAAACGGAAGGGAGATTTGAAGTGTAAATTAATTGGCGACCGAGTTGAGATCAGAGGGCAAGCCAGATTGTACTTGGTCGGCAAACTATTTGTCGACTTATAAAAACGCTGATCAAAAACACTATGATTCGAGTAGAACAAGCGACAATTAATCACCTGGAAAGCCTGGCTATTCTGTTTGATCAGTATCGGGTCTTTTATGAAAAGCAATCAGATGTGACCGCTACAAAAGAATTTCTGAGACAGCGAATCGAAGCAAATGAATCAGTTATTTTTGTTTCATTCGATGAAGCCAATGTGATGACCGGCTTTACGCAACTCTATCCACTTTTCTCTTCCACGAGGATGAAGCGGCTATGGCTGCTCAATGATTTATTCGTAGACGTGCCTTTTCGAGGGAAAGGATTTTCAATGGCGCTGATCGAAAGAGCCAAGGAGCATTGCAGACAAACGGGCGGATGTGGATTGATTCTGGAAACAGCCAAGTCTAATACCATCGGCAATAGGTTGTACCCCAAGGTTGGTTTTCAACTAGATCAGGATCATCATTTTTATAGCTGGGATAATTAGCATACCATGACTACTCAGGATGTTAAAATTGTCAGCTACATACCAGAACATCAACCCGCGTTTGAGTCTCTCAATCGAGCATGGATTGAAAAATACTTTTGGATTGAACCGATCGATGTAGAGGTTCTTCAGCATCCGGATCAAAAAATACTTGAGGCTGGTGGTGAGATCTTATTAGCTATCGTGGAAAACCAAGCAGTAGGAGTAGTCGCCTTGAAAAGAGTGAGCAAAACAATATTTGAGTTTACAAAAATGGCAGTTGACGAAACCTTTCAAGGAAAGGGAATTGGCGAAAAATTGGCCATTGCAGCTATCGCAAAAGCACGAGAAAAAAACGCCACCAAAATCATACTATACTCTAACACAAAGCTTTTAGCTGCCATTAATTTGTATCGCAAGCTTGGATTTGTAGAAGTTGCGTTAGATGGTCCATACAAGCGGAGTGATATCAAAATGGAATTGATACTGATTTAAATGAATTCACTAATAAAAAAGGAATCCGAAGAGGTGAGTTCACTCTTTGAACTCATCTCAACGCAAAGTACCGTGTACCTAAGTGAGCTGCACGAGCGACCAACTACATCATCAGAAGTTCCATTACTGCGCACGAAGCTTGACCAATCCGGTGTTGGTACGCTTGGTGCGTTACAGCAATTCAACGAACGATTTGAAGCGCTCATGGTTGGTTCATCCGGGCCGCGCTATTGGGGTTTTGTTACTGGAGGAACTACTCCGGCAGCGATCGCAGGCGATTGGCTTTCAACAGTCTATGATCAAAACCCGCAAGGGCTAAAAGGACAAGGTGATGTATCTGCCAATCTCGAAATAGAAACCATTCAATTATTGTTGGATCTATTTCAATTGCCAAAGGATTTTTTTGGAGGTTTTGTTACAGGTGCAACGATGTCCAACTTTACTTGTTTGGCGGTGGCGCGCCAATGGATAGGAAAACAGATTGGAATAGATGTTGCCAAAGAGGGATTGACAAAAGGAGTTAAAGTTGTTGCCGCTACACCACATTCCTCTTCAATAAAATCATTATCAATGTTGGGGATCGGTAGTAACAATTTAGTCAAAATAGCCACAGAAGTTGGCAATCGAGAGGCAATCGATGTAGTTGCGCTAGAAGATTATTTACAAAAAAATCCAACAGAACCCATCATTTTGATTTCCAGTGCAGGCACAGTCAATACGGTTGACTTTGATGATTTCAAAGCCATCGCCAAACTGAAAGAGAAGTATTCATTTTGGTGGCATATTGATGCCGCCTTTGGTGGATTTGCTGCTTGCTCATCGCCCTATCAACATTTAGTAGAGGACTGGGAACAGTCAGATAGCATCACAATTGATTGCCATAAGTGGTTGAATGTGCCCTATGAGAGCGCAGTGTTTTTCGTGAAACAAAAACACAGCTTACTTCAAGTAGAGACGTTCCAAAACTCCAACGCGCCATACCTAGGCAACCCATTGGAGAATTTCAATTACCTGAATTTCCTTCCGGAGAACTCAAGAAGATTGAAAGCACTGTCGGTTTGGTTTTCGCTGGTAGCGTATGGCCAGGAAGGTATTAGGTCCATTGTAGATGATAATATTAGTCATGCTGCACAGTTTGGCAAGGGCATTGAGACATCTTTAGATTTTGAATTATTAGCACCTGTTAGGTTGAATACTGTTTGTTTTACATTGAGAAAGGAAACAAACCCGGATGAAGTAACCGTGTTCCTAAGAGCATTAAATGCAACCGGAAAAGTATTTATGACTCCTACACTATACAAAGACAGAAAAGGAATTCGCGCGGCATTTGTGAATTGGCGCACCACCACGGACGATGTCAACTTGGTGCTAGGTTTGATGGATGAAGTAATTAACCAACTTAGAAATGGTCATTGATCAAAAAATAATGTTTGGTATTACTGATTGGAAATCTGTAGCTGCAGAGCGCCATGAAGGTGCCACGGGTTTTGCGCTTTGGCGCGTACAACATTTTGGCAATGTGCGTGTGCGGATGGTTGAGTATTCGGTCAACTATCTGGCAGATCATTGGTGCAAGAAAGGTCATATTATATTTTGTGTGGAGGGTGAAATGATAACCGAATTAGAAGATGGCAGAGAATTCCGTTTGAGCGCAGGCCTTTCGTATCAGGTAGGGGATGGGGCAGAAGCACATCGCACGAGAAGTGAAAAAGGTGTAAAGTTGTTCATTGTAGATTAATAACTCGTTGGCTTTAAAAATTAACGTATGTATACACCCGCTTATGCGAAAAACGAAAACGAAGAAGACCTAACAGATTTTATTCGAAAGAATGGATTTGGTATTGTAGTCAGCACGGTGGATGGAAAGCTATGGGCAACGCACATTCCACTGATTCTGGTTGGGGGCAAGTTGCAAGGACACATAAGTCGTGGCAACAAGCAATGGCGTGTACTGCCACAAAATGAAGAGGTGATGGTGATTTTTCTGGGACCCCACACGTATGTTTCCTCTTCGTGGTATGATCATGAAAATGTGCCTTCATGGGACTATGTAGCGGTTCACGTGTATGGTAAGGCGCATATGCAGTCAGAAGACGAGTTGATCGAATCACTCAGGCAACTAACAAATAAATACGAAAAAGATTCAGTGCATCCGGTTTCTGTTGACACGATGTCAGAAAAGTATTTCCATACCGAGTTACGCGGAACGATTGGTTTTGAAATTACCATTGAGCGGATGGAAGCGAGCTACAAGCTGAGTCAAAATCGAGACGAGAAAAACCACACTCAGATCATTTCAGAATTGGAGAAAAGAGGCGATGAAAATTCTGTGAGTGTTGCGAATGAGATGAGAAAGCATGGGCATCGCAAATAACTCGGTGCGGAGCATAAAAAAAGCACACGGGTAGCATTGTCCTGCAGCAGGTAGATAAAATTGATCGATAGAAATAAATTTTTAATTCAGGATAACTCTGTAATTTTACAATAATTAAAAAAGTAAAAAGCCATGGCAGTACTAACAGAACCCATCCACGTTGAACGAGTTGCGAAGTCCCGCCTATCTGGTATCGATTTCAACAATCTTGGTTTCGGAGCCCATATTTCCGACCACATGTTGATGGTTGATTATAAAGATGGACAATGGCAAGAACCTAAGATAGTCCCATATGGTAACCTGGAGTTATCACCTGCCATGTTAGCGTTGCACTATGGCCAGTCGGTATTTGAGGGCATGAAAGCTTTCAAAAATGATCAAGGAACGATTACCATTTTTCGCCCTGAACGACACCATAAAAGATTGCTGAAATCTTTAGATCGCATGTGCATGCCAGCCATTAGTGAAGAATTGTTTCTCCAATCATTAAGCGCATTGATCGAAGTAGATGCTGGTTGGGTCCCGACTACCGAAGGTGCCTCTCTTTATTTAAGGCCCTTCGTATTTGCCTCAGAAGCAAAGCTGGGTGTAAAAGTAGCGGAAGAATACAAGTTCATTATTTTAACAAGCCCGGTTGGGCCTTATTTCTCTAAACCTGTCCGCGTGAAGGTAGAAGAAGAATTTGTAAGAGCTGCAGAAGGTGGAACTGGATTTGCTAAATGTGCCGGTAATTATGGCGGAGCTTTTTATCCTACTATGTTAGCACAAAAGCAAGGCTTCGATCAAGTGTTGTGGACGGATGCGAAAGACCACAAATACATCGATGAGTCAGGTGCCATGAATGTGATGTTTGTGTTGAATGGCAAATTGGTTACGCCAAAACTTTCTACTTCATTGTTGGATGGAGTAACACGTGATTCTATCCTTACGCTTGCGAGCGCAATGGGAATTGAGAAAGAAGAGCGAAGAGTAAGCATAGCCGAAATAGAGGAGGCATTTAAAAACAAAACCATCACGGAAGCATTTGGCGTGGGCACGGCAGCAGTTGTTTCCCAAATTGCAACGATACATATTCATGGCACAGACTATAATTTGCCGGCTGTAGACTCAAATAGTTTTCAACTGCGTGTTAAGAAAAAACTGAATGACATTCGCAAAGGCATTGAGCCGGATACGCACCATTGGAACTACCTGGTTAAATAATTGTTTTGATCTGATCATCGAGGTTCGGAGCTGGTGCTTCGAACCTCGTTTTGTTTACGAGTATTTATGTTATTTTTCTGTCTTGACATTTTGTTGCATCTAAACTAGGTAGTATGTACATTGAATACAAAACAGATCGCGCCATCACCCCGGACGAATTCATTGATTTGTTACAACGATCTACTTTGGCTGAGCGCAGGCCGGTTCATGACCCATTGAGAATTGAAAAAATGTTGGCACACGGCAACATTCTGATCACCGCGTGGGAAGGTGATTTGTTAGTTGGTGTTTCACGCGCATTGAGTGATTTTTCTTTTTGTTGCTATTTATCTGATTTGGCTGTTGACGAGGCCTATCAAAAGGCTGGTATCGGCAAGGAACTGATTAGGCGCACCCACGTTGCAGCTGGCGAAGAACAGGTGATGTTAATTTTACTGGCTGCACCCAAGGCGGTGAACTACTACCCGAAAATAGGCATGGAGCAATTTAAGGATTGCTTCGTGGTCAGGAGGAAGGGGTGACGGTTTTGAGCTTGGCGTAGTGGCGGATTTTCACCATCCGCCTGCTGGCGGATGGTGAAAATCCGCCATTGGTGGATGCCTAAACATCCCGATGTATCGAAATCTGCGGAGCACCGAACCGCCACTTTTGCCAAACCCGTGTTAGCGGTTTGGGCTTTTATTTCTTGACATTTAACAGTTCTTGCGAACCAAAATTTGTCAATAAACCTATTGTTATTTGCTCTAAATGCTCATTGTATTTTTGTATTAGGTCGCCCATACCTATAAAATCCACAGCAGTTCTAAATGGTCTTTCACCTTTAGTCTTTTCAACTAATTCCATAAAAGCATCAGCTACTTTTTGAGGATTCTGTTGCGGATTTGCTTCTAAAAAGCTCATAAAGCCTTTTAAAGATTGCTCTGGTGCTTTGGCAAATTCTCCGTAAAATGGTTCTTGGCTTTTATCACTTGGATGTAGCAAATTTTCCGCAAATGCAGTTGGGTATCCTCCTGGTTCAACTATACAGTTTTCTATTCCAAAGCCCGAAAGTTCTAATCTGTAGTTTTCCGCCATAGCTTCTAATGCCCATTTTGTTGATTGATACAACCCATAAAAAGGTAATGCAACTCTTCCCAAACAACTTGATGTATAGATAATTAACCCATCTTGTTTTTCACGGAAAAATGGAATTATAGCTCTATTCATTCTTTGAACACCAAATAAATTGATGTCAAATAATTTTTGGTAATCTTCTACGGTAAAAAACTCTTGCATACCGTGCACTCCAATACCAGCATTATTGATTAAGACATCTAAACCATTTAACTGGTTAATTGCTTCTTTAACACCGGTTGTAACACTTTCATTGTTGGTGACATCTATCGAAACGATTTTAGCACCCGCTTCAGACAATTCGGAAGCAATTGATTTGTTTCGTCCTTCAGCGTCACGCATCGAAGCCGCAACTTGATGCCCTCTTTGTAATAATGTCAAGACGGTCAATTTACCAAATCCACCGCTTGCTCCGGTAATTAAAATTTTTTTTGCCATTTTATTTAAATTTAAAATATACTACAAAACTAGGAATAATAAATGACTTGGTTATGGTGAGAAGTTCCTATTATTTGGTGAGAAGTTCCTATTATTTGGTGAGAAGTTCCGTTTTAAAGTGAAGTTCACGAAATTGTTTAGGTGTTATTCGTTCAAAGCTTTTGAAAAACTTTATAAAATTAGATGGATCAAAAGTCAATGTATGTGCAATATGTGAGATTGTGTTATTAGTAGTTAGCAATAAATCTTTAGAAATTTCAATGAGCCTTTCTTCGTAAATATCGCAAGGGGATTTTCCTAAAACTTCCTGAATAGTGTTACTCAGGTGTTTGGGACTTACAAATAACAAGTCTGCCAAGTCCTTTATTTTAAAAGTTTTTTCAGATTTCCCTTTCTTCAACTCTGTTAGGTGCTGGTCTAATTGTTGAAGATACTGAGAAACAATTTCTTTTTGTCTGACTGATACTTTTTTGCTTTCTATTATCATTCTATCAAAGTTGATTTTGTTTGTAGTCGTCATAGCCTGACCGCTAACGTTTTGCGGCTTGGCGTATTTGCGGATTTTTAGCACAAATGTTTAATCGAAGAACTGCACTTGAACCTATCACGAAACTGACATACGAAGCACTGCACCCGTCATTACGCCAAACCGCTGTTAGCGGTTGTTGTGCTCTGTCTTGTCCATTTCGTTAAATTCCGCTTTTGAACTTAGTGTGAAATGTGGTCCCTTTGCTAACATTACTTTCAATTTCGATCTGTCCACCACTTAGTTTTACAAACTCGTAACTCAACATAAGACCCAATCCACTACCTTTTTCTCCAGCAGTCCCATTGGTACTTTGCGTCTTGCTAATTGAAAAAAGTTTACTTTTCGCCTCGTCAGAAATTCCTACTCCATTGTCTGAAACGGATATTTGAACTTCTCCACTTGATAGTAATTTAGCTGTCAAACTTACCAAGCCGTTCTTATGGGTGAACTTGATAGCATTATTCACAAGATTTCTAATGATAAACTCTATTTGATTTTTGTCGCCAATGATTGTAATTGATTCCCCAACGGAGTAGCTCAAATCAATACCTTTTTCTAATGCAATGTTTTTATAGACTTCACAAATGTTCGAAGCGATGTCTTTAACCTTAAAGACCTCTTCATTATACTGATAGTCATTCATTTGTATCCTCGCCCAAGTAATTAAATTGTCCGCCATTTTAATTGTATTGTCAACAGAGATCCGAAGCCGCTGACTCATAGTCACTATCTCATCTTTATTGAGATGGTCAAAATGGTCAATGAGTAGACATGAGAAGGCCTTCAATGAATTAAGTGGACTCTTTAAGTCGTGGGCTACAATACTAAAGAATTTGTCCTTTGTGTTGTTTAAAACTTCGAGGTCATTTCTTTGTAATTCAATAGTTGAATTTTGCGCCTTCAATTTTTTATTAAATTGAATAAATTTTATAAGCACCCAAATTAAAACTATTGCTGAAATGATTATCGCAAACAAAATAATGTTTTTACTTTCTATTTTCTGCAATTGGAGTGAGTTAAGTTTTTCTAATTCAATTTTAGCCTTAGATAGCTCATGAACCTGAACGATACTTTTTATTAGGCTGTATTTGTCACGGAGTTGTCGTTGTATTAATGAATCGCTAATTATTCTGTAAGAGATAACATAACCTCTAACGGCTTCTTGGTCATTTTTCGCTGATGAATAGAGTATCAATTCTTGGTAAGCTCTCTGTAAGTAGTTTATAAGATTGTTCTTGATACTGAATTCTGAAGCCTTTAAAAGGAATTCAAATTGATTCTTTAAATCCCCTGTAAGTTTGTAGATTGTTGCCAGTTGAATCAATGATTCAGCCGTTGCTACTTTCTGAGAATTTTCATCTAACTGAGTTGTTATTGCAAGAACTTTCTTGAAATATTTCTCGGCTGAAGCTAGATTTTTTTCTGATAATGCTATCATTCCCATTACTTTGTAACAAGATGATAAAACAGGCTTATTGTTAAGTGAGTCATTGATTTGTATTGCATAAGTTGTTAATTGCCGACTTTTTACTAGATCACCAATATTAAAGTAACTCTCACCGAGATTGTGAGACGTGACGCCAATTCTTTCTTTATCATCTAGTCTTTTGAATATCGCGTAAGACTTTTGATGGTAGTCAATTTCTTCCTTCCTATTTTGAAGTCGTCCGTAAGTATGACCTAACGAGATATAGCAGTTAGCTATTCCAATAGAGTCATTATTGAGTATGAAAATGTCTAAAGCCCTTTGTATATATTCCATACTAATGAAATAGTTGTCATTGTACGAATAAATACTTGATAGATTTCTATAGGCATATGCAGAACCAATTGAATAATCTGCCTTTATTGAAAGTGCTAACGCCTTATTGGAGTATGCTAACGCCTTCGCTGGATTTACAAAAGTCAGTCCTCTGCCTATCAAATTTAATGTTTCAATACTGTCAATAGTTGTTAGGCCCTCAGTGCTCAATTCCCTCTCAAGCGACTCAATATCTTGACTCATTGATTGATGGAATAATACGAAAGTCAAAAATATTATCTGGGTAATTCTCATTTTGTCAGTTCGATATTTTATGTTCTGATTTGCAATGACCGCTAACGTTTTGCAGCTACCCGAAGGGCGGGACTTTTACCACAAAACTTGATTTGAAATCCGCCAGCTGGCGGATGATTAACCATCAGCCGAGGCTGATCTGCAGAGCAAGCACTGAACCGCCACTTTTGCCAAACGGCTGTTGGCTGTAGTGTTTACTACCACTTCAATTGATAACTGTCTTAGCCACTAATAAATCAATATCATTGGATGCATTCACTCGAGTTAAAGTAACCTCTTCCACTAACTTCGTGTCTTGTTCTCTTGTCGAGTAAAACACAATTTTTTCAATTACGTTTGTCTCCTTTTTTGATAATGTCCTCACAAGAATAACATTAATAGTCTTTCTGTTGTTATTTTGAATAAATTCCACAAAATTAGAGTTCGTAAAATTATTTCCCCGAATATCGTCTCTAAAGTCGCCCAACTTACCTTCAGCAAAAACAAAATATCTGATGTTGTAAAGTTCAGAATCCCTGACGTCAGAAAAAACAATATTAGGTTGACAAATTGCTTCATTTGGAAAAGCAAAGAAAAGAAATGAACAGAAAAATGTCTTGAGTAGATTATTCATGTTTGTCTAATTTATTTATGTAAATAGAGTTTGTTGTTCTGGATAATATAACATTCAAAGGCTGGTATTTTGTGAATTGCAGTTGTGCCTTTATTTCTGATTTTCCTTTTGGAAATTTCACATAAATAGCTTTTAAGTGAGTCTTATATACAGCATCTTCAATCATCATATATTCTAGAATCGCCTCATCACTTTTTAAAGTTGTTTCATGATAAGGAACACGAAATGTTTCATCAGCTTTATTTATGAAAAATACTTTTTCTTGGATATTTTCTTTTGGCATTATTTTGTCAGTGATTAGAAAAATAATAATCCATAACACTATTGGTCCTGCAATTTTTACAGATAGATTTACTAAAGGTATCTTTTCTAATGTGGCATTGTGTGGCCACAAAATAAAAAACATCAAGGAGAGATACAATGATATAATAATTAGCGCAAAAAATCTGATTATTTCAAAGTCAAGGTATCCTGGAAAAATAATTAAAAAAAAACAATAATCAGCACTAATAAAAAAGATATGAAAACCAACCAGCGAAAGTGTTTTGGTTCAAAAATAGATGTATCTAAATTGTTAGGTTTGGTGTTTTTTATTCTTTCTTCCATAATTGTCAGATGATTTTAATCTTTTAGTGTTTGTTAACATTACAGCTAACGGTTTCGGGCTTGGCGAAGATGGCGATTTTCACCATCCGCCAGATGGCGGATTGATGCGGAATCTGCCTAGCCGGATGATTAACCATCAACCGCGGCTGATCTGCGGAGCACTGAACCGCCATTTTTGCCAAAACCGTGTTAGCGGTTCGTTGCTTGTATCTTTTGTCCTTCCGATTTAGTTTGAACAAAGTCTTCATATTTGGTAAAATACTCTAGTCCTAAAACTAATAGCATTGAGCTTACATTGTATACTTTCTGCAAGATCATTGCCAACCCCAAATAACCAAACCCAAAGAAGAAAAAGAAACAGTAAAAAGTCAATAAGCAAATAATACAGCAGAATTTGAATAAATGAAGTTTTGACTTTAGGATAAAGACAGTAATGGTAAATAAACCAAGCAATGTTAAAATGATCGATATTGTTCCCAGATCATGCAGGGGTGTCGCGATCAAAAAAATAAATATAATGTTGGTAACACCTATAAATTTTAAAATTTTAGCTCATTTTATGGAAGGAATCTTTTTTGACATATTGATAAAAATAATCCCATAACCAACCGAGTGGAATGCCATTCCTATAAGTGCCCAAATCCAGCCAGGGTTTTCTGAACCATTTATCGCTTTTGTTTCAAACAAATTGCTTATGAAATTTTTTGACCAGCCAAACCCTATGGAATTTTTGTCAAGCAATGAGCCACCAGGATAAACTAAGATTGCTATTGCCAACAAAATCACGGAAATGACCATGCAAATCAAAACTGAATACTTCCTAACCATTTGTTTGATTGTTAAACTCTCCATTTGTATGCTAGTGATGTGTGTTTGGTAGCAAGTTAGATTATGACGAGCGCTAACGGTTTGCAACTCTGCGTTCGGACGGGATTTTTAACACTTTACTCGATGCGAAGCACCGCAGTTCGAATATAGCAAAAAGCGTCATACGAAGCACCGAGCCTCGCCTGACGCAAAACCGCTGTTAGCCGTTCGTTGTTTTTACTTAGCCTTTCGTTTCCTAGAAGATTTGGCGACTTTGTTGAAATCAAGGCATAAATTTAAGAAAAATTCAAAATCATTTTTGTTCTTAAACCCGTCCGGATTTACATAGCAGTAACCTTTGTATTCTTTACCTTTCATCAACATTATCTCATAACCATTTTTTTCTGAAAGTTCTTCTTGTCGGCTTGGGTCAAAGCGCAACATTAAGTTTTCGCCACTTACACAAATACAAGTTTTTCCGTTAACCATAAAATTTAGAACATTAAACATTTCTTTTTCTTCAATTTCAATGTTTGGAATTTCAGCCAGATATTCTCTTACTCTGTCAACAAGATTTGTATCGTAAGCCATGACTGAAATCTACTTTCGTGAATGAAGTCCAACAGTGTTGCCTTCTGTGTCAATGAAAATAGAGATATAGCCGAATTCGCCAATATTCATTTTAGGTTGCACAACTTTTCCACCTGCCTTATCAATTCTTTGTTCTTCTGCAATGTTGTCTTCGGTTTCAAAATAGATAACCGTATTATTGCTACTTGGAACAAAGTCAACTTTCTCCACCAATGCACCTGATATGTCGTGGCTTTCAGGGCTAAAAGGAAAGAATGATTGCTTACCCCATTCAATGGGAGCATCAGTTAGCTTTAGGTTGAAAACTGTTTCGTAGAATTTTTTTGCTCGGTTTAAGTTTGCTACATAAAGGTCAAACCAACCAACTGGATTTACATTTACCATTTTAACATGATATTTAAGTTTTTGCACTATTGCGAAGCAAAGGTAGCATCGACCTATGCGGCAAAATTGTAAAAATGGGACAATGCTATTTTTTGTCGAAGATCAGAGACATTTTTAGGTCGTCTCCGAAAAACTCCTTTGGTGTCAATCCTGTAAATTCCTTGAATTCTTTAATAAAATGTGCTTGGTCAAAATATTCGTTTTTATAGGCTAAGTCAGTTAGGCTAGTAATCTCTTCATTCAGTAATACTTTTAAGGTTGTCTGAATTCTAATTGTCTTTGCGAGCTGCTTTGGGCTTAACCCTATGGCTGAAGAAAATTTTCGAGCCAATTGCCTTCGGTTTATGTTATTGTTCTTTGAAAATTCATTCACAGAGAACTGTCCATTTGTATTGAAGATGGTTTCAACCGTTGATTTTACTATACTGTCGATTCTGCGTTTATCGGCTAATTCTCTGCAAAGAAAGGACTCAATAATTTGAATTCTTTCAGATGTAGAGTTTGCGTTTAAGATTTGATTGCCAAGTTTTGTACCATCTTCTCCAAATAATACTTCTAATGGCACCGCAGTGTTTTCCATTTCTTTGATTGGAATTGAAGTAAATGGTAAAAATCCATTTGGTTTGAATTGCACAACAAAACTGCCGGTTACTCCTATAGGCTCAATCACATACGGCTTTGTCAATTGTCCGATTAAAAAGCATTTTGGTAAAATTGTTATTTCGCCATTTTGTGAATGATGTTTATAAGTGTCGCCATAATGAAAGATTAATTTCATTGTTCCGTCTGGTACGATGGTGTTTTTGAGAGGTATATTTTCCTTTTCACCATCTAATGTCCAATACCGTTTGACAAATTCTGTCAGTTCGATAGTTGGCTCATATGTTTTCGGATTTAACTCCATTGTCAGTTTTTGTATGGTGTATTTTTTAATGACGGCTAACGTTTTGCAGCTACAAGAAGTTGGCGATTGCGAAGCACAAAACTATCCACTGAGCTTCGATACTTATTGGACACAAAGCCTAGTTTAAATATCAAACCGCCCAGTTCTTGTAGGTGCTGTTCTATTTCGTGACCGGTCATTTCTAAAATTTCAATTTTTTAAGGTGTCGTTGCATTTCTCTTTCTACTTGGTCAAAGTCGGGCAGGTCTTTTATTTGTTCGCTCAAGGAGCTTTTCCACCTTCCTTTGTATTGTGGTAATCTTTCGTCCAATTTTTTCGGAAAATCAGTGTGCTGTAGATCCTTGCTTTTGCATTTAGCTTCAAATTCACTTATATAAAAACCGGCATCCATTTCATGTTCTTCCAGCAAATACCAGATGTCATAAAAATCTCTCGCTTGCATTCGTTGCATTACCGACCGCATTTTTTCCACCAACACTTCTTCCAATGGGTAACAAAGCAATTGGTATGCATCCAAATCGGAATAGTCAACAAACACATCTTTCATCACAGGCTCAAACACTAATTGTTCACTGCGAGAAATGTCCACTTTTGCGCATTTGTTATTTCCCTGTCCGCCAAGCGGACCAATATAGCTAATGTAAAAATTAATGCCGCCATCTTCATGGCCGTTGTTGTCAATGATTTCAAGCGGAATGTTGGCTTCGTCTTTTATGAATTCAAATACTTCGTTAAACCATGAGAAAATTTGTTCATTGGATGCCTGTGCCGAGCCGGCCGAAACATCGGCATTTAGCAATGTAAAATCCAAGTCCTCCGAAAAACGATAATCCTCAAAATAGACTTTCTTTAAAACAGTTCCGCCTTTGAAAACTATTGTTTTTGAAAGCTGCCTATGTTTTGCAATGCCAAACAGAATCCATGAAAGGATGTAATCCTTTTCAATCTGCTGGTCACGAACTCCAACTGCTCTTGCTTTTTGCTGTATTTCTCCTGGCTTAATCATGTATAAAATGCAGATTTAATTGTTTCGGTTTCCATATTTTGTTGGATACTCCAACGGCTATTTCGCTTGCCTGTTTTGGGTAATTCAGTATCGAGCAAAACATACGAAGCTGTTTTTAATTTTTGCAACTCATCAATAATTTTTGTGCTGATGTCCAGCATTTCTAAGAGAAACCCTAATCGTTTTATTACCGCTTGTGAATCAAATTTCTTCGCGTATTCGAGTAGTGTGTCGTAGTTGATTTTGTCTTTTGAAGTGTATATTGCTCTTGCTACTTCAACAATGCCACCTGAGTATTCAGGTTTGAACAAACAGTCAATAAAAGTTTTCTCTAAGTCTGAACAACGCACCTTATTATAGCTGTCTATCCAAATTTTCTTTTCACCAAAAAAATGTTTTTTGTTGTGATAGATAAATTGAAAAGGAACTTTTTTGATTTTTATTTCCGATGGTCGTATTTGTTTTGATACAACGATTTGTTCTTTCAGAGATGGTTGTGTAATCAGGTTATGAATCTGCAAAGCAGAATAATAGCCGATATAATGGTTAGCATCATTCACTAAATGCTCCGCAATTAAATGCCAATCGGGCATAAAGGTTTCCGCATTTTGCTCGTAGGGAATGATGTAATAAATACCTTCTTTCAATCGCATTAAAAGCCCCCTTTTTGTCATGTCGCTTAGCAGTTCTCTTACTGCACTTGCTTTAGAGTCGGGCAGGGCTTTGTATACCAAAGAATAGTCAAAGCAATTCCTGTTCTGTCTGTTGAAATAGGATAGAAGTTCGCTTGATTGCGTTGATATGTATTTATTTATCATAGTATCAATGTCAGGTTTAACCTGACTTCAATGATACAAAAGATAATTAATTTTGTGACGTTACTTTGTAAGAATATTATTATTCATAGTCTAATAGTCAGGATGAACGTGACATTAGTGATAAGAAACATCATTATTTGCCTGTGAAATGCCAAAATTGGCTCTTTTGCAAGTCTTGGTCTGTTCTTGGGCTTATGTGGCTTGCAGATATGCCAAAGTGCGGTTGGCTAAAATTGAATGAAAAAAATGTACGATTGGGAAAATAAAGAAAGGAAGGGTCGGTCCCGATAGCTATCGGAATGTCGGCTCAGTTGCTTTCTGTTTGAAATATGGTCTGTAGGTTGGTCACCTGCCAAAATGGTTTGTCTTTCGAATGTTAAATTTTGGTCGGTCTGGCCCACCATTTCTTGTAGCAGTGTCCTGTGTTGGTTTCATCACTTCGTTTTTCTTTTCAGTCCTGTTAAATAGTTCTTCTTTATCATGGCTGCGATTTCAAGGTCGGGGCTTGCAATAGAGGGTATCCGATATTCAATCAGTGGTCCAATTACCTGACTTGCTTCTCTGGCGGTAAGACCGTGGTCGCTTTGAATCCATTCGAGCAAGCCAAAAGTCGCGTTTTGTGACGCTTCTTCTAAACTTTTGCCCATGGCCATTGCTACAATATGTTCAGCGTCTTCGATGCGTGGAAATTTTATCGGTGGTTGTCCTTTAATTACCGTTGCCACAAATGCAAAGTCCATTGATGTTTCTAACGCATCTCCATTGATTTCACCGTCTCCTTGTTGTGCGTGGCCGTCACCCAGGTAGAGCAAACCTCCTTCATGAAATACCGGTATATAGATGGTTGCCCCGGTGGTCACTTTACGAAAGTCCATGTTACCTCCATATTCACCGGCATAATAGGTTAAAGGTTCTTTACTTTTGAGCGGTGCTGCAAGCCCTACACAACCTAAAAAGTGATGTAATGGAATGGTAAATTCACTTAGATTTTTTCCTTCCAGTTCGGGCTTTGCGTAGCCCTTTTCTGGAATCAATTTCCACTTGACGCGGTCTGCGCGTGGGTCAAAGTTTTCTTTGAAAACAGCTAAGGGTACGCTTCTTTGAAGATAGCTACCAACGGTTGTTGCATAGTCTCGATTAAGAGAGACAGATGTTAACGTAATGGCTAAGATGTCGCCTGGAGAGGCACCTACAATAAAGAATGGCCCGGTTACCGGATTTCCACTTTTTGCAACTCGACTACCTAACTTATCAAACCCACCAGCGTCTACGCTCGCACTCTTTATGGTGTCACCTGGTTGTACTTTTAATACAGGGAGAAATTGATGAGAAAAATTATTGTAGTAGGTGGTTGGCTTAAATAGAATTGACTTTGGCTGACCAAGGGCTGTCAGTTCGGCTATACTAAAGCACACAGTTATCAAATATCTTATTTTCATCTTTTGGTATTTTATCGGCTGGAAAGATGGAGGCTCTTTTGCAAGCTTTGTCTGTGCCTGGGCTTGTGCTGCTTGCAAATGTGAACACACTTGTGCATTGGGTTGTTCTCAAGCTGTTAAATTGTCTGCTAGTAATTCCGCTTGTCTTAATACCGTGTCAATTGCTTTTTGTTGCTTGTCGGGTGGATAGCCCCATTTATTCAATGTGCGTCTTACAAGCACCATGAGTTTTGCTCTTGCACTTTCCCGGATGGTCCAGTCAATGGTTGCGTTGGCTCTTACTTTGTCGGCAATTTCGCGGGCTATTTCTTTCAAGGTGTCGTCTCCTAAAACCTGAACGGCACTGTCGTTAATCTCTAACGCATTGTAAAAAGCAACTTCATCATTATTCAATCCAAGTTTTTCACCTTCTTTATCTGCTTCTTTTATTTGTTTGGCTATGGCAATCAATTCCTGAATGATTTCTGCAGTGGTCAATAAGTTGTTTTGATAACGCTTGATTGATCCCTCCAGCATTTCCAACAGTTTCTTGCTCTTGACCAGATTTGTTTTCGCTCTTGCTTTCAGCTCGTTGTTTAAAATCTTTTTCAGTAATTCAATTGCAAGATTTTTGTGCTGCATGCCTTCGACTTCCATCAGAAACTCCTCGGATAGAATTTCTAATCCTGAAATCTCGGGCTTATCAATTCCTGCCGCTTCAAAAATGTCAATTACCTTATCGCTGCTCAGTGCTTCATCAATTATTTGTTTGATGGCTGTTTCAATTTCCAAGTTGGTTCTTCCGCCCCCCGATGGTGCATCAAATTTTGCAAGCCTTGCTTTAACGGCCTGAAAAAATGCTACCTCCGGTAAATGAGGTTGCACTTCATCTTTGGTGATGCAAAGCGAAAGCGCCTGACTTAATAGACTTACTTCGCGGATGAATCTTTCTTTTCCGTCCTTCAATCCCAAAATATGTTCTTCTGTTTGTAGAATGATGGAAAGCTTTTCTTGTGCGGACACCTGGAAAAATCTTCTGTAATTGAACTTATAACTGTTTTTGTAATACGAGTCTTGTATTTCAGAAGCTATGCTCAGTTGCGATTGGCTTTCTTCATTGAACATTTGCTGAATGATTTCTAGTTTCTCCTCGAAAATCTCAAATGCCTTGTCAATGTTTTGGGCAGGATCACCTTTCCCTCCAGCTTGACCATAAAACGAGAGGGCTTTTTTCAAATCGGTGCCAATACCTAAATAGTCGACAATCAAACCACCTGATTTGTCTTTGAACACTCGGTTCACCCGTGCTATGGCTTGCATGAGGTTATGGCCGCGCATGGGTTTGTCTACATACATGGTATTCAAACACGGAGCATCAAAACCGGTGAGCCACATATCGCGAACAATAACCAACTTCAATTCATCGGCCGGGTCTTTCATTCTTTCCGATAAATCTTTGCGCTGCTGTTTGGTGGTATGGTGTTTTGAAATTTCAGGGCCGTCTGCACTGTTGGTGGTCATCACTACTTTAATGAAGCCTTTCGTCTTATCATCGTTATGCCATTGCGGTCGTAATGCAATGATGGCTGCATAAAGGTCGGCTGCAATTCTGCGGCTCATCGCGACAATCATGGCTTTGCCTTCAAATACGGTTTGCCGCTTTTCAAAGTGAGCAACGATGTCCTTAGCCAGATTCTTCACGCGGTCCTGATTACCTACAATGGCTTCCAGCTTTGTCCACTTGGCTTTGGCTTTTTGTTTTTCGGTTACTTCTTCGTCTTGCTCTAAATCCCTATCAAATTCTTCAATCAATCTTCTACCCTCGTCATCCAGATTTACTTTGGCCAAACGACTTTCATAGAATATCTTAACGGTGGCGCCATCATCAACCGCATCTTTAATATCGTAGCGGTCAATGTAATTACCGAAAACCTGTGGTGTGTTTACGTCTGTGCCTTCGATGGGTGTTCCCGTAAAACCGATATACGTTGCGTTGGGCAATGCATCCCTCATGTATTTCGCAAAGCCGTAGGCAATACGTTTGCCAATTACTTCTTTGGTTTGTTTATCCAACACATCTTTATAGGAAGCATCTAATCCATATTGTGTGCGGTGCGCTTCATCAGCAATTACTACAATGTTTCTGCGGTCGGATAATCTCGGAAACTCAGAGCCAGCGGAAGGATCGAGCAAAAACTTTTGGATGGTGGTAAACACAATACCACCACTTGCAACCTTCAACAGTTCTTTTAAATGATCTCTGCTTTCGGCCTGAATGGGTTCTTGCCTGAGCAACTGAACGGATGAAGCAAATGTGTCGAACAACTGATCGTCTAAATCATTGCGGTCGGTGATGACGACAATGGTTGGGTTTTGCATTTCGGGAGAAGTAATGAGCTTGCCCGAATAAAATACCATACTTAAACTTTTGCCTGAACCTTGTGTGTGCCAAACTACACCGCCTCTTTTATCACCTATTGTATTATTCCCCTCCTTGGAGGGGTTAGGGGTGGGCTGTACTCGCCCCACTAAATCATGCTTTTTCTCATCAATCCACTGCCTGATTTCAGCAACAACCTTCTCAACCTGATTGCGAACCAGCATATCATCGAAGCGCATGAATCGTACACCCAACGACTCTAAGATCTCCTGACGATTGGCATCGTAACGCTTGGCTTCATCACTCGAATGGCTGTCGCCATCTATTTCAATAGCTAACATCAGGTCTTTGCAATAGAAATCAACGATGAAATTATCAATGGGCCGTTGACGGTCGAAGTCGAAGCCAAGTTTGCGTTGTTTGATTTCGTTCCAAAGAGCAACCTCACCCAATGTCATGTTTTGGCGTAGCTCTTTGGCGCGCTCAGTGAGTTTTGGATTGTAGGGGATGATCTTACGCCTAAATGTACCCACCCCCGACCCCTCCAAGGAGGGGAGAAATGCAGAGGAGAGGGAGAAACCGGAAGCGCGAATTGTGCTTTGCACGGCTTTATTTACTGCGTAATACTGATGATAAGCAGCTAACTTCTTTACGGTTTGAATTTGTATCAATCCTGTTTTTGCATCTTCCTTTTTTGATTTTTCAAACACAATGAAGTTGCGCACTAAATCCAAAAGCGTGGCGGGCTGCAACATGCCTTTCATTAAGGTTTCCAATTGTGGTTTAAACCTTGATGCTTCTTTAATGCCATCTGCGGTTTTCCATGTCATATATCGGCTGAGGTCTGCCGAAACGCTGCCGGCCTTGCATTCCAACCCATCCGACAGGATGCAGATGGCATTGTAGGTAAACAGACTGGGTATAATGGCCTTATAGGTTTGTATTTGCTGATACGCACTTTTGATATCAGCATTTTCGCTGGCTGCATTTTTTAGTTCAATCACAACCAGCGGTAAGCCATTGACAAACAGCAACACATCAGGCCGTTTGTTCTGATTGTTCTCAATAATGGTATATTGATTGACGATCAAGAACTGATTGTTGCCAGTGTTTTCAAAATCTATTAAAGCAACTTCATGGCTGCGCTCGTATCCATTTTGTTGATAAGGAATTTTAACTTTCTCGACCAACAGTTTGTGAAACTCCTCGTTGTTGTGCAATAGTACGGGAGAATAAATTCGCAACACTTTTTGAATAGCTGCTTCCTGTGCATCTGACGGAATTGCAGGATTAATTTTGGCAATGGCGCTTCTTAAACGATTAACCAAAACAATCTGACTGTAATTTTCCCTTTCGCAAAAAAGACCTTCGGGTGAAATCTCTTTGCCGTTGGCATATTCCCACCCCTGCGATTGTAGAATTTCAATCGCTGATTCTTCGATGATATTTTCGGTGATGGGCTTACTCATCTTTTCTTTTCTTGCTCTTTACCAATTCTGGCTTTTTTGCCTTTTCTAGTTTTTTGATACTGTCGGCACTTGGAAGATTTTCTGGCATTGTTCCACCTAATTCTTTAATGGTTTGCCTCACTTTTTTACCTACATCAAAATGTGTTTGGTTGGCTTTTTGTTTGCCTTGAATATTCTCTCTTCGTAGTTTTTCTTCGGTTTGCGTAGCACGGAATAAGTTAGCGGCTAACTCTGTGCTTCCCATGTGATCGAGAATTTGCTGGCTCTTTTTCAACCCTTTCTTTTTGTGGATGCCTTTGGCATCTAATCCACCATATAAACCCATGTAACCGTGATTTTGAAAAATGGCATAATCCAAAGGGTCGATTACACCCGCACTTTTAGCAGCAGCAGCTAGCTGACTATTATGCCTTGCCATTTCATTTCGTAAGAAAAGCCTTTTTTCGTCTTCTGTAGTTAACCTGTTGTAGGCTTCCATTTGGGTTATTTCCTGCAAGCGGGTTTGTACTGCAAAATAGGTTTGCCCTAATGCTACCACTTCCTTCGTAGAGTCGGCATTTTGTACAATCAGGTAGCAAGCATATCGCGATAGCTTTACACTTTCGGAAGTACGTTGTGCGCCAGAACCAATGGGTACCATTTCGAGGATATCCTCGAAATGGTTGGCAATTGACTGACCACTGTTTTTACAAGCTTCTTTAGCCCTTTCAATTACCGGCAAAAAATGACGATACTCAGAATATTCCAACACTTTAGCTAAATCTCGGGCACTCCAAAACTCGTTGCCTTGTTCATTGGTTTGCTTAATCTGCTCAAATAGCGTCAATGTTTGTTTTGCTACTGCTTTTGCCATAATGGTTTACATGTGTAGACTATTCGTAACTGACCCACTTTCAATCGCAGATTCTTGCATGCTATTTTCTGTGATGGGTTTCATTTTTTGTTCTTCACCCTCACCTCACCGCTCATCAACTTGGGCAGCAAAGTATCCTGTAGTTTAGTTTGGCTCGGGTGCATCTTTTTTTATATCAAATTTATCATTCGTTGTGCATCAATGGTATTAACAATTCTATGATTTTCAGGTCCTGTTGATGGTGTCTTATCTACAAAATAATGGTCAGGATAATTTTTTATAGCCTTTTCAATTGCCGGAGTATTTCGACAAGTACTTATAACCACAGTACAACCTTTGCTAATAATCTCAGCAATCAATTTTGCTAAACTGGCTTGTCCTCTTTGGTAATCGCCCATTCCAACAATGCCTAGAAGAATTCCATCCTTTTCTAGTACATCAAAAACATCTTCAAATTTGGGATTACCCAGAACTCTAAAGTGCCCTGGCACTTGTATCCAACCATCACGCAATAACAAGGAATAGACAATGTTTATAGCGTGTGATTTTCCAGCATTTTCTTCTCCTCTTAAGGCAATTACTTTCATTTTGGTAAATTATATTTCAATTATTCACCCTCACCTCCCCACTCATCAACTTCGGCAACAAGGTATCTCGTAGCTGTGTGAGGGTGCAGATTTGTTGAGTGTTAGATTTTATTTTTTGAAAATTGACTGCAACTATTTCCTCAAACTCAATTACTGCTCTATGACTAGGAATTATCGTTGCCATCTCATGAACATGATTTCTATTTAATGTTGGTACAGCAGAACCTCCATTAAGGGTTTCCAAGTCTAAAGTTTTCAGAAAGAAGTAGGCAAATAAGGGAGTAGCAATTTTATATTCTTTAATAAACAAGGTCGTATTTAGCGGCCAAAAATCCTCTTGTGTATAAATTACTTTACCTAAAACTCCACTTCTTCCTGTTGTGACACCAGGCCCCTTAATTTTAAATTCATCATGATAACCGTTAATTCCATTTGATGCAATTATTGGGTAGATACCTTTAGTTCTATCCTGTGCCGGAAGATCAAATCCTCTTTGCAAAAGAAATAAATCTTCAACCTTACCAACCTCCCAACTCTCCTCCGCTTCCTCCACAAACCACTGTCTAAACAGCGTTTCGGCTAGTTGCTCTAAGGTTTTGTTTTGGCGGTGCAGCAGGTCTATTTTGTCGTCTAAGCTGCTTAATAATTCAGTAATTTGTTCTCTTTCACTTTTAGATGGAATTGGAATTAAAAGAGATTTTAGAACTGATAGATTAATCAATGGCACACTCGAACCAGTATTTCTTTGTTCGATTGTTTCAACCATTTGCGGGCTTGCTATCCAGTAATACGCAAAGAGCGGCTCAATTAAGCTTTTATTAACTCTTATTCGAAGTTGCTTATTCGAAATGATATACTTTTTGTACTTCGTGTTTCTTTCTATAATTCCGATTTGTCCAATTGTTCCAACTGCTGTAAAAATGATATCTTCCTCAATAGCCCAGGTTCCAAGTTCATTTGCTTTTTCTTCTGTAATAAAGACAAAACCATTATCCTTAAATCTAACTCCTAATTCAAGTGAAAGATTATTGCCACGAATAACAGGTACGCCAAATGAAACAAAATATTTCGCACTAATATTTGAACCAAAGGGGCCTGAGATTATGGATTTTTTTTCTGGGGATTTTATTTCATCTAAAGTTTTTATATCCCAATCAGAAGGAATTGAACCAATTGGAGTTTCTTTAAATTCTCTCATGCCTCAATCTCTATTTTAATGTTGGAAAGATTTTTGGCTATCCGTTTGTTCAGCGCATCTTCTTCGGCAATTTGTTTTTCTAGTTCGGTTTTTAACATGGCAAAGCGTTCGGCAAAAACAAAATCATCCTCTTCCTCTGCCAAACCTACATACCTTCCGGGGGTAAGGGCATAGTTCAATGCTTTTACTTCTTCTACTGTGGCGCTTTTACAGAAGCCTTGCACATCGTTGTATTCGCCTTCGCCTGTACGCCAGTTGTGGTAGGTTTGGGCAACTTGTTTCATATCGTCTGCACTTAGGTCGCGGGTTTTGCGGCTTAGCAGATAGCCCATGTTTCGGGCATCCATAAACAGGATTTGTCCTTTCCGGGGTGAGCCTGTCGAACCCTTGTTCTTTTTCATGAACCAGAGACAAGCGGGTATCTGTGTATTCAAAAACAATTTGGTGGGCAGGTTTACAATGCAGTCAATCAAATCGGCATCTACCAATGCTTTGCGTATTACATCTTCGCCACTGCTGTTGCTGGTTAATGAACCCTTCGATAAAACAAAGCCTGCCTGACCGTTGGCAGAAAGATGATAGAGAAAGTGTTGTATCCATGCGTAGTTGGCATTGCCGCTGGGTGGTGTGCCGTATACCCATCGTGCATCGGTTCTTAGTATATCACCGCTCCAATCGCTGTCGTTAAACGGTGGGTTGGCAATGATGTAATCGGCTTTTAAGTCTTTGTGGGCATCGTTTAAAAAACTCCCTTCGTTGTTCCATTTTACATTGCTACTGTCAATGCCACGGATGGCAAGGTTCATCTTGGCCAGTCGCCATGTGGTTTGGTTGCTCTCTTGTCCGTAAATAGAAATGTAGTCTGACCCACCCCCGGCCCCTCCAGGGAGGGGAGGTTTGCCTGGTCTTTTTTTGCGGTAATAGTCTTGATGATGTTTTATGAATTTTTCGCTTTGCACAAACATGCCACCGCTTCCGCAGCACGGGTCAAATACTCTGCCCTCATAAGGTTCGAGCATTTCAACCAATAGTTTTACTACGCTTTCGGGTGTATAGAACTGTCCGCCTTTCTTTCCTTCCGCTAAAGCAAACTCGCCTAAGAAGTATTCAAACACTCTACCCAACAAGTCCTTGCTTTGTGCTTCCTTCGTTCCGAGTGTGGCGGTGCTAACCATGTCTACCAGTCCGCCAACCGTTGCCTTGTCGAGCTTCTCTTGCGCAAACACTTTGGGCAATACGCCTTTCAACGAAGGGTTGTCTTTTTCAATGGCGTCCATGGCATCGTCAATGTCTTTGCCAATGGTGGGCAGTTTGGCGCGGCCTTGCAGCCATGTCCACCGGGCAGAGGGTGGCACGTAGAAGACTTTATCGGCCACGTATTCATTTTTGTCTTCAGGGTCTGCATCTTGATAGTCGCCCTTGCCTTCTTTTAATTTGTTGTATTGTTCTTCAAAGGCATCGGAGATGTATTTGAGGAAGATCAGACCTAACGCCACGTGTTTGTATTCGGCAGCGTCCATGTTCTTACGGAGCTTGTCAGCCGCTTTCCAGAGCTTTTTCTCGAGCGGTTCTTCTGCCGTTTGCTCCGCCTTCTTTTTGGATTTCACAGGTGTTTCTATAACTCCGGTTTCGGTTGCTTTTTTAGCCATTATTCGGTCTTAGCATTTAAAGTTTTTGTTGTTCGCTAAGTTAAGTTTTATCTCGTCACTATCGGTATTGGTGCGTTGGTCTTTCACATCCTCGTTTTTACCCCAAAATTGTCATTTAGGTATTCAAGATTCTAAAACCGCTCCCTTTGCCGGCAATTAGCAATGGTTTGCCAAAATGGCCTGAAAACCGTACCTTCGCGCATCATTTCACAAAACGGGCTTTTTAGCCCATAAAATCACAAAAAACATGGGAAGACCTCCAATTTTACCGAAAAAGAAGAAAGATGGCTGGTACATTGAAGTGCGCAACAAGGGCGCCAAAAGCGGTATGATTCTAATTCGCGATACTGAAGTGGCTATGTTCCAGGCTGCCAAACAATACGAGACTACCAAAGATGTTCTCATCTTGGGCGAGCACCGTAGCGGAAAGCGCGTTGACGAAAAGAAAATCAAGAAGACAAAAGTGTAAGATCGATTCTGATCTACCAAAAAAGGCCTCTGAACGAGGCCTTTTTTTATTATGGGCATCTTTAAAAACCATGTCAGGTTGCCTCTGATAGCCATCGGAAACCAACTTGTCGCTGTTCATATTCCAAACGACTTCGACAAGCCTGCCTGTCCGGCAGGCTCAGTCTGACACTCAGTTTTATGTTTTTAGAGATGCCCTTATTTATCTCGCAATCTTTCAAAAAACTGACTCAGCAGTTCCTGGCTTTCGGCTACACAAACGCCTTTTTTTATTTCTGTTTTTGGGTGTAGCAGGTTTTTTTGATGCATCGAGAAACCCCTTTGTACGTCATCTGCCCCATAAATGAGTTGCTGTAATTGAACCCAGTGCAGTGCCCCGGCACACATCACGCAGGGCTCTAGCGTTACATACAGCGTGCATTCATTTAAGTATTTAGAACCCAGTTCGTAAGAAGCTGACGTAACCGCCAGCATTTCGGCATGTGCAGTGGCATCAGTCAGTAGCTCTGTTTGGTTATGCGTACGCGCAATGATCTTGTTTTGACAAACTACAATGGCGCCTACAGGCACCTCGCCCAACTCCAATGCTTTTCGGGCCTCTTTTAAGGCTTCTTGCATAAAGTATTCGTGCGATTTTTTTTGAGCTAAGATTTCCAACTGTAATGTTTATTCTTTCAACTTCACGGAAGTCATCATTGCGTGTACTATCGGTTGCCACTCACTTTTTAGATCTTTTGGACAAGAGAATGAAAAAACAATCGCCCTGTCTTTCTTAATCAGATACTGAATATACGTGTAGCGAAAAACGGCAGACTGTTCACCCTCTTTCATCCGATTTCCGTTTACTCGTGATTCAAATTCAAAAAAAATGAATTTGCGTTTGTTGATCTCCTTTACGCCTTGATCAATAAAATCAACACGATCAAACAGATTCGTGATTCCTGATTTGAAAAATTTCTGTGCCAATTCAGTATTATCGTCTGGCCATTGGGTGGCAGACGTGTTTATACTAAAGTCAGCTGTTCTATTCCTATTTGTATAGGCAGCCAACGGGGCCCGCACGGAGGGATAGCGTTGCACAATGTCGTCCGGGGTCATGGGTGTCAACTCGCTGGGCATAGAAACGGTGATGCCTTCTGCCACTTTTGTCTTTACCAACTTACTTTGGCTGAAACCGAACAGGAAAACACAGAGGAAAATGATTGATTTTGGCATAGTTAGTAGCTTAGTGGATTGATCTTTTAATAACGCAAGAGATATCCTTTTATTAATTTGCGCCTTCAAATTTAATCATTTTGCTATGCTAAGGACTCATACGTGCGGTGAACTTCGAATTGGTGATGTAAACAAGGAAATTACCCTAACGGGATGGGTGCAACGGCAGCGCGACAAAGGCAGCTTACTGTGGATCGATTTGCGCGATCGGTATGGCGTTACGCAGCTTTTCTTAGAAGAAGGCAAGTCTGAAGCCAGTTTGATTCAATTGGCAAGAACCATGGGAAGGGAATATGTTATCAAAATAACAGGCATTGTTGCCGAGCGCCTTTCCAAGAACGATAAAATGCCAACGGGCGATATTGAAGTAAAATTGACTTCTCTCGAGATTTTAAACACCTCCAAAACTCCACCTTTCACCATCGAAGATCAAACCGATGGGGGAGAAGATCTGCGAATGAAGTACCGTTACCTGGACTTGCGCAGAACAACCGTGCGTGAAGGGTTGCAGCTAAGACATAAAATGGCTCAGCAAACCCGTCTTTATTTGGATAGTCTGGGTTTTATTGAAGTCGAAACTCCGGTTTTGATTAAGTCAACACCGGAAGGCGCGCGCGATTTTGTCGTTCCTTCTCGCATGAACCCCGGTGAGTTTTACGCATTGCCACAGTCGCCCCAAACATTCAAGCAACTGTTAATGGTTTCGGGATTTGACCGCTACTATCAAATTGTAAAATGTTTTCGCGATGAAGATTTGCGAGCCGATCGGCAACCGGAATTTACCCAGATCGACTGCGAGATGGCCTTCATCACACAAGAAGATATTCTTAAAACTTTTGAGGGGTTGATCCGCCATCTTTTCAAATCGGTGAAAGGAATCGATATGCCGTCAGTACCTCACATGACGTATGACGATGCGATGAAATATTACGGCTCCGATAAGCCCGACACACGGTTCGAGATGAAATTTGTTGAGCTGAATGATGTGGCCAAGGGAAAGGGATTTGTCGTGTTTGATGATGCCGAGCTGGTCGTTGGTATTTGTGCAAAAGGATGTGCAAGCTACACCCGCAAACAACTAGACGAGTTAACTGAGTTTGTAAAGAAACCGCAAATAGGTGCCAAGGGATTGATCTACTTGCGCTGTGAAGCAAACGGCACTTACAAATCATCGGTTGATAAATTTTATGATGAGATTGAATTGAGCCGATGGGCGCAGAAGTTTAATGCCGATGCAGGCGATCTTATTTTGGTATTGTCGGGCGAAAAAGAAAAAACCCAGAAAGCACTTGGTGAGCTTCGGCTACACCTGGCGAACCAATTGGGACTTCGGGACAAAAACAAATTTGCACCACTTTGGGTAGTAGATTTTCCGTTGTTGGAATACCTGCCTGCCGGCCAGGCAGGTCGTTGGCACGCCATGCATCATCCGTTTACGTCACCTAAGCCGGAAGACATGGGATTACTTGATAGTGATCCAGGTAAAGTAAGAGCGAATGCATACGATATGGTTTTGAACGGAACTGAAATTGGTGGCGGTTCAATCCGTATTCATGACCGCGCTACTCAACAACTGATGTTTAGCAAATTGGGATTCTCGCCAGAAGAAGCGAAAAAACAATTTGGGTTTTTGATGGAGGCATTTGAATACGGAGCACCTCCGCATGGCGGCATCGCGTTTGGGTTCGATCGACTTTGTTCTCTTTTTGGAGGTGCCGATTCGATCAGGGATTTCATTGCGTTCCCAAAAAACAATGCAGGAAGAGATACCATGATCGATACACCTTCAACTATCTCACAAGAGCAGTTAAAAGAATTAAGCATTGATGTGAAGATAAAATAAGGATGAATTATTTTAGCCTGAATAACCTGTTCATTCTTATCGCTGCATCGTTTATTTCGTGCGATACCGGTACAGAATGTTGTGCACAGAATCCAGGCAACACACCTTCTTCAATCAGCTTGGGAATCACCGGAGACGCAGCTGATGTGCAGACCACTACACAATTTGGTGTCGTGCTGATGGGCGGGGGAACAGATGTGGATGAAGCCATCAAATGGATGATTAACAAGAGCGGGGGAGGAGATTTTGTAGTGATCCGTGCTTCTGGTTCTACCGGGTACAACGATTACATAAAACAATTAGGGAATGCTAATTCGGTAGAGACACTTTTAATTGACTCGAGAGACAAGGCGAATTTGGCAGAGGCATCAGAGAAAATTAGAAATGCAGAAGCTTTGTTTATTGCGGGTGGCGACCAAAGCAATTATGTCAAGTATTGGGCGGATACAGAAGTTTCAAAGGCAATTAAATTTCTCGTTGAATCAAAGAAAGTTCCAATTGGGGGTACAAGTGCAGGCTGCGCTGTTTTAAGTGAGTACATTTTCGATGCGAAAAATGGCAGTGTTATTTCCAGTGAGGCATTGACCAATCCGTACGATCCATTGGTAAGTATTTCCAAGAGTTTTATTCTGGTGGCTGTTTTAAAAAATGTAATTGCAGATCAGCATTATTCACAACGCACCAGGCAGGGAAGGCATGTGGCTTTTATGGCACGTCTGATAAAGGACTTCGCAGTTCCTTCCCCCATCGGCATTGGCGTAGATGAAAGAACGGCTGTCGCGATTGAAGAGAATGGAAGCACTAAAGTTTTTGGATCTGGAACTGCGCATTTTTTGTTTGCTGGTTCGATACCAGAGCAATGCGAAGGTGGCAAAAAATTGATATGGAATAACCAAGGTAAGGCGCTGCGATTGTATGCGCGCGTAGGTAGCGCAATTGGGACTGAAGGGATAAACGTACTCCAGACACCGGTCGCGCCACCAGATCAGTATTGGAGTGTTATTGACGGAGAGTTGAAAGTCAACTAACGCGTTCCTTTTACTTCTGCTCAATTAGTTTTTGAATCGCCAGATATTCATCACGAAGACGTGCAGCTTCCATAAATTCTAGTTCTTTGGCCGCCTTCTCCATCGCTTTTCGAGTTCGGTCACTCATTGCAATGAGTTCTTCTTTTGTGAGGTACGCAGTTACAGGATCAGCCGCCAACGATTTTTCTTCGTCCTCGATATAGTAACGTTTGAGTGTTTTTTTGGAATCGGCCACTTTTGTTTGGCCTAGAATCGAGTCATGAGACTTTAAAATTGTCCTTGGAGTGATACCGTTGGCCAGATTGTAGTCTTGCTGAATTTTTCGTCTACGATTTGTTTCATCAATGGCATTTTGCATCGATTCGGTTACCCGATCGGCATACATAATCACTCTACCGTTTTCGTTTCGTGCAGCTCGGCCAATCGTTTGAACAAGGGAACGCTGATTGCGAAGGAAGCCTTCCTTGTCTGCATCTAATATGGCAACCAAAGAAACTTCCGGTAAATCCAATCCTTCTCTAAGCAGGTTTACGCCTACTAAAACGTCAAAGACACCGAGACGAAGCTCGCGCAAAATTTCTACACGATCCAATGTTTGCACTTCGCTGTGTATATACCGACATTTTACGCGCGCTCGCTCCAAAAACTTTGTTAACTCTTCTGCCATTCGTTTGGTGAGTGTAGTCACCAAAACGCGTTCTTTCTTTTTTACGCGTTCATCTATCTCTTCCAGCAGATCATCAATTTGATTCTTACTAGGTCGCACATCAATGATAGGATCGAGGAGTCCGGTAGGGCGAATGATTTGCTCTACCACGATGCCTTCTGATTTTCTCAACTCATATTCTGATGGCGTGGCACTTACATAAACAACCTGTCCAAGTATGGCTTCAAATTCATTAAAAGTTAAAGGACGGTTATCGAGTGCAGAGGGCAATCGGAATCCATAGTCGACCAGGTTTACTTTACGCGATCGATCACCTCCCCACATGGCACGTACCTGAGGCACCGTCACGTGGCTCTCGTCTATTACCATCAAAAAATCGTCTGGAAAATAATCGATTAAGCAAAAAGGTCTTGCACCCACACTGCGCCTGTCAAAGTAGCGCGAATAATTTTCGATCCCGCTACAATAGCCCAACTCACGCATCATCTCCAAATCAAATTCAGTGCGTTCCTTTAGTCTTTTTGCTTCGAGGTGTTTTCGTTCTCCTTCAAACATTTCTACTTGTAACACCATGTCATCCTGAATCTCTCGGATGGCTTGCTGCAACATATCCTTTCCTGTAACAAATAAGTTGGCCGGGAAAATAACGCTTTGCTTTTCGTCTGAAATCTTCTTTCCCGAAACAGGATCAATCAATTGGATGGATTCAATTTCATCACCAAAAAAGTATACTCGCAGTGCATAATCTGCGTAAGCAAGAAAGACGTCTACCGTATCACCTTTCACGCGAAATGTACCGCGTTTAAATTCTGCCTCGGTGCGGCTGTACAGAATGTCCACTAGCGCAAACAGCAACTTATTGCGAGGAATGATTTCTCCCACTTTTAGTTGAATTCTATTCTTGCCAAATTCTTCGGGATTCCCAATACCATAGATACAAGAAACAGAAGCCACCACGATTACATCTCTTCTTCCGGAAAGCAAAGCAGAAGTCGCACTCAATCTAAGCTTTTCAATTTCTTGATTAATCGATAAGTCTTTTTCAATGTAAAGATTGGAGGACGGGATAAACGCTTCCGGCTGATAGTAGTCGTAGTACGAGATAAAGTATTCCACTGCATTGTGTGGAAAAAACTGCTTGAATTCACCATACAACTGGGCGGCTAGCGTTTTGTTGTGGCTTAGAATAAGAGTCGGTTTGTTCGTTTTGGCAACAACATTTGCGATCGTAAACGTCTTTCCCGACCCGGTAACACCTAACAAAGTTTGATGGAGATCTCCGGCATTTACGCCCTTAACAAGTTGTTCAATTGCCTTAGGTTGATCACCGGTGGGTTCGTACTCACTCGTTAATTCAAAGTCCATAAGGAATTGTCTGTGTTGAAACTAAAATTGAAGCGGCATTTTACAATACCACTAATGGCAAGAACAAGGAACTAATTGTTCCAAATGGCCCATGCCTTCTCAGCCTGGATGTGCAACATTTCCAAGCCGTTTTTGATGGTCGCTCCGCGCATTTCTGCTTTCTGCAAGAACATCGTGCGTGCAGGATTGTAAATCAAATCGTAAACAAAGTGCTGTGATGTCAAGAGTTCATAATTGATCGAGGGCATTGCATTTGTTTCGGGAGACATGCCCAACGGAGTGCTGTTGATGATCAGCGTAGCATCTGTAATCAGGTTTCCATTTTTTTCTAATGCCTCGTATGTCAAATCTGCTTTTCCTTCTTCGCGAGATACGACTTTAAAAGGAATCTTTAGTTTTCGCAACGCTTGTTGTACGGCTTTGGAAGAACCGCCTGATCCAAGTAGTAAAGCAGAGGCATTTTCAATTTTCGGAAACCACTTTTCGAGGGTCTCATAAAACGCATCACTGTCCGTATTGAATCCTTTCAGTTTTCCGTTTTGTATTTTAATGACATTGACAGCTCCGATTTTTTTTGCTTCTGAATCGATATCGCTCAAGAGCTTGATCACCTTTTCTTTGTACGGAACGGTTACGTTTAGGCCATACAATTCAGGATTGTCTTCTAATAATTTCTTAAGTTCTTCTACATTACCCAAAGGATAAAGGTCATAGTGATAGTCGCGCAGCCCTTCTCTAAAAAACTTTTCATCAAAAAAAGATTTTGAGAATGAATGAGAGACAGTCGAGCCGATTAAGCCAAATTTCTTTTCCATAGTTTTAATTTTTTGTTTTAAGAAGGGCAGCAATTTTTTCTAAAGCCACCACTAAAAAAATACCCAAAGCTGCGAATAGAATCGCTTGGAATAGCAAAGGATCATTACCCGTCTTGGCCAAGTATTGTCCTGGCCAAATACTCTGATCGAATGCGGGCACCTGGTTGCCGGCATGATCCATACGGTAGGCAATAATTTCCTTCCAGGGCCAAACTTTATTGAGAGAACCTATCATAAAACCAGATAGTAAAGCTAATGCAGGGAAACGATAATGAGTAAACACCCAGCCTAATATTCTGGAAAAGCCTAATAGTCCTAAAAAACAGCCAAAAACAAACACAAAAATGACCGGAATATTGAACGTTATCAACGCATTGATCATGTATTCATATTTACCGATCAACAAAAGGATAAAGGCGCCTGATATACCGGGAAGAATCATCGCACAAATAGCCAAAGCTCCGCAGAAAAATATAAAAGGCAAATTCGTGGGTGTTTCGGTAGGCGAAAGAACCGTAATAAGATAAGCGATGACAATGCCCGCTAAAAATGAAACGATACTAGATATGCTCCAGACCTTAATATCGCGCATGATCATAGGTGAAGAAACCAAGATCAATCCAAAAAAGAAGGACCAAATTTGAATCGGGTGATGTTCAAGAAGGTACGTCATTAACTTTGACAACGATAGTAAACTGGTAACAATACCAGCTAATACAGTGATCAAAAAGTTGGCGTTTATCTTCTTCCAAAAATCAGCGATTTTAAATTGCAACAAAAGGCGGAAGGCGTTGACGTCAATGGATTGGATAGAGTTGATTAGCTCCTCGTAGATGCCGGAAATAAAAGCAACGGTTCCACCGGAGACACCAGGGATTACATCTGCACCTCCCATGCCGATGCCTTTTAAATAGAGTAAAATATAATCTTTAGGTCTTCTCACGTACTAGTCAGCCTCGAATGCAGGCGTTGAGTTATCCTTTTTTCTTTCAAGACCCAGGAAATGTAAAAAAGTATCTCCTCTGAGACCCAGACGAATCGTTTCTAGCGGAATGATTTCATTGGGTGCGATGTTTCCCAGATTTACGTTGGCCCCCAATAATTTGATGAACCACACCTGCTGGGCTTTTTGTGGCGCTTCCCAAATGATTTTTTCAAACGGAATTTTTGTAAGAATTTCTTGCACTAATCCAGATCTTACTTCTCCGCTTGACCTAAACAAACCTACGTTCCCACCTTCGCGTGCTTCGCCAATTACTTTCCAGGCACCTGCATCCAATTCTTTTTGCATCAAATCAATCCATTGATAAGGAGGAATAATTTTGTCTGCGTCCTTGGACCCCACTTCTGATAGAACAGTTACTTGTTTCGAAAGTTTCGCTATATAGTCGAGTTTCTTATCGTGGTCCAGGTCGATAGACCCATCTGAAACTTCTGCAAATGTCATGTCGAATTTATCAAGCACTTTTCGATAATCTTCGAATTGGTCGCGGATGATAAAGGCCTCAAACAAAGTACCACCAAAATAGCAAGGAATCCCAGCATCTCGATAGACCTTTAACTTGTCTTTCAAATTGGGTGTAACGTAAGATGTTGCCCAACCCAACTTGACAATGTCAACGTGGTCGGCAGCAATGCTCATGAAGTCTTCGGCTTCGCGTACGCTCAGTCCTTTGTCCATGGCCATGGTGAAACCTTTTTGCCTGGGCTTTTTTGTTCGCTCAGGTAAATTGTTCAGGTGGTAGTTCATTAGGAATTTTCTTTTCTAAACTGATCGATGATTTTATAGAGGGCTTTTTGAGTTTCTAATTTCGGAAAAAACTCGAATAGAATCGTATGCCCTTCAAAGTCCAAAATTAATGCATTTTCCAAATAAGTAAAGGCTTCTTTAAATTGACCCGACTCAACCAAGTAAATGGCCATCCGATACAGAAAATCGGGTTCTTTGGGCGCGTCTACCATCCCTTGCGATAAAACATCAATGGCCTTATCGGGTTCGCCTTGTTCGTAATATATGAAAGACCAATTCAACCATATCTCTTTGTCTTCCGGTGCAAGATTGGCAGCCTCCTCATAAGCACTTATACTTGAAATAGTGTTACCTATTTTAAATTCAGCGTGTGCTGCTGCTTTCCAGTATTCAGAATTGAGGTGATTGATCTTTATGGCCTTGTTGAAAAAATGGAGTGCTTGATACCATTTTTCTTGTTTTTCTAAACAACTGCCAGCACCAAACCAAGCTTCATCGTAGAGCGAATCTAGTTTTGCCGATTTCTGAAAATATTTTAATCCTAAATCAAAATGCCCCATATTTTCGTAGGCGGCACCGATGCAACAATAAACCTCTGGGCTAGGGCCCTCAATCTCAACTGTTTTATTAAATTCCTCCAATGCCTCTTTGTACTTCTCAAGGTTCATCAACGAGTTGCCCATATTGAAGTGAGCAGAAGCAAACGTGTCATCGATGGCTAGTGCATAACCATACGCTTCGATCGCTTCGTCAAATTTTTCTAGTTTATTGCAAACAATTCCCAAGTTATACCAAGCAGCAGCTGAGTACGGATCTTCATCTATAAATTTTCTGTAGTAGGATAGGCTCCCTTCCAATTGCCCAGCTATGTCCAGACAGAAGGCTAATTCATACAGCGAACCCTCATGATTAATATTTTCTTCGATTGACTTTTTGTAAGCGTCAATTGCCTTATCATACTCCTCCAGACTTTGATAGGCTAATCCGATGTTATAGTAGATGTCATCTTTTTCGTCATCAGCAAAAGAAAGAATTTCTTCGTACAATGAGATCGCCTCTTTGTGTTTTCCCTGAAGTGATAGAATGGAGCCAATCGAGAGATAAACCTCGATATCCATCGGATGTAAATTGCGCGCCATCTCAAGCAGTTCCAGCGCTTCTTCGTACTGCTCTAAATTGGAAAGGATTTGTGCTTTGATAGCGATAAGACCGGTCGAAAAAGGAAACTGCTCCGTGGCCTGATTAACGGCAGCCAAAGCTTTTTTAAACTTTAGCTTTTCCATATAATGATCAACGATTACTTCATAGGCATCGATATCAAAATATCCAATTGAATTTGCCCGTAGATTTTCTTCGTATCGCTTGATCAACTCCTCTTCTTCTTCCCTTTTTCTGAATTCGTGGCTCATTGGTCGAAAGGTTTTCCCAAAGTAAGGAAAATTTTAAGTAGTAACAATTTTACCCTCTTGTTCGGGCAAAGTTCTTGCAATTAAAAGTAATCAGCAAGTTGTGTTTGTTATTTGTTTATGCTATACGTACTTAAATAGTACTCGCAACAGAAATCAACTGTTTCGTTTAGTGGCCGGTAGTTGACGCCCAGGTCGTTGATTGATTTTTGGTTTAAAAAAATAAATTTTTCGCTTGCGGACTTAACTGATTCTCGCGTTACCAAAGGGTGTGTATTCAAAAGCCGACTCTTTATTTCTTCAAGAGTCGCAATTGCGTTTAAAAAAAAGGGGTTGATCTTTATAGATGGAGCTTTTTTGTTAAACTTAAAAGCTATCTTCTCAAACAAATCTTTGTAAGGAATCGCTCCTGCACTGGCAATAAATCGTTGGGTCAGGAAATTTTCATTCAGCAACCTAAATACGATCTCAGCTACATCCCGTACATCCACATAATTGCAATTGCCAGCGCTATAGAATTTTTTTTCGCTCCAAACATAGTGAAAGAGTTTTGAACTACTTTTCCCCCAATCGCCCGTGCCAAGTACAAGGGATGGACTTACAATCGTGGCAGGAAGGCCCTCTTCGATCCCCCGATAAATCTCTAATTCTGCCAAATACTTTGATTCAGCATACGAAGAGTTTAGCGCATTGTCTTCCCATTTGGTGGTTTCATCAATAGTTTTGATTCTTTTCTGGCGACCAAGAGCAGCCACGGAGCTAATATGAATCAACTTCTTTACGCCACTGGCAAGACATGCGTTGACCACATTTTTTGTGCCCTCCACATTTACTTGAAACAACTCTTGTTTTTCTTTTGGATCGAACGAAACCTTGGCCGCGGTATGGATGACAACTGAAGCATTTTTAAAGCATTCGGTCAAAGCACTTATGTCAAGGATGTCGCCCGTTTTCCATTGAATTTGTTGGACAGAAGGGTTCGTCAAACGCAAATCGCTGGAGTCTCTTTTTAAACCGCACACAGCAATGTCTTCTGATAGTAGACGCTGTGCAATAGCAGCGCCTACCAAACCATTACCACCAGTTATAACGATCATAATCCTAAAGGGTGTTGTTCAATAATGGCAAAGAACATGCTTTTTGATAGTGTCTACTCTCCTGCAAAGACTGTAGCATTTTAGATTGTATACGGTTGTGGCAATCACTTCCTAAAAAATCCACCCATCCTTTGTCAATTAATTGAATTGCCATCTTCTGAACCGACTTTGAATACGCACCACCGATTGAAAGAGAGTTTAGTTGAAATAATACGCCTCTATTTCTGAAGTCTTCGGCTTTCTCCATGGTCATGTAGCCATATCTTTCAGGATGGGCAAGAACCAAACGGTATCCTTGTGATGAAGCTTGAAAAATGAATTCTTTCATTTGCAACGGTTCGCTTATGAAGTTGGTTTCAAAGAGTAGGTACTTGTCTCCAAAAGTAAGCAGCGATTCTTTGTTTATTATTCTAGTATAAAGAAATTCGTCTAAGTAGTATTCGGCTGCTGCTTGCATTTCCATGTTGATGCCTTTTTTCGTCAAATGCGACTTTAGCTCATCTAATTCTTTTTGAATTCCTTGTGGTTCGTTGCGATAGGTATCGCTCATAATATGCGGGGTGGTGATTAGTTTTTTAAACCCCATTTCAAGAAGATCAATAATTACGTCTTCGGCTTCAGCCAAACTCTTCACGCCATCGTCTAAACCCGAAAGGAGATGAGAGTGTACATCCACCGAGAGTGGGAGTTTGGGAACTACTTTTTGTTTGTTGAAAAGCGAGAACACTATACTTTTACTAAATCTCTCCACCCTTTGCGCTTAGGCCGATCTTCATAATAGCCATACCCATACGTTTTTCCTGTAGCAGGCAGCGCATTTAATACAACAGCTAAATTCGTCAGTTTATGAATGCTAGAAATTCTATTTAACGTGTTGACAAATTCTTTTTTCGAATAGTTTGCGCGCAGCACATAAATAGACAGGTCAGCACGTTTCATTGCCATAATGCCGTCTGTCACTAATCCCACGGGAGGGGTATCGATGACAACAAAATCATACGCTTTCTTTAGCTCTTCTAATAAACTTGTAAACTCTCCATTGAGAAGTAACTCAGACGGATTAGGTGGATGGGGACCGGCTGGAAGGAAGTCAAGGTTTTCTAGGCCTGTCGACTGAATGCATTCGACCCAGGCAGTTTTCTTAATCAATGTTGTACTCACCCCTTTGGATGGATCGAGTGCAAGCATAGCGCTTTCATTTTTTTGCTTTCTCATGTCCAAATCGATCAACAAAACTTTTTTCCTGGGCATAGAAAGAACTGCCCCTAGGTTTGTAGCCAGAAAAGATTTCCCTTCGCCCGAAATTGTAGAGGTGACTGTAATTACTTTTTTATTACCTCCTATGGTAAAGAAATCTAAGTTGGTCCTCAATGATCGGAAAGATTCACTGACCATTGATTTAGGATTGTCCACAACTTGAAACAATGAATTTGATTTTCGATGTGAGTTAGGGATAATACCAAGAAGCGGTACATGTATTGATTTTTCAACTTCTTGTGCACTTGTAATTTTATTATTTACCAAGTAAGCAATTCCGATGAAAAAGAAATTGATAACAAAGCTTGCCACCAGTCCAATTCCCAAAATCAATAACTTTTTTGGTGAAATGGGTACTGTTGGAAGAGATGCCGGTGAAAGAATCTTAAAATCAGGCACGTTGCCCGCTTGTGCAATCTCAAATTGAGCTTTTGACTGCATCATGGAAAGATAGAACTCTTCATAGAGTTTATAAAACCGTTGATTTTTGGAATACTGCGTATTCTTGTCAGGCATCGTTGCGAATCCTTTTTCGAGATTTTCTTTCCTTTGCCGAAGCTCTGACAACGTCTTAAGCCAATCGCTCTTTAGTTCAGTCAATTGCTTGAAGATTGTTTCTTTGGCCAAAGACACTTCTTTCTCTTTTTGGCGAAAGGCAAAAGTATTTTCATTGTAGGCCAGAGCCAACCGATCACGGTCTTGTTGCAGTTTATTAAAATCTTCAAGTTTCTTGTTAATGTATTCCGGTAAAACTCGTTGTTGCTGCAATGAAAATGGAAGTTTATTGTCATTGATTTGTTCAATAATGCCGTTAAGTTGTTCAATCTTTTTTGTTAGTTGAAATCGAGCGGAATCTGTCGCATTGATTGCAATGATAGTTCGCTTTAGATCTTGTGATAAGTCGCTACTTTTATTTTGAAGTGTAAAGTTTTCAAAATAATTTTCAAAATTCTGCATTCTCTTCTCGACCTGTTCGAGCTCATTGTTTAGCCATCCTATTTTTTGTCGGTTAGCAAGATTCTTTTGTTCGCTACTGTAGAAGATATAGAGTGAGTCAATTTTATTGACGATATCGTATGCTTTTTTGGCATTATTGTCTTTAAAGGCAACGCGAATTGTGTTTGCGTTAAAATTAAGTGGTGATACGGAAATGTTTTTTGCCAAGTAATTTACTAGTGTGCCTTTGCTATGAATCACGAAAAAATATTTGTTATCGCTAAGTTCAAAAAAACGGCTCGGATGAACATTTATGGTTGCACCATTCAGACTAAAAGGTTCGTTAAATTTTCTACTAACAAACTCACCGTCCGGGTCAATTTTAATTTCGAATGTTGCTTTGTCTATGATGTTTATAAACACGTTTTGGTCAAAAAGATGAGTTGCGTCATCTTCTACGACTTGGACTAAGAATGGAGAGCGTTGATACATTTCATCTGTCAACACATTGCCTATGCTGTAGTAACTGGTACCAATATCGAGAGAGTCAATTAACCTGCTAAAAAAAACTTTGGATTTAATTTGTTCTATTTCGCCAGAGATTAAATTCAAGTTTTGGTCTTCCACAATGCTCTTTAAACCTAGGCCAGTAGCGTCTTTCTTGATTTCCAACTTCATCTCGGATTCTGACTCAAATAAATCCTTGGTCCATCGAATGTACAAATAGGCGGCTGAGTTGCAGATTATAAAAAAGAATAAAATCCACCACTTGTTTTTTCGAACAACCGACTGGAGTTTATCGAGGTCTATCCCTTCGATGGGTGCGGTGTTTATAGGTTTATTGTTTTCCAATTTTTCTGTTGCACCATTTAAAAACTTCGTAAAAGAACCACAAGCGTTGTCAAGCTTACAGCAAGGCTGAATAGAATAGCATTGTCTCTCAAGCCTTCATTAAATGGTCTTCGAATAGGCTCGATATAGACAACATCACCTGGTTCTATTATCATGTTGCCCTCTTGAAAGCCCTTGATAGTACTAAAATCAATGTTGTATACTTTGTCGTCTCTAATCACTTTAATTTTGTTTGCCTTAGCGTCATTGTTAACACCTTTGGCCAAGGCAAGTATTTCAATCAGCCGTGTATTTTGATTTGTCAACGGGATTACCAATCCTCCAGGAGCTCCCAATACGGTGACTCGTTTATTTGTAAAATTGATAATCACAAATGGTTCCTTGAAAAACTTTGCATATTCCTTTTGCGTTACTTCTTCAGCTTGCCGAAGTGTTAGTCCTTCCACATTCAACTCCCCAATGACTGGAAATTTGACAATCCCATTAAGCTCAACCAAGTAATTGATGACAATGATCTCGCCTGCATTAGGATTAGCATTTACCGAAGTCAATTCCGGGTTCGGATCGATGATGCGTTCTCCTTTGTTTGTAAAAACATCTAAAGTGAGCAGGTCATTTTTCTGAATGACGTAGTTTTTCTCTGCCTTTGACGCCTCACGTTTGAATACCTCTGGTTTGGTATCATCCGTTGATCTAAACATAATGTTCTGCTTATACGATGCACACGAAGAAAGAACGCACAGAGACAAAACAAGACAGTATTTTTTCGGCACAGCCAACGGTTTCATTTGCATCAAAGTAAGCAATTATTGAGCATAAAATAACAGGCACTTCAACTTATTTGGGAAGTTGCCTCAAAACGTTTCACTTATGCTAAGCATGAATTCCCGGTTGCAAATAGCTCAGTACTTTCAGGTACTTATTAAAGACTAACTTTTCATCAAATTTTTCCTCCATCTTTCTCCGACCATTCTCGCCAAACCTCTTTAGGGTGGCGTCATCAAAGTTTGCCATCTCGAACATTTTGTTAGCCAAATCTTCTGAGTCTCTAAGTTTACACAGTAGGCCATTAACGTTGTGGTCAACCACGTTGTGGCATCCAGGAACGTCAGTTGTAATGATTGGTTTTGCTGTACTTGAGGCCTCAAGCAGTGTTCTGGGGGTTCCCTCGCGGTAGGAAGGGAGAACTATACAATCCGCTTGCTCAATAAATTTACGAACATCTTTGGTTGTCCCCAAGTACTCGATGGTTGAAGACGTCACCCACTCTTCTATTACATTCAATGGAATTCCTCGTTGGTGTTTTGGGTCTTTTGCACCCAAAATTTGAAATCTCGCTTTCAGTCCACTTGCTTTTAGTTTTTTTACGGCATCGATGAACTCTAAAATACCCTTATCAGTAATTAAGCGCGAGATAAGCAAGAAGGTAAATTCCTTGTTGCGTTTGAAATCAGCTGCTGTAAAGTGGGTTAGGTCTATCCCAGAACCCGGTAGTAGATCTGTAATTTTCTCAGAAATGATTTTCTTGTCAACGAAAAGATCCAAGTCATCCGGGTTTTGAAAAAAAACCTTTTTCGGATACCGAAAAGCTAACTTGTAAAGAGAAATAGCGATTTTAGAAACCAAGTTGTCTTTCAAGAATATCGTGCCAAGCCCACAAACATTATTTACGGCTGGAATTCGCAGCATTGCTGCGGCCAACGTGCCATAAATATTTGGTTTGATCGTGTAATGAAGCACCACATCAGGCCTCATTCTGCGATAGATAAAATATAGCTCAAATATGAGTGCTGAATCTTTGATTGGATTTGCCCCGCGACTGTCCATGCGTACATCATGGTGGATACAGCCAACCTCTACTAACTTTTCCGTGAAATCATCGTGGGGTGCCACTGTATGAACCTCATGTCCCTCAGCGATAAGACATTTTACGAAATTCAACCTGAAGTTGTAGATATTCCACGAAGTATTTAATACAATAGCTACTTTCATTCGGCAAACAAATCGCTTGGATTGGCGGTCCAGGCAATTATTTAAGGTTTAGAGAAAAGGACAAGAAATCGATCCTAAAGGAAAATTTCCCGTTTCTACATTCCACAAAACTATTAAAAAGTAACCTGATGGGAAAACAAACTTGGTAATGAAGTAAGTTTGTGGTTTGAAATGACAAATACAGAAAACAAGGCCGTTTTGATAGCGTTGATGGAACCCTCATCGCGACCGGAAGTAACAACTGAGCATTTGGATGAACTAGCTTTTCTTGCAGAAACCGCAGGTATCCAGTCGGCACAGCGCTTTGTTCAGCGCCTGCCGCATCCGGATGTGAGAACGTTCGTAGGAAAGGGCAAACTGGAGGAAATCAAAAACTTTGTTTTTTCCAACGGGATTAGGAGCCTGATTTTTGATGACGACCTTAGTCCTTCTCAACTTCGAAACATAGAAAAGGAGTTTAACCCAGCCTCGCGAGAGGAGAAGGTGAGGGTCTATGATCGAAGTCTTTTGATTCTGGATATTTTTGTCATGCGGGCTCAAACCGCTCAGGCACGTACTCAAGTTGAGTTGGCAATGAATCAATACTTGTTGCCTCGGCTTACAGGGATGTGGACTCACTTGGAGCGTCAGCGTGGAGGTACTGGATCTAGGGGAGGATCAGGCGAAAAGGAAATTGAAACAGATAGACGTAATATCAAAAACCAGATTTCTGTATTAAAAGAAGACCTGAAAAAAATTGATAAGCAACGCATTACTCAGCGTAAATCACGAAACAATATTGTGCGTGTATCTCTGGTGGGCTATACCAACGTGGGCAAATCGAGCCTAATGAATGTACTCTCAAAGGCAGATGTCAAAGCTGAGAATAAACTTTTCGCTACAGTAGACGCGACCGTCCGGAAAGTAGTGATAGGTGACATACCATTTCTGCTGTCTGATACTGTTGGGTTCATCCGAAAATTGCCTCATCATCTGATAGAATCATTTAAGTCTACTCTAGATGAGGTACGTGAAGCAGACCTATTGATCCATGTGGCCGACATCGCCCATCCGTTCCATACCAACCATATCGAAGTAGTGAAGCAAACACTTGCTGAGATAGGTGCGGGCAACATTACAACCTTGCTTGTGCTTAATAAAATTGATTTGTTAATGGACGGACCTGTCGATTATGAGCAACTCAAAGGTCATTACCGCGAACAGGGATTTGAAAACGTAGTTTTTGTATCGGCTGCAACAAAAGAAAACTTGCCTCTTCTCAAGAAAATTATTTTTGAGGAAGTGCGAAAGAAGCATCTTCATATTTACCCAAACTACATTCAGTCCGATGTTGCCGCATACCTGGACTATACCGAATAGCGACCACACGGATTTGCAGTTTGTTGGTTCAACTTTTGACAAGAGTGTTTTATTATGGTAAAAATTCTGACAACAAATCAAATCAAAGACCTCGATCGCTACACGATTGAGAATGAGCCAATTTTGTCCATTGAACTTATGGAACGGGCGTGCATTGCTTTCACAAATTGGTTTGTCTCTCAGTACGCCACAAAAAACATTGGGATCGTGTGTGGTACCGGAAACAATGGTGGTGATGGCCTAGGGATCGCAAGACTACTAGCCGAAAAAGGATTTTCAGTTAGCGTTTGGGTGGTTCGAGGGGATTCAAAAGAAACCGCGGACTTTAAAACCAACCTCCATCGACTCGCGGGTAAGCTTACCGTAAGTGAGATTATATCGCCAACTGAACTCCCCGATTTTGGGAGTTGCGATGTGCTTATTGATGCCATTTTCGGCTCTGGTTTATCGCGACCTGTTGCAGGAGTCTATGCTAGTGTCATCGAGCATATGAATGGCGCAAGCGCGATCAAAGTTGCCGTTGATATTCCCTCCGGCCTGTTGGCCGATCATCCCAGCAAAGGAAGTATAGTTGAGGCTCACCAAACAGTTTCTTTTCAAACTCCTAAACTGGCTTTTCTTCTTCCACAAAATAGGCAGTTTGTAGGCAACTGGACAGCTCTTGACATTGGCTTGGCCAAGGGCTACATCAATCAACTTGAAGTGTCAAATTTTTTGGTCGATGAAGATGATGTAAAAAAGATTCTTCGCCCAAGGCTGCGTTTTTCTCACAAAGGAACCTATGGTCATGCCCTACTCATTGCAGGCTCGCACGGGAAGATGGGTGCTGGTGTTCTGAGTGCCCGAGCTGCTTTGAGATCGGGGGTTGGCTTGTTAACAGTGCATGTGCCCAGTAGTGGCAATGAAATTCTTCAATCCTCGGTTCCCGAGGCGATGACCTCGATCGATGAAAACGAGAATTTCTTTTCGTCTATTCCACAGGCTCTCAACTACCAAAGCATTGGTATTGGTCCCGGATTGGGCAAAAATCCGAATTCAGCTGCTGCGCTCAGTAGGCTACTTAAAGATTACGAAAAGCCTTTGGTCATCGATGCAGACGCTTTAAACCTGCTGTCGGAAAATCGAGAAATGATTTCTCTGATTCCCGTAGGATGTATCTTAACTCCTCACCCCAAAGAGTTTGAAAGAATTGTGGGAAGTTGGGCCAACGATTTTGAGAGACTCGAAAAACAGCGAAATTTCAGCATTGAGAAAAAGGCTATTGTTGTGTTGAAAGGTGCTTTTACGTCAATATCGACTCCGAGCGGCACCGTTTATTTTAACCCAACAGGTAATGCTGGAATGGCTACCGGTGGATCTGGGGATGTTCTTACCGGAGAGCTAACTGGTTTACTGGCTCAGGGTTACCCGCCTGAGGAGGCAGCTGTTTTGGGTGTATATCTGCACGGCCTGTCGGGTGATTTGGCCGTTGAACAGACAAGTATGAATTCGTTGATTGCGTCAGATTTGATTGATTTTCTGCCACAGGCATTTAGAAAGATTCAAAAAGAAAAGGCAACAGTTTAAACTTTTGGCTTACAAATTGCATCCAAGAGCTATTAAATCACGTAAGTAGTATTAATGAACGCCTCAAGGATTATTTTTATTGTCATGCTTGGCTTTTTTTCTGTTCAATCCCTGTTTGGGCAGACTAAAGATGAAGCGTTTTTAGGGCAAACAGACCCCGTTAAACTGATTCAGCTTTTTCCAAACCCAGCCTCTGAATTTTTGACTGTCAAATTTGAGCATCCAGTAGCTAGTAAATCAAAATTCACTTTTCGGACAATAATTGGAAACGAGATCAACCTCGAAACGGAGGTGATCGATGAGTTTGAAGTTCGCTTTAAAGTGAAAGATATTCATGAGGGCTACTATTTCCTGTCCATCCAAAACGAGCAATCGGGCTTGAAATCAACCCACAAGTTTCTGAAGCGCTAGCAGAGATTTAGAATTCTGCTTCTATACCATTCTTCCTTTTGCTACTTTTCTGGAATAATGCCGGTTAATTGAATTCCTATATTTTAGCCATTGACATTGGAACAACCAGTTCAAAGGGAATGGCCATTACGGCCAGCGGAGAAGTAGTAGCTGTCCGGCAAGAGTATTATACCACCACCTATCCACAGCCCGGCTTTGCAGAGCAAAATGCAGAAGACATTTTTCGCGCGGTGGCGAATTTGATTAATGTAATCTTAAAAGACTGTTCGTCAAGTGAATGCCTTGGCATTTGCTTCAGTGCGGCTATGCATAGTTTGTTGGCGGTGGACGTGAATGGTGTTGCTATCACACCTATCATTATTTGGGCAGATACCCGTGCCACAAAGCAGTCAAAAAGACTCAAGGAAATGGGGGTTGCTCAAGAACTGTATGAAAAAACAGGAACACCTGTACATCCAATGTCTCCGTTTTGCAAGATGCTGTGGTGGGAGGAAAATCAAAAAGATATCTTCGAGAGTGCTCATAAATTCCTATCGATAAAAGAGTATGTCGTCTTTCAATTGACAGGAGAATACTTGATTGATTTTTCTACGGCATCAGCCACTGGTCTTTTCGATGTAAAAGAATTGCAGTGATATGTTTCAATCGATTAAAGAGGTTTCACTTATCATGTTGGTGATAGCCGCTGGTGGTGGATTCAAGCAAGTACTGATCGATAGCGGTGTTGGCCTTTACATCAAATCGCTTGCGCAAGACTTTTCACTTTCTCCGCTAATATTGGCGTGGAGTGTGGCAGCGCTGCTTAAGGTTTCGTTGGGTTCTGCCACCGTAGCAGGTCTTACTGCAGCTGGAATCGTGCTTCCGTTTCTATCTCAACCGGGAGTTCATCCTGAGCTGATGGTATTGGCTGTTGGTGCAGGCAGCCTAATGTTCTCACACGTTAATGACACCGGCTTTTGGATGTTTAAGGAATACTTTAATTTGACCCTCAAACAGACCTTCCAGTCCTGGACAATGATGGAGACGATCGTGTCTATTGCGGGATTAATAGGCGTTTTATTCTTAGATCAAATCATTTAAAAAAAGGCTATTCAAATAGGACTAGTAGGTTTGGGAAAGATGGGATACAATCTGGCGCTTAACTTTAAGAGTAAAGGTTTTGAAGTGGTTGCATTTGATGTCAATAAATAAGCTGCTGAAAAAATTTCAAAAGAAGTTGTAACCACGATGGCTGCAATGAGTGACATGGCATTGGCATTGAATGGCCGAAAAGTAATCTGGCTAATGGTTCCGGCCGGACACGTGGTAGATGTGGTTTTGAATAACCTGAAAATTTATTTGAACCCGGGGGATATTATCATTGATGGAGGTAATTCTCACTTTAAAGACACTCTGTCGCGCGCACGTGATCTGGAGAAAATAGGAGTTGAGTTGTTGGATTGCGGAACAAGTGGTGGGGTTGATGGTGCAAGAAATGGTGTCTGCACAGTGATTGGCGGAAAGAAGGAGGTATTTGATTATTGCGAATCCATTTTTAAAGCCATCTCGGTGCCTAATGGATTTTTGTATTGCGGCAAAACAGGCAATGGACATTTTACGAAAATGGTACACAATGGCATTGAGTATGGCATGATGCAGGCGATGGCCGAGGGCCTGGAAGTTCTTCATCGCTATGATACAGAAGTGGACTTAGCAGCAGTGTCCAAGGTTTGGAATCATGGCTCTGTCGTGCGAAGTTGGTTAATGGAGTTAACTCAATCAGCGTTAGAAAAAGATAAAAACCTCGAGTCGATAAAAGGCGTTATGCATTCATCGGGTGAAGGAAAATGGACGGTGGAGGCTGCCTTGGAAATGGGTGTTCCTACTCCTGTGATCACCATGTCTTTATTGATGAGGTATCGATCGCAAGTAGAAGATACTTTTTCAGGAAAAGTGGTGGCTGCTTTGCGAAATGAGTTTGGTGGTCATGCCGTGGAGAAGAAATGAGCAAATAGCCAGAACGAGAAAGTTCTTATACTGAATTTTTTCTTGAATTTTTTTCAAGAACCAATACTCGCAAAGACGCAGGTTGAATTTTTACATCAAGTGTTGACGCAGCGCTTTGAGTTTCACCGTCAATGTGGAAAGCCATCGGCTTGGAGAAAGAAAGTTGAATTTGTTTTGCTTTTACAATCTCTACATGCTGTGATTTATTTAATTGCCCGGTAAACATGTTGTAACCAAATCCGATGGATTGCAGAGTGGGCACTTTTCTAACAAAACAAACATCCAACCACTCATCGCAGACGGATGCTTGAGGAGCCACTTTTGCGTTGTTGCCAAATTGTGATGAGTTGGCGAGCGCAACAATGAATGATTTTTTACTTACTTTTTTATCGTCCAACCTGGCCTCGAAATCAAATTCATGAAAACTGAAAAATTCTTTGATTACCAATTTTGAGTACCCGAAAAATCCGCGCATGCCATTTTTCCCAAATAGACTCGCTACGTGACCATCGAAGCCAACCCCCGAAACATTTACCGACAGCATTCCATTGACCAAAAATGTGTCCATGTCGATAATTTCCTGCGAGCCGATTAGCTCTAGCGACCGCCTGAAATCCATGGGTAGTTGCAAGTGTCTGGCCAATCCATTGCCCGATCCATTTGGCAAAATACCCATCGGAGTTTTCGTGCCTACAAGCCCCTGTGCCACTTCGTTCACGGTGCCATCGCCACCCACCGCGAACACTGCGGTGAACTCATTACTTTGTGATGCGTTTCGTGCCAGCTCAATAGCGTGTCCACGGGCCTGGGTGAACTCTATTGAACACTCTATTTTTTTTAAGGCGCAAAAATCGATGATACGACCTTCAATAGACGGTCGGTAAACGCCACCGGAAAATCTATTGATAATGAACAATACCTTCTTATTTTCGCTCATAGAAAGGTCAAAGATAATTAATGCGATCGATCTGGATTATTGTGAGATATTAAATTGATATGACAAATGAGCGAATTCAAGCCCAGGAAAATCAAGTTTAAGGCATGGGACAGCGAACATCGCTTGTTGATGCGCTTGAACAGCATCGAGTGCAGCAAGGGAGAATTGGTGAAGAAGGATCATATTCTTCTACAATTCACTGGCCTGCTTGATAAAGATGGAGAAGAGATATACGATCAGGATATTTTGACGATTTCAATGGAACGATACATAGTATTTTGGAATGAAAACCAGAATGGATGGTATTATTCGGCATTGAAAAGTAAACACTCTTTCTCGCCTTTTTTAGAGAAGCAAGCCACTATCATGAAGCGTTTTTGCAATAATTTTGAATTGGCGGAACGGCCAGAAGAAAAGAAACGCTAACTACTTAGTTAACTTTGATTGAATGTAACTAACGGCTTGCCCAATGGTTTGCATTTTTTCTGCATCGTCATCGGGAATCTTAATGTCAAACGTTTGTTCAAATTCCATAACTAATTCGGCATAGTCAAGGGAATCGATGCCTAGGTCCTTTACAAAACTTGCATCGGTAGTAATTTGAGAACTGGGTACGCCTAATTTTTCGGTGAGAATGGAGGTTACTTTCTTTTCAACGTCTTGCATGTACATCGGTTAGAAGTACCAAAGCTAAAAAAATCTTTTGATTAGTGCATGGTTTGCCAAGCATCAAAATCTTAGCAAAAACTCGGTTCCTTCGCCCAATACCGACTTCACAGCAATGTTGCCTTCGTGCTGCCGCATGATTTGTTTGGAGAGACTTAAGCCTATACCGGACCCCGTTTTTTTGGTAGAGAAAAAAGGAATAAAAATCTTCTCCAGGGCTTCCGGTTCAATGCCCGTTCCATTGTCTTTTACAGATACAATTACCCCTCCGTTTTCATTGACATAGCTAGACAGCATTATTTTCTTATCCAGCTTTTCGCCAAAAGCTTGAATCGCATTTTTTATCAAGTTGATAAGAACTTGTTCGATCAACGTTTTATCGGCCCGGATGCAAAGCGTATCGGGCTCAACAGATATGGAAATTGTAATGTTGTTATCGGCCAGTTCTTTTTTGTGTAGCATGGCGAGTTCATCCAGCAGCGGACGGATGCAAACCTCGGCTAATTTTGGTTTAGGAATGTGGGTAAGACTTCTGAACTCTTTTACGAATTTGATGAGCCCTTCACTGCGCCTACTGATGGTCTGGATGGAGAGGTGCATATCTTCTGCTTCCTCTTTTTCCATTTTCAGCTCGTTCGCTAAAAGTTTTCGGTGCAACTCTTCTTCTACAACGCCCGCCAAGGAGGAAATCGGTGTTACAGAATTCATAATCTCATGCGTTAGTACCCGCACCAGATTTTGCCACGCCTCCATTTCCTTTTCCTCCAATTCGCTTTGGATGTTGCTCATGGAGATCAACTTCACTTCTTCTCCACGCAAGGTAAGTTCAATGGCATAAATAGATAGCTGAATGGTTTCATCTCCATTTTTTACTCGTACTAATTCACGCCCACCTGTTTTTAGCTTCAGGAAAGCTTCCACCATATCTTCGCTCACGTCCCTTAGGTCGTGGAGGCGGTCTGCTTTGTCTATATGCAGAAGTCGCTTCGCTGCGTTATTGATAATTTGGATCGTTTCATCACGCTTGAACGTAAGAATTCCAATCCCCACATGTTGCACTATATTTTTAAAGAACTGGTATTCAGAGTCTTTTTCTTTTCTGGACTGGCGTAATTTTCCCAGTGCTTCATTCATTTCGCGATGCAACTTTTGCACGGATGGGTCGGGACTTTCTGTTTTAAAAGAGGACGAGAGGTCGTCAAATTTGATAGCATCTAAGAAAGAACTGACATCTTGTGTCGGTCGTTCTACTACCTTGACTAATTGAGCGACCTGAAATCCGATAGCCGCGAGAAGCGCAAGCGCCAAAAAAATGCTCGTGTCTTTTCCATCGAGTATAACCGTAAAGGCGAAGATGGTGAAAACCAAAATGGCAACACGGGTGACTAATGGCGAGCGCCAGTTAAATTCCATATTTCTCCATCCTTCGGTAGAGCGATGCGCGGGTGAGACCTAGTTTATCGGCCGCCTTGGAAATATTTCCGTTGTGGAGCTGTATGGCTTTGATGACGGCTGATTTTTCTACCTCGTCCAGATTTAAGGTGTCACTTGCCTGTGCTTCGTTTCCTTTGCGACTAAAAAGGAAATCACTTTCCTGCAGCGTGGGAGAGTCGGCCATGATCAACGCCCGCTCGATGGCGTGTTGTAATTCGCGTACGTTCCCCGGCCAGGCATATTTTTTTAATTTATTGAGGGCTTCTGGGGAAATTGTCAGTACGTCCTTTCTATATTTCTTCGAATAATAATTCAAAAAGTGATTGGCCAACATCGGGATATCATCAATTCGCTCGCACAATGGAGGAATGGTCAGTTCTACTGTATTGATGCGATAGAGTAAATCTTGGCGAAACTTTCCTTCTTTCACCATTTGGTGCAGGGGCATATTAGTGGCGCATATCAAACGAATGTCGACATCGATATGTTGATTGGAGCCTACGCGGGTCACTTGTCTAGATTGCAATGCGCTTAACAATTTGCTTTGAAGGCTCATGCTTAGGTTTCCAATTTCATCGAGGAATAAAGTGCCACCATTCGCTAATTCAAATCGACCCGGTCGATCTTCGCGCGCATCGGTAAACGAACCTTTCTTGTGACCGAATAATTCACTTTCAAAAAGAGTCTCCGTAACAGCGCCCATATCAACAGCCACAAAAGATTGATCTTTTCGTAACGATTTTTGATGAATCGCGCGCGCGACCAGCTCTTTTCCTGTTCCGTTTTCACCAAGTATTAAAATGTTTGCATCTGTTTTGGCTACTTTATCAATTAGTGAAAACACGTCTTTGATCGCGTTGCTATTGCCAATAATGTCTCGAAAGGGCAGACTGATTTGCTCTTCTAGCATTTCTTTCGCTTTCCGAAGCTTATCTACTTCATTGTACGATTTTTTTAGCTTGATCGCAGTTGATATAGTGGCGATCAATTTCTCGTTCTGCCACGGTTTGAGAACAAAATCGGTGGCACCCTCCTTCAAGGCGCGCACCGCCATTTCTACATCGCCAAAAGCGGTGATCATAATGACTACGGCTTCGGGTTCTCTTTCCTTAATAACCTTCAGCCACTCAAAGCCTTCTTTGCCGCTCGTGGTGTCTTTGCTGAAGTTCATATCCAGCAAAATCACATCGTAGGTATCGTTGTTGAGGAGAAAGGGAATTTTATTCGGGTTCTTTTCAATGATGACCTGATGATTCGATTTCTTCAATAGCATTTTGGCTGCCAAAAGAACGTCCTCATCGTCATCAATCATCAATATTTTGCCAGCTTCGTTCACAGTAGGTTAGGTTTAGTGACTAGTGAATAGGAAAAATTGTGCCAATGCAGGAAGTGTCCGAAAATGCGGTTTTCGCTCCCCCCCTTGTTCTTTGGCGTACAAAGATGTTCAAAAATGAACACATCAAAAAGCCAAACTTCATTTTGAAACTTTTTGCATGATGGTTTGCTTCCTAACAATTCTAATTTTGCCGACTCAACCATGCTAATTTTTTGGGCTATTTTTGCTGGGTTTCAATGCTTATTTTAAACCTATTATTCTGTTGAGTCAAAGGCTAGTTTGTTTGTTGTTTTTCTTAAGCCTGTTTTCTCCACTGCTCCATGCGCAGGGCAAAAGAGATTCGAGTAGACACATTTCAGCCACACGCAAAGCGTTGAAAAAAGGAATTGCACTGATATCTACTTCTCCGAATGACACGATAAAGAATGACTGGAGCGGCTCAAACTTCGATGACTACTCCAACAAGATCATTAGAAGGATAGATGTGGAGTTTATCGGACTGGAACGCTCTGTATACGATACTACCAAGAGGCTGAACAAAACCATAGGGAAGATCGCTAATTCACTTCACACACAAACCAAAGAAAATGTTATTCGCAATCATCTGTTTGTTTACAAAAACAGACCGCTCAATCCCTACATGCTTGCAGATAACGAGCGCTTTTTGCGTAGCCTGGATTTTATTTTGGATGCTCGCATGGTGGTAACACCAATAGAAGGAACCGATTCTGTTGACGTCTTGGTCGTCTCTCGCGATGTGTTTAGTTTAGGTGGTAGTTTGGGAGGGTCGCCCACGATACCTGAGTTTTCCTTATATGATGCCAACTTAGCTGGTGGCGGACAACGATTTCAGTTTTCAGGTAAACTCGACCCAAGCCGTGACCCTCGGTTTGGGTATGCCTTGCAATATCAGAAGAGTAGTTTATTCGGTAGTCTTGCCAATTTGGAGGTGGCCTATACAGAACTGAACAACGGGGTTAGTCTGGGATCTGAAAATGAGTATGCGTATTACGTCCGGTTACATAGGCCGCTGGTGTCACCATACTCTCGTTTAGCTGGAGGCATAGAAGTGAGCAACAATTGGTCGCGCAATATTTTCAATCGACCAGATTCTACTTTTTTAAATTATAAATACCAATTGGTTGATACTTGGGCTGGTTTCAACCTGGGTATAAAAAGAGAATTTGCAAATCGCAATCGCTACTTTTTGGCCGTCCGTTATTTCGATAACTTCTTTTCGAAACGGCCCGCACAAGACGCCATTCGCGAGCAGGTTCGCTATGCAAGCAGTAGTGGCATCTTGGGAGAGCTGACGTTCTATCGGAGAGACTTTTTCAAGACACGGTATGTGGTTGGTTTTGGGCGAACGGAAGATGTTCCGTTTGGGATCAGTGTGTCTGCTGCGATGGGGTACCTGACTCTATTGGGAAAGGAGCGGCCATATACGGGTGTAAAGATAGACTTTAGCCAGGCGAGTAAACGAGGCGATTTTTATCAGATTGAATTAGAGTCGGGTGGATTTGTACAACAAAAAAGTGAAGACGTGTTGGTGAAAGCAGAGGCTTCCTTTTATACCCGAGCCTACAATACCGGGAAGTCTAAGCTTCGCGGTTTAGTTTCGGGTGGCTATACCGAATTGTTTAATAAAACGACAAGCTCCTTTCTCACGATCACTAACAGACAAATATTTGGCTACGCAGCCGATAGTGTTTTAGGGACTCGTCAGGTATTTGCACGATTAGAAACAGTACTCTATACTCCTTTTTCGTTAGCAGGATTCCGCTTCGCACCGTTTGTTAGTATCGATGCGGTGCAGACGAATTGTTTGGTATGCAGTAAAAGCGTGCCTGCAATTATAGGATTAAATGGAGGCCTCCGTACACGAAATGAAAACTTGATTTTTGGAACAATGGAATTACGATTCACCTTTATTCCAGATGACGGAAGAGGCAAAAATCAATTTGGGTTTAGCTTTCGACAAAATCTTCAGATCAGAAATGCGACTAATTTTATTGCAGCTCCCTCGCAAGTGACCAACTAACATCTATCTTCAGTTACAACTGGACTCCCCGCATTCACCCCGAGGCTGCGGGGGTCTTCCGAGTCTCAGCGTGGTCTGCCGAAGGAGACCCCTATTAGACGAAAGATGGATTGGGGAACAGCAACTGGTCATTGGCGGGCGGGGTAGTTTTAGGATTTGTTGTATCTAAGGAGTCGTCCCTTTTCCCAGATGTAAACTATATTCACTCAACCCAAATTTTGCAGTAGCAAAATTTGCCTGAGGTTGACGCAAAATGCATGGCATTTTGGTCAAGGTTAACCCTGAAAAAGCCCTTTTTGTGCTTTCTTCAGCCCTCCGGGCAGATTTTGCAGCCAATTGCAAAATCTGGGTTTAACGAAGCCAGGAACAAATCTTTTTCCCGAGGAGATATGTTTACGAGCAATGGTGTAGGGTTTCAGTTTAATGCCAGGTATTTGATCAACAAGCAAACATTCCTTTTTGTAAATCCCATTCCGACATTTATAAACACAAACGGTAGTTGAAAAGTATTTGAGCCGCAGAATTCAGTTTAAACAGAATTATTAAACCAAATAAATTTAAATTGAACGCAAGCTGGAATCCAAATTTTACCAATAATATTAATGTCTTCAGGTTGGGAGGGACTTTCTTTTTATAAAGTTAACAACTCAATTTAAATTTTGTGAAAAGGAAAGTTTAATTTTAGAACTGTAAGGAAATCAAAATCTAATCCCTCAATCAGTACCATTCAAATCAAAATCAAATTACCCATTATGAAAAAAACACTTACCCTTTTTTTGGTCTTGCTAATGGTGGCCTTTATGAGTTGCAATCAATCATCGAAGCAAAACAACGTGATTACATCTGCCGATGCCATTTACTATGGTGGCGATATCATTACCATGGAAGGCGATAGCGCGGTTTATCCTGAAGCCGTTGCCGTAAAGGCTGGGCAAATAGCTTTTGCAGGAAGCAAAGTTGAAGCAGAAAAGATGAAAGGCGACAGCACGGTTATGCGTGATTTAAAAGGCAAGACCTTGGTTCCTGGATTCATTGATGGGCATTGTCATTTTTTCGCGTTTGGTTCGCAAGCTATATCAGCTAACCTTTTAGCGCCACCCGATGGTACAAGCAATAACATAGATGATTTGGTGAATGAACTTAAGGCATGGTATCAAAAGAATGGTACTGACAAAACACAAGGATGGATTGTGGGAATTGGGTTCGATGATGCCGTACTAAAAGAAAAACGTTTTCCAACAAAAGATGACCTAGATAAGGTTTCCACCGACTTGCCTGTGATGGCAACACATATCTCCGGGCATTTTTGCAGTGTTAACACAAAAGGATTGGAAGTATTGGGCATAACAGCGGCATCCAAGGATCCGGAAGGAGGAGTGATTAGACGCGTAAAAGGAAGCAAGGAGCCAAATGGAGTATTAGAGGAGCTTGCTGCTATTCCACACATGTTTAAATTGGTTACGCCACCCACCAAAGAGTTAGCCGATTCATACCTTGATGCTGGGCAAAAAATGGCTGCGAGTTATGGATATACTACTTGCAACGAAGGTCGTGCGATGGGCAACCATGAGCAGATGGCCGACTATGCGACACGAGGAAAAATGTATCTGGATGTAAATTCTTGGATCGACTATTCGGTTCCGCAACACATGGGTAGCGAGTGGTACAGCAAAGAGTATAAAAGCCATTATCGCATTGCGGGGCTCAAGCTAACACTCGATGGCTCGCCACAAGGCAGAACGGCCTGGCGCAATTCTCCTTACCTGATTCCACCTGATGGTCAGAAAAAGGGGTACAAAGGCTATCCTGCCATTCCTAAAGATGAAGATGTTCAAAAAATTGTGGATAGTGCGTTTGCCAATAACTGGCAGTTGAAAGCACATGCCAATGGTGATGCAGCTGCCGATCAATTATTTAGAGCTATTGGTAAAGCTTCTGCCAAATATGGGAATGAAGACAGACGCAATATTTTAATACATGGCCAATTGATTCGCATGGACCAGTTAGATAGTATTAAAAAATATGACATCGTTGCTTCGTTATTCCCCATGCATACTTTTTATTGGGGCGATTGGTATAAAGAAATAATCGGCCCTGACAAAGCGCAACAAATCAGCCCGATTAAATCAGCCCTGAAGAAAGGTATTAGGGTCACAAGTCACACAGATGCACCTGTCGCGTTTCCCAATATGATGATGATTTTATGGACATCGGTCAATCGGGTGAGCCGCAGCGGAACTGTAATGGGACCTGATGAAAAACTAACACCTTATGAAGCCTTAAAATCGATCACCATTTGGGGTGCAGAGCAGTTTTTTGAAGAGGAAAAGAAGGGCACATTGACAGTCGGCAAACTGGCCGATATGGTGGTGCTTGATAAAAATCCATTAAAAGTTGATCCGATGACGTTGAAGGATATTGTTGTGCTAGAAACTATTAAAGAAGGGAAGACCATCTATGAAAAAAAATAGAGGCTCTTTGAAGTTCAAAGGGAAAAATGAATTAATTGCATCTTATTAAATTAAAAAAACTATGAATCGATTATCTATTTTATTGTTTGCATTGGTGCTGGTTTCGTGCGGGTCACTGAAAACTACTGTTGACTATGACAAAAGTGTGGATTTTGGAAAGTATAAAACGTACGGGTTTTCGGCAGAGGCCAATCAACTGCCCGTAAATGATTTGGTGCGAAAGCGAATCTTTGATGCCATCCACAGTGCGCTGCAAAGCAAAGGACTAAAAGAAGCCGAAAAGCCAAATTTGTTGGTTGATCTTGGTGTGAAAACGGAAGAAAAACAACAGACATCTGCTAACTCTGTGAACATGGGTGGATTTTATGGAAGGCGGTGGGGTTTCGGCACTGGCTTTTCAACAACGCAGGTCAATACGACTAACTATACCGAAGGTACGTTGGTGATTAATCTAGTCGATGCAGCGAAGCAAGAATTGGTTTGGATGGGCAGCGGCACAGCAACGGTGACAGAGAAATCCATTCAGCAAGACAAAATTGAGGCTGCAGTGGCAAAAATTCTTGCGAGGTTTCCTCCAGCGCCTAAGAAATGATCTAAAAACTTTGAGTAATAACTCTAACCGAATATGACTTCCATGAAAAATTTGATCGTTTTTTTTCTTTTGCTGTGTGGCACCACAGCCGTTGCGCAAAAAACAGAAGCAGAATTAGTGCGCAGTGCATTTCAACTAGAAAAGAAAGCATTGGTAGCCGACTACCTGCAGATGAGCAACGATGAAGCTGAGAAGTTTTGGCCCATCTATAATCAATACGAAGAGCAGCGAATAGATGCCTTTACCCGAAGACTAAAATTAGTCGAAGCCTATTTATTCAATATTGAAAAAGGTATCGCTGAAGTCCATGCAGATGAAATGGTAAAGGAAAGTGCTGCCATTCAAAAGAAAGAACTTGAATTGCGCCAAAAGTACTATAAGCTGATCAAGAAATCTATTTCCTTACCAGTGGCTGCTCGTTTTTACCAGGTAGAAGATGCCATCAATGTGGCCGTCCGCAATGAACTGTATGGCAATCTTCCAGTGGCTGTAAGAAAATAAGTACACGCATGACGTCTCTTGTTAGCGGGGTCTCCTGCGGAAAACCCCGATTTGACTAGAGAAGAGAACCAGACTTGGCGTTTAGGTGCAAATAAGCCTCAGAGGGTTCTTCCCTAGTTGTCGTTGGTCAAAATATTTTGTTATTGTTGGTCTCCCGACCAACAATCTTTTTCTCGCGCGAGTCACCCGTTTCGGGGACTCGGGCGCAAGCATAAGCACTACGAAAAGTTTAGGGCAGAAAGTTTTGAGTTGAGAGTGCGCAGAGTCCCGAAAACGGAGACTCTGCGAGGAATAAAAGAACATTTAAAAGCGCACTTGCTTGCCCTGCGCAGCAACCCCACATTACCCTAGTTGTCGTTGGTCAAAATATTTTGTTATTGTTGGTCTCCCGACCAACAATCTTGTTGTTGCTGAAGGACAGGACATTTCAGATTTGGAAGCGGAATTCTATGAGCATTGATTTAATACACGAGTGGTTCTTCAAGCAAAAGTTTGAGTATCTTCACAACAATCCTTGCCAGCCGCATTGGCAGCTGGCAACACT
>JADBYQ010000069.1 GCA_020402945.1 Cytophagales bacterium | reverse complement strand
TCCTGTTTTCAGCGTTGCAACACCCTAGAAATTTTTCTGTACAATTTGGTACAGTTCGGTTTGTAAATCGTCCATTTTGAGCAGTTTAGATTGGGTGTGTTTGGATTCTGGAAGCGTGAAAGTTATTTCATACATGTTATGGGTGAGCTCCGCTGCCTTTTTTATTGATAGAGTTGACTTCTCTTTGTACAGTACCCGTTCAAGTTCTTTATAAATGCAGTAGGCCGTGAAGGAGATACAAACGTGTGCCTCAATACGATGTCTTAAGCGATGATAAATGGGTCTTATTCTTAAATCAGTTTTTGACATCCGAAAGGCATTTTCAATATGCCAAAGGTTTTTATAGTTTTCAATGACTTGCTTGGCGCCTAGTTGAGTATTAGTTATATAGCCCTTCAGCCCATCCCATAATTTGTCAGCCTTGAATTTTTCATAGTCAATTTCGATGGTGATTTTGCCTTGCATCTTAAGATACTTATTGTACCCCTTGTTGTTAATATTTGATTTGGTAAGCCTGCCTGCTTTGATTTGTTTTTCTAATCGTTGAAGCCCTCTCTGACGATTGTGTTGATCTTTGGCCGCTCTGTTGTTGGAGAATGCTACTACGAGCTTGGTGCCGTCATCCTTTTTTATGTTCACCACGTGCCCTTCTTCCCATGAGGTGGACAGTATCTTTTGCTTTATGGTCTTGGATTCGCTTTTTAATCTTGCCCCGATGATGTACTGATAGTTCCTTTGCGTTAATTCGGCTAGGTTGCCCATTGATAACAATCCGGCATCCGCTATTACGATAGGCTTGCCCAGATTAAATTTAGCAGCAGCCTTTTCCAAGAAGGGTATCAAGGTGTGTCCTTCATAAATGCTTCCTTCAAAAATTTCATATCCAATGGCATAGCCTCCTAAACCCACCAATAGGCCAAGATAAATTTGTGGGTGTTGGTGCTTGCCATCTTTGGAAAAGCCCGTCTTACGCAAATCATCTTCGTCACTGGCTTCAAAATAAAGAGTGGTCATATCATAAAAGACCACGCTTAAATTGTTCTCCAATATTTTTTTGGTGTGTGTGAATGCAACTTGCTCGACCTGCGCTTTCAAACTGCTATTGAGTTTGTCCAGAAAACGGTACACCGCATCAATATCTAACTGAACACCTTGATAGCGGTATAGGTAGTCCACCGTCTTGAGTTTGCTCAAGGGAAAAGCTAAACGCGAGATCACCAAATGACGGAACATCTCTTGCTCAATTACCTGAAACCCTATATGATCGTAGATTTTTCCAAAGATTAGTTCTGGCCCCACTGTTCTAATACTGGCATTGCCCAAGCTATTCATCACTTGTTCGACCAACGTGTCTTTTTCAGATACAAACAGAGCCGACTGAGCCGAAAGTTTTTCAATTTCTTGCTTACCTAAAAACCACAGCTTTTGTAATTCTTGCTCCGTAGAACTGCTCCCAATAGTTTTCAACACTTTGTACCTACCACTGGCCTTTGAAATTATTTGTACAGAACTACTACCCGATCGATTCTTTATTTTTCTTAGGAACATACCTAAAAATAGCCATGCAACACCCAATTTCAAAAAACGCTATTTGAGTATCAGCCACTTACATCATGTTTTTGGTCGAGTGCGGAAAACAGGAAGATTGGCAAAGTGCTCATCAAATTGCCCAGGAGTTACATACACAAAATGCCTCGTGGATACACGCCTATCTTCACCGAAAAGAGGGTGATCGATACAATGCGCAGTATTGGTATAGACAAGCTGGAAGAGAATTTCCAACGGAATCGTTATCAGAGGAATGGGAGACAATCACACAGCATTTATTAGAGAATTTATAAAAGCTATCCAATAAACTACCAACCTCGTTTATAGGTATTGCCCGATATGACTGGTCGCTAGCCAGAAGTAGATGAAAAAACCATTCAAGCAAAGGGAGGAAATAAAATTGAGCCACATTGTGTAAGTGAAATTCGCTTGCGAGGCGTCCTTCCAAACCTTATAGAACCAAACCATAAAAAAAAGAACTACTGGTCCCAACGCCATCAAAAAATAATATCCCATTTCTATCGTGTAGAAATGATTGAAGTATAGAACAAAGCAAACCGCTGCCACCGCAAACAAGACTTGCACGAAAATAAATGTCCCTCGGATACCGAGCATCATACTAATCGTTGTATCACCGTGCTTGGCGTCTTCTTCATGCTGGTAGACTTGAGTCATAGGATAATTGCCCCAAAGCATCACACTGGTGAGAAGGCCGGGCACAAGTACTTTTGCCTGTTTGAGGTTTTCCATTTCAAACCCATTGATTCCAACATAGCACATAAGAAAAGTGAAAATGCCCTGAAATAGTCCAATGATCAACCATCCACTAATTGGGTATTTTTTGATACGAACGGAGGGATGACTGTAGGCCTTTGACACCAATCCATAGATAAGGAGCATGATGGCAAAAAGTGCGTTCACCTTTACCAAACCAAGCACGATTGCCACCAAGTCTAAAAGGAGAGAAGTCGCATACAATCCTTTATTGACAGGGGGCGGATTCTTGAGCCCCCCAATACTTTTCTCATCTTTGTCGAAGTAACTATTGTACCCGTTGCTTGCTGGGTACAGCAGCAAATGGATAATAATAAAAGACCAGATCAATCGACTTTCCCCTACGTTAGGAGAAATAGCAAGCGCAAAAAGGTAAACGGGTAGAAGAAAAAAAGAAAACGGGACGCGTAAGTGCAACAAAATGGAGCGAAGGTATTTCATGCTGGAAGATAACTATTTCGGTGTGCAGCGAATCATTTTGGGCAACATTTTTGTTAATATTGAATAATGAGTTACATCACCTCCATTGGTACTGCCAATCCGGAAAATAAAATAACGCAATCAAAAATTGCTGACTTCATGGTAAAGGCCATGTCGTTGAATGCCGATGACGAGCGGAAACTGAAAGCACTCCATCGAATGAGTGGCATTGAATCTCGTCACTCCGTTTTGACAGACTACGGCAAAGACCACAGTTTTGAGTTCTATCCGAACAGGGATGAACCCTTTCCCTCCACCAAACAGCGATTGGTCTTGTTTCGAAAACATGCCGTTCATTTAAGTGTAACGGCAGCAGAAAAGTGCTTGACCAAAATTGCCGATCAGAAAAAATCAGAAATCACCCATTTGATTGTGGTGAGCTGTACCGGCATGTACGCACCGGGCCTAGATATTGACTTAATAAAAGCCCTCGGGTTAAAGTCGACCATTGAACGTACCTGCATCAACTTCATGGGCTGCTATGCCGCCTTCAATGCAATCAAATTGGCTCACTCACTCTGCGAGCAGCACGTTGATACAAAAGTACTAGTGGTGTGTACCGAGCTTTGTACCCTCCATTTTCAACGCGAGAATACAGAAGACAATCTATTAGCTAATTCACTATTTTCCGATGGTTCTGCCGCACTATTGATAGAGAGCCAACCACGAAGTGGCCTTAATTTGAAACCACTTAGTTTTTACTGTGAGATTGCCACAGAAGGAGAACATGACATGGCGTGGACCGTGGGAGACTGGGGTTTTGAAATGCGGTTGTCTTCCTACGTTCCAGATGTTATAAAAAGCGGAATCAAAAAATTGACCACATCATTGCTTGAGAAGATCTTAACAGACCTTTCTGATATTTCGTATTTCGCTATTCATCCTGGGGGGAAAAAAATTCTAGAAACCATTGAAGGCGAACTCGGACTGACGAAAACTCAAAATCATTACGCATATGAAGTCTTAAAGAATTTCGGCAACATGTCTTCACCAACAGTTGTGTTTGTATTGAGTGAGCTTTGCAAACAGCTTTCGGATGAAGATCAAGGAAAAAAAGTATTGAGTTTTGCGTTTGGTCCGGGACTAACGCTAGAAAGTATGGTATTGGAAATCCAGAATCATTAATGACAGTAAATTTTAAGGAGCGCTCAACAAGTATCGAAATCATGGACGACCTTGCCTGCCAAGGTGAAGTGGTTGACCAGACCCTGCGCGAGCTAGATTTCATCAATCATTGGTTGGGTGGAAATGCCGTTACACTAAATGGGATAAGTTCGCTTTGGAAAACAATCCCCAAAAATCTTAACATATCAATTGCTGACTTGGGTTGCGGAAGTGGTGAAATGCTAAGGCTCATTGCGAAGCGGGCAGCCAATGAAGGAAGAGAAGTTGACCTTATCGGAATGGATGCAAATCCTAACATCACTTCATTTGCACAAAAGCACACGGCTGAATTTGAGAACATTCAAATCGAAGCCACAAATATTTTTTCTGAAGAATTCAGAAAAAGGAAATTTGACATTGTGTTGGCAACCTTGTTCCTACATCATTTTACCGAAGACGAATTGGTAGGAATTTTTTCAGGGTTAAAAAATCAAGCCACCCACGGAATCGTGATTAATGATCTTCATCGCCACCCACTGGCCTACTATTCCATTCGATTGCTTACCCAACTTTTTTCGAAGTCAGCCATGGTAAAGTACGATGCTCCTTTGTCTGTGCAACGTGGCTTTAAAAAACATGACCTACAATTGATATTGAGTCGGGCTGGCATCAAAAACTACCAACTAAAATGGAAATGGGCCTTTCGATGGCAGTTGATTATTCCAAACAAATAACATTTCTCATTGCTTTTGCAGGATAATGAAATGGCTTTAAATAAGAATTTATGTTCTTCAAGACGTTAAGTTCCTAGCCTATTCAACATAAAAATCACTCTTTTGAAGCTTCATTACTTTCCCAAATTTTGATAGCCGCGGTAGATCTATTCTCTTTAAATCACCATAAACAGTTATTATGTAGGGTTTGCCTTTCACATGTTTTTGATAAAACTGATTAATAACTCCCATGCCAATATCATTGTATAAAACGAAAGCTTCTCTATTTGGATCTTGTGTATAACCCATTGTTCTCCATCCTCGAACGGTTGATGGCAATCTCTTAAAGTTTGGAAAATTAGTGTTGATCGCCATCTTTAGACTTTTTTGAAGCATGTCTTCTCTTTCCTTTTTCAAAGGCATATCGCTTACCAAACCATGCATAACTTCAATAGCCTCATTGCTCTTGTCTGCTTGGCAACCAATGTAACCTTGAAAGCTTCCAGGCCCTTCATCAATTAGTGATGGAAAATAATCGCCACGAGCAGTATACGCCAAAGAACGATACTCTCGGATTTCTTGCATTGCTAAACCTGAAAATCCACCTCCAAAATACTCATTAAAGGCATTTTTTGATCCAAATTCTGCTTTCGAATATTTCTCACCCTTTACGTAAAAGTAAATTTGACTTTGAACCGCCTTTCTATCTTCCACTACGTAAATGACGTTCTCTGGGATATCCTTACCGATCATTGGGTTAAGTGGATCAGATTCTAAGTTGTGAGATAAATTAAACGTAGAACTATATAGCTCATCGAGTTTTTGAGCTGAAGTGCTGCCGCTAAACAGCAAGTCTGCTTTATAGTTGGTAGCCACTGACTTGTACAATGCGATATACTCCGAAGCATCCGTTTTCCTTATTTGATTGAGACTCTCTCTCGAAACAAAGTAAGATAGCGGACCAAGTGAGGCATACCTAAAAAGGGCACTCCCCATCGTATTCGGGCTTCTGACCTCAAATTTTCGCTCCGTTTTTACAGAATTGAAAACCAATTCTTTGGTTTTCTTGTCAGCTTTGCCATTCTGTATTAGTTCACTTAGTATCGCCAGTGCTTTGGCCAAATTCCGCTCCTCACCTTCTAACGTGACCGAGGTATAATTTGCACCCGCGCTAAAATTATATGTACAACCTATTTCGCTAAATGCAAGCTTTAATTGTTCGACACTCTTACTATTGGTTGCTGCATAATTCATGCATTGTGTTGCAACAGAAAGTTTTGCGTTTTTCAGTGTTCCTTTGTGAAAATTGATCGTAAGGTAGAAGAGGCTATTAACAGGATTCTTTGTTGCATATATCGAATGAGTATTTTTATTGAGGAGTTCAACATCTCTGCTGAAATCGACAAATCTTTCTTTTGCTTTTGCGCTTTCAATTTGTTCCCAGCTATGTCCAAATTCAGAAATTCCTTTTTGCTCATTTTTAACTGCCTTAAAAGGAGGTTTGCTCAGTTTATTTTTCTTTCCAAAGCCAGTACGTGATACAAGCTTTGCATAATTCTTTCCGAAATACTGGTTGGCAACTCTTACAATATCATCCTTTGTGACGCTACGTATTTTATTGGGATAGGAGAGCGTTTCATCCCAAGTATTTCCAATATTGATTGACTCTCCAATCTTTATCCCGCGACTTTCATTGCCTTCCAAAGACTTTTGAAAGTCAATTCCAATTTCACTTTTCGCTGAATTCATAAAGGTTGCGTCAAAGGCACCATTCTTCAATCGATTAATTTCGTTTACAACTTTTCCTTGAGCACCCCTCAACGACTGACCAATAATCTTTGGTACATAAAAAACTGAAAAGACACTACTCTCGTTTTGATTTATGCTAAAAGCTCCTACATAGAGCATTTCGTTCTTGAGCTGAATTTTATTGAGCAACCCTGTCTCTCCCTCGTTATAAAGCATGTACTCTATCACGTCAAATGCCGGGCGATCGGGATGGTTTATAGGAGGCGTTTGATATGATAGCAAAGCAACTCTAACAGGGGTGATTCTACGAGTAGCAGTAGGATTGCCCGCTATCGGATCGGGGGTTCGCACTCTTGTATTTAGGTTTGGGTCTGGTTTTAGCGAACCAAAATATTTTTTGGCCAAAACCAAAGCTTCTTGCATATTGAAATTTCCGGATAAAATCAGTGCCATGTTATTGGCGACATAATACTTGTTAAAAAATGCCTGCATTCCTGAAAGTGACGGATTTTTCAAATGCTCAACGTTCCCCAACGTTGTCCATTGGCCGTAAGGGTGGTTTGGGTAAACTAATTTTAGTGTCTCCTCGAAAATTTTTCTTTCCATGTTATCCATTGCCCTATTCTTTTCCTCATAGACAACTTCGAGTTCTGTTTGAAATGATCTAAAAATTGGTTTTCTAAAACGTTCGGCATACAAACTCATCCATTTTTCCAATTCATTCCCCGGAAATGAATTGTGGTAAAATGTGATTTCTTTATTTGTAAAAGCATTAATGCCAACTCCTCCAATTTCCCTTAAAAATTTATCAAACTCATTTGGTAAGCCGTACTGAGATGCTTTGGTAGCTTGTTGGTTAATTTTCTGTAGTAGATTGTCCCTTTGTTCCTTATCTGACGCGCGCGCGACCAAATCATACAAAAGGGTAATCGAATCTATATGTACTTTCTCCAATTCAAAGTTGCTGGTACCTAATTTATCAGTTCCCTTAAAAAGTAAATGTTCAAGATAATGAGCCATGCCAGTTGCATCAGGATTTTCATGTTTAGATCCTGCATTTACTAAAACGGCTCCAAAGACGTTAGTTGCTGTAGAATCATAATTAAGCGATATTTTAAAACCGTTGTCAAGTGAATATTCATGCACTTTCAATATCGGATTTGTCTGAGAAAAGACGTTGAGATAAGAAAGTAGCAACAAAACAAGTGGCGCTGGGTATAACCTATAAATGCTCATATAAAAAAATTTGGTTGTTCAATATCTCTTTCACCTGTTTTGAAAAATACTGCCTACTTAAATTTCTCTGTTTTTGTTTGTTCTGATAGACTAAATTATAGCTTTTCGAGGTAAGTAAAAAATGAAGAACGCCTTAAAATACGACAATAGAATACATAGCGTATCCTTTCGCTTGAATGAAACTATTCTTGGCACAATTTTTACTAACTTTCCGTAACTGGTTAACCCAATAATCTATGAAAATCCATTTTGTCTATTTTCTTGCAGCTCTGGTATTGTCTTCGTGTGCCAGTAGCCCTTTCGGGAAAAAAGTAAGTGAGCCTTTTTCTGGCTCTGCTTATGAATCAAATAATCGTTTCTTTCGCGCTTCGGGCAAAGGAGAGAGTTCATCAGACAACATTGCCCGCGGAAAGGCCGATATAGAAGCAAAAACTTATTTAGCCGGGCAGGTAAACACTACGATGAAGCAAGTAGCCGACAATTATCAAGGGCAAACCGAAAATGAACGCGGTGCTGATGTGGCTGAAAAATTTCAAAGCTTGGCACGCGAGGTAATGAATACCGATCTCGCAGACATTCGCAAAGTTGGCGAGAAAAAATTCTATGACGAAAAAGAAAAGAAGTACACTATTTTTGTCGCCTACGAAATAAAGAAGAACGCCATGTTTCGCTTTATGAAGAAGCAAGCGCGCATCAATCAAAAAATAGACGAACGCCAAATGGCAATCATCGATCAGATTTTAGATGAGCAGATAAAGAATTCGGAAGGGGAAAACTGATTTGTTAATTCGGCAATTCGTTGATTGGCCATCATTAACGAATCACCGAATCGTAAAATCAACTAATCAATTGGTGCTATTCGCCATCTTCTCAGCCGTCTCTGCTATTTTTAGCTGATTGATAAACTCATCTACCTCTCCATTCATCACCGCAGGTAAATTGTGTTGTGTGTAGCCGATCCGGTGATCAGTCACACGGCTCTGCGGGTAATTATAGGTTCTGATTTTTTCTGACCGATCGCCACTGCGCACCTGGCTCTTGCGCGAGGCTCCTATGGCTGCATTCTTTTTCTCCAGCTCTAACTCATACAATTTTGCTCTTAGCATGACCATCGCACGGGCACGATTGCCATGTTGTGAGCGCTCTACCTGGCAGGTAATCACAATGCCCGTTGGCTTGTGTGTCATCTGCACCTTGGTCTCCACTTTATTTACATTCTGTCCGCCTGCACCTCCAGAGCGCGAAGTGATTACTTCGATATCTGCAGGGTTTATTTCCACATCCACATCTTCAGCTTCGGGCAATACAACTACCGAAGCCGCTGAAGTATGTACACGTCCCTGCGTCTCCGTATCGGGCACCCGTTGTACGCGATGTACACCTGATTCGTATTTAAAAATCCCGTAGGCGCCCTCTCCCTCTATACTGCTAATGACTTCCTTATACCCGCCAGCCGTTCCCTCCGTTACGTCAAGCGCTGACATCTTTAGACCTACCCGATCGCAATAGCGCTGGTACATGCGCCACAAGTCACCAGCGAAAATAGCCGCTTCATCGCCCCCGGTTCCGGCTCTGATTTCCAGAATACAATTCTTGTAATCGTTGGGGTCTTTGGGCATCAACATTTCCTTTATCTCTGCCTCCAATGCATCTCGTTTGGGTTCCAGTTCCTCCAATTCCAATTTTGCCAACTCCCGCATTTCCGGATCTTTCTCTTTTTGGAGCAACTCCTTGGCATGTTGCATTCCATCCAACGCATGTTGATAGGCATCGTACTTTTCAACTACTTTTTGCAAGTCGCGGTACTCTTTGCTCAATTGCCCAAATTTCTTCTGGTCACCGAGCGTGTCCGGCTGCACCAGCAATAACCCTACCTCTTCAAAACGGTGCTTAATGTCTATCAGCTTTTCGATCATATCCTTCTAAAATGACGGCAAAGTTAATAAAAACGTGATGCCTTTCGGTGCTTCCATCTTGGTCGTATTTCCGTTATCTTAGCCGTATGAAATATGTCGCGTTTTTGGGTCTTTTGGTCTTGGCTTCGTGCAATGGAAAGCTAAGCGATGAGCAGAAAAAAAAGATCCGTGAAGAGAGAGAGGAAAGTAAGATTAAAAAGATATCGGATGCGGATATCACCGAGGCTGCTTTCGCCTACGGCCGGAAAATCACGGACATAGTAGAGCGGAGAGATAAAACATTGAGCAACCAAAAACTCATTGATTCCCTGGAAAGTGTATTTCACATAGAAATCATCTCCATGAAAACGAACGATTCTACCTTGCGTGCGGTAGAAAAACAAATTATTGAAGCTTACACCTCCGGTGGAAATGGAGTGACCTTGAGTGATAACGTTCAAAAGATGGGTAAAGATTCTATTCTTTATACCAAACCGCTCATGCAGGAGCAAGCCGATGGTTCGATTGCTTTCACCAAAGCACTGGGCTTACGAATCGCCAAGCGAGAACTCATTCGCACAATCAAGTAAATGGATCGATGGAAAATATGGATGGATACAGGCGGTACGTTCACCGACTGCATTGCTATTGATCTCAACCAAAAATACAAACGGCTAAAAGTATTAAGTTCTGGCGTGATACGTGGAGCCATAACCCGTCAGCTTTCACCACGCTCGTTCCACTTGCAAATTCAATGGCCTGTTGACAAAGATGTTTTTAGGGACTTTGATATTCACCTGCTAGGTCGAGGAGTAAAAACGAAAATTCAATCCATTGATCTTAAACGGTCAATCGTATACACCTACAAAGCACTCAAGAACGTTGGCACCTGTGCCATCGAAATTTCTTCACAAGAAGAAGTCCCGGTTTTTGCGGCCCGTTTAATCACTCACACCCCACTTGCAGAAGAATTTCCAATCATTGAAATGAAATTGGGGTCCACCCGGGGAACAAATGCCTTATTAGAAAGGAAAGGAGCAAGAACGGCATTTATCACAACGAAAGGATTCAAGGATTTGCTTTTGATCGGAACGCAGCAAAGACCTGATCTTTTCGCATTAAAAATCGAAAAAGAGAAGCCGCTCTACTCACACGTGATAGAAGTCAACGAGAGAATTTCTAGTGATGGCACCGTTCTTACACCTATCTCAACAGAGGAGAAAGATTTACTCGTCAGCAAGCTAAAGAGGTTAAAAATAGATTCCATTGCTATCGCTTTCCTGAACAGTTACAAAAACCCAGCTCACGAACTTTCCCTCGCCCAATTTTTGGCAGAAGCCGGATTCAACTATGTTTCGATTTCCCATGTTTTGGCTAATCAGATTAAGATTCTGCCACGAGCAGAAACAACAGTAGCCAATGCATATCTGGCACCTATAATCAATGTGTACTTAGGGAACATTCTCAGGGGAATAGGTAGTGTTGATTTGAAAGTGATGAACAGCGCGGGAGGATTGAACAAGACCTCACACTTTCAGCCGAAAGATAGTTTACTTAGCGGGCCTGCCGGTGGCGTAGTGGGAGCGGCCACTGCTGCTCAGCGATCGTCTATTACAAAGCTCATTACATTTGATATGGGCGGAACGAGTACTGATGTCTCGCTGTACAATCAAAGATTTGACTACCGCTTCGAATCGAAGGTAGGGCAAACAAAGATTCTTTCCCCTTCGGTCTCTATTGAAACGATAGCTGCCGGAGGTGGATCAATCTGTGAATTTGATGGTCATCGATTGACAGTAGGTCCACACAGTGCTGGAGCAACACCAGGTCCAGCTTGCTATGGGGCCGGTGGGCCTTTGACAATTACGGATGTTAATCTTTTACTCGGCAGATTGAGTGATGATTTTTTTTCTATTCCAATTTACAAAAACAGTGCGGAAGAGGCGTTGAGTAAACTTTGTGCGAAGATTCAGCAAACGACTAAGAAAAAAATTAAACGTCACCTGCTGCTTGAATCATTCCTACAGATCGCCAATGAAAAAATGGTGGATACGATTAAGCAGGTTTCCATCCAACAGGGTCATAATCCCGCAGACTATACGTTGCTAAGTTTTGGCGGAGCGGGTGGCCAACACGCGTGTGCTTTGGCGGAGATGCTGGACATGAAAAAAATTCTGATTCCGTACGATGCAGGGCTGCTTAGTGCTTACGGAATCGGCCACGCTAAAGTTGAAAGGTTTGAAGAAAAATTACTCTTAAATACTTTAGATAGTGAGCTACCCACGCTAGAGAAAACAATCGGTCAACTAGTCCAAATCGGGAAACAGAAATTGTTGCTAGAGGATTTTCCGGAGGCGGAGGTAACGCATGAGAAAAAATTAATTTTCCTCCGCTTCAAAGGCCAAGAGACTACGTTGGAGGTTGAGTTCGAATCCATCGAAAATATTTTTAATCTATTCAGAAAAAAATATGTTTCGATATACGGCCACTGGATTAAAAACAGGGAGATAGAAGTAGAATCAATTCGAGTCATTCTCTGCGTCAAGGCTGAATTGGAAAAGAATGTTGCGGGTCGCCTTAAAAAATATAGACCAAAAACACAAGCCCAGTCGACCTATTTGGATAATGGTAAGGTCGCTGAAATAAATGTTTTTGAATGGGAACAGTTAACAGCTGGAGCAACAATTGCAGGGCCGGCCATCGTTGCCAGCAAAAATTCAACAACGTTGGTTGACGCGAATTGGAATTTTCAACTTGATGAAAACAACAACGCGCTTCTGATCAAGAAATCGGAAAAAGGATCTGGCAAGCAATATTCTAGTCATGTGGCATCTCTCGAGTTGTTTAGTAATCGATTCACATCCATTGCTCAGGAAATGGGTGCGATGCTTCAGCGAACTTCGTTTTCGGTGAACGTAAAAGAGCGTCTGGATTTTTCATGCGCTGTGCTAGACGCAAAAGGATACCTCATTGTCAATGCTCCTCACATTCCTGTGCACCTGGGAAGCATGGGCGTGTGTGTTCGTGAGGTAATGAAGCAGGTAAGAATGAAAGAGGGCGATGTGGTGATTACTAACCATCCTGCTTTTGGTGGATCACACCTTCCTGATGTCACGCTGATTAAGCCGGTTTTTTATCATAAGAAGTTGATTGGATTTGTTGCCAATCGGGCGCATCATGCAGAAATCGGAGGTATGAAACCTGGCTCGATGCCTGTAGATGCGACATGCCTGGAAGAAGAAGGTGTCATCATTGCTCCTACGTTTCTGATCAAATCTGGTGAGCCGAGATGGAAGGAGATTGAAACAATATTTTTAACTGCGAAATATCCCACGCGATCGATCCGCGAAAACATAGCTGATCTAAATGGTGCATTGGCTTCCGTTAATTTGGGCGAAAAGAATCTCAAAGAACTTTGTGTTCGTTTTGGTGCCAACACGGTCACTGCCCAAATGACAGAGTTAAAAAACTATGCTACTGAATTGCTCAAACAAAAGATAAGAGCCTGCAAGAAACAATCATTTCAAGCGACCGAATATTTAGATGACGGCTCCAGATTAAAAGTTAAAATCAATTGTCGCAACACTAGGTTGATATTTGATTTCTCAGGATCAGCAAAGATCCATCCTAGAAACTTGAACGCAACAGAAGCGATCGTTCAAAGTGTAGTGTTGTATGTCCTCCGGCTTTGGGCTGATAAACCCATCGCGATGAATGAAGGCCTTATGCAAAACGTGAAGCTCATTTTACCCAAAGGTTTTTTGAATCCTTTTAGCGATTTCATGACTGAATCTAATACTAAGTTACCGGCTGTGGTAGGTGGAAATACAGAAGTGAGCCAGCGATTGACTGATACACTGATTAAGGCATTTGAGTTATCAGCCTGCAGCCAGGGAACCATGAATAATTTTCTTTTTGGAAATGATAAACTTGGCTTTTACGAAACAATTTGTGGCGGGACAGGTGCAGGCAAAAGCTTTCATGGCGCGGACGCGGTGCACTCGCACATGACCAACACACGTATTACAGACCCTGAAGTGTTAGAACATCGCTACCCAGTCCGTTTGAACAAATTTGAAATCAGAAAAAATTCTGGAGGAAAGGGGAAATGGAATGGCGGGAATGGCGCAGTCAGAGAAATTCAATTCAATGAAAAAATGGAAGTCAACATTCTCTCCCAACATAGAATAGAAAAACCGTTTGGTGGAGCTGGTGGGCAGCCTGGAAAGAGGGGCGAACAAACCCACACCTCGCGTGGCGGCAAAATTACCAAACTAAAAGGTATGGCTCAGCTGACGGTGAAAGCAGGGGAGAAAATCACCATCAAAACACCTGGAGGGGGTGGGTGGGGAGAATAAAAAAGCCCCAACGACCGTTGGGGCTTTCAATCTAATGACTTAGAGTTAATTCTTTTTTACTGGAGCAGGTGTTGTTGCTGCTTGAGGTTTTGGTGTTACCCCTAGTTTTTTCAAGACTAAATCTGATATGTTGTAATTTTCATCGCTATACAGAAGTATATCGCCACCACCAACTATTTGCGGATTGATAATGAATGTATACGCGTTTTCTTTAGCCACTTCTTCAATTGTTTTACCTACTTTTTTATAAACAGGTTCCATCAAATCAGCTTGCTTCTTTTGCAACGAAGATTGTGCGTCCTGCTGAAATTTTTGAAAGCCTTCTTGTAAGGTTTGCAATTCGCGCTCTTTGTCTGCTTTGATCGCATCGGGGGTCGTGGCTGGCATACCTTGATAGGCTTTGTACTTTGCCTCAAAGTCTTGTTGCTTCGCTCTCATTTGATTTTGCAATTGCTCGCTATGGGTTTTTAGCTCACTATCGATTTGCTTGAACTCTGGCAACTGACTGAATATGTATTCCCAATCGGCATAGCCGATTTTTTGTGTCTGAGCTTGCGCGGATAGCAGGGTTCCGCAAAAAAGGATCAAAAAAAGTGTTCTCATTTTTAAATTTAGTTACTGGTTTATTTTACTTTATCATTTGGGTCTCCTAGTCCTAACTCTTCTAATACAAAATCGGTATAGTCATGTCTCGGATCGGTGTAAATCATCACTAATTCTGCCGATTTATCAAAAACGATAGCCAATCTGTTTGTTTTCGCAACCTTTCCCACTGCATCAAACACTTTGTCCTGCAAAGGTTTAATCAATTCTTGTTTTTTCAAAAAAAACAGGCCGTCAAATCCAAAAACCTTTTTTTGATAGTCTTTTAATTCTGTTTCCTTCTTGTTGATGTCGGCAAGCCGTTCTTGCTTCATTTCTTCTGTTAAAAGCACCTGTTCCGCCTGAAATGAGCGATACAAACCATCCACCTTTGTTTGCATCTCCTCAATTTCTCGCTGCCAAGCCGCTGATAGCTGTTCTATTTCACCCTGAGCTTTAGCATATTCCGGCATTTTGTTCAGTACAAACTCCGAGTCAAAATAACCGAACTTCTGAGCTTTTGCAAAAGTCAGGCCGAAAATGAAAAAGCAAAGAGTTACCAGTAAAAGCCGCATTTTTTACCTGATTTGCTGGCCAATGGTGAAGTGAAACTGAGAGCCGCTCTTGTTGGTAGCAAACTCCAGTCGATCAAATCCATTAGCCCAATTAAGTCCAATTAGTCCGAAGGCCGGCATAAATATTCTCGCACCAAAACCGGCCGATTTATACAGGTTAAACGGATTCACTAACTGATAATTGTTCCAGTTGTTTCCTGCCTCCGCAAATACGAAAGCGTAAACTGTTGCTGATTGACTTGTCACCACAGGATAACGCAATTCCATCCCAAACTTATTGTATACGAGTCCTCCCTCTATCCCATTGACCGCTTGGGAGCCTCTCCTAGCGTAAAGAGGGGGTGTAACTTGATTATCTGGGTAACCTCGTAGTCCGATAATATCCTGACCGAGCACAAAGGAATTAAATCCGCCTGCTAAACCTGCCCCACCTACCAAGAAACGTTCAAAAGGACCAGGCTGAACTCGATCGTTGTAGGTTCCAATATAGCCCACGTGCGCTTTTGTTTCCAGTACTAAGCTCCTGCCTGTCGGCTTACTGCTACCCACAATCTTAACATAGAAGCGAGCGTCAAACATCCACTTATGCAACTCCACAAAATTAAACCGTTTGTTTTCGTCCTTGTAGTAATCGGCATCTCGGAAAAGTGAGTAAGGTGGTGTCAAGTCTAGGCTGAGCGAAATAGAAGACCCTGCTGTAGGGAACATCGGATTGTCAATGCTATTTCGAGCAAGTGTTGTGTTAACCTTAATATTACGTGTTGTGCCTACAGTGGGTAACGGAGATGAAGGACCTGAACCAAAGTAATTACTGTAATTATATTCGAGGAACGATAACGCGTGAGTCAACGAAAAATAGTTATCGGGCCACTCAAGCCTCCTACCAAAACCTATTGTAATGCCTGTTTGGCGTAAAGATGCGTTGTCGCTAAAGTCGGTCTGAAAGCCACCGGTGCTTCTAACAGGAAGGCGGGAAACCGAGTAATTATAACTTACACTTAAAGCGTTTGGTCTCCTTCCGCCTAGCCAAGGTTCCGTAAAGGAAACATTGTAACTTTGGAAAGAACGACCATTGGCCTGTACACTCAACGATAGCTTCTGGCCGTCTCCTACAGGCAATGGCCTCCACTTTTTCAAATGGGGCACATTGCGTAACGAGAAGTTGTTAAACGTGAGACCAACCGTTCCCACAAATCCAAAGAAACCACCCCAACCACCTGACAGCTGAACTTGGTCATTTGATTGTTCCTCGAGCTTCCATCCAATATTTACAGTTCCATTTGCGGGATTAGGTCTAATATCCTGTTCGATCTTCTGTGGGTTAAAGAAACCCATCTGCGATAACTGCTGTTGCGTTCTGATAATATCGGCCCTACGGAACTTCTGACCGGGTATTGTCGTTAGTTCCCGCCTGATAACGTGGTCGCTGGTGCGATCATTACCTGCAATGGTCACCTCGTCAATGGTGGCCTGATCACCTTCGAAAATTCGCATTTCCACATCAATTGAATCACCGACCACAGCTACTTCCACAGGCGTCACTCGAAAAAACAAGTAACCGTCATCCATATACAAGCCACTGATGTCGGCTCCTTTCGGATTGAAGGAAGTCTTTTTGTCAATCATTTCTTGGTTGTAGATATCTCCCTTTTTGATATCCAATACTTTATTCAGCGTGTTGGCCGTGTACAAATAATTACCTGTCCAAATAATGTTTCGGAAGTAGTATTTTCTTCCTTCACTTACTTTGAAACGCACATCAATTTTCGAATCGCTGTAGTTAACAATTGTGTCCGAGACTATTTCCGCATCGCGAAAACCTTGGGTGTTATAATAGGATAAGAGCTTCTTCTTATCCTCTTCATATTCTGCACGAATAAATTTAGAACTATTGAAAAAATTGAGTTTTACATTCTTATTTATAAACTCCAATACTTGCCTCCAACTCGTTTTTTGAGCTGAATCAGTCAAGAACTCTTTTGCCTTTTGACGGTTGAGTGTAAGCGCTTCTCCTATGATCGCTCTATGCAATGAAATTCTCGCGTGTTCCTTGGTTTTCTTTAGCTTTCTTTTCAAAACAGAAGAAGAAACTTGATCATTGCCTTCAAACGCAACTTGGTGGATACGGACTTTTGACTTGACGTTGACATTGATTCGCAATCGAACTCCTCCTCTATTGAGTGTATCGCGCTCCTGAGTAATCTTAACTACTGTATTCAAAAAGCCTTTCTTAACAAAATGCTTTTTCACCGCCATCTCTGCATTGCGGATGGTAGCATCGTTGACAATTTTTCCTCTGATCAATGTCAAATCATCTTTTAGGCTACTTTGTTTTCCCTTGCTAATTCCTTCAAAATAAAAGTCGGTCAGTCGCGGTCGTTCGGCCAATTTGATCGACAAGAAAACATTCTTCCCCTCAATACGATCCACTGATATCGTGGCGTCTCCCACTAAACCGTGTTTCCAAAGTTTGCGAATGGCACTTGAAATTCCATCTCCTGGGATTTTGATTTTGTCACCGACCTTCAAACCAGTCAATGAAACCATTGCGTTTTTATCCAGCACATTGAGACCCGTGATCTCTATCCCTGCAATGGTGTATTCTTGAGGAGTACGATAGTTCAGCTCTCCATCCTTTAAAGGTTCCTGCTCAACGGTAGCTGTCGCGCGGCTTCTTCTGAATTGCGCCAATGAAGAAGAGGCAACCAGCAGGAATAAAAAAATCAATACAAAACGGTTCATTCAATCAGGCAATAGGGGTCAGCACTTTTCCAAATCTTCTTTCTCTCTTCTGGTATTCGCATATTGCCTCATAGAGATCTTCCTTTCTAAAGTCGGGCCACAACTTTTGTGTAATATATATTTCGGTATAGGCGATTTGCCAGAGTAAAAAATTACTTATTCTCATTTCACCACTTGTTCTTATCAACAACTCTGGATCTGGAACATTCTTGGTATCGAGAAAAGAAGCAAAGAGTTGTTCATCAATTTTATCAACCCCCAACGCCCCCACTTTTACTTTCATTGCCAACTCGCTCACGGCTTTTAGTATTTCTCGTCTACCACTATAATTCAATGCAATCAGCAGCGTCAATCCAGTATTACTTTTTGTAGACTCTATTGCCTCCCTTAAATTTTCTCTACAATCTTTTGGCAATTGCCCTATATCTCCGATTGTTTTTAGCCTCACTTGATTCTTATGCAATCGCTCAATTTCCTTTTGCAGCGTATTCACCAGAAGCTCCATCAACGCGTCCACTTCTTCTTTTGGGCGCCCCCAATTTTCAGTACTAAAGGCGTAAAGAGTCAAATACTTTATACCAATTTCCCCAGCCCCCTCAATTACCTGCCTGACCGCCTCAATTGCATTGCGATGCCCAAAAATCCTAGCTGCACCTTTGTTTTTTGCCCATCTTCCGTTTCCGTCCATGATAACGGCCACATGCTCAGGCAAATTATGGTTGTCAATATGTTCTTTAAATGAAGCCACAGGGGTGCAAAAGTAGCCTTTTTTTCAAACTTTAAGCCATCAAATCGCACCCCTGATGAGGATGTCTGTCACCATGAAAAAGTTTAACGGTAAGGGCTAGTGGCACAGGGAATGTCGTAAAAAGTGTAGGTTAAGGTAATTCCTGTAAAAAAATAATTGTCGTTATCATTGGGATTGCCATACTGAAAGGTCTTGAACGAGGGATTTCCACCAGAAATGTTGTCTAAATAGTCAAAAAAGGTCTTTCGAACGCCAAATTCAAATGAAATATAATAGCGGGGATTCAGCACATATTTCATCCCGCCACCGAAGGGAATGGAAAGTTGAACATTGCTATACTCTGCATTCTTATTTGGTGTGCCCGAAATTCCAAATAGGCCGACCCCGGCAAACAAATACGGTGTGAACCTAAGCTTCCGTTTGTCATCCCTCCAATCTAAAAAGTGATACTCGAACCCACCAGAGAGCTCTAATAAAAATAAATCAAACGAAGCCGCACGTTTTACCGCTAATGGATCGGTGGGATTGTTTTTGTCGCTAGCCGCCAACTGCCCACCCGTAATTGAAGTCCGAAAACTAATGACCCGGCTAATATTTGATCGATAAAAAAGTGTTGCTGCCGGCTTTGAAGTAGCAAGATCAAAGGTGCTGACAAGATCGCCCGTGTAATTGAGTATGCCCAACCCGCCACCAATCTCTGTTCGTTGCGAAATTTGGCCTGCTACAGCTGTAGCCCAGAGCAAGGCGGATAGAAACAAAAACTTCACGACAAATCCGCGAAGCATTATCTGAACTTAGCTTTGTGGAAAGTGGCTCCTAAAACATAAGTGAGTCGAATGGAAGTGACCATATAAATGTCGTTTTGGGTAGGAGTTCCGCGCTTGTCGCCAGCCTTACCATAACCGGGTTGAACGTTCACGCCTGCTAACTCAGAAGGAATACCTCCTGATGTCGGATATGTCGCCAACTCATTTGTTCGATATGCCATTGCTTGCCCTACTTTACTCAACGTGTTCAAATCGACATAATTGCCACTTACATCATCTAAATAATCGGTGAACGTATATCGAAAACCAATATCTGCCCAAAGGTCGAATACTTCATTGATTCTGAAACGTGCGCCAGCACCAAAAGGCACCGCAAATTGAATCAAACTGTACGAATTTCCTTCTGTTTTTAGCGGTTGCAGGTCGATCCATTGGCCAGCCTCGGGTAGTGGTTGACCATTTAAATCATTGGCGGGTGCCTGTGCTTGGGGATTGTGGTAAAAAGCAGCAAGACCTAGGTAGGCATAAGGTGTCCATCCAACACGGCTAATATAGGTCGCAGGGTTCTCAAACAAGTCGAAATAGGCAACGACCGAAAGTTCATGCATTCTATTCCTAAATGAAAGATTCCGTTGATATCTAAAAACATTCTCATCGTCTTTACTAGCCGATTCTTTGTCAGATCCTTGGAGGGAAGCATACAAATACTGGACTTGCAAAGTATAACGCGGTCCAAACCGATGGAATGCCGAAAGCCCAATACTAGGTGCCGTAAATGAAATGTCGGTACTAAACCTACTAGGGGTTGGCGCGAGATCTCCAAAATAGTTAAGGGCATTTATCGACAATCCCACACCAGAATATACATTCCTACTGCCAAAACCACCCTTTTTACCCCGATAGCTTGAAATTCGGTTATTATTTTTCTTGATTGCTTTGCGGCTAAGTTGCGCAATTGACTCGCTAGCGACCCCCGCCAAAAACAAGATACTCAATAACGCAAAACATAACTTTCTCATAACGAGGGTGATTAGGCCAATCACAAAGTTAAAAAACTAAGTTAATCAACAAGTTGTTTTATCGTCTCTGGCAATAAAAGGTAATCTTGTTAATTCAAAGTGAGCATTAATTTCTGATATCGACTCCCCAATTGAGCTTTTGCCTCAATGTATTGAAATAGTTTTGGCTGCTTAACCGAATCAATTTAACTCTAAACTTTTCCTTCTTTATCTTCAATTTTACTGACTCATCTACTGTTTCAAACCTCGAATCGAGCGAAATAAGATACTTTTTGCTCCTTCCCTCGATATGAAAAGACAGCTCTGCATCATCGGCTAGAACAATCGGCCTGGTACCTAAGTTGTGAGGGCTAACGGCCGTTATGACGAAACTTTCAGATTTTGGATGGACAAGTGGGCCTCCGCAACTCAAAGAATATCCTGTAGATCCTGTTGGGGTGGAGACTATAATTCCATCAGACCAGTATGAATTCAACAACTCTCCGTCTACGTGAACATGCACTGTAATCATAGATGAAGTGTCCTTCTTCATAATCGTAAAATCGTTTAACGCGAAATTGAGATTTCCAAACAACTTGGGTGTAGAAACCAAACGAAGCAGTGAGCGGCTGTCAATTGTGAAATTATTGTTCAGCAGCTCGTCAAGAGACTTTTCAACATCTTCCCTGCTGATTGTTGCTAGAAATCCCAACCGACCGGTATTGATCCCAAGAATGGGTGTTTCCGCTTTCCCGATGTAAGTGACTGATTCAAGCAATGTGCCATCTCCGCCCAATGACAGAAAGCAATCGAGTTGATGTAAATGATCGCCCTGATCAAAAGCTCTCAATTGATAATCCTGAATGCGAGAAGACTTAAACTGTTTTAAAAATTTCGAAGACACCCAAATCTCGACCTGCTTTTTTTTAAGGTGGTCCAACACTTTCTCCAGAAATCGAGACGATTTGTTTTGAAAATCTTTTCCGTGGATGCCAATGCGAGTCATTCACTAGTCTGTTAAATGTCTAAGTAGCGAAGTAGCAAATCAATTTTGTCCTTTTCTCCACTTGCCGCTGCATTTTCCTGATAACGTCCAATCACTTTGTAGTTGAAGCGCTCCAGTGTTGCCGCAATTCTCTTCAAGTCTTTTTTATTGATCTTTAGCGTCAACTTTATCTTACCCTTGTCCATCGGGTCTTCGGTCATGGTACTGCTGATCACTTTCGCATTGTTCTCTTCAACATAGCGGCTTATCTCCGCCAACGAATAATCAATCAAGTCCATTGACAATACCAAGATTCCTCCGGGCATTTGTACAGAGGCGGTCTGGGCGAATGAAACCATCATGTCCTGTACGGTGATGACCCCCATATATTGCCGTTCTTCATTTAGTACAGCAACGATTTGGAGTTTGTTGTCTCCTGCTACCTTGAGTATATCGTAAAAATGTGCATCGAGTGGCACTATGCAATCCTTCGCGACTAAATCAAAGTCGAGTAGATTTTTTTCAATATCATTTGACTCTAAAATGATCTCTTCGGAAATAAAACCCATCAACTCCCCGTCTCTTACCACGGGCAAATGGTTGCAGCGAAATTCTTCCATCCAAACAATTGCTTTGTGTGCATCGTCTGTCACCTTGAGTGGTGGGATCATGTGGTTGATTAACTCCTCCGCTATCATTTGAAGCTTTGTGAATTCTAGTTTTTTCTCACCAAAAAGTCCTCCACCATTTGGTTAAATTTTTCGGGGTGCTCCATCATAGGTGCGTGGCAACATTTATCGATAAATTTCAACTCAGACTGAGGGATCAAACGATTAAATTCATAGCCAACCATTGGTGGGGTGATGGTATCGTTCAGTCCCCAAACCAAGAGAGTGGGAATTTTTATTTTCGGTAATTCCAGCGCCAGATTATTTCGTTGAGCCGATTTTGCAATGGCAACGATGCGCATACATTTCGGAATACTCTTGGTTGTCTCAAAGACTTCGTCTACCAGCTCTTTTGAAGCAACGTTTGGATCATAAAAAGTATAGGCTACTCTTTCACGGATGTAGTCGTAACTGCCTCTGCGAGGGTAGGAACCCCCCATCGTATTCTCAAAAAGGCCAGAGCTGCCAGTCAACACTAATTTGGTCACTTTTTCTGGGTTCTTTAGTGTATAGAGTATCCCTACATGCCCCCCGAGAGAATTGCCCATGATCACCATCTTATCCAACTTCTTCATAGCCACAAAACGCTCGGTAAATTCACGAAGACCTTCTAGGCCTGCTTCCTTAATCGGCATTTCGTAGATAGGGAGCATTGGAATAATCACCCGAAAATGCTTTGAATAGTGATTGACCACAGCCTCCCAATTACTGAGAGCCCCAAAAAGTCCATGCAATAGCATTAGCACCTCCCCCTTGCCTTCATCTACATACTTAAAATCATTTTCCTCCTTTACCTGTAGCGGCATACCTGTCTATTTGATGAAAAGTAACTAAAAAAAACTCGAACCCTAGAACTGCCTGAAAATTTCTTTGAAAAAAGGGATGAATTGGCTCAAATACGAAGACATCTCCTGAGCCGCATTTTTAGTGGCTGGGTAAAGAAACGATCCTTTGGTCCAGTCTGCTGGTACACTAATTTGTAGCGAATCGCTAAGCCAAAAAATTACACTTGAACAAAAGACGTATTTGACAACCCCAAGTAGTGCCCCGGCAACAGCATCTACTTTGCCCAAAAAAGTGTCATCGAGCGAGTTCTTTATTCGTCTGCCTAAAAACAAAGTCAGCACTAATACCAAGACGAAAACAATTGAAAAAGCGATATAGGGGAGAAACTTCTTGTCGGCATTGAATTCGCGCTGCAGAAATTCAATGCCAAAGCTCATCAGCTTAAACCCAAGGAAAATGCCCAATACAATAGCCACCAAAAAAAACAGTTCCATTAAAAATCCTCTTCGGTAACCAAGAAAAGCGCCTAACGCCAGGACGAGCCCAAGCGCGATGTCAATTTTGCTCAAGACGCAAGCAATTTTTTTACAAGCTCGGATATCAATTTGCCATCGGCTTTGCCTGCTAATTGTTTTGTGGCGATACCCATTACCTTACCCATATCCTGCGGGGTTTTGGCTCCGACCTGCTCCATGATTCTCTTGAGCTCTTCCGCTATCTCGATTTCAGATAGTTGTTTGGGTAAATAGCGGCTGATAACACTCAGTTCGAGTAACTCTTTCTGGGCTAAGTCTTCTCTGCCTTCTTTCTGAAATATTTCAGCCGATTCCTTCCTTTGCTTCGCGGCCTTCATGAGGAGCTTTCCTTCTACATCGCTGGCAATATCACCACTTCCCCCCTTTTCCGTCTCGGCCAGTAGGATCATTGACTTAATGCTACGAAGGGCCGTCAGCTCGTCTTTATTTTTTGCCAACATGGCCGCTTTGATGTCGTTGTCTATTTGTGTTTTTAAACTCATACCAATTGATTTTGGTGGCAAAGTTACATTAAGAATTGTCGAAGAAAAAAGAAGTCAATTTCCACAGTCGTTCAAAGATGTAATACCTTTGAAGTGGTATGACAAGACTATCTGTAAACATTAATAAGATTGCTACCCTACGCAATGCGCGGGGCGGAAATAATCCAAACGTAGTGCAAGTGGCCACGGACTGTGAACGTTTTGGCGCGCAGGGAATCACGGTACATCCACGACCCGATGAACGCCATATTCGATTTCGAGATGTGCTTGACTTAATGACCGTTGTTAAGACCGAGTTCAACATAGAGGGTTATCCAGACGAACGATACATGGAGCTCATTCGAACAGCAAAACCGGCACAAGCCACGTTGGTACCTGATAAGCCTGACGCCATCACATCTAATGCCGGCTGGGACACGATTTCGCACCAAGCATTTCTAAAAGAAGTGGTTGAAGAAATTCAGAAAAATGGTGTACGTGTTTCTATTTTTGTTGATGCCGATACCAGAATGATCGAAGGTGCAAAAAAAACAGGGGCAGACAGGATTGAGCTTTATACAGAACCCTATGCGGCTGGCTATCACGCCAACCGAGAACAAGTTGTTAAGCCATATATTGCCGCTGGGGACCTTGCCCACGAGCTCGGATTGGGAATAAATGCAGGGCACGATTTAGACTTAAAAAATCTTTCCTACTTGAAACAATCTTTACCCTACTTAGATGAGGTGTCGATTGGTCATGCATTGGTCTGCGATGCGCTGTATCTTGGCCTCGAAAATACAATACAGTTATATCTTCGAGAGTTGCAGTAGGTCAGAAGACTTCTCCGAGATTTACAAATACTCCCTGCGATCCACCTTGCCCAAAGCCATAGTCGATACACACATTGGCTCTTGAATACTTATTGAATTTGATTCTTAGGCCGGCTCCCGCGCCCACAGCAATAGAATCAAAGTTGTTGGCCGGCCAGTTACTAACTGATTGAGCGTTGCCGAAAACCACTCCTCCTAATAGGCCATTGCGCAAAATCTTAAAGCGATATTCAGATTCTAAATAAACCAGACTTTTGCTTCGAAAGCGCCCTTGAATATAGCCTCTTCCAAGGTTGCTGCTAACGTCCCAACCCGTAGCGGGCAAATCCAGATAGGGGGCGTTACCTCCGAACGTAAACCAGTTGTAACTCCAAAAAGCCAGAATGTTTTCACTCGTTTTTGGAAAAGGTACATACTTACGCATATCTACCAAAGCCATTTGCCAGGGTCCATCACTTCCCAAAAAAGTAAAATTTGTGCGGTAAACTACGTTCATAAATTTACCTCCCTGTGGATTAATTGAATTAACCCGATTGTCAAAAAGAAGATTGACTAGCAGACCGGTTGAGTTAGATTGTTTGGTTACCCCGTACCCATTAATCTCGTCAAGAACATTTTGATTGGCATTTGTTGGTTCGATTGTTTGCACAATATCATAGTGATAATCCCAAGCGATGCCAGCACCCGCATACCAGTTGGGGCGAAAACTTTTTAAAACTGTTTGATGAAGGCGTATGTAGGAATACGTTTGATCCACAGAGCCGGCCAAGCTAGATGAACTGCCCAAGCCGTAAGTCTTTTGTGGGTACCAATAATAACGCCAGTCTGATACTATATTGAATTTGTTATTTTTTGTCCAAAGGTTATTTTGAACTCGAAACACAAACTGCTCTTTTTGGGTGTATAGAACATCTGTATAAATAATTGAAATCTTCTGATCTCTTAATTCGCTCGCATAAAAAGCAAAGTCACCAACAAAGATGGCGGAGGCTCCACTTGTAAGTGAGTACCCAACAGATGGTGCCCCTGAAAAGTAAACACGCCCTGATTTCTTGTCCAACGAGTCGTGTTTGGAGGCCCACTTTGTGTTTAAAATACCGCTCAATACATCAATGGCGTCTACATCTGTCTTTTTTGCCAACAGTGAATCTTGTGCTTTTGAAAATAGAAAGAAAAAGCCAAGCAATAGCGAAAGACAAAAATGCTTCATGAATCTGTTTTGGGTTTGACAATCGCCAATCCCGGTAGTTTAAAACGCCAAAATAGGGCAACAAGTTGGATTCCCCTATTTTATTATCTGCTACTGGGTTTGATTCCAAACGTCCCTTGATTTTCTTTGTCTGCAAGACTACCTTTTTTGATTATGTCCCTACAATATCTTTGTCAAAAGATTATGAAAAAGGTCTCCGCACTAACGCTCCCTCTGTTCAACTGGGCTTTTTTGTTTGCTCAAAAGCCCGTTGTTTTTTCAACAGCCGAGGGCTGTCTTCGAGTATACGATCCGGTTGCTTATTTTACTGGCTCGAAGCCAACCAAAGGGAAGGATGAACTTACGTTTAGTTATCAAGGCGCTATTTGGCATTTTGCTACGTCCAAAAACCTCTAGATGTTCGAGGCCGATCCTGAGAAGTTTGCCCCTCAATTTGGAGGTAACTGCGCTTTTGGCATGAGCAGATGCTATAAAGCCGATACTGAGCCTGGTGCTTGGACCGTTGTTGATGGCAAGCTTTACGTGAACTACAACCTGTCCGTGCGTACCGAATGGAACAAGAAGCAGTGCGAGTACATTGAGAAAGCCAGCAACAATTGGCCTGTAACAAAGGGAAAGTGAACGCCATTTGACGAAAATGGCTTCTCGCCAAGAATATCTTAAACCAAGGCACGCTAGCTTCATTTTTATTTTTGGTTCGAGATTGACAATTCCTTTATAAAAAAAGAAGAAGCTTACTATATTGCGGTATCCAAAAGGCGCGTATGAACATTTATTTAGTAGAAGACGATTCTATTTACGCTGAATTCATCAAGAAATCGCTTGCCCAAAATCAAGCCTATAAAATCAGCCATTTTTTATCGGCCGAAGACGCGCTGAAATCGGTAAAAAATAGCTTTCCCGATGCCATTGTGATTGACTACAAGCTTCCAGGCATGAGTGGGATTGAACTCTACGAAAGCATAAAAGATAAGATTAATGATGCCCACAAAGTGATCATGCTAAGCGCTATAGATGACGGCAATATGGTTCTCAGCTTTATTCAAAAAGGAGTTCGGGATTACGTGATCAAAGATGAAAATGTAATTGAATCATTAGTTGCTGTTCTTGAAGGAAAGGATGACGATTACCTTTTTAACTAGCTAGTTTCTTTTTTAGCACTACAATAAAAGTGGTTCCCTCGTGGCTACTGTCACATTCGATGGATCCATCCATCTTATCTAGAATCGTTTTCACGATCCATAATCCAAGTCCGGTTGAACTTTCTCCGCCAGTTGGCCGTGCGGTCAGCCGCTGGAGCTTATGGTATAATTTCGATTGATCCTCTGCACTGATTCCAGGTCCTTCATCGCGAATGGCCACACGTATGCCATCACTTTGGTCTGTTATATCTACGAAAACCTGTCGTCCGGGTTCGGTAAACTTAATCGCGTTGGATAGTAGATTCTCAAACACCCGTGTGAGATATAATTTGTCAGCAATAAGAATAGCTTGAGCTGGAGCATTATAATGAAATTTGATTCCTTTTTTTTCCGCCAGTATCTGATAGTTTTTGACAAGACCACCAAGTAACGTAACCAAATTTAGTTTCTCGTTGAAAAACTCTATCCCTTTATCCTCCAGACGCCTATTGTCAAGAAGGTTTCTAATCATTCCTAAGCCATCTGCAACAACTTGATGTATCTTGTTGAGGTAATCCCTTTGATCCGGGGTAAAGTTCTCGGGCGAAAGACCTATCAAATGCACTAACGCAAAGATGCGGTTAAATGGCCCTTTCAAGTCATGGGAAACAACGCCAATAATTTGTTTGTTCTGAAGGAAAAGTTCTTCTAATTCGTTTTTATGTTGCTCTAGAAGGCTGAATTGTGCATTTATCTCCTCGCGTTGCCTTGAGATGATTTGGTTTTTTTGTCTCAGTTTCATTGCAGCAAAAAATAGCCAACAGAGAGCCACTATCAAAAAGCCAATGATTACGACTAGGCCAGTATTTATCATTTTCTGTGGCAACAATATCTATTTGCTCAATTTCACTTCTTGGCTGTATTTGACGGGGACTTTTATCATAACCCCACGAGCCTTAACGCGTAAATACCCGGTCATCTCAATTTGATAAGATTTGCCGCCAAAAAAACCGATCACGGCATCGATTAATCCAAATTCTTTGACGTCAAGTTTTGCTTCAAGCGGCACAGTAAAATCGGAATTTCCCCGAACGAGCAATTCCATTTGCTGATCTACCAAAGCTGCCTTTTTCCCGTCAACCAACACCTCGACTTTAATTTCCTTTAATATGGCCTTTAGTTTATTGGGGTTGAAGAAAATTGCATCCCCTTTTAATACCGGATTTCCGCCAAGGCCGACATCGAGTGTTAGGTTATTAACTGACCTAAAGACTACTTGCTCTTTCGGCACACAGGCCCAGACCAAAAAAGCCAAAGAAATACAACCAAAAACTCTACTATTGTTTATTCGCATATCGCCCAAAGTTAAAGCATGCTGTTAAATTTACATGGTGAATAATGAACTAACTTCCCAATTAAACAAACTCGCTGACCAAATTGCTGAAAATGGCTTTGCCGTGATTGATGATTTTCTGTCAAACGAAGAAATTGACTCGGTTCTTGCGCTGCAGGGTTTCAAGAACGGGTTGTTGCAATTTAAAAAGGCCGGTATTGGCAAAAATCAGGATAAACAGATCAACGAAGCAATTCGGGGTGATTATATTCAGTGGATCGATCCGAACAATGCCGAGCCTCCATTACTAACTTACCTTGGTAAACTTAAACAAATGATTGCTTTTGTTAACCAAAGTCTCTTTCTAAGTTTAAAGGACTGCGAGGTGCATCAAACGATCTATCCCATTGGCAGTTTTTATAAACGTCACCTCGACCAGTTCAAGAAAGATGATCACCGAAAGCTATCGGTCATTTGCTATTTAAATAAAGATTGGAAAGAGGCCGATGGTGGTCAATTAAGAATGTTCATCGGCCATGAATCCAAAGATGTTCTTCCCGTAGCAGGAAGATTAGTATGTTTTCGAAGTGATCTCTTGGAGCATGAAGTCTTGCCGGCTACAAGGGAGCGCTTGAGTTTGACTGGATGGCTAATCGATAAAATTGGGTAATCTAAAATCATCCCCTCCTTTTTTTTGATAACTGCTAATCAAAATCCTATTATATTGCCAATCAAACACTCAACTCATCTAACAGATATTCAAAAATGAAAAACACGTTACTCTTACTACTATTTTTTTGTCAGCACCAATTTTAGGACACCACCTCAAAACGAAATCACAAAGTCAAACATTATGACATTTTAGAATGATAGACAATTTAATAACCAAAATAAAAACCATTGGCGATTTTTCGGCAGATGATATAAAACTTTTTTTGAGTTCATTTACAGAAACTTTTCTTTTTAAAGGAGAACATTTTTTAAGTGAAGGTCAAGTAAGCAAGCACCTAGGTTACATAAAAACAGGGTTGATGATGCATTACAAAATCATTGACGGTGTAGAAGTTCCTGCTGATTTTACGATAGAAAATGAATGGGTTGCTTATCTGAAAAGTTTTTCGAGTGGAACTGCATCTGATATGTGGATAAAGGCATTGGAAGATACCCATTTGTTAACTATGTCAAATACGGCTATGGGTGAACTTTTTAGCAAACAACCAAAATTTATGGCATTGAAAAGTTATTATACAGAGCTTTCATTTATACGAAATACTGAGCACACCTCAAACCTTGCGACACTAAACGCAAAACAACGATACTATAAGTTTATGAAAAACCACCCCGCATTAATTAACAGAGTTCCACAGTATTATGTTGCTGCTTATTTGGGTATTAAACCACAATCTCTAAGTAGGTTGCGGAAATAAAAAGTCAATTTCTATTTTATTAACAAATGTGAATGGATAAGGATTTATAATGAGTGAATTTTGCAAATAAAAATAAAATTATGAAAATACTTTTTATTGCAATTGCAGTTATTTGTTCGTCATCATTTTGCGTTTTTTCTCAAAATGATATCGCTTCTAAAAAAAGGGTTTATTTCTCTACTGGTTTTGTAACACCACAATTTTATGGTGGCTCAGAGCTAATGCAATCATATAAGCTTAGACAAAACGGTGAAAGTTATTACCAAAATGCAATGGGAAATAGAAGTGCTGTAGGCAGTTATTCACAAAACACAGGCTTTACTTTAGGTATAGGATTTTATGTACCTTTACCAAAAGTAAAAAATTTATCTGTTGGCTTAATCGTAAATAGCGGACAAACGGGCTCAACACCTTCAGAAAGTGGAGCTGCAGAAGGTTATTTCTTTAATTTTCTCAATTTTGGGATAGGTACACAATATTATCTATTTGACCAAACAAACCTATATATTAAAGGTGAAATTGGAATGGGATCAGTATGGACAAAAAACCGATTTTTAAATGAAGAAGGAAAGCAAGATTTTCTTCATCATTTTGGTATTGGGCTTGAAACTGGCGGAGGAATAGGATATACCTTAACCCCATTTAAAAATAAAAAGGTGGGTATCAATCTAGAAGTAAACTGTCAATACTATTCTACTAGTGTTGAAGTTAGTGGCATAGGCAACGACCAATGGAAATTTGGTGCATTAAATCTGAGTACTGGAGTTCAATTTTAATTTTCGCGTGTTACTTTGCTCAATTAGATACTATTTATAGGTTCATACCAATATCCAAAACAGGCGACCTGTTTTTCCCAGAAATTTTAATCCCTCTATTTCAAACACAACCAAAATCTTAACTTTTAGAGTCAAATCTCTATTTATTAACAAATGTGAACTAAGAGCAATTTTTTGTAAGTGAATTTTGTGTCATTATTTTAAACATAAAAAATCATGACAAAGAAAATTCAAAATTCAGTAAGAGCATTTCTCTTTTTAATGCTAACTTCAATGGCTTTTCATTCACAGGCACAAGACTGGAAAACCGATAAAAAAGTAAATGTTGTGTTTGGACTTACACAACCACTGTTAGTCAAAGGCTTCAATATTGAAGGGAATTACATTCACAATCGGCTAATTTTCGATTATTCACACGGAGTATCCTTAGATTTTTCTGAAAGTTCTGTAACTTCTGATTTAAAAAGACAAGGTTTAGCGGTGCATATGCCTTGGACAACTGGTTTTGGAGTTGGCTACAGAATAAACGAATGGATAAATGTAAGGGTAGAACCTAAATGGCACAGATTTGAGTTTTACTATAATGGTGAACCGCAAAATGCTGGCAGTCAAATCACAGATTACAACACCTTTAGCTTAGGTATTGGGGTATATGGAAATTATCAACCTTTTAAGAATAAAACTAACTTCTTGAAGGCAATAATGATTGCTCCAAGTATACGCTTTTGGCCTACTCTAAATTCTACACTTACCAACGATAAGTTTAGCTATCAAAATAAAGTAACCAACAAAATAGAAGAAATTAAAACACTTGATCCTGGAATTGGCTTCACACCATTTGTATTCAATATAAGTGTTGGCTATTCTTTCGACTTGAAAAAGAAAAAATAATGGCATCCAACATAATATCTGTTGCACTGAGAACTCAAAAACTTAGTGCGACAAAATTGTTTTTTGAGAATAATTTAGGGTTTAAAATAAAGGAATCCTCATATAAACATTTTGTAATTCATACAAAAGGATTACGAGTTGTTTTTATTGAATCTGAGAATGAATTTAATGTTGAACTATATGTAGATTCCAAAACTGTAAATCACACAAACTTAATAGACCCAAACGACATCAGAATAGTTGTAAATTGTTTTGGGAGTGAGAGTATTCATTAAGATATAAATTAACTTTTGAGCAAAAAACTGGTGATAACAATTGGTGCTATTCATGGTGGCAATCGCAGCAATATCATTTCCGAAAAAGTGGAAATGTTAGGTACTGTTCGGACACTCAGTGCCGAAGATGAAAAAATGGTAATCCAGCGCATCAATGAAATTGCCACGCATACTGCTCCCTTCCGTTCAAAGTAACCCTTCGGTAAAGTACATCTTTTAAGGAGTTTAGGGGAGCCATAGTTTTGAGGAAAAAAGAACTATGGGATCCACAACAGGCACACTGCAGCAAGTAATGTTTTCACTTATCG
>JADBYQ010000068.1 GCA_020402945.1 Cytophagales bacterium | reverse complement strand
GCCACAGGCGGATATGAATCCAACGCTCTAACCACCTGAGCCTGCCTTGCCGGCAGGCAGGCTACCGCGCCTAATTTTCTTCTATACTTCCTTTTTCCTTTCGCCCCCCCGTCCGCCTCGGGCGGATGTGAATCCAACGCTCTAACCACCTGAGCCTGCCTTGCCGGCAGGCAGGCTACCGCGCCTAATTTCTTCTATTCTTCTATTCACTCTCTTCCTTTCGAACCCCCGTCCGCCTCAGGCGGATATGAATCCAACGTTCTAACCAGATGAACCTGCCGGCAAGGCTGGCTACCGCTCTATCTATTTTTAAGGAGCGCAAATTTATAAACTTTTCAGATTTAAACAGTATCAAATGACTCACCCACGAAAACTTATTAGGTTTCTTGTTGAATTTATTAAACAATGACCCCCGCCCTTGTTGGACAGGAAAAATTGAGCTAAATTAAAATCCAATCACAAATTGTATGAGTACAAAAACCAAAAAAAATCTTTTTACCACTGATTTTGAGATCCATTCCTCCGTAAAAATGTTGTATCCCTATATCGATTCGGCCAGTGGCCTCTCCGAATGGTTTGCTGATGACGTGCGAATAAGCCCCGAAAAAGTATTCACGTTTGTGTGGGATCAGGAAGAACACAAAGCACGACTGACCTCTCACCGAACAAATCATTTTGCCAAATTTGAATACCTGCCTGAAACAAAAGAGGATGAAAATGATCCCTCCTACTTCGAACTACGGCTGGAAGTAAATGAATTGACTCAAACCACCTTTCTCAAAGTCACAGATTATTCTGACTTTGATGACCAGGAAGAGTTGCAAGATTTATGGGAAGGTCTGGTGGCAAACCTAAAAAAGGTAATCGGAGGATAACCTTCTTTTACTCTTTACCATCCTTATTGTTGATTCAAAAAAGTCAGAAACGCATCCGTTTTTCTTCCCTATTTTTGTCGACTTAATAAACCAATATGCTTTCATCTATTGATCCCACCGAAACCAATGCCTGGTCTAAACTGACATCTCATTTTCTTTCTATGCAAGCCACTCACCTGCGCGAGCTATTTGAGGAAGATCCTGAGCGATTCGAAAAATTTCATCTTACGTTCAATGATGTACTCGTTGATTTCTCAAAAAATCATATCACGCAGGACACACTAGCGTTATTAGTTGAGTTAGCGACCGAGGCTGAATTACCAAATGCCATTGACTCAATGTTCCGGGGCGACAAGATTAACAAAACGGAAAACCGGGCAGTTCTTCATACTGCACTTAGAAATAGATCAAATACACCCGTGTTGGTAGATGGTCAAGATGTAATGCCGGAGATCAACAAAGTCCTGGATCAGATGCGAGACTTCTCGACAAAACTATTAAGTGGACAGTGGAAAGGGTATTCGGGTAAGGCGATAACAGACATTGTAAATATCGGAATTGGTGGATCCGATCTTGGACCACAAATGGTATGCGAAGCGTTGAAGCCCTATTATAAAAACATCAGGCCGCATTTTGTTTCAAATGTAGACGGAACCCATCTAGCTGAAACGGTTAAAAACCTTAACCCGGAAACCACTCTTTTCATTATCGCTTCCAAGACGTTCACCACTCAGGAAACAATGACAAATGCAGAGTCGGCAAAGCAATGGTTTCTTTCCAGTTCAAATCAACAAGGAGACGTTGCCAAGCATTTCGTTGCTGTATCTACCAATACAAAATCAGTAACCGCGTTCGGTATAGCTCCAGAAAACATGTTTGTGTTTTGGGACTGGGTGGGTGGTCGCTATTCGTTGTGGTCTTCCATTGGTTTATCCATTGCCTGCACAATAGGCTTCGAGAATTTCGAGGCACTATTGACAGGTGCGCATGAAATGGATAACCATTTTAGAACAGCGCCTCTTGATAAAAACATTCCCGTGATTTTGGCTTTGATTGGAATCTGGTATGTTGATTTTTTCGACACTTCCTCTGAGGCCATTTTGCCTTATGACCAATACCTGCACCGATTCGCAGCCTATTTCCAACAAGGAAATATGGAAAGCAATGGCAAGTCGGTGGATCGCTCTGGGAAGCTTGTCAATTACCAAACAGGACCAGTGATCTGGGGAGAACCCGGAACAAATGGTCAACACGCTTTCTATCAGTTGATACACCAGGGCGCAAAGATCATTCCCTGTGACTTTATCGCTCCAGCAGTCAGCCAAAACCCACTGAGCGATCACCACGACAAATTGCTTTCCAACTTCTTTGCACAAACAGAAGCACTACTGATGGGCAAAACTGAGGAGGAAGTGCAAACAGAACTAAAGGCATCAGGTATGTCACAAGAGGAAATAGAATTCCATTTGCCTTACCGAGTTTTCGCTGGAAGCAAACCAACTAATTCAATCCTGTTTGAAAAATTGACTCCCAAAACATTGGGAGTACTGATCGCCATGTATGAGCACAAAATATTTGTACAAGGTGTGCTATGGAACATTTTCAGTTTTGACCAGTGGGGCGTGGAACTTGGAAAAGTGCTGGCGAAAAAAATTCTTCCGGAACTGCAATCAAAAGAGCACATCTCCTCCCACGACTCCTCAACTAACGGACTGATAAACTATTTCAAACGATTGAAAGTACAATAATCACCACACAAAAATAACCTTCTTGTAAACTGGGCTTCATCCACTATTTTTGACTTTCCAAAATAATCGATGGAGAATAAAATTTCAAAAATAGGTGTGTTTACGTCCGGTGGCGATGCACCCGGAATGAACGCGGCAATTCGTGCAGTAGTTCGTGCTTCTATCTATTACAAAAAGGAAGTCTACGGCATTATGCAAGGATACGAAGGCATGATCAGTGGAGACATCGTTAAGTTGGGCGCTCGGTCGGTGGGAAATATTATCCAACGAGGCGGCACCATCCTAAAAACGGCTCGCAGCCAAGAATTCCGAACCAAAGAGGGGCGTGAAAAAGCCTACCAAAATCTGAAGAAAAACGGCATCGACTCACTTGTTGCCATTGGAGGAGATGGCACCTTTACTGGACTACACAAATTCTACGAAGAATACCAGATACCTTCCATATGTATTCCTGGAACTATAGACAACGATCTGGCAGGAACAGATTATACCATTGGTTTTGATACCGCGACCAACACTGCCGTAGAGGCGATAGACAAAATAAGAGATACAGCCATCTCCCATAATCGCTTGTTTTTTATAGAAGTAATGGGGAGAAATTCAGGCTATATTGCCATCAACTGCGGTATTGCTGGTGGCGCGGTAGCCACTATTCTACCTGAAGAATCAATGTCCCTTGACTACCTTTTCAGTAAATTGGACGAAGGGGGAAAGACGAACAAGAAGTCAAGTCTGATCGTTGTCGCTGAGGGTAGTAAGATCGGTGGTGCTATTGAACTTGCAAAAAAATTCTCTGAACGTAATAACTACTTCGATATTAAGGTAACTATTCTTGGCCATCTTCAACGAGGAGGCACTCCTACTTATTTTGATCGAGTACTAGCTAGTAAAATGGGAGTAGCCGCAGTGGAAGGCTTACTGGATGGTAAGTATGATGTAATGGTAGGAGTAAAAAATGGTGTGATGGTATACAACAGTTTTGATCTGATCATGACCCACCACCACGAAATCGACAACGAATCTTTACGCATTGCCAAAATACTTTCTATCTAAAAAGAGCAGAGAAATGAAAGAACTTACTGTAGGTATTGATATCGGTGGAACAAACACGAAGTATGGAATTGTAGATCGTGCAGGTCACGTTCACTTTCAAGGTAATATACCCACTACCCAATACGAAGAATTTCAGGACTATTTTGTTGGTATGGCCGATGCGCTCCGCGAAGGGATGAAATCAATATCTTCCGATGCTAAAATTGTAGGTATTGGTGTAGGTGCTGCCAATGGAAATTACTACACCGGAAATATTGAACGAGCGACTAATCTAAAGTGGAAAGGTGTACTACCACTAGCCAAATTATTTACGGATGAGTTTGGAATACCTTGTATCCTTACCAATGATGCTAATGCAGCTGCCGTGGGCGAAATGATTTATGGCAACGCCAAGAATATGAAAGACTTTGTGGTCATTACGCTTGGCACCGGGCTTGGAAGTGGGTTTGTATGCGGTGGAATTTTGCTAAACGGTCATCATGGAATAGCCGGTGAAGTAGGACATACTTCGGTTAACCCAAATGGAAGGTATTGCAATTGTGGAAAGCGTGGCTGCTTAGAGACGTATGTATCTGCTACAGGTATAAAGCGAACCGTTTATAAATTGCTTGCCGATCACCTCGAGCCGAGTGAGCTAAGAGGCATTAGCTTCGATCACTTAAATACCAAAATGATCACCGAGGCAGCACATCGCGGGGATATAGTTGCCAAAGAAGCCTACGAATATACGGGGCGTATTTTAGGAATGAAATTAGCCGAGACAGTGGTTCATACCGACCCGGAAGCTATCTTTTTGTTTGGAGGCCTTTCTCAGGCGGGCGATTTAATTTTTAAGCCAACCATCAGGCATATGGAGGCTAACCTAATGCCCCTCTTTCGCGGAAAAATAAAAGTGCTTCCTTCAGCGATGCAAAATCAGGAAGCACCAATTCTAGGTGCAAGTAGTTTGGTGTGGGATTTTCTAGATAAAAAGAAGACAGAATTGGTTTAAGCTGGTCGAGGATTCGGGGTACCAGCGTTATCTTGATGCAGTTAGGTATTTCAACACAAAGACATCGCATTGCTACTTTTTCACCTTCTTTTTCATCGGAAACTCAAATCCTATCCGGATGTTGAGTCGATCGGGAAAAGGCACTTTGTTTTTGTCGCTCCATAGGCGGTACATCGTCTGCACATTGCCTGTTACCGTTTTTGATATTTTGAATTCTTTCTTTAAACCAATCAGTGCGCTCCACTCCCAATCTCGCGTTCCTAAATCACCGGCATTGATAATCAGAGGCGGAAGTATGGCGTTGAGCCGTTCGATATCGGCACGTGCTTGAAAGCCCTTTGGCAGTTGATACTCAGTGTAGTTCCTCAAGCCAAAAACTCTCTCAGGAATAGTAGGCTTCCAATCATCAAAAGTAATGCGCTCTACCCAACCAATGCCGGATTTAAATCGTGGTGAGATGCGGTACGCTATGGACGGATTTAGATCCAGTAGCACATTTTTCTGAGTCATGATCTGAAGCGTTAACGCTGGCACCAATCGTTCGCGAAGAGGTTTGCCTTTCAACGGATTGGGCAAACGCTTTGGTAAGTCCGCCAAACTCTTTACTTCGCTGTATTTGCTTTTTAGGCTGGTCATCTTGTCCATGGCGCCCTTCACGATATCTTCTTTGCCGGCAAAGTGATTGGTCGCTTCTTTCATCACCATTTCTTTGGCTTGTTCTTTAGCCATAGATAGTGCGATTGAGTCTGGGTTGGCCAATTGACTTTTATATTTCTCTAACTCTCCCTTTTTTCCATCAATCTCTTTTAAGCCTTCCACATTTTTCAATTCGTCTGTTGCTTTCTTCTCCAAATTTTTCACATCGGCTATATCTCCTTTCGATAGTTGTTGGATGTCCTTAGCATAGCCACTAGCTTCTTTGGTCAAGTCGGTGATCTCCTTTGTTCCCTTCGTGATATCGCTTATCGAGCCAAGTCCTGGCAAGGCAGGTGCACTCGTGTTGGGCAGATTCGCGCCACCAAGCGTTGGCGCGTTGACTCCGCCAGGCAAGTTAAAGCCCGGCAGGCCGGACGAACCACCAATGTTGGGGATGGTTCCATTTGCAGTTGGAATTTGATAGGTACCCAACGACTGTCGCAGTTTGTCCGTATGCTCTTTTACTTCTGGCGGAAGAACAAGCGAGTTAAGTCCATTGGTGGCTTTGTTCTTCAGTTTTTCCACTTCGCTTTTCATTTCACCCATCTTCTGCGCACTCAGATTGCCTACGCTGTCTAACTTTTTAGTTAGTCCTATAGTAGGCAGTCTGAGTGCTTGCAGACTATCGATTTTCTTTTGAAGTGATCCTCTGGTTTCGTTCAGTTGATTAATCGGTTTTTGATAAACCCTTTGTAGGCTGTCTGCTTTTGATTGGAAATTAGAACGGATGGAATCTACTTTGTGGTAAGATGCCCGCATGGTACTATCGCCAGGAAGTTGTAGGCCGTCCAGAACCGCGGTAAGTCTGTTGTTAGCGGAATCCTTTTGATGGATGGCGTTGTTGATTCGCTTCGCTCGCAAGCGCAAACTATCTGTGTTGACTTGCGAAAAGCCGATGTGCAGACATGCAAAAAAGAATATTGAAAGCAGCAGACTTTTCACTTGGTAAAAGTAAACAATCGGAGGTTGAGTTTATTGATGAACTCCAATGAAATCGGCCAAAAAACAACTACAAAATTTTTCAAATCCCGTTCACAGCAGAGGCTGAGCTGACCCTTCGGTTATTGTTAATCTCCCGACCAACAATCTCAAGGGGTCTCCCGCCTCGGGCACTCCGGTTATTTGAGACCCTTCGCAGCGGAGTCTCCCGCCTCGGGGACTCCGCGTATTTGAGACAACCATCAAAAAGTATATCTTCGATTCCGCCAAGCGGATAAACTCAAAATGAGTACCAAACGAAAGATACCCAACAGCGAAGGAGTTTACTTCATCACTTTCACATGCCATAAATGGT
>JADBYQ010000067.1 GCA_020402945.1 Cytophagales bacterium | reverse complement strand
TTCTTTCATCGGCACTTGCAAAATCAATGACGTCAATCCCTTCGAGTGGCTCAAGAACACACTCGAAACTATACCTCAACATCCTGTCAACAAATTATACGAGTTGATACCGCGCAAGGTGTAGTTTACCGTGGGCTTACCCCCAGCGAGTCTATATCGATCTTTTTGCCGGTGCAGGTTACGCGAAAGTAAAGGACACAAAGCGCATCGTGTTTACATCAGCCCTTATTGCTTTAAGTTTACCCAATACGTTCACTAAATATGTTTTTTCAGAGTTTGATGAAGAAAAGATTGAAGCTCCAAAATTCGAGTTAAGAAACATTTTCCTGATAAGTATGACCTCGTCACTTTTGTAAAAGGTGACTCAAATTTAAACATAGAAGAAATTAAGACACACATACCTGAGTTTACACTCGCCAATAAGGTACTAACATTTTGTTTTGTAGATCCGTTTTCTTTGAATCTTCATTTTAAAACAATAAGTTCATTAGGCGAAAAAAGAGTTGACTTTCTAATCCTTATGGCCTTGCAGATGGATGGGAAGAGAAACCTTGAAAAATACCTAGATGATAATAATAATAAGATCAATTTATTTATTGATGAACAAAACTGGCGGGAAGAATTTCTAAAGACTGGTTATTCGGCATCTGATTTTACAAAGTTTCTTTCTGATAGGTATGACAAAAGAATGTCCCAACTTGGATACATTGAACCTCCCGAAAAGCACAGGATCCAAGCGTATAGCACTCATCTTCCACTATACTATCTTGCCTTTTATTCTAAGCATAGTCGTGGAAATGAATTTTGGAAGAAAATAAAGGGATATGCCACTGACCAGATAGAAATGTTTTAAGGAAAAGATATATGGCACAAACAAAAATAGAATGGACAGAACTGACCTGGAACCCGACAACAGGGTGCGATAAGATTTCAGCAGGCTGCAAATTCTGTTATGCGGAAGTAATGTCGCGCAGGCTAAAGGCTATGGGTGTTGAGAAATATAAAAACAACTTCAAGATCACAACTCACGACCAGGAACTTGGCTTGCCCTATACGTGGAAGAACTCAAAAATTGTATTTGTTAATTCAATGAGTGATCTCTTTCATAAAAAGGTTCCCATTGAATTCATTCAGAAAGTTTTCAAAGTAATGAATGAGAATCCTCAACATGTTTTTCAGGTATTGACGAAACGTGCTGACTTGCTTTTAGAGTACGATAAAGCAAAGCTTTTGAAGTGGACGCACAATATCTGGATGGGGGTTAGCGTAGAAGATGAGCGTGTGACAGAGCGAATTGATTTTCTAAGGAAGACAAAAGCAAAAACAAAGTTCTTGTCTCTTGAGCCTTTAATAGGTCCATTACCAAAAATGAATTTGAAGAAAATGGATTGGGTAATAGTAGGAGGGGAAAGTGGTAGAAAGCCACGACCAATGAACCCTGATTGGGTATTAGATATTCAGGAGCAATGCGAGAAAGCTGATGTAGCTTTCTTCTTTAAACAATGGGGTGGCACGAATAAGAAAAAAACTGGCCGTAAGCTCAAAGGCAGAACATGGGACGAGATGCCCGAATTCCCGGAATTGTTTGAAGTGAGAAACTGATTAGTATTTGTTGTGAGAAGCAGAATAAAATAACAGAGCTTGAAGAAGTGAAAATGATCAGCGAGAAAGTAAATGAATGGGTAGAGTTACCTATTGAGGATATTTTGTCACCCTTGGCAAACGGAGTAATACTCGGGCAAGGTTGGAGTCCACAATGTGAAAAACAACCATCGCCTACAGAAAATGATTGGGGCGTTCTGAAAACGACAGCAATTCAACCTGGTAAATTCTTGGAACTTGAAAACAAACTTTTACCAGCACATCTTTCGCCAAGGACTCAACATGAGGTTAAGAGTGGTGATTTGCTAATCACTTGCGCTGGTCCAAGAAATCGATGCGGTATCGCCTGTCTTGTTCGTAAGACGAGAAAGAAACTATTGATTTCTGGTAAAATGTATAGGTTCAGAGTAAACGAAAGAAAAGCTGTAGCTGAATATTTGGAAGCATACTTACTTTCACAAAAAGCTTGGAAAGCCATTGACAAAATGAAGACAGGTGGTAGTGATAGTGGTTTAAATTTGACTCACACCAGATTTAAGACTCTTCTTGTCCCCATTCCTTCAATCGAAACTCAACGCTCAGTAGTCTCCAAAATAGAGGAACTTCTCAGCGAACTCGAAAAGGGAAAACAACAATTAGAAACCGCTCAGCAGCAATTAAAAATTTATAGACAGGCGGTGTTGAAATGGGCGTTTGTAAATGATCGCTTTCAGGATTTTATTCTGAAAGACGTTACAGAGAAGATCCAGATTGGCCCCTTTAGCACCCAACTTCATAGAGAAGACTATATCGAAAATGGTATTCCACTAATCAATCCAATGCATATTCAAGATGGAATGATTGAAGCGGATTACTCCGATTCCATTTCTAAAGAGAAGTTAAAGAGTTTACCTAATTATATTTTGAAAGAGGGAGATGTTATTATGGGAAGAAGAGGTGAAATGGGTAGATGTGGTTTGGTTAGAAAGAAAGAGGCAGGGTAGTTTTGTGGCACGGGAAGCTTGTATTTCCGTCCAAATACAAAACGATTGAATTCCCAATTTCTTTATTTTTACCTAAGTAGTGAACCAATCAAGAAATACCTAAATGATAATGCGGGGGGAACAACAATGGCAAATTTGAATTTAAAAATTGTGAATGAAATTCCGATATCATTACCTCATATAGAAGAACAAGGTTTAATTGTTCAAGAAATAGAAAGTCGCCTGAGTGTATGCGATAAAATCGAAGAAACCATTACCACCAGCCTTGCCCAAGCCGAAACCCTCCGGCAAAGTATTTTAAAGAAGGCGTTTGAGGGGAAGTTACTTTAAATTAATATGAGCAAAGTAGTCCAAATATTCGCGTGGGTTTTGCTTGGAGTTGGCGGGGCAATCTCTTTTTACTTTGTGATAAGTGCGGGGGTTGATGGCATAAATGTTTTTGGTCCTGGAAAAATTGATTTTTCAATTACGGGACAATTCGGTGATTTTATTGGTGGTGTTGTTGGTACACTTATATCAGGTTCGGGTTTCATTTTTTTGTATTTGACTTTTAAGGAACAGCGGGAATCTGTGGCAAAGGAGAGATTCGAAAGTAAATTTTTTGATCTTTTAAAGATTCACAGAGATAATGTAAGCGAGCTCAATTATTCTAAATTTGAAAACTCAAGGGAGGAAAACTACCTAGGAAGGAAAGTTTTTCAGGTAATAACCAAAGAAGTTCAAGATTGTCTTAAGGAAGTAAGAAATTATGCATCAACAAAAGATGTAGACGATTATGTTACACCGGAATACAAAAACTATCTAATCAGAATAGTTTTAGTAAAGAACAAAAAAATCGACTTGTATGAGCTTATTTCGATTGACTTAGCTTATTCTATTGTTTATTATGGACTTAGTAAGGAGGGGGAAATGATCTTAAGGAGAATTTTCAAATTCAGGTACAAACATCCTTTTTTTATAAAGCTTATTAAATTTCTCCAAATGAAACCAAAAAGGGAGAATGATGCAGCATTTGAAAAATGGAAAGAATTTAAATCTTTGGCGCCTGCAAGGCGTAATAATATTTTTGAGGAATTATATAATAAAAGTGATAAAGACATTTTGACTGGGTACTCGGCCGATGCTCTTACTTACAAAAGCCTTATCGAACAAATAAAGTATTACGGTGGACATCAACATCGATTGGGGCACTACTTTAGACATTTATTTCAAAGTTATAAATTCGTCAACACCCAGAAGTTACCAGACAATGAAAAGTATTTTTACGGAAAGACTCTTCGTGCTCAATTATCAACTTATGAACAATGCCTTTTATTTGTAAATAGCCTTTCAAGTTTGGGTTTCAAATGGGAATACGATCCCGAACCAATAGATTTAGTAAATCAAAGCGAAAAAAAACGAATGAACAGACTGGATTTAATTTCGTTTTATAATCTGATAAAAAATGTACCTGGCGAGCATTTTCTTGATATTGCATACAAAGACTACTATCCGAAAGTTAGATTCGAATCTGATGAACAAGGATGGAAATCAACTAAAGTGAAATAAGCGACAACGATCGATTGTATATGAAGCAGTAAAACCAATAGTAGCAAGCCGAAACCCTCCGGCAAAGTATTTTAAAAAAGGCGTTTGAGGGTAAACTATCTTGACTAAATCTTATGAAAGACACTGAGGACTTGAAGGCCATTAAGATTGGTGAACGTGTTGCTGAGGATGAGATTGGAGGACTAAAGAATTACTTTGTGAAAACTTATCTGTGGGAGCAGATCATCAACAATGAAGTGGATATTATTTTTGGTTGTAAAGGATCAGGAAAAAGTGCTTTGTATGGATATCTCTCTACTTCCGAGTATGAGTTGATGAGTAAGGGGGTTTCATTAGTTCCAGCAGAGAACCCTAGGGGCGCAATTGCTTTTAAGGACCTTGCCATCACACCACCGAGAAGTGAGTTCGAATTTAAAAGCATCTGGAAGTTATATTTTGCAATATTACTGTATCAGAAACTTGCACCTGTTTTCAGCGTTGCAACACCCTAGAAATTTTTCTGTACAATTTGGTACAGTTCGGTTTGTAAATCGTCCATTTTGAGCAGTTTAGATTGGGTGTGTTTGGATTCTGGAAGCGTGA
>JADBYQ010000066.1 GCA_020402945.1 Cytophagales bacterium | reverse complement strand
GGTTATCGTTTCAACTAATTATTTGTAGCCAACACTACGTTAGTGAAGGACTACCTTTCTCCCTAGACGCCTCACTTTTTATAGCATAGAAGCTTTGCGCAATGGTGCGTTGACGTGTAGCCCAAAGTTTATATCTTCGTTCAACGTTTTGGTCACGCGGACAGGGCGCGGCTTCGAAATTGCACTACTGCGCAAACACAAATGATGGCGGCAATACCTGCAAGGGTTAATTAGAAATTAGACTAAAATAGTTTTTACAAATGAGGACAATTTTTGTGGTTTTATTTCTAGTCTGCCCTTTAATGGTGAATAGTCAAGATAAGAGCAAAGCAAAATATTTTGAACTAATTGACTATCTCGTTGACAACGCACTAGGCTTGTTAGGAAAGACAGAATTTCAAATTTTAAGCTTGGAAGATTCGTTAGCCGGATCAATGCCTGTGGACAACAAAGTTTTTAAGATTAACCCAAGAGTTAAAAGCAGAATATAAAGTACGACAATGGTTGAAGTATGGAATAGGGCTTCATGTTACTGGCTATGAACTTATCGAAGGGACATATATCCCAGAGCTATTCTTGATTTCAAACTATGCTAATACAGCATATGTCGAATTGAGAGAACTTTCTTATTCGAGAGAGACTTTTCATTCAATAACGGGGAGTCCACCAGAGGAAAGACACAGGGACCCTGAATGCAGAAAAGTTGTCCATGAATATTTAATTAATGGTGACCTAATAATTTATAACAACGGTGACCCAAACTTATTCAATCCGGTTTTTAATGCAATTTTTGACACTTACCGACATTCAAAACGACTAGATAAAGTTAGAGAGATCGAGACACTACATGATTTAATCTCATTAATAAGGCGGCCAATTGAAGTTGTCGCTAAATTTCAATCGGACTTTTTTAAAGTGGATAAGATACTTGTCGGTCGAAAAGTTCATGACTTGGCCGTCTGGCGAGATCAGCGTTACTATTCAACATCGGGTGATTAAAAACTGCGCCAACAAAATAGGGGCTAATTCCTTATTTGTGTTAAACTCGTGTCAAAGCAGAAAAGATGTTCAACTATTTTTTTGATCAAAACACAACCTAACTATTTGATTATCAGGAGAGCGGGAAACGAGGCTCGAACTCGCGACCTACAGCTTGGGAAGCTGTCGCTCTACCAACTGAGCTACTCCCGCTTTTTAAAGACGGCCTAAAAATACAAATTTCCTGAAATTCATTTTTAGCAAAAAAAACCTTGAGCAAAGGCTCAAGGTTTCAGAGGTTCCGAGCGGATTCGAACCGCTGTAGGAGCTTTTGCAGAGCTCAGCCCAGCCACTCGGCCACGAAACCTTATTCAATCAATATCTAAATTCCCTTTTGCAAACCTCACCCCGATACCAATCGGGGCACTCGGCCACGGAACCATTTTTTTTACACAACGCTAAAAAAAACCGGGGTATTACAACCCTAAAAAAAAGAAGGTGACCGAAGCCACCTTCTTCTGTTTACATACAGCAAAGACTTAGTTGCCTTCGCCTTTTGCCTCAGCCGCATTCATCTTTTCTTTCAATGCATTTAAAGCCTCATTATCTCCAAGTGTAGACTTCTCCACTTCCTGATTGATCTTCTCAACGGTCTTTCCTTTAGGGGCTGCGGCCTTTTTAGGAGCTGCAGCTGCTTTCGGAGCTGCCTCTTCGGTAGGCGTCATCGCCTTCAAGCTAAGTCCTATGCGTCTGTCGTCTTTAGAGAATTCTAGCACTTTGAAATCGTAAGCTTCACCGGCTTTTACTTTTCCATTGTCTTCTTTCACTAAGTTCTTGGCAGAACAGAATCCCTCAATTCCATAAGGAAGCTCCAATGAAGCGCCTTTATCATTTTTGCTGATGATGGTACACTTATGAACAGAACCAATGGTAAAGATCGTTTCAAACGTATCCCACGGATTCTCTGTTTTTAGCGGTAACCTTAAAGACAATCAAATGTTGGTTTCATGCCTTTGTCTTTATCGACTCGATTTTTTTTCGGCTTGCAAAAAATGTTAAAAGACCGGTCGCCAGTATTATGCCACCGGTTATGGGTGACCAATAAATGGGGATCTTTTCATCACTGGTAATTTCCACGGCATCCAAGTCTACCACCTTTTTTTTGTGACGATGTTAAATCCGGTAAATACCATCATAACAGCTCCGCTAATGATCAGAGTAATTCCAAGATTTTTCATATTCTTTTTAGTTAGGTTTAACACTTTAACAATTACTCAGCCAATTTTTGTGCGCCCAATTCATGCTATTCGCTGCCGCGTGTGCAGATATTGTTCTACACGGTGGTTAGAATAGTTTACATCACTTTGTTTGCATTATTTTTTGAATGAGACCTTTTAAAGTGACCAATAGCATTCTAAATTGGCTCAGTTTTAATAGTTGCACTCCACTTTAGCATGCGAAAACACCTACATGCCGGTTTTTCCTACTCTAATCAGGTACGCTTGATTAAAGGCGGGCTAGCCTTTTTTGAAATGCTGGAAGCGTTGATTAATCAGGCAAAGGATACGATCTACTTTCAAATCTATATTTTTGATGAAGATGACACTGGGCGAAGAGTAGCTCACGCGTTGATTGCTGCCGCCAAAAGAAATGTAGCGGTGCATTTGTTATTGGATGGCTACGCTTCTAAAGGCCTTTCAACGTCATTTGTTCAAGATATGAAAGATGCTGGCGTCCATTTTCGATGGTTTACGCTCTATGTCAAAAATAGGAAATTCTACCTTGGTAGAAGGCTGCACCACAAAGTGATTGTGATCGATAGTAAAGAAAGTCTTGTATGTGGGCTCAACATCAGCGATCGATACAACGATATGCCCGAGAATATTGCGTGGCTCGACTGGGCTGCGTATGTCGTGGGTGAGGCGTCTATCGAGCTGGAACAGGTTTGCAAAAGAAGAATCAAAGGTAAATTTTCCTTTGCACATCATAAGACAAGCGGGCTCATCCAAATTAACGAAGACAGCAAACAGGGCTGTGCCATAAAGATCAACCAGAATGATTGGGTTGCACGTAAATCAGAAATCACAAAGAGCTACTTACAAATGTTGAAAGGCGCAAGCTCAAAGATTATTATCATGTCTCCCTATTTTCTGCCAGGCCGAGCTTTTCGGAAGCAGCTACGGCTAGCCACTCAGCGGGGAGTAAAAGTACAGTTAATTCTAGCCGGAATGTCTGATATATCCTTGTCGAAATACGGAGAGCGTTATTTATACGATTGGCTAATGCGGTACAGCATTAAGATTTACGAATATCAAAAAAGTGTGTTGCACGGAAAAATAGCAACTTGTGATGGCCACTGGACAACGGTTGGCTCGTATAACATAAATAATCTAAGTGCCTATGCCAGCATTGAATTGAATATTGAAGTTAAAAATGATGAGTTTGCAAAACAAGCGGAACATGCCCTGATAGATATCATTGAAAAAGAGTGTATTCAAGTAACGAAAGAGTCTTACAAACAAGAAATAAATATCGTAAAACGTGCTTTACAGTGGGCTGCTTATAATCTACTCCGTTTCATGCTTGTATTGTTTACCTTTAGAAAGAGTCAACAGGAATAGAGAGTTGAGATTGAAGTAGAGAAGTCAAAAGTCGGAATAGAGTAGCAAATACTTGACTATAACGTCATTTGGTTTGAATGGCCTCTCATAACAGTAACTGGTATCGTGCATTTGATAAACTTTTGGAATTCTTCCCCATTTCATGAGCAAAGAATTCTTCAGTTAGCCCAACCCTGCTGTACGTAAATATGAATATCCCCGACAAACAGAAATTCGCATATCACGCAACTTGACCGTAGTTTTTAGATACGGATCGTTCAAATTACGCAATTAGGATGAACGAAAAGAAACAGAAATACAAAAATGGACACCACCTGAGTCTCCATTTGATCTAGTCAACGAATATAAACCTATAGTGCTGAAATGATCTTGTGCAATTCCTCTTTTGTCTTGCCGGGTTAAACCTGAAGCTTTCCCATCATCGCTCCTTTTTTTACCCTTCTGCAAACATCAAATCATTGTCTGTTAACATCGCAAACTTTTTTTACTTTCCTTTTTTCTCGTTCCAGTTTCCCTTTACCTCTGCCGTATTCATTTTGTTTTGGTTCAAAATCCCGCAAACTGTCGGTAAAGACATGAAGTAGCATTGATGCAAAAATTGCTACACTAATTTTCAGGTAATAGTATTCTCAAAAATCCATAATCGGCAAACGAGCCCCTTTTTAATTATTATCTGTTTACTTTCAACGGGGTCTAGTTCCACTGACAATTCTTTTGTCCCTTTGTTGGTCAATTCCATCTCACAGGAAATCGTGACTTCATCGCTAACCGTAAAACCACCGGTTTCTAAAGTCGCATTCCAGGTAAGCCCCCAATCGCTACAGTTGATTTTTCCAGTCAGCGAAAACCCCGCCTTTTCATTTCCATAAGTGTCTTTCGAAATGCCTCCGAATTGAACGTCTAACTTGACGTTTTTCGTTATTCCGATCATTGTTAGTTCTCCCCACAATTCATGATTCACATCTGATCCTTTCTTCGCCATCGTTCTAGCTGTAAAGGTGATTTGATGGTGACTCTTGACGTCAAAAAACTCGTTTGTTTTAAGGGTGTTCATCTCTTTAAGAGTCACCCGTTGTGATAGAGGTAACATCAATCCAAAGATCAATCTCCGCAGTGGAAAAATCACTTCCGTGGTGTATATGCTCGCTTCAAAAATTTTGAAAGTGTCTTTCACGCGGGCAATCATTGAATACCTAACTGAGAAGGCAATTTCGCTATGGGAGAGGTCAATGGACCCTCTGTTTTCCTTTGTCATACGTTGGGATAGTTAAATTAATTGTTTTCGAATAGAATTAGATAGACAGGATACCCGTATGTGGGCTGACAAATGACCCCCAGTAAGTATCTACATCCAGATATTGGCTACTGATTTCTGGCCAATGCGTAAGATCAAATCCTAGTGCTGCTTCCAGCACGCTTTTATTGACGTCCAGTTCAAAGTTTTCCTTTTTTACGATTCAGTCTGAGCTTTGAAAAAGGTATAGCAAATAACTTTTCCCCGATTCCTAAAAAGCCACCGAATTCAACTACCATATATTCTATTTTTCCATCGTTCAGATTGATCATAATGTCCTTTATCTTACCGATGTTTTGTTCCTGTCTGTTTTCTACTTTGTCGCCTTTTATCGAAGAAGCTGTGAGTAGATGAAGCGGACGATTCGCATTAGGTCCAAGTGTGTTATGACCGGTCCTATTTTCACTTTCTAGATTTGCTTTTGTGATCATTGTTTCTTGGTTTTTGTTTTTTCTCAGCATACGTCCAAGTCGGACAAGTAATTAGGTTGACAACATTTTCAGCAATACTGCCTAGGAATAAATGCGATAATCCCTTACGGTCATGCGTGCCCACCGCAATCATGCCGGCTTTCACTTCGTGGGCGAAATTGACAATTCCACCCTTTACAGTAAACTCGTTTCGGGTATTAACGGTATAGTCTGCTGAGTGATGTTGTTTTGCAAAGGCTTCAATCAATTGCTTTTCATATCCTGTACGTTTCAGGTTGGCAGGTGTATTCACTTGTAAGAGATCGAGCGTGGCAGAGAAGAATGCCTGTAATTTTTTTATTTGACTGACTAATGGCGTTTGATTCTTTTCCAAATTAGTGGGAAAGACGATGTTTTTGATTTTCGATGGCCTCCCTGATTGATGAATGGCAATAACCGACACAGTTGAAAAACGAACTACCTTTTCAGTATTTGAGCCGATGAAAGACTCTACAAGCCCCACTGTTCCGTGAGTACCCGTTATTACTAGATCAACTCTTTTCTCCTCCGTGATACGCGCAATGGTTTTCTGAATTGAGCCTAACTCAACAAAAGAATGAATTTTAACATTCTCCTTTGCAAATTTTGCTTGCATTTTTACAAACTGTTTTTCTGCCTTAGCTTTCAATTCGTTGAAGAATGACACTTGGAAATTTAGTACAGGTGAGATCACCGTATCATACATCACAGGCACTTCCACAATATGAAGCAACAACACCTGACCCTTTGTCTTTCCTGCTATCTCTAGTGTAAACTTAAAAGCCTGAAAAGATGGTTCAAAGAAGTCTCATGGATCAAGTATTCTTTTCATGCCATTTTGAATTCTACCATTTGATTGCTAGTTCTCAAATATCTTCTTACTATCCACGCGGCATTAATGCAGCTACTTTATGTAAGAGAGAAGCCCTTTGCTCGCACGATGTCTTTCTCCAGCTCGCGTAAGCTTCTGTTGCTTGCGCCACGGCTGCATCTACAGCTTGCATCCTCATCGCTCAAATAACTGAACAAACTTACTCGTGGTAGGGTTGATCGTTTGTATGGGCATAGTTTGTGTAACCAACTTTCGCTTCAAAGCGGCTTGAATACACAACAAATGTCATACTCTTGAGTTGTGTGGGTGTTACACAATTCTATTGAAACGTTACATCATTTACAGATTGAACGTTGACTGAGTCACTTGAGCAACAAACTGTTTCTATGGCTGGTAGTTAACTTTCGGAGGGCTTACCGGATTGCCATTTTTTATTTCTATTCTTCCATTTCACCACTTCAAACCAAACTACTGAAACAAAGCCAACGCCAATGCTAATACCCAATTGGTGTAAAGTAAGATATTCAAATTGGAAGAATTTTGTCAAGGGCTTTACATATAATTGAAGTGCAGTCAATAAAACAGTTATGCCGATGATCAATGGAACCAAATTATTTTTGTACTTCAGCGTAGCAATCATTGAATAATAAAATGAACGGTTGACCAATGTCAAAAATACATTGGCTGTGACTAACGCTACAAAAACCATCGTCCTTGTGTGAGCCTCACCACATCCCTGGTTCACCGCGTATTGATAGATGAACAACGTTCCCATGGTAATCACCAAACCTTGAATGATACTGGTGGCTAATTCCTTCCAACTGAAAAAAGTAGTAGTGAAAGGCCTAGGTTTTTGAAGCATCGTGTTTTTTTCCATGGGTTCATTCTCGTAAATAATAGAACAAGTTGGGCCCATAATCAACTCCAGAAAAATAATATGCGCAGGCGAGAATATATTGGGGTAAATCCAGCCGAGCACCAGAGGAATAAAAACCGTGAGTATTATTGGTATGTGAATGGAAATAACAAACTGAATGGCTTTTTTAAGATTGTTATAAATCTTTCTACCTATAGCCACAGCATCCACCATTTTGGAAAGATCATCTTCTAAAAGAACCAATGAGGCCGCTTGCTTGGCTATTTCAGTTCCCTTTTTCCCCATTGCAATACCAATATGGGCTGCTTTCAACGCGGGACCATCATTGACTCCATCGCCTGTCATAGCAACAATTTGATTCTTTGCTTTTAGGGCATTGATGATTTTGAGTTTGGCATCGGGAAACATTCGTGTGAACACACTCGTCTTTAAAACGGCTTCTTGTAATTCAGTCTCCGGCAATTTAATGAGTTCATCACCCGTCAAGCTATCTTCCAGACCTTTAAACCCTACTTGCTTTGCAATGGCCAATGTGGTGGCAGCATTGTCTCCGGTAACAATTTTTACAGCAATGCCGGCTTTGTAAAATTGTTCTAGTACGGTTTGAATATTTTTCTTAGGTGGATCATAAAATGCCAGAAGCCCTTTAAATACAAATTGAAATTCCTGTTGTGTTGGGGGGAAGTTATTGCCGTCAAAATTTGCTTCTGCGAGCGCTAACAGTCTATAACCATCCGTTGATAGTGTTTTAATGGCTTCCTCGGTCTTTTGTTTTTGGATGGCGGTAAGATTTGATAAAGCCATCAACGCTTCCGGTGCCCCTTTGGCCGCTATGACGCGATGGCCCGATCTATTTTCAAAAACATGTGTCATCATAGGAGGCTTCCCTCCTAGCGGATATTCATGTACGATTTTATAGTTGGGTCTTTCGTCTGCGGACGTTGCTTTTGCGTAGGCTTGATGTAGTGCCACTTCCATTGGATCAAAAGGAATAGGCTCACTAGCCCACATAGCTAAGGTGATGATGGCCGCATCATCTTCATTGATGCTTTTTTCAGGATTGGAAATTGTATTGGTAGACAGGACAAAGAGTCTTGCCAAACTCATCTTGTTTTCAGTAATCGTCCCTGTTTTGTCCGTACAGATAACAGAAGCACTGCCCAATGTTTCTACCGTTTTCATTTGCTTTACCACAATGCCCATCTTCATCATACGCCAAGCGCCAAGCGCCATAAAAGTGGTAAAAGCAATTGGGATCTCTTCTGGCAAAATGCTCATAGCCAAGGTAAGCGCTTGCAGCAGACTTTCCAGAACATTGTGAGAATGGAGATAGTTGATTACCCAGACAATGAGAAAGACGACCCCACCAACAATGGCCATTTTCTTTACAAAATTATTTACTTGCAATTCAAGAGGTGTCTTCTCTTCCTTTATGTCTTCTAAACTCTTTCCGATTTTACCTAACCTGGTTTGCCCACCAATAGCGATGACTGTGGCAATTGCCAAGCCACTGGCTACGGTTGTTCCTTGATAAATCTGATTATCTTCTGTCGATTGATCTTTGTAGACAGACATTGCCTCGCCCGTAAGTATTGATTCATTGGCTGAAAAATCATTGGATTGGACAAGCTTTCCGTCTGCAGCAATCGATGATCCCTCTTCAACCATCAGACTATCTCCTATTACCAGCTCTTCGCTTACTATTTCCTCGGTTTTTCCATTGCGAATAACTTTACATTTGGGTTGTGTAAAGTCTTTCAATTTCTCCAGTGCATTTCGGCTTCTGGAGTCTTGATAGGAAGAAATGAGCGAGACTAATACAATCGCGGAAGCTAGAAATACTCCATCAATAGGTTTTCCGCTGACGAAGTAGATTGAAGAGGCCGCCAATAACAAAATAATCATTGGGTCTTTTGCGTACTTACTTAACGCACTAAGAAATCTGTTTTCCTTTTTATATTCTACTCTGTTGTAGCCAAATTTTTTTCTAGACTGGAGAACTTGTTCTGTCGTTAAGCCTTGAATGGTGGGATGATTTATTGGCATATTTTAAAGCCTTAACGAGCTATCTAATCTATCAAAATAAAATCAGGGCATCTCTAAAAACCCTACGAAGTTATCTATAAATTTTGTTTCTTGAGAAAAAGTAGAAAATAGATGAAAAATAAATCGAGAGGATTATTTGATAAGCAGTTTCGGTTGGATAAAATCGGTTAGCAAAACGACCCATCGTTAAAATTAGAAGCCCTCATTGATTTTTAGATTTTTCGCAAACCCTTGGAGGCACATTTTGTATCGGGAAAAGACAGAAGCCAGGGCGGTCGCCCTTCCTTTGATTATCTGATGATGTTCAAAATATTGATTTTGCAGCGCTATTATAATTTAAGGCATCTCTAAAAACCCGTTTCAAATTTTTTCACCTTCTAGTTTATCGAATTTTTTTTTTGCAATCTTTATCGCATCATGCTAGTAAAAAACCTACGAGAAATGAAGGAACTAGGAGCACAGTTGGACTCTTGCCACCGAACAAAGAGTTATGTCTACTTGAATGACATTACACTTATCGTTGGCAATGGAATTAAGGATAAGATGAAGGGTGGCTCCAATTCGAAGCTAAAAATCAAATATTCTTTGCGCAGTTCAGTGGCATTGGACGACCAGCAAATACTTTTGAATTGCCAACGATGCTGATCGCCATAGTGGAAGCGGCATAAAAAAAGTAATTGTTTAACCAAAAAATTTACAAAAATGAAAAAGTTAAAAATCAGCAAAAAGTTGTCGTTGAACAAAGAAACTCTTTCATCACTTGACAAAAGTGAAATGATGAATGTGAAGGGTGGAATTACCTATTCGCTAAGTACCGGATGGAGATGCGAAAAATCGAAAGGAATGGGGAGAAGCTATAAGGCGGATTGTCAGGCATTGTAGCAACAATTAGCAATGCGGGTTGCTTCATAGACAGCGGCCCGCTTTATATTAAAATCCTATCCTATGCAGAAATCTATAGTTGTTGTGTTTATTCTATTTATATCCTTTTATCAGTGTGACGCTCAGCTTATTATTAAAGGTAAACTCATGGATGCTGCGGGTGAGCCTCTACCTTATGCGAACATAACACTAAAAAACTTTGGCTCTTGTTCAAACGACAATGGTCTGTTTGAGTTTAAACTACCTGACGTAAGCTCACCTGTTTCAATCAAAATAAGTAGTGTTGGATATGAAACAAAAATAATGAAAATACAGCCAGTTTCACCAGAAGTTGATTTAGGCCTTATTCTCCTTAACAGGAAAGTAGTTGAACTTGACGAAGTAACCATTCGAGCCAAAACAACAACGGTGGAAGAAACGCTACTCAATATTTATCAAAACTTAAGTAAAAATTACAGTAGTGAGCCATTTCACCGCGAATTGTCAGCCAGAGTGAGAAAATTTGATGCGTCAAACAATCTTTTGCAAAGGACGGATGTTTTCTTCGATGAGTACTATGCCAGAGGCTATACAAAAAATATCAAGAGAATGCAGAATCTTGTTCAGGGGCAGGTAGCTGGAGAGGGTGAATTTAGAACCGTAGATGACGAGGAGCTATTTTGGATCGATTTATTTTTTCTGAGAAGACATGATGCCTACTCTTACTCATACCCATACACTTCCCGAAAAGCATATTCTTATAAGATCGATAAGAACGTTTATGAATATGACGGAGCTCCAGCTATAGCAATAAATTATGAGCTAATTGACCCGTCCGCAACCAAAGATGGAGGATGGCCCAATGCTACAAAGTTATTTGGCAAGATGATAATCAATGAAGAGGATTATGCCATCCTAAAGATAGAAGAGACTATACTATTAAAGAACTATGACCCAAAAGCGAAGTCGGAACAAGAAAAAAAATTTAACAAAGCAATTCAATTCAAACAACTTATCAGCATAATAAATTTCAAAAAATATGATGGATTCTATTTCTTGTCTGATTCCCATGTTGAAAGAATAAATGGGTATGATAATCAATCGTGGGCAGTAGCTAAAGCCGATTTAGTTGTCTCTGCATACAAACGATTTCAAAACGAATGTAACCCTTGCAATATCTATTTCAGTAAAGCAAAAAAAGACTCGGAGTTCTGGAAAAACCAAACGGGCTTTCCAGATTAAAGTATGCGTGATTACAGAAAGATCGAATCCATATCTGCGACAAAAGCAATTCTGCCGCAACTAAGAGATAGCCTTAATATATACTATGCAGGTAATCGGATATGGTCATTAAACTATAAGCTGGGGTACGTAGTATTTGAACCCTATTACTCGCTCCTGTTTAATACCAAAGATTTTTCTCGACTTTGTCGGTGTTGCGTGAGGGGCAATGAGCGCGAGTTCACCAAAAGACAAGATGAATGAGGATTTGTTTTTGGTGTACTTGAATAACAGCATAAAAGTGGATTGATAAGAACATGCATTAAACCCATATTTTGCAGTAGAATAAATTAGTGACAAGGTGTCCTATATTTGAATATACCACTACACCGATAAGTTAGTAACAGCCTGTGGCGGGATGAAAGAGATGAAAATATTGGTTGACCAAACTGGGACCAGAAAGAAGTTGGCCGAGCTTGGTTTGCCTGAGAGCAAGAGTAACAACCGGATTGATGCCGTGGGTATAATAGAGAGTTTTTGGGTGGGCATCTGGATTGGTTGCTTTCGTTTTAGTCACACAGCGGTGGTGCAGGTTGATGAAGTGTTGCGCCAGGTATTTGGATGGAAGCGGGTTGCTTCGGGAACCACCTTCGGGCGTTTCTTTAAAAAATTTACGCCCACAATGAACCACCAATTTTTCATTGAACTGTACACGTGGTTTTTTGAGCATATCCAATTTGACAATTACACGTTGGATATGGACAGCAGTGCGATCACCCGTTACGGGGCACAGGAAGCAAAAAAAGGTACAACCCCAAGAAGCCTGGCCGTGGCAGCCATCATCCCTTGTTTGCTTTTGTCAATGACATACGCATGGTGGCCAATTGCTGGAACCGCAGCGGCAATTCAGGGTGCAACAGCAACTGCATCCATTTTTTAGAAGACACATTTGCCATCCTCAAAAACAAAACAGTAGGGTTGTTCAGAGCCGATAGTGGGTTTTGTACCATTACAGTCTTGGATTTCATTGAGCAGAGAAATATCCCCTACATCATTGCTTGTAAGCTGTATTCCAATTTACAAGCCAGCATTTATGGTATCACCCAATGGAATGCGATAGGCGAAGGCTTATGTGTATCGGAAATAAACTACCAGCAAGGCCGGTTAGGGCAAAGCCCGTAGGATTGTGGTCATCAAGCAAAGTGAAGAAATCAGGGCCAAGGCAACGGGTAAGAAGCTCAAGACATTATTCGGCAGCTTGGGCATAGCGGACGAAAAAGTGTGCCGCAAAAGGTAACATGCCTTTGTCACTAACCAAGCCCTGCCGGCAACAAAAATATGGGAACAATATAAGCGCAGGGGTGATGCCGAAAACAGGATCAAAGTGTTGAAAGAAAATTTCGGTACAGAAGGCTTTTGCATGGATGGTTTTTGTGCTACTGAAACAGCTATGCGCTTTGTGATGGTAGCCTATAATTTGAGCCTATTCCGGCTAATAACCCATCAAAAACAGCCACAGCCCAAGCTTTCCACATTAAGGTTCAACTGCTTTGCAGTTGGAAGTTGGGTAGAGCAAGAAGCCCAAAAAGGGGTACTGAAAATGTCCGTCCCGTTCAAAAGAAGGCAATGGTACGATGGATTATTCTCAAATGTCCAAAATATAAATCTGCCAATAAGTCTGACTGGATAGTTCTACTGCAAAATCTGGGTTTAACCATTTTCTCAATATCCATTTTTGCCACTTCTAAAACCAGGCACCTCATAAAGTCATCATTCACCGCTTAATGTGTCGAGAATATATGATGTAAAAAGAGAATATTCTTTTTATTACCTGTGACTTAATAAATTCCTTTGCGTTATCACTTTGTACCACTACTACCATGCACCAGTAAGTTGTTGCGAAGTACTAGACTATAAACCGCCTACGCATGTCGGAAGATGAAATCCGGAAAGAGCAGGAAGTGATCGAGCGATCGAAAAAAGACCCGAACGCCTTTGGTGAAATCTACGAGCAATACTTTGACCGGATTTATAACTACCTCTACCGTCAAACGGATGACGAAGAACTAGCAGGCGACCTCTGCTCGCAAACTTTTGTGAACGCGCTCAACCACTTGGGCAAGTATGAATTTCGTGGGTTTCCGTTTTCGGCCTGGCTTTACAAAATTGCGGGCAATGAGGTGAATAAACACTATCGTAAAAACAAAGGGAAAAAAGTGTTTAGCATTGAAGAATTAAAAGTAAAAGAGCTGGTTGAACAAAGTGATGAGGGCTGGGACGAGGAATTGATCACGCAAGTAATCAATTACATGAACGAGTTGCCCACAGACATGGTGCAGGTATTGGAGCTTCGATTTTTTGAAGACAAGGACTTTAAGGAAATTGCATTTATATTGGACATGACGGAGAGTGGCGCAAAAATGCGGACGTACAGAGCATTGGATAAACTGCGCACTCAGTTTAACATCAAAGTGAAGTACAATGGGTAAGCACGAAATACGTATGCGCAGACAGCGACTGACCACCCGCGGGACGGATCGCTTTAAGAACTATGGTGCTGTGCTAAAACAACACGAAGAGGAAAAGCGTATGAAAAAAATTGTCCGGGTGTTTACGTTTTTTTTGTTGATTGTGGTAGTGATCTTGCTTATAGTAGTAGTAAACAAATGGGAGAAGAAGGCTCGGGTAAAAAAGTTGCCGGTTACTAGTTACCAATTAAAGGTTAGTGCTCGTGGTGAGGTAAACTCGTAACGGCTAACTGGAAACCGGAAACTTAAACCACAAATTACAAAACATAAATCCTAAATAACTCGTGACTCCATCTTCGATTGCGGATTAAGAAGGAAAATTCTAACCCAATCAATTATGGAAGCAAAGAAAAATCCCAATAAAGATTTAAGCCTTCAACGAAACAAATTTTTCTTGGTTGGCTTAACCGTTAGCATCAGTCTTGCCATCACCGCGTTTGAGTGGCGCTCAGTAAAGATAAAGCCAATCATCCGTGAGCCGAACCTGATTGAAGCCGGTACTTTGCTGTTCCCTCCGATTACAACTTTCGAACCTGCAAAAGCTCCCCAGCCAATCAAGAAATTAGAACCTAAAATACAATCACCAACACCTACTGATCTCGTAGAAGTTGAAAATGAAATACCTGTTGATGATCAGACTCCAATAATAGAAACTGGTAATGAGATTCTTCTTCCATCTGTATTCATTCCCGTGGATACGGAAGTCGATACTGTGTTTGTGATTGTAGAAAAAAAACCCGAGCCAGTTAACGGTTTCAAAAATTTCTACCAGCAACTTGCTAAAAATCTAAAATACCCTACTCAAGCAAAGCACATGGGTACCGAAGGTAAGGTCTTTGTGGAATTTATTGTAAACAAAAATGGTGAGCCTTCTGACTTAAAAATAATCCGTGGCATTGGTTCTGGCTGCGATGAAGAAGCCCTGCGCGTACTCTCTTTAACAAAATGGGAACCAGGCAAACAGCGCGGAAAGCCAGTGCGAGTGAAGATGGGGATGCAACTCAATTTTAAATTGAATTAAATCTTGACGCTGAGCGATGCAGTCATGCATCTTCCATAGCCATCAATACCAGATGCATAAACGCGATAAGCCCGGTCAAATACATTTTGGGCGGAAACTTGAATACTGATAAATTTGAACGAATAGCCGGCATACAGATTTACAATATCCCAAGCAGGCATAGCACCATCAATCAATCGTACATTGATTCGCACATCCGACTTATCGCCAGCTGCCAATCGATCTTGCTTTCCCGCCATAGCCCATTCTGTACGGATCCAAGTCCCTGACCTATGAGTGTATCGAAATCCAACTCTACCAAATACAGGTGGAATTCTTCGCATGGGTTCCTTCTTGGTTACATTTTCGCCATGCGTGTAGGTAACGTTTCCAAATACAGTCAGTGACTTTACGACCACCGCCTCGACATCTGCTTCTAAACCTTTTACCAGCGCCTCGCCTACATTTTGCTTTTGATAAACCGTTCGTCCATCGAAAGTGGGAGAACCATTGTAGTTTGCCGTTACGCGATCGATTAGATCAGTCAACTTTGTTTGGTAGACTGTGATCGCCCATGAAAGTTTAGGGCTACTGTACTTGAAGCCCGTCTCTATATTCAGCGAACGCTCTGGAGAAAGGCTGCCGCTCGGAATTTCAAACACATTTGCTTCTAGCGTGCCAAATTTACTCATATCGTCTACATTCGGTGCGCGAAAACCTGTATTGACAGAGCCGATCATACGCCAGTTTTTGTTGATCTTGTACATGACTCCCGCATTTCCAACAAATGCACTTGGATTGATTTGTTGATTGCCAAACACATTGTCCACAACAGAAACCGTGACCTTGTTAAATCGGGCACCTGCCGAAAATTGAAATTTTTTCCAATCCAATTGGTGGTTTGTGAAAATGGCAAGATTTGAAATAGTAGAGCCATCGGCATACGATCCACGTTGGGCTGTTTCCACGTTGGTGGTAGTATTCAAAACATTCGCGCTACTCTTCACTTTGTCGGAATAAAATTCTATCCCAGATTGAATGTACCAATTGGAAATGGGGTTTGATTGAACCTCGGCTATTGCTCCCAAGGTATTTACTTCATCTAGCTGCTTTTTGATTTCAGTTGAATTGTTTTTTTGAGAAATGGTTCCTTCGATAGAACGATTGATAGAGCCCGTCAACCGAAACGACCGAAGCCAAGGGCTCTTTGTCGAAGACTCCCAACGTAAATAGCTCAGTTGGCGGGTTTGAGGTTCAAATTCAAAAACAGCAAATCCACCCTGCACTACTTGATCGTAGCGCGGCACGTGATTTTGCGTTGTTTGTTGAAAAGCTGCTGTGAGCACTCCTTGCGCACCCGTCCGTAGTAATAATTTGGCATCACCAGATCGCTCATCATATCGTGTTGGATTTAATACGCCCAAGTTCCCACCAGCCACCACATCACCAAAGTTACGAGCCGAGAAGCCACCCAAAAAAGCGATCCGCTGTCCCCTCAATTCAATCTCCGGACGAATGCTCTGTTCCATTCCGGCACTCATCCATTTTGTTTGAATGCGTCCACCAACTTGCAATCCGTTGGAGTGAAAAGAAGGTGTGGCCGAAATAACATGCACCACTCCGCCTAGCGCATCACTCCCATACAACACAGATCCACTTCCTCTATTGACTTCTATCCGTTCAATTAATCCGGGATCAATCGTGGAAAGGTATTGATTAGGTCCGTATCGATACGTAGCATTGTTCAACCGGATTCCATCTACTACCAACAGTACCTGATTACCCACAAGGCCTCTAATGATCGGTGAGCCTCCACCGTGATTTGTCTTTTGAACCCATACGCCTGTTTCATTCAACAGCGCTTCAGGCGTTGACCTGGGCGCGAGTTCCGCGAGTTGAGTTGCAGAAATGGAAGACGTGGACTGAGCCACATCAAAAGACAGTCTCTCACTGCGTTGTGCGGTGATGGTAACGGCATTGTTGAGAAGAATGGCTGAAGGAATCAACTCGATGGAGTTTTCCCTTTCTCGTGCCATTACGTACTCAACAGTCGAATAGCCAATGGCACTGACGCGAAGGCGGAGCGAATCGGCAACAGAATTGTTTAAAACAAACTCTCCTGCCTTATCGCTAACTGTGCCGAGTGCAGAATTGATAATTGATACGTGAACATCGGCCACCGGTTGCCGTGTTTTTTGATCAATGACAATGCCCTTAAATTGCGAAAAGGCAAGTTGAGTACAAAACAAAAACAGGATTGTTGAAAAAAATTTAATCATGCATGTGGACGATTCAAAGATCAAGATTTAAAGTTCAAGATTCAAAACTCAAGATTCAAGTTTCAAGTTTGTAGAAACCAAATTCTGAATCTTAAATCTAGAATATTTAGTGATTTACTTTTGTCCTACCATCGTCTTTTCTTTTCGCATTTTCTTTCATATCCTCAGGATCGTCCAGTTCTGGCGAATCGCGAAAGGCTTTCCAATCAAACTTTTCATCAAGTGGCGACATCGCTTTTGTGGGATCAAATATTCGTGGATCAACTGGCAACGCATTGTAGGGTGTAAAATCTGGTTTGCTGGTGAAGCAATCGCTTAGATCATTCACCCCAAAATCATATTGATTCAGATAGGAAGTGCCCAACACATTCCAAAATGTTTTGAAAATACTTCCGAAACTAAAGTGCTGATGACTATTGAAATTCTTCTTGGCATAAGGAGAGATCACCATGAGAATGCTTCGGTGGGCGTCAATGTGATCGCGACCGCCCTGTGCATCGTCTTCCGTAACAACGATCATCATATTCTTCCAATACTCAGTATGGCTCAAAAATTCAATCACTCTGCCTAATGCCAAATCATTATCGGCCATATAACTTTCATTGAATGCAAACCCAGCCGCTGCGCGCTCACCTGCTCCGTGGTCATTCAGCAGTTGAAGTGTCAACACAGAAGGCAGTTCCTTTTTTGGATTGATATACTTTTCTGTGATCTCCTTCACAAAGATGTCAGTACGGAATTGATCGGGGATTGCCATATTAAAGGTCGGGAACAAACGGGAGGTGCGATTGTACAACGGCCCTGGCAACGGATAATTCGCGAGGTAACGAACGCCACCATATTTAAAAGTGGAATCTGAAAAACCACCTGCATCGAACTCAACTCCAAACCCAAAATTGTAAAACTCTTTTCCATGTCTTTCCAAGTTTTCCCACATAGACCCCGCTTGGTTGTAGCTCTCGGGAAAAATCGCCCCGGCAGCACCCGTCATACCAAATTTGCCGGGCGCTTTTGATTCTTCTCGCTGACTACGCTTGCCACCATAAGAGGCAGGATGGTGGGTTTCCATCCATTGATTAGGATAGGTGTTGGTCAACCACACATGCCCATCGGCCGACACATCCGAGTCGACATAAAAATTATCGCTGATGGTAAATTGCTCGGCCAATGCCAAATGATTGGGCATCACAGTAGCGTTCTCCACCTTCATCGTTTTCTTTTTGTTGGTGAACGAAACATCTTTGGCGTAATGAGCGAGCGAAGAATCTCCCTTTCCATTTTGAAGCTGGCCAAACACCTCATCGTAGGTTCTGTTTTCTTTTGAAATAAAGACGATGTATTTGATCGGAGACTCTTTCGCCTTGGGAAATGAGGGAATTGGATTCTCGCTTTCCACAGAGGCAACTTCTTTGAAACTAAAATTATTGGCGACTACTTTTTCGGTGAGGGCTTTCAATTCCGCGTCCGCGGGAATATCAATGATTGAAACCGTGCCCAGCATCAGTGCACCAATGTAACTGGCGTAGGGATGATCAAAAGGCGGCTTGAAGTCTTTTCCTCCATTAGGTCCGCTACCAAAGCCTTTGGCATTGGATACGATCAACTGCTTACCATCAGGCGTAACCTTCAGCTTGGAGGGAAACCAACCGGTTGGAATGTGACCTAGAACTTTCTTAGAATCTAAATCAACTACCGCGACAGCGTTGACGCCTGCTTCCGCTACATATAATCTTTTTTGATCGGGAGAAATGGTTAAACCAAATGGGATCACTCCTTTCAAACTTGCTAGCCGTTCATCCAATTTCAATTCGATGCTCTCCACCACTTTATTCTGCTTTGCATTGATGACGGAAATATTATCGTTGTTTCCATTGCTCACGTACACAAATTGATCCGTAGCTACCATCGAATTTGGGCTCGATCCACCCACGGCAGAAATCCCGTCAATCTCCTCTCCCACCAGCACACCTGTTTTCACTTTCGAAGTTACAGCTGGAATTTCATTGCTCACATCAATGCTCCACACTGAAAATGATTCGGGTGCATTCGGATCGCCTAATCCAGCAAATTCAATCGAATCGCTCTTCACTCCTTCTTTCATTTCTTTGGAGCCGTAAGCGGAAGTGGGAAATTTAGCCGCGGTTTCATTAAGACTTTTCTTATCCAAACTTTTGATGTACGAATACTCAAACATCCCTACATTGGCCACATAGACTGTCTTTTCATCAGGCGAAAGGGTTATGCCAAAAGGATAGCGACCTGTTTTTACATTGTGAATAACTTGATTGGTTTTTGTGTCGATTACCATCATGCGAAATCCGATTTGATCGACCGCATACAACTTCGATCCATCTTTGCTCAATGCCATGTCGCCAATGTAGCCATCGCTATAGTCCGTTCCGTCAAACGTTTTGTTGCAATTGATCTCTGCTAATTTCTTATTGGTCTTCAAATCAAAAACATAAATTCTATTCTGTTGCCCGCCTGCCACATACACTTTCTGTCCGTCTGGAGAAATGGCCAAACCCATGAACGTAGCCTCAAGCAGTCCCTTCTCTGGATTGAGTGTTTCCGGAATTTGCTTTACTATTGGCGCAGTTGAGGTATAATCGTCAATAATGGAAATTGAAAATGGTCCCACACCGGAATTGGCCGTGATGATTGTTTTTCCATCTGGACTTAAGGTTAACCCAAACGGATGGGGCGCAACGGTTACTTGTTTTCCGGTCGGTGTGATGATCCGACCGTTGGGGAGTATGGTTTCTCCCGCCCGATCAATTTTGGTATAGCGATCGCCCGCTGGGGCGGAGGCAATCCAAATTTTCTTTGAGTCCGTTTCCTTTTTGTCTGCACAGGCAGATAGAATCAGTACAGAGATCAGCGTCAGGAAAATTCTCGAGTAGTTCATTTTGAGGTAAGGATTAGTTTTATTTTTTGGAAATATCGTTTCGCTTTGGGTGTTGCTGATAAAACGAACTACGTTGTTCGGCTTCGTCATCCATTTCTGGCCCAGCCATAATTTTCTTCATATCAAAAGTCTTATGATAGACATCCATGGCTTTTTGAGGATCGAAGATACGAAGATCACAAGGTTCTAGTGAATAAGGCGTAAAGTCGGGCTTGTCGGTAAAAAAATCTTGCAGCAAGGAAGCCGTTGCATCATACTGATTTACATACGGCACGTTCAAAATATTGTACACTATCTTGACCAGTGAACCAAAATTCGCATGCGCATGAGAAACATAGCCACGCTTAATGTATGGACTCGCCATCATCAACACAGATCGATGTGCGTCAATGTGGTCTACCCCGCCTTGGGGATCATCTTCCATCATGATCACCAGCATATTCTTCCAATACTTTGTGCGTGACAGGAAATGAAGAATCCGACCAATCGCCAAATCATTATCTGCCATAAATGAATGTACAAAGGGGAATCCTGCTGCGGGCCTTGGATCTGAACCGTGATCGTTTGGTACTTGCATGGCAATCAGGCTGGGCATTTTTTCGTTTCCTTTGATCCATCGGCTGGTAAACTCCTCGTCGAATTGATCCATTCGATACTGATCTGGAATATTCATATTGAAGCCAGCATAGTTCCAGGAGGTATTTTTATAGAGCGCATTTTGCATCGGGAACACAACGGGCTGACGGGCACCAAAAGAAGTATGATTCCACTCCTCCCACACACCCGCATATTCGTTGCCTTCTCCGAAGCTATAAAACGAAACCTTATTTCTTTCCAGCGCTTCCCACATCCCACCAATCTCATTGTAGTCTTCCGGGTCAATCGCCCCAGTTGATTTGGGAAACCGCCTGCCCGGTGCCGATGAAAAAGTATTAAAACTACCTTTCGATGAAGAATTGGCTTCGACATACTCGTTGGGAATAACACCTGCCAACCAATGATGCCCATGAATGGAAGCGTCAGAATCGCAATAGAAGTTATCAGAGTAGGAAAATTGTTTGGCAAGCTTGTGGTGATTGGGCATGACCTTCAATCCTTGAAATTTATTTTTCATCGAATCCGGCAGTGTATAGGCGACATCAACTCCAAAGCGCGCTAAGGTTGAATCGCCCTTTCCATTTTTTAGTTGGCCGAATACTTCATCGTAAGTACGATTTTCTTTATTGATGTACACAATGTACTTGATTGGGCTTTCGCGAAGTTTCGGCAGAGGCGGCAACGGGTTTTTTCCGTCATCCTCTATGTCAACTTCGCGAAAAGTATTGGTAAGCACCTGACTGGTGTAGCGCTTTAGTTGCTCATCTGTAGGTACATCTACCTCTTGTAAAGTTCCTAATTGAATGTCGCCAATGTATGTGCCTTGCGGTGGCTCTTCAAAATCCGCTCCCCCGTTAGGGCCGGCACCATGACCTCTTGCAGAAATGATGTATAGTTTCTTTTCGTCAGGGGAAAGCTTCACACGAGTAGCACCCCATCCCGTTGGGATCAATCCCTTTGTTTTTTTCGTTTGCGTATCCATCACAGCCACGGCATTAAAGCCTAGCAGGGCAACGTACAACGTTTGCTCATCTTTGCTTAATGTCAATCCAAAAGGTGTAAGGCCGCGGTATTTATCTATTCGCTCATCGACTAGAATTGGAATTTCTTCTTTGATAGAATGATTCTCTAAATCGATAACTGAAATATTATCGTTGGTGGCATTGGAAACATAGGCATACTTTGTTCCCACCACAATAGAATTGGGACTTGCCCCGCCCACAATTTCTGCTCCTTCGATCAGTTGACCAATCTGAAGACCCGTTTTATGCCGATCAATTACTCTATTAGATGCTAGATCAATTGTCCACACACTCATTGCTTCAGGGACTAGAGCACTTCCAAGGCCGGGTATTTTTCTTCCCTCCACCTCCACACCATCTTCCATCTCCTTCGAGAAAGTACCATAAGGAGGTTTCTCCAACATCATCGTATCACGGTTTTCTTTGGTAACGCCCGGCACTGCGGGGTATTCAAATAATCCTGCATTCGCAACAAGCGCATACTTTTTATCCTTGCTTAATGCAATACCAAATGGAATCCGTCCTACTTTTACAGAAGCAATAATTTTTTTCGATTGTAAATCAATTCTTACCAATCGGTTATTCGCCCGATCTAATGCGAACAATTCATTGCGGTCATAGTCGATCGCCAAATCAGACGTAAAACTTTCTTGATAGTCAACTCCCTCGAAAACGCCATTCAAGTTGATCTGGTCAACTTTTCTATAGGTGAGTACATCCAACACAACTATTTTGCCAAGATCGCCTCCACTCAAGTAGGCCAGTTTAGAATCTGCTGAAAAAGCGGCTCCCAGAAACGATGCGCCTTCCATCACGGGCGCTATTTTTTTATCAAAACTTGGAATGCGGACGCTGGTATTTAAGTTGAAAGCATCAGAAATGGTAACCGTTCCGTTGTGATGTAGAACGAGTACCTTCTTTCCGTCAGGCGATATACTCAAGCCGTACGGGGCTCGATCAATGCGAATCGTTTCGCCCGCGGGCGTGACGTATCTGCCGCTGGGCAATACTGAATTTCCCTTTGCGTTAATGACCGCGTATTCATTGACACCCGGCACTTGCAATACCTTGACCTTTCTTCTTTCGGGCTGACAAGCGATTAACAAAGCAAAGCAAAGCACACAAAAGTAGTTTCTTATCATTCTGTAGAATTATCAGTAAAAAAAGGGTTAAAAAAATCCGGGGTCTTTTCAGAGCCCCGGAAATTGATTAAAAAAACACCTAGCAAGTATTATTTGTTGTTGAACTAATTTTTATCCCACCAAACTTGAGTATTGATATCATCAGCACCCTGCCGACCAACTGCTTCAGCACGATTTGCTCCGTTTAAAGACTGTTCGGATTGAGGATAGATGTAACGCACTGGAATTAAATTATTGTTCAAATTTCCTGCACCGGGTGTTAGCGCAGGTAGTCCAGATCTTCTCCAATCTGCCCAAGCCTCTAAACCATTGAAGAAAAGCGCCACCCACTTTTGCCGTGCAATTAAGTTCAATTTTTGTGCCTGAGTACCTGCATATGCAATGCTTGGCTGCGTAAAATAATTTGCCGGCAGCGTGAGGCTTATCCCATACGAGGAAGGAACGATCGCTCTATAAAAATCGAAATTGGCATTTATTCCATTTGTATAATAAGTCTCCGCAACACCCGTAGTTATTAGGTTTTTCTCACGTGCTTCGGCCAGAATAAATTGAACTTCTGAAAAAGTCATTATCAATCCTCTGGAAGCATTAGCTACAGGTGCAGGTGAGCTACAAACCAAACATGCAAACGTTAAGCCTACTCGTGAAACACCTTGCGGACCACCATTAAAACTTAGTGCTTGCGTATCTTCAAGGCCATTAGGTATTCCTTGTACTATCGGAGTTCCTGCAGCTACGGAGGCTTCAGTCGGGCGACCAAAAACCTGCAAACGCGGATCTCCGATGCTAGTCAAATAATCACTCATTGTTTTGCTTAATCTAAATTCATCAAACGAACCAACTCTGGCTGTATATAAAGGCCATTGATTTGGCGCAGCAGATTGATAAACCAAAGCAGCATTGTCTGCATTGCCGATAAACACAGGGTTTTGAGAGGCATTATCCAAAATCGCTTGCATATCGGCTTTTACATCTCGCTTGTTTGATATGCGCATTAGGTAGCGAAGTCGAAGAGAATTAGCAAGCTTCTTCCATTGTGCAACATTACCATTGTAAATCAAGTCTCCTGAAACAGTTTCTGAACTCGTGCCGAGTATCTCATTTGCTCTTTTCAAATCTGCTAAGATTCCGTTGTAAATGGTTTCTTGCGCATCATACTTGGGAGTGTAAATCGCTGATGATTTCCCTTTTGTTGCATCGATGTAGGGAACGTCTCCGTAGGTATCGGTCACAACAGAGAACATCCACGACTTCAAAATCAACGCGATACCTAGATAGTTATTTTGTACAGGCTTTGCTGCTTCAGAAGCCGCAATGATGTTTTGTACATTTCTTAGATTTCCATAAACACTGTTCCACACACCAGAACGTTCACCCCATAAGTAACGATCTTCGTTTACGAACTGAATTTTAGCGGTATGCTGCACGACAATATTGCCAATGCTCCAGGCTTCATTCACTTGATCATTTATGGTGTTTCTGATCACACCAGATAAAAGCAAGTCTGGTGTCACAGTCGTGGGCACGTTTGGGTTCGTGTTAATCTCTTCAAAGCCCTCATCACAGGAAAATACTGTAAAGACGGCAACGAACGCGACAATAAATTTCTTTAAGTTTTTCATTTGTTATTTATTTTTTGAATTCTGAAACGAGGAACTTTTTTCCGCTCTAAACATCGAGCATCAATCGTTTCCGAATTCTATTTTAATAAAGGATTAAAATTTAAGTCCAACATTAAATCCATAACTTCTCGATGAAGGGATAGACATGTTTTCAATGCCAGGAAGTGCAGTACCGCCTGTATACGACATCACCTCGGGGTCAATGTGCGGAACATTTGTCCAAAGCGCTAGGTTTCTTCCAACCAATGAAATAGTGACGCTTCTAAAGGGCGTCTTGCTAAAAACTTTGTTAGGGATGGTATAACCAATTTGTAACTCGCGCAACTTCACAAATGACGCATCATAGACCACGCCTTCTGCGATGTTCCTTCCTCCTGTGTAAGCGGAATGCCATTGCCTTGGCAAAATTCTGTTATCATTGACTTTGAAAGTACCATCGGAATTTAGATTAACACCATTTCCTACAACATACGTCCCCGCAGGTGCATTCAATAAACGGGGATCAGCAGTCGCTAAGGCTTGGGGATAGTATCCATTTTCCCTACCTTCTAAAGTCTCCATAATAATTCCACCTTCCCTACCTACTGTTTGAGTTTCAGAGTATACTTGACCTCCCTGACGGATGTCAAATAGTACGCCCAATCTTACGCCTTTGAAAGTGAACGTATTGTTGATACCAGCCATCCAGTCTGGATTATAGTTACCTAATTTGATTCTTGCTGTTGTTGCAATCGGACGACCTCCTCCCTGACCTTGAGCGTTGGGGTTAGTAAACACCTGCTGGCCCACAAACTGCCCAGAAGCGTCATAGTAAGGCTTTGTCGGATCTGTATTTTGCACTCTTGCAAAGCCAATTCCATACATGTCCCCCATTCGTTCACCCACGCGTGCCTCAATTGAAACTCTCCTAGTCGCAAGCACATAGTTGGTTAAACCATCAGAAAGTGAAACCACTTCGCTTCGGTTGCTAGAAAAATTAACATCTAAATTCCATTGAAAACCGTTTGACAGCCTCACGGGAATCGAATTCACCATCACTTCGAATCCGTAATTTTTTATTTCACCAGCATTAATTGATCGAGCATTGTATCCGCTCGTATTAGAAAGCGGAATATTTAATATCTGGTTTTTTGTAAGTGTCTGATAATAGGTAAAGTCCAATCCTAAGCGGTCTCCAAAAAATCGAACATCAAAACCTCCTTCATAAGAAGTGCTAATCTCTGGCTTAAGGCTAAAGTTTGCCAAACGGTCTGTCTCGCCATAAACCTGAGTAGTTCCAAATGGATCGCTCGGATTAAATGACTGAGTAAATGTGAAGGCATCTGTATCATTACCAACCTGCGCAGCACTCGCTCTTACTTTCGCAAAAGAGATGAACTTGGGCAACTCAACCATATCAGATATCACCGCACTAAGTGCAGCTGAAGAATAGAAGTAGGAATTGTTTTGAGTGCCGATTCCAGCATCTTTAAGCGCCTGCGGCAGCGTCAGTGCGCTCGACCAATCATTGCGAGCGGTCAAATCAAGATAAAGAATGTTTTTATATCCCAATTGTGCTGACCCATATAAACTGTTGATGCTCTTTTTAACATCTGTCTGAGAACTTTGGAGTGCCGATCTGAAGTTGGTTAGGTTATACACACCTGGAATATTCAATTGTGGCGCATTGATTTCTAAGAACTCCGATTTTTGGCGCAATTGGTTTCCACCCAATGACGCAGTGAGTGTAAAAACAGAAGGTAGGATCTCCTTATTGAATGTCAGCAAGAAATCAGTATTACGCTCCTCCGTCACAATGTTTGCCTCCCGATATTGCCCAAAAGGAAAACGTTGCGTACTGAAAGCTCTCCTGTATTGTCGTCTCTCGTTTCCGTAGTCTAGAGCTGTTCGCAATTGTAAATTTAACCAAGGGGTAAACTCGTACTTAAGCGAGATGTTACCGATAATTCGATCAACGTTCTGGCCATTGGTATTTTCGTACACAGTGAAATAGGGGTTATCATGATAGTTGTAGTTCCATCCTGACTGTCTTCTTCCTTCTAAGCCCGGCATCCAATAATCACGTAGTGATTCCATATCTACTGATCGTGGCAACCAGCAATTGAATAAGTACATAATGTTCTCCGTGCCATAGCTGATCGAAGGACGATTATCACTCTCGCTTTTAATATAGCTTACGAACGCACGAGCAGAGAATTTTTTCGACAGATTATACCCACCACCAAACGAAACTGTGTTACGTCTCAAATCGGTGTTTGGTACTATGCCTGTCTGATCAAGGCCTGTATAAGATAGTCTAAAGTCTCCATTTTGGTTACTTCCAACAAGGGCTACGTTATTGGTGAATGTTTTTCCTGTTTGAAAGAAATTCTTTACGCCATCCTTGTCATTTTGCCAGAGTGTTGGAGTGATCACACTTCCAGCAGGTGCATTTAAATCTCCACCTCTAAAAGCGATAGGTGAACCATTCAACGTTCTTGGCGAATTGAATTGAGGATACAACTGGCCGTTAAAGGCGGGACCCCAACTTTCATCTGTTCCATCAGTTAAGCCAGCACCACCTCCATTCACAAATGCAAAGTCGCCTCCATTACCGTTTCCTTGCCCATATACATTTTGGTAGTCAGGCAATCGTAATGCGTTTTCAAAGGTTGTATTGGAATTGATTTCTACTCCAATTCCTTTAGTGCCCTTACCCGACTTTGTCTTAATAACGATAACACCATTCGCAGCACGAGAGCCATACAATGCCGAGGCCGCAGCGCCTTTCAGTACAGTCATAGATTCAATATCATCAGAGTTAACAAAACTTGCTCCATTGCCGAAGTCAACCTCCAAATTACTTCGACCCGACCCGCCCGTTATTCCGTTGCTAATTGGCACTCCATCAATTACATACAGAGGTTGATTAGCATTCAAATTCAAAGAACGCTCTCCGCGAATAGTTACTCTTGACGATCCTCCCACTCCTGAATTACTTCCGATAACGGTTACACCTGCAATTTTTCCTGCTAATTGATTCGAGATGTTTGTCTCTCTAGCCGTTGTCAGGCTTTCTGCGCCAACACTTTGGATTGCATACCCAAGACTCTTTTTCTCCTTTTCTACGCCCAATGCCGTCACAACGATTTCAGATAGCTGTTTGGCATCAGATGCCAATGTCACATCAAATGACGTGCGTCCTCCAATAGGAACTTCTTGAGATGTGAATCCAACAAAAGAGAACACCAAGATATCATTGCCCGAGGCAACAGTAATTGTAAAAGCACCATCGGCATCTGAGATTGTTCCACTTGTTGTGCCCTTCACCAAAATGTTTACGCCCGGAAGCGGGCTTTGGTCTTCTCCGGAGGTTACTTTTCCTGAGACCGAGTACTGCGCCATGGCCATCGAGTTCACCATGAGCACAAACAGCAAAGCAATGATCCTGGGAATCACCGACTGCTTGTGCGGACTGTTTTGTAAAAATTGAATCATACTGATAATGGGTTTAGTTTTCACTCGCACGTCATTCCATGCTTAGCTTGCCCAAAGATTGATTTAACAATTGATGTAGAGTTTAGACGTAGGTTATTGATCGGTTAAGAATACAGGAGTGAAAAAAAAAATATTCACACTCGCTTAAAGTCAATATGGAAAAACGGCCATTGGAAGTGAAATAAAGATATCTTTTCAATAACAATAAGTTCATACTTGCGCGATAGCTTGCATTGTCAACAGAAAGTTGACAAATAGGAAACAAACGACTATGGTACAAGAAGAGCTGATTCCCCTTATTGCCAAAAGAATCAAGATGTTACGAAATGAAAAGAGCCTTACACTGCAAACACTGAGTGAACGCACTAACTTAACGAAAGGGCTGATCTCTAAAATAGAAAACTCAAGAACCATTCCGTCCGTCCCTGTTTTATTCAACATAATGAATGCGCTGGAGATAAAACCGCAAGACTTTTTCGATACGCTTTCAGCCGCTAGCAGTCAAAACTATCTTCATATCAAACGAAAAGAATACAAACACATTAAAAAAGAGAATCGCCCTGGGTTCGACTATAGATTCATCCTGGCTCAATCTCTTCAGGGATGTACGATGGAGACTGTTTTATTGTCGATCAAACCAAAATCTAAAAGTAAAGCTACCACCACTGACGGCTTTGAGTTCAAGTATGTAGTGTCAGGTGATTGCGACTATTATATTCAAGATGAGAAAATAGCATTGCGCGAGGGCGATTCCATTTACTTTGATGCGTCTAAGCCGCATTACCCTGTGAATAATACAAAACGGAAAGTGACTATGCTGGTCTTTTACTTTTTAACGGTGAAATAGCGACCAAAAAAATGGCTGAAGTGGAACGTGTAGAAACTACTTTTCCTTCGTAATCGAAAATCTATCTCTTACTTGTCCGTCAGCACAAATCCATTTTGCATCTAATCGATTGTCATTGAAATCCATCAGTAGTGAACCACCGACCGTTGTATTATAATAAGTAGCCGCCCGTAACGGGTACCCCTCCGCCTGGCCGCCCACCTGGCCACCTGAACCGCTTACAATGTAGATTACTCCTTGACCTTCTTTTCCAACACGGTAGTTATTCGGTGAATCCTTCTTTTCAACAACATGCTTTGTAGGATCAAACGTGTTGGCTTCGCCATAGTGACCGCGAAGTGGATGAGTGCGCTCGTACACGTGGCTATGGCCAGTCAAAACCAAGTCGACCTTGAAACGCTCAAGAATGGTAAGTAAATTTTCTCTGATCTTCACCAATTCATTCTCGCGATCAGAATCGTGCGATCCCTTCGTATAGGGAGGATGGTGAAAGTAAACAATAGTCCAAGGCAGTTTATTGGCCGTCAAATCTTTCTTCAACCAGGTAATCTGTTTGCTTAACGTATCATAAATTCGAAACCCTCCATCCAATTCACCTTGTGAATCCAGAGAAATCAAGTGTACGTTTCCAAAATCAACTGCGTAATAAGATTCCGACCCGGAAGGGATTCCCCCAGCCTCTCCGTCCTTAGGCATCGTGAATATTTTAAAGTACGAAACATCGGTCGGATTGCGTTTTGCTTTTCCGTAATCATGATTGCCGGGAGAAGGATAAAGATTTGTATTCTTAAAAAAGCTCTCCTGATAAACTCTAAAAACATGGCGCTGATACTCATCATCCAAGCCAATGTTATAGGCATTATCGCCTAGCCAAAGCCACGCATCCGGTCGGTGATCGGTCGTTTCTTTAATGATCGCGTCACGACAATTAAGTTGATTGGTTGAACCATCGCCAAAATCGCCTAGTGCCCAAATGCGCAGCGGTGAAGTAGATCCTACTGGTGGCGCAGTTACCAAAAATTGGTCTTCGTACATTTTCGGTTTGGCGCTATTAGCACCCACTGAGTAAAAATACTTGGTGGCAGGAGAAAGACCAGAAATAACAAGTTCATGATCTGTTTCTAGCTCGGCCTCACTTACCACACTGGCCTGCTCAACTTTAAAGCGGTCGGTGGAAAAGAACACTTTGCTATCGGTAGGCTTTTCAGTTCGCCAACGAATAACCGCTGAAGTGGATGATACGCTATTTAAATAAGGGCCTCTGATAATATCCAGAGATTGTGAAAACGATGTTATGGCTAGAAAAAGTAAACAAACGAGCAAGATGAATCTATTCATGAGGGTGTAAGGAAATTTGGTTTAAGAAAACACAACAATCAATCGATCAAATGTAGTATTTTTAATTAGTTGGAATATCGTCTTTCCATTCATCAATTTACGATGACAGCTTTATATTTTATTAGCTCTTCATTTACACAGCTTTTGTGAAAAGAATTCTTGTTTGATTAACAGTTTAATAATACCAATTAACCAACTTGAGAAAATTACGAGTTAAAAAATGAAGAATCATTTTGACGTTATTGTTGTCGGTGCCGGAGTGCTAGGGACATTTCACGCTTACCATGCCGCTAAACTCGGCAAAGAAGTTTTGCTGGTTGAGAAGGATCAATTCCCTACCCAAGCGACCGTTCGAAATTTCGGTCAGGTGGTGCCATCCGGCATGGGCGCGGATTGGTTCGACTATGGCGTGAGGGGTACCGCTATCTACAATCAGATCCAGAATGAATATGATATCTCCATCAGAAACAATGGAAGTGTTTACATCGCGTCAGATAACGATGAACAACAACTAATCCATGAATTGAAGGCGATGATGGACACTCGCGACTATCAGGCAGAACTGCTCAATACACATCAATGTCTGGAAAAGTGGCCAGCGTTAAATGGCAACTATTGCAAAGAGGCATTGTTTTTTCCACAAGAGGTGAGTGCAGAGCCGGAGAAAATGATTTTCAACTTACTGACTTACGTGACTCAGCAATTTCAGAACCTCACCTATCGACCAGCAAGGACAATAATAGACTGCACCATTTCTGGAGATCACGTCAATGTAACTTCTAACTTAAAGGAAGTTTTTAAAGCCGATAAAGTCATCGTTTGCAATGGCGGTGAATTCAAATTATTGTTTCCTGACCTTTTTAAGCAAAGTGGAATTGTGACCAGTAAACTGCAAATGCTGCGTTCGATTCCCATGCAGACGGTGGCGCTGGAAGGCAACATATTAACAGGCCTGACCATTAGGAGGTATGAGTCATTTCAAGAGTGCGCTTCATATGAAAACATAAAGACACCCGACCATTTGATCGAATTGAAGAAATGGGGAATTCACATTCTCTTTAAAAAAGCAATGGATGGCTCGATTATTATTGGTGACTCGCACGAATACGCTGACGTGAACCATACCGATGACTTGGGATTTGCACAAAATGAATACATCAACCAGTTAATGCTAAATGAAGCCCAACGCATTGTCAACTTTGACGTAACTAAAATTGCAACTGCCTGGTCAGGCTTTTATCCGCAGCATAATGAAAAAGACATTGTGGAGATTGACATCGAAGATAAAATACATATCCGAACTGCCATTGGCGGAAAAGGCATGACCACTTCGGCTGGCTATGCGGAGGCGAGTATTAAAAAACTAATTTGAAAATGAATCGATTTGAAGATTTGAAAATGATGCTTGGTAGAATGTTTAGCATTTCATTTTCAAATTAACTAATTTTCAAATCTTCAAATTGAAAAGATGTGGTCTAACTTTCATACTCACACGAACTACTGCGATGGAAAAAGTACACTCGAAGAGCAAATTCAACAAGCTAAAGAATTAGATCTATTAAGCTTAGGTTTTTCTTCGCACGCCCCGGTTCCGTTTGATTGTCAGTGGTGCATGGATCAAGAAAAGTTGGGATTGTATCTTGAATCCATCAAAAAACTGAAAACAACTACAAAAGAAATAGAGATTTATGCAGGCCTAGAGGTAGACTATGTACCGACTCGGGTTTCGCCAAACGACTTCCGCGACCAACTGGACTATACGATTGGTTCCATTCATTTTGTCGATGCCTTGGTAGACGGCACCCCTTGGGAAATTGATGGGCTTCATGTGGTCTTCTTAAAAGGGCTCGATGAGATTTTTCATCACAATCATCAAGCGGCTTTCACCCGCTATTTTGAGCTGACGCGTGAGATGATTGATCTCGCCTGCCCTACCATTATAGGCCACCTCGACAAAATGAAAATTCAAAACCCGGACAACAAATTCTTTGACGAACAAGAAAGCTGGTACCAGAACGAAGTGAAAGAAACCATCAAAGCCATCAAAAAAGCAGGCGCGGTAGTGGAGGTGAACACGCGAGGCATTTATCAAAAGAAATCTGCTACTACCTACCCGAGTCCGTGGATTTTAGAATTACTTCAACAAAAAAACGTTCCGATCACAATCAGCTCCGATGCCCACCATGCCGATGATTTGGTTAGCCAATTTGACACCACCGCCAACCTCCTGCAAGAAATTGGTTTTAAAAAAATCCATGTTCTTTACCAAGGTGAATGGAAACCTTTTACCTTTAACGAAAACGGAATAATCCTTTGAAAACCACATCTTCCAAAATCACCAACTGGCTGCAGAATACTCACGGCATTTGGTTTACCATCTACGCATCGCTCGCAGCCTTTTGCCTTTACACGTGCGTGTATGCATTCCGCAAAACATTTGCCGCGGCTACATTTGAAGGCTTGATGTTTCTGGGTATCAACTATAAAGTCTGGTTGGTGACGTTTCAAGTGATTGGCTATGCACTCTCTAAGTTTATTGGCATCAAAATCATCTCTGAACTCAAAGCCCATTCTCGCGCTATGGGAATCCTTCTGATGGTAGGCGTAGCAGGAACCTCGTGGCTGTTGTTTGCGCTAGTTCCAGCTCCTTATAATATTGTGTTTCTATTTTTCAACGGGCTACCACTCGGCATGGTATGGGGAATGGTGTTCGGCTACCTAGAGGGCAGACGTATGACGGAAGTCTTGGGGGCATCACTATCGGTTAGTTTTATTTTTTCAGCAGGCTTGTGCCGATCGGTGGGCGCCTACCTCATTCGCGATTGGGGAACTTCCGAATATTGGATGCCTTTTGTGGCCAGCTGTTTGTTCTTTGTTCCGTTGGTCGTCTTTCTTTATCTACTCAACCAACTTCCTGCCCCCTCGGCATTGGATGAACAATTGCGCACCAAGCGGTTGCCAATGAACAGTGAAGAACGAAAAAAATTCACAAGTACTTTTTTGCCAGGGATCATCTTTTTTGTGCTAGCGTATGTATTGTTAACTGCCTTCAGGGATTTTAGAGATAATTTCTCGGCAGAAATTTGGAAGTCATTAGGGCTCGGAAACGATCCATCCATTTACACGCGAACAGAAGTTCCTATATCCATTGCTGTGTTAATTTGTATGGGCAGCTTGATGCTTATCAAGAACAACAAACTGGCACTAATGATCAATCATGTCCTGATTGCTTTCGGTCTGGTTTTAATTGGCGTTGCCAATTACTTTTTTGAGCAGTCGCTGATCAGTCCACAACTTTGGATGATTTTGATCGGCTTAGGCCTCTATCTTGGTTACATACCTTTCAACAGCATTTTCTTTGATCGACTTTTAGCCGCATTCAAGTACACCGGCACCGTTGGCTTCATTATGTACGTGGCCGATTCGTTTGGCTATCTGGGCAGTGTGGGTGTTTTGTTCTTTAAAGAATTTGGCTACGCCAACCTAAGTTGGCTGAACTTTTTTATTTCTGGAGGGTATTTAGTTTCGGTAATTGGTACCTTCTTGATCGCTGGCTCAATGATCTATTTTCATTACAAACATAAGAATTGGAAATTAGCTAACGGGTAGCGACAAGATGTTGTCTTCGACTTAGTTCGTTGCATTTCTTCACAATGGAAAAAACAGAAACTTGATCGTGAAGGCGCAATTTATTTTGACTAATAAAATCTTCCAATTCCTTCCCGTACGACTGAACAAGTAAGGGGAAAACGGTTGACTTAAAGCTTTTCATTTGCGTCAATTCATTTCCAAACCAGCAGAAGAAATTATAGTCGTCTCCCTCATCGGGTTCTAAGGGACTTACACCCCGTTTCAGCCTTCTCAATACTTGCACTGAGCCGTACACCACGATCTCAAAAAATCGGTAGGCTCCATCGTGGCGCAGTGAGATGAATTGTCGATTGATATTGCTGGTGGTGTCGAAATACCGAAAAGAGTTTACACGGTGTGCAGGTAAAATGGAGCAAATGGCTGTGTCGGAGTTTGATTTAAAAATCACGGCATCGAATGCCGTCTCAACAGCAACCTTGGCAAGAATAACCTCTTGGCGATGATTCACAACCACCCCATCAAACATTTTCGGTTGGGCCGAAATGACCCAAGAAACGGCTAGTAGAAGGCTTGACAGAATAACTTTCACCTCATGTTAAGTAATATTAACATGAAGTTAACAATTTAGTAATATAAAACTACGCCTGCTTGCGAATTAATTATTCCTAGCACTTCAGGAATTTGGGTTATTAAATGAGTGTGAGGGGTCAATAATAATTGCTCACGTGTAAATGCGCCTGTTGTAATTCCGATTACGAGGCCGCATCCCGCTGCATTGCCTTCGCCTAAATCCGAAGCCGTATCTCCAACCTTGGCTACGCGCTTCACGTCACTTAAACCGGCTAACTCCATGGCTCTGAAAATTAAATCCGGGTGAGGGCGGCCATGAGCTACTTCATCGCTTGTCACACTACCATCAATTAATTTATTCTTTTCCCAAGCCATTCGTTGAAGAAGTGCATCTACAATGGGTCGATCAAATCCCGTATCAACAAATACCTTTATTCCAGCAGCCTTCAATTGACGAAATGTTTCTGAAACCCCTTCATTTTCTTCCACGGTTTGGTCTTGCTCATAAAATGAAATCATATCCGCTACGAAATCAGCATGTATCGCCCTGATGATATCATCAGAAATAGAATCGTAGTATAATGATTCCAGAAGTTGGCGTATAGCAATTGGTTTCGGAATACCCATCACCTGGCTAGCTTGCTCTATAGAGATTTCCAACCCTACCTTGGCAAATGAATTTTTAAGCGTGCGCTGCACATCAAAATTTTCTTTGACGGTTGTTCCCGCTAAGTCAAATACTACTAAGTCGATCATAGCTGTTCAATTTTAAAACAAAGAATGGGAGAATGTTCGTCATATCCTCGAAACAGTATCTTAATTAACTATTTAGTAACGTAAACTCAGATCAGCTTAGAAATTATCTTGAGTACCTTCGAACTAACAAAGACGAGAATATGAAAAGTGAAGCGATTGTAAATGAGGTTTTTGAGTTGTATGATAAATACGGCAACGAAGACTACATCGGAGAACCCGTTTCACAAATCGAACACATGTCTCAGGCAGCCGCGTTAGCCATGAAAGAGGGATACGATGACGAAGTTATTTTGGCAGCCTTCTTTCATGATATAGGGCACATTTGCGTAAGTCGAAACAAAGAGAATGACATGGGCGGCTTCGGAACAAAAAGCCATGAAAAAATAGGGGCTGATTTTTTGCGCGAGAAAGGGTTTTCTGAGCGTATTGCGAAACTGGTCGAAAACCATGTCCAAGCAAAGCGTTACTTGACATACAAACAGCCTGATTATCTCAAAAACCTTTCTGAGGCCAGTAAGAAAACGTTGGAGCTACAAGGGGGCGTGATGAACGAGTGTGAAGCTGTTGCATTCGAAAAAGACCCACTTTTCGCTACCAGCATAAAAATGAGGTACTGGGATGAGCAAGCGAAAGAGTTAGATACCCCGCTAGTCGACTTGGAAAAAATAAAAGCCAGAGCACTTCATGCCCTAGCTTTTTCAACAAACTATTATTAGAACTATTGAATTGGAACTCCGATTGGGTCAAATTTCACGGTGTCGTCCAATCTAAAATTACCGTTCCTGCCTGTCGTTACGTAGCCAAAGCTCCCCACGCCAAAACCGACTGCAGCTTCTCTGGCCACGCCACCATATTGGTTATTAATAGAATAATATTGTACCCACCGATCGGTCGTTGGATTGTATTGCCATACATCGGCCAATGGGGACCCATTGACACCTCCACCAACAATATAGCCAAACCCATCAATAGTAAATGTCGAAGCTAGCTCCCTTGCTGCAGGCTGATCTATCTTGTTTCCGCTTTCGTCTCGCTGATTGAGTGAAAGCTTTTGAGTCCACGTATCATTAGTAGGGTCATACTGCTCCACATTGCGAATGGTTTGCGCATTGTTTGTACCTCCTACTACATATGCAAAATTGCCGATCGTCATCACAAAAGCATTCACCCTCTTAAATGAAACTCCCGTGCGCTGTTCCCACGTGTTTGTTGTCGGCTTATACTCCCACAAGTCGTTGGTCGCATTTGAGCCAACTGTAGTTCCTGCACCCACAAATCCACGATTGCTGATAGAAAATGCAATGCAACCGTATCTGCCAGTTTCTGTAATAGGGTCGCCAAAATCTTTCACCTGCCTCCAGGTTCCAACTCCACTATTTCCGGCAGGATCAAACTCCCAGAAATCTTTTAGCCTATTGCTCGTTGTGCCGATGCCTGTGCCTACATAGCCCTTTCCAGCGATAACAAAGGCTACTGCGCCACTTCTTGCCGGACCGGGAAAATCTGCTTTCTTAATCCAACCATTTTTAATAGGATCGAATTGCCACCAATCATTCAGACGTTTACCTTCCGAATCAAACCCACCACCTACATAGACCTTTCCATCAATTAAGAAAGAGGCTGCTCCGCTCCTGCCCGATCCGCTAAAGTTTGCAACCTGCGACCAGTTCCCTGGTTTCGCAACCGTTGGTGTTGAGGATGAACCCCCGCACGAGGAAAGGGTAAGTGCAAAAAAGCTCACTGAACTTATCGCCAAAAAATAAAATAGGTGTTTCACAGTGCTATTAGTTTTGTACATACGAATAATTGATTTTTAACTTGATTTTATGTTGCAAATTTCGTTGATCGCCTAATACCACCCGGTTTACTTCAGAATAATAAATAGGCGGAGCTACTGCAATAATCAATGGCGTAATAGTGCTGAGACTGGAGCCCAACTCACTTCCCAAGAAATTGACCAACGGGAAAGAGTATTTCGTATTTACTCCGTATTCAAAATCATATAAAATGTTTGCAGAGAGGTAACCCGATCGATCAATTGCAGGCGCACGATTTAGAACAACATTCGATTGATCTGTAATAAACAACGCCAAAGAATTGGGTACCCTCAAGCTGGTAGAGTAAGTATTTTGTACTGGCACAATTTCTAACGAAGCATTAATTAAAACAAAGTTCTTTTCAGAAAAGAAACCCTTCAAAGTTGGGAATTCAACTTTAGTAGCCAATCCTATTCCCGATTGAACAAAAGTAGTATTTCCCGTAAGGCTAGATGAAATCGAGCTGCGGCCTGTTAACGCAGCAAGTGGAGTGGCACTCCGATCGCTTTGTATACTATTGAACTGCGCGGAAGCATTTCGTATCGGAAAATCGAAATAGGTTTGTTGTAACAAATCACCAAATAGCTTTTTATAATAAAGCCTAATCTTTACCTTATTAGCTCGAAAACCAACCACGCTTCCATTTCCTGAGGCGTCTGTGACTAAATGAAGGCCATTAAAAAAATCTGTTATAAAAGTATTTGGATTTGAAAAATAAGAGGTTGTTGTCCCTGCAATCGCATCCGCTTGTGCCAAATCAAACCAATTCTTTCCAAACGCTGCCGGTAGCTTGATGTAAAGTGAGTCCCTGTTTGGTGAGAACTTTACACTAGCCGTTGTGATCGGAACAGGATTAAAGTTGGCTTGACTAGTGTTGTAAATTGCCGACTGAGTGGCAGCTACAAAAAAAGAAATGTTATCATCTATTCTGTATGGCAACGGGGTTCTCAGACGCGGGATACTAGTCATTTGATGAATCTGAATAGTCTGCGTTTGAGTGGTGTCTCCGTAAAAATATTTTGAATAAGGAAGAACGAGGCCGATAGAATCAAATGAACTATTTTGATCAGGCGCAAATGAGCCCGAATAGCCGACTTGAAAATAGGTAGAAGCAGAAACCTTTCCCAGATAAGCATCTTGATAACGACCGAGCATTAGCTGGTTGGTCCCTGTCGTAGGAAGTGAATCAACCAAGATGGTGGAGGTTACTACTGAAAAGGTATCTACGAAAACCGTTCTCAAACTGCTTTTGCCGAAGTTTTGATCTCCCTTTAAAATGCCTGGGTCCTCACAGCTGATTAAAAACAACACAAAGATGACAAAAGCGTAACCGAGAAACGGTTTACCCACTAAAATAGCCTTGCTTGCACGTTTACTAACCACCTTCACTAAGACTATTTGATTAACCGGAAAGTTTTACAATTCTAAACTAATTAACAGCGGAACAATTAAAATATTGCACCGCGATGTAAAGTGGGCTTGGAGGGATTCAAACCCCCAACCTTCTGATCCGTAGTCAGATGCTCTATTCAGTTAAGCTACAGGCCCAAATAATATCTCTTTATAAACTCTTTGCCAGAACCGCCTTTCAAATATTTCTCTCGTTCTCTGGCCTGAACTCGTGTTTCAAAATTCTCGACAAAAACCAACTCCCACGGAGCATAAAATCTTGTCGAACTCGTTTTACCCTTATTGTGCTCGTTCAATCTCCTTTCTACATTGTCGGATAACCCGACATAAAACCTTCCAAAATCTACGCTTCTTAAAACGTAAACATAATACATAAACCCAACTTTAGTTCACACCAGATGCTCCCTGCCTGCCGGCAGGCAGGTATTCAGTTAAGCTACAGGCCCAAATAATATCTCTTTATAAACTCTTTGCCAGAACCGCCTTTCAAATATTTCTCTCGTTCGCTGGCCTGAACTCGTGTTTCAAAATTCTCGACAAAAACCAACT
>JADBYQ010000065.1 GCA_020402945.1 Cytophagales bacterium | reverse complement strand
TAAATCATAACGGCTATGAGACCCAGCTCGATAATCCATGCCTCCAATATACTAAAGTTCCCGCCTAAAGGCGTGGGATTTCAACCATCCCAATATGTGTAAATTAAACCCAAATTTTGAAGTAGCAAAATCTGCATGCGATTGACGCAAAATACTTGGCATTTTGGTAAAGTAAGATGCCTGCTACAGTCGAATTAGACTCGTAGGGAGTTAACCCTGAGAATACAGACGGTATCAGTTCAAAATGGCACCCACGAAGAAGTGTTCACCTTTGCTTTGATATCATGAAGCAAATTGTACAGACCAAAGTAGGTACGATTGATGTAAATTGCGTGCTTCACTCCCCTTGCTTTTTTCGAGTCGCGTAGCTCCTTCATGCCAGTCAAACGCTCACCAAACTGGTAGATGGATTCAAAGTACTCTTTGTTGTCAAAGTCGAACTCTGCACTGCGGAAAGGCCTTCCCAGAAGGTCCACCAATTCGGAAAATATACCAATGAAAAACTTCTGTTCAGCAGGTGAATCATCATCAAAAATAAAGCGTAAATCAGAAAATGCTTTTTCAATCTTTGACTTATTGGTCAGGATATCCTTTTCCAATAATTGAAAGTACTGCGGGTAAAAATCAGCCGGTATGACCTTCACGCAACCAAAATCGATGATGCCTAGTTTCTTGCCTTTCGTGATAATAAAGTTTCCGGGATGTGGATCAGCGTGCAGTTCTTTTAGTTGGTGAATTTGGAAATGATAAAAATCCCACATCGCCTGGCCAACTCGATTTGCCTCTGCTTTAGTCAGAGTTTCTGTTTTCAGAAATTCGCCCAATGGTTTTCCTTCCAACCAATCCATCGTTAAAATTTTATCCGATGACAGTTCGGGATAATAGGTTGGGAAAACCAAATTCTCAATCTCACCGCATCTCACGGAAAGATTCATTGAACGTTCAAGTTCGAGAGAATAATCGGCTTCCTCCATCATTCGGCTTTGCACCTCTTGTATGTACTCGTCATATTCAGTCGGGTTTAGCTTGAACATCCGTAGCGCAATTGGCTTCACCATGGCCAAATCACTCTTAATGCTGTCTCCTACCCCCGGGTACTGAATTTTTACTGCTAACTTCTTTCCATTCAACGTTGCTTCATGAACCTGCCCCATGGACGCTGCATTTCTGGCTGATTGACTGAAGGTGTCAAAGATTTCGTTGGGTCTTTTCTTAAAAGATCTTTCAAATGTTCTGACCACCAATGGGTACGACAACGGAGGCGCGCTATACTGCGCCATGGCAAATTGATTTTGATAGGCGGTGGGTAGCAAGTTCTTGTCCATGCTTAGCATCTGTGCCACCTTCAGTGCGCTTCCTTTCAACTGGCTGAGCGATTGATAAATATCGGTGGCGTTGTCCTCGTGCAGCTGATCTTTCGTCAGCTCAGGATTTACTAACTTCTTTCCGTAGTGCTTTAGGTAGTTTCCACCAATCTTCGCTCCTGTGGTGATAAACTTGGTAGCACGTTGAACTTTACTAACCGGAATACTTTGCTGCTCTTTTACTTTTGCCATTTTGTCAAATTTTTACGCTCCTTCCCTTCCCAAATGGTCTTTATGACTTTGAATTTTGATACAAAAATTTTCCAAAATCGAGCGCATTATCTAAAACGCCTTTGCCGATCAAGTCAAAAGCGAGTGTTACTGACTTTTCAATCGCCACATCGGTCTTTTCGAAATTTGGGCTATCGTCACGCACCCAAAAATTGAGAACAAACAGTAGATGCATCCAAAAAACATTCGAATACCGATCGTCAATAAAGGGTCTTTTTGCTATTTCTCCAGTTGATTTTCCTTCGTTCAAAATACCTTCAATCCATCCCTCAAAGGCAGACTTAAAACTTTTCAAAAAAATTGGGCTACCGCCAGAAAATTTTGCGCACTTTAGTTGATGAACCACAAAACTGCGATCTGATTTTAGCAATTCTGCCAATGAAAAATAGAAGGTCAATAATTTTTCGCGTGCTGTGAATAGTGCGAAGTCTTTGTCTCCGCCTAAACGATTAATCGTATCAACTATATAACTTTCCCAAATTGATTTCTCGACTCCTTCAAACGAACCGAAAAAGGCATAAAAATCCGTCTCAGCCATTCCGTTTTCTTTGCAAAAGGCAAATACAGAAAGGGGCTTCTTACCCTCTGTTAACACATATGTACGATAGGCATTTCTAATCTCAATCGCGCTGACTGGATTAGCTTTTTGTGCCTTGACTTTTTTCTTAGTGGTTTCCATGGTATCAGAACAAAAAAATTCAGAAAAGGTTGGGGTTTTACCAGGCAATTTGAAAGGAAGCCTGAAAGCTCATTACTTCATCAACCTGAGTTTGATGGAATGGCGAATGAAAAGTTATCGGCAGGCAGTAGTCAATTCAGACTCACTACGGTGGCGGGTTGAATGAGCAATTAGAAAAAGCAATAATGCAACATTTCATTGATACCTTAATGCCCGATGTAATTTCTCTTGAAGAAACCCGTATTTGTTTTGAGGTATTCAAAATAGAAAAAGGATTCTCCCTTTATTCCTGCTTCTCGATTTGCCTTTATCATTTTTAAAAGCAGTTCCTCATCTATCCGATAGCCGTCAGCCAATGACACCAGAATGCCCGGAAACACCTTTCGCAGTTGGTGACGCCCAACCTTTTCAACTGTCTCATTCAGAATAAATTGATACGCCTCGAGGTTATACCTATAAAGCTGTGGCATAACAATATCCGCATAACCCTCCATTAGCCAAACAGGCCAATCTTGAAGGTAATTTTGCTTGCTCCACGGCCAAATACTTGGCGAGTAGCTAACTACCACTTCGGGTTTTAAGTGCTTTACTTCGCGATACAATTCTTTAGCAAAATCATTTAACTTTTTACACCGCCATTCCACCCAGTCACTATCCAAATGATTGGCTGGCGGATAGCGTCCATTATGTTCGCCTCCGTAAAGACCAACAGTGTAATCATCATAGCCACCCTTAGCCGGAAGAGCTGGTAAACGGTCATCACCCTGCACACCATCTACATCATAATTTTTAACAACCTCCAGCACCAGTGAAGCAATAAAGTTTCGAACCTGAGGATGGAATGGATTCATCCACGTAAAGCCATTTTCTTCCAGTACTTTTCCGTGGACGTCTTTACTTGCCCAATGAGGGTACTTACTTAAAATATGTTTACCTGAATCCTGGTAGGCACTGCTAAAGCCAAATTCAAACCAGGCGATTACCTTTATGTTCTCTTGATGTGCTTCCTCAATCAATTCTTGCAAAGGATCGCGACCCAAGAAAGCGGGGTCAATGGCACATCCGAAATAGGTAAGCATGGCGTGGCTGGTGTATTGCGTATAGCCTCTGTTCCACGCAACGGTAATTAGGGTATTCAATCCACACTCCTTGGCCACCAGAACAGCATTTTTAATATTCGTCCTGGAAGCTAACACATCACTCCCTACATTAGTAAGCCAGGCAGCTCGAACAGGCTCATTATTAAGTTGAGCCATGCAGCTAATACTGACTATAACCAATTGTGCGATGGATACAAAAGCTGCAAGCACGACCCTCACTTAATTTGACAGTTGAGCTACATCATTCTCGAATGCAGTCTTTTTGAGAGGCTGAGTATGTCCTAGTGTACTGTAAACCTGATACAACCCGCGCGGTATATGAAAGCACCCTTTCCATTTTCCACCTTTCAGTGGCAACAGTACTTCTCCTCTTCTGTTGAGATAGCCAAACCACTCCAAATACTCAGTATCCTTAAAGTGATGCCAAGTATATTTGTGAACTTTTTCAAACCAATGCTTAGCCCTTGCGTCACCTGTAAGGGTGTGTGCCTTGGCCATGCACACCAATGTTTCCACATGCACCCACCAAAGTTTTTGATCCCACTCTAACTGCTGAGGTGGGTAACCTTTGCTGTCGAGAAAATAAAAAATTCCTTCATGTTGGTTATCCCAACTATAATCTAAAATGGAATAAGAAATAGCTGCAGCCTTCTCAATAAGCCTTTGGTTTTTTAAGCGGAGGCCCAAGTCCATGATAAACCACATGGCCTCAATGCCATGGCCAGGATTTAGAAGACGGCCTTCGAAGGAATCTGATAATGAGCCGTCCGAAGTAACATTTTCATAAATGAGGTTTTCATCTTTTTTGTAGAAGACTTCCATCACTTCAAAAATCACCTCCTCGATAAGGACACTGACGGTATCTTTTTCGAGCAGGTGTTCTAACTCAAGCGAGAGATTGCATAATATCATTGGCAATGAAAAATTCTTCAGATGCCGTGTGTAAGGATATGCCTTGTTGTAAATGCCCTTTGGATTATCTCTTCTTTTAAGGATGTTAGAAAAGGTTCGCTTTGCGATCTCTGCATGTTGTTCATCTTTAGTGCATTTATACAAAGTGCCAAAGGCCATGGCAGCAAAGCAATCAGAGAATATATTGTAAGGCTGCGTAAGGGGCTTGCCGTGCCTGTCTAGTGAAAAGTGCCAGTTTCCATCTTTATCGCGGCCATGTTTTTGCAAAAAATCTGCCCCATGCAAGGCTGTATCCAACCACTCTTGCTTTTTTTCTACCTTATCGTAAAGCATCGCAAAGGTCCAAACTTCGCGCCCTTGAAGCCAAGTGAATTTATCGGTGTCGAAAACTTTTCCGTACCTATCAAGGCAGGAAAAAAAACCACCATACTCATTATCGATACTATGCTTTAGCCAAAAAGGAATAATATTAGAAAGAAGCTCAGATTTATATTGTTGTGCATATTCACGCATAGATTCAAAGATTAATTTAGATGGCAAGGCGATATTCTTGATAGCGGTTATACAGGTGCTTAGCTTGCAAATAGGCACTATTAGGGCTCATAAAATGAGAGAACTCGAAGGTTATAGCATTCGATATACCTGCCTGTGCCGCGGCCTCTAATTTAAGTTTTAGCTTGTCCCACTTAATTGGCAAAAATTTGATTGGCATATCGCGGTCAAACGATTCGGTATTCGTCCAACATTGCAAACCATAAAGATCAGCCAGCCTCTTGTTCACCCTGAGAAAATCTGGCAGCTCGCTATATTCTACCTGACCATCTTGAAACGCAACTACATCTACTACTTTTTGTAACGCATCGAAAATTTCGTTCCACTCTTTTTCGTGTGTTTGCAGAGAAACTGATTCGGTGCGATGGGTAACATTGCTGTATTGCGATACTTGTTTTACGCCATCAATATAAGGCGAGATAAGCGTAGTGAGGCCATTTGAAATACCCTTACAATGCCTGCCTAATTCAATGTAAGTATTAACAACGCCAGTATTCTTTCGGCTCAGTTCCTGTGTGATATACCAACCATTAAATGCAGGGGAATGTCCATACTTGCCCCACACTTCATCTATTACCTTCTTATTGATGTCGACCTCTTCGAGAAATTTACCACTCACCCAATATTTGCCGGAATCGTACAGGCCAAAATAAAAGTGCATCGAATATTTTTCGCAAAGGCGCAAAAACATTTCTACTAAATCAACGGAAGGCTTATACCCCATTTCCTCATTCATCAATACTTTAGATGGATAAGTCAGCCAACGTTGATAACCACATCTTATCAAAATGACACTTTCAATGCCCATTGATTTCATCGACCTAAAATCTGAGTCCCACTCCTCTTCTCCCCAATTCTGATGTGGTATATCGTGCGATATCTCGTCTAAAAATGTTGCTTTGATTAACGTCTTCATTCTATCCTTTATTCATCGAATCTTTGTTCATTCAATCTTTATTCATCTGCCAACGGCAGTTTATCATACCAATTCAATTTAAGCGCTACAGATGTAACCACCCAGACACACAAACAAGTAACGGCCTGGGGCCATTGGCGGAAAATTACAAATAGAGGCAAAGCCACCATCGCCATTTGCCAAGTAATGCCGATCAAAACGTTTATCATATCTCTGTATGGATGTGTCTGAAAATCCTGGGCAGGCATCACTTCCAGTAACCGTGCTTTCATCTTTCCCCAAAAGCCCCAAGGCTTAGTTTTAACATAAAATGCAAGCAATGCGCTTTCGTCTACCGGAGATGTGAGTTTACACGCAATGATGCTGACAGCCGTGGACAACGCCAAAATAATGAAGAAGGCAAACAAGGGTTGCACTGAACTATTCACCCACCCACCGTAGGCAGGGAAGTAGGCTGTAACAAACCATTCCAAGCAAGGAGGGGTAACCAAAGCCAGTACGATCCCGCTCATCATGCCATAAAAATAACCGTACCCATTAAACCTCCACCAAAACCATTTCAACACATTGGCCGCACAATAACCTCCATATAGTGCAGAAGTAATCCAGAGCACTATACTATTCAGCGACTCAATGAAAAAGCCAACGAAAAGACCAATTGTCACCACTACTATTGAAAGTAAGTAACTCCACCTGATGTAATGCCGCTCAGTTTGATATGGCCGCCAATAGCGCTTATATAAATCATTCACCAAATAGGCGGGCGCTACATTTACGAATGCACTGAAGGTACTCATAAAGGCTGCCAATAGGCCGGCAATAATCAGTCCCTTCATGCCCACAGGTAAGTACTGCGATACTACTATACTAAGTATACGCTCGAAGTCGGGTGTAGTCTGTTGCTGCATTAGGGGCAGCACATATTGAAAAGCAATCAGGGCAAGCCCTCCTACCATCAAATAAAGCGGTATGAATAAAACCAAAATAGTAAACCCACTCATGCGGGCAGCATCGCGGGGCGACTCTGCACTTAACATGCGCTGCATGTCGAATCCCGGAACAGGCCCAGCCAGGCTGGCAAAAATCCCCTTGCCAATCATCATAAACAAAACTGCCTGAAATAAACGAAACCCGTCTTGATCAATTTTAATGTCGGCAAACGGAAGCTTGTCTTGCCATGCAATGCTCAAGGTTTTCTCAGGCCAGAAATTAAGCCAATGGTCGGGCAAAAGGCCGTTGATGTAATCTATATCTACATGGGTGAAAGCAAATACCACTATCAGAATGCAGCTGACAACCATAATGGCAAACTGCATTACTTCTGTGGCTACCACACTATAGATGCCCCCTTTGATGGTATACAGTGTGGTGAGAAAACAAATCAATAAAGAATAGGAATGCTCACTGCTCATGTGATAGCTGCCTATTGAAAAGGCCATGTTCCAAGGCAAAATGCTTGCAGCAAAGGGGCCGATACCCACGAAAAAATAGGCGATAGAAGCCACAACTGTTAGCACGGCAAACACTACAACTATCAGGTGGCTCAGGCGGGCACCCCTGCCATCGCCAAACCTGAATTGAATCCACTCGGCACCTGTCATCACTCCACTCCTGCGTATCCAGATGGCCATAAAGATCATCACAATAACCTGGTTCCACACCGGCCATATCCACGGTATCCACACACTTTGAAGACCGTAAATAACAAGCACGGCCACGCGCCATGCTGCCCCGTTTATGTCGAACATACCAGAACTATTACTAAACCCCAACCAGTACCACTTCATGCTATTGTCGCCCAAAAAATACGACCGCATGTCGCCCTTGGCTTTTTTAGATATCCAAAAGCCCAGAAAGATACTAAGGAAGATGTAGGCTAATACAATAGTTGTATCCAATAAAGAGAGTGCCACAGGATATTTTTATGTGTTATGAAAGCGTTGTTTATTCATTGACTGTACTGATCTCTTTTGCGTTGATAGAAAAAGACCTGACTTTATGGTTCATTATGCCAATCAACAAATTAACATTTTTGGGAGAGCGGATTATCTTCAATCTTTGGATATCGCCCATCACAGAAAGACCACTTTTGGTGGCGGGCAAGTCTTTGAAGTTACCATTACCATCGTTGATGAGAACTGTTCCATAAGAAGCGTCTGATTTGCCGATGCGCACACGCACCATTGTTTCATTGCCACCTAAAACAACATCCAAATCGCCATCATTGTCTATATCGGTGGAGCACATGGCGTGTATAGGTGAAAATTGAGTACTGATTGGTAGGTTGCGTTGAACAAAAACTCCGTTCTTATTTTCTAAGTATACTGTTTCTAAAATGTTCGCTGAAAGAGTTTTACTGTCCTTAAGTTCCTCCGGAGTAAAAACATCCTGAAGGGTTACCTTCGAATACGAACTATAGTCAGTAAAACGCTTTTGAAGAAAGTTTACCTGCCCCAAAGCTTCATCGCGGCTTGCGTAAGGGTATGATTTATCACCGATGTAATAACAAAAGAATAGATCGGTTTTTCCATCTGCATTGAAATCTTTGAAGGTAAGGGAACCCGGGTGGGTATCTGAAACCCTATAATGACTGTTTCCCCCGTAGTTCCCCACCAACAAATCAATATCCCCGTCACCATCAAAGTCCCCTCCCGAAATACAATTCCACCAGCCTTTGTAATCGTGATCAAGAAACTTCTCCGTGCTCTTTACTAGCTTCCCATCCTTGTTTATAAAAAACTCTATGTTGGTCCATTGGCCCACAACTATCAAATCCATTTTCCCGTCTCTGTTCAAGTCGGTAGATAGTGCATCTGTAACCATACCGATTTTTTCCAGTTCGGGAGCAACGGTTGATATTGAATTTGTAAACTTTCCTTTTCCATCGTTTATTAATAGCTGACTGAGTGGCGCTTCTGGATAACGGCCCGGAACGAAACTGCTGCCAATAAAAAGGTCATCATATCCATCCATGTTTACATCCAGTATTTCAATGGCACTCCCTGCATTCGTTTCGGCTGGCAGCGCATTTGATGACTTGGCAAAATTTCCCTTCCCGTCATTTAAGTAAAGGCGGTCTTGCAACAGCTTATCATCTGGTTCGAACATATAGCCACCACTCGCCACGTATAAGTCTAAATCACCATCCTTATCGACATCTACAAATTCTACATCTTCATCCTGAGCTTCTTTATCCTTTAAGAAATCCATAATCACTTTTTCTTTCATGGCACCATCGGGCAGTTGCATAAAAAGCGTACTGGGTTGATCTTTGGCTCCTCCCAGATAAACATCATCCCATCCATCGGCATTCACATCGCCCACAGCCATTGCAGGACCTGAATAAGAAAACATTTTGGGAAGCAGGATCTGCCTTTTGAAATCATTCACGTCCGCAGAATGGTGAGCCCAGGAAATCAAACCAGACTCTTCCAACAAAGTGCTTTGCTTAACTTCTGCCGATGGAAGGCTGAAAGAAGGACGGCTGATGAATACTGGTTTATTTAAATCATAGGTTACAACCCGTTTTCCATCGGGCCAAGTTATTTGTACAGAGTCAACTTTAGAAGCTGTTGCAATGCTAATGGGCACGTACATACAAGACTGATATCCGCGTGTGGGTGAAAATTCAAAGTATTGAGAACTATCCCTTTGAAAAACCTGCACTTTAGTTCCGATTATATTTTGACCTGCATTCCACTTGGCTAAGTCAAGGACAAAAAACTTCTTGTGGTACTTCTCTACCGATTGGTTTTGGTGTATGATAGCCGTTCCGTTCATTACGTTGGCGAGCAAGTCAATGTCGCCATCATTATCCAAGTCGGCATAAGCCGCCCCGTTAGCTTTGTAGTTTCTTCCGGCAGACCATGCTGACCCTATATTTTTGAAGGTAACGTTGCCATTGTTTTTAAAGAGATGGCTTTCCCCAGGAATCGTTGGCATATTTTCTAATATCTGGCTCACGTTTGGGGCGATACCCGTCTGGCGGGCTTTCACCTGTTCATCTACAGTGTACTTAAGAAACTGCATGTTGGTGTAGTCCTTTTCATATCCGTTCGTCACGAACAAATCTTTGTAGCCATCCCCGTCAAAATCGGCTAACAATGCTGACCAACTCCAATCTGTGTTAGCTATGCCAGCATATTGACCGATTTCAGAAAATGTGCCATCTCCGTTATTAAGCTGAAGCATGTTGCGCATAGATTGAGGGTGAAACCCAGCCTCTACCAACATCCGATATTTGTCATAGTTATCATCACCTGAAGAAAGCTTTATTCGCTCGTTTGTTTCGGGTAGCATATCGAGGGTAATTAAGTCGGGCAAATTATCGTTGTTAATATCTGCCACATCAGAGCCCATAGAAAAAAGCGATACATGGCCTATCGATTCCTTAAGCTTATTGGTAAATGTGCCATTGCGATTATTGATATAGAGATAATCCTCTTCATTGAAATCGTTAGAGATATACAAATCCAACCAGCCATCACTGTTAATATCTGTTACTGCTAAACCCAGTCCAAAACTCAATACATTATTTACCAATCCTGCCTTATCGGTGGCATCCGTAAATATTCCGTTTTCATTCTGAAACAACTTGCTTCCAAACTTAGAAGACCGCTCTACTTTATGGTTTGCTAACAGGCGATTGAAGCCTGCGTATTGCGGCAGGGAATGGTTCAGCACAAACAAGTCGAGGTCGCTGTCATTATCAAAATCGAAAAATGCGGCTTGGGTAGAGTATGAATTGTCCGCAAGGCCATATTCCTTTCCCCGCTCAGAAAAAGTTAAATCTTTATTATTGATGAACAGTAAATTTTCCCTTAGTGTTGAATCCTCCATTGCCGAACGGCAAACGTAGATGTCCAGCCAGCCGTCTTGATTTATGTCGGCCATGGTAACTCCCGTCTTCCAACCGATAGGTGCTGCAACGCCAGCCTTCTCGGTGATGTCTTCAAAGGCCAAATCCCCTTTGTTAAGATAAAGCTTGTTAGCAACTTGGTTGCCTGTAAAATAGACGTCCACCCATCCATCATTATTGATGTCTCCCACAGCTACCCCTCCCCCATTAAAATAATAAGGGTAATTCATCACGTTGTTGTCGCCAGATTGCACGACACGATTTACAAATGTAATGTTAGAGCGTGTTGAGTCGACCTCTGTAAAGAGAGGCGTATTCTTCTTCTCCTGGCATGCAGTGAGCATTACAAGAAAAAAAAATGAAAACATTAACCTGTGAACCATAGGCGTGCAAAATTGCTATTTAAAATAAGGGTCAGCATTGTGTGCTGACCCTTAATATACTAAATCAAAAATCTTACAACTTTAGTTTTTATCCCACCAAAGTGGGGTCGTTACTTTGTCACCACCGGCACCTAGTAATTGCTTAGCTCCCTCGACTCCCGATTTGTTTGTCTCAGACTCACTAATAAGGAAGGTAATGCGTCTTACTCGTTGCGTAGCCAAATCAGGAACTATGATATCGGTGTTTTCGGAATTAGCAACGGGATATAGTTTAAGCTGCCCAGATCTTCTCAAATCCGCCCATGCCTCCATACCGTCAGGATAAAGGGCTAACCACTTTTGGGTCGCAACCTGCTCTCTTGCCCTTGCTGCATCATACTTGATAGGTACAGTAGAAATGGCAGGTGAAGACAGTAAATCGCCAGGAGCAATCGGAACCGCGGTTGAGCTAATGTAACCATTGACAGCTGCTACATCGGTAATGCCCCACTGCGACATTGAACTCTTAATACCATTCTCATAGTTTCCTTGGGCCGTGCCATTCATGTTCCAACCATTCAAGGCACCCTCTGCACGTAGAAAATACGCTTCAGCGGTGGTCATTATCACTTGCGGATATGTAAGCCTTGAATCTGATGTCCACCTCGTTCCTGGCTTGGAAAATACTTTTGCAGCGCCATCTGTACCTCCTTCCGTTCCAATCTGCGCCACACTAAGTCCGTTTCTAATTCCCTGAAACTGATTACTTTTTTCGGCTGGTTGAAAATATTCTCCCATTCTTGGATCAGAATAACCCTTTAGCACGGACTCCATACTAGCACTCATACGAAACTCATTCCAAGGAGTCATAATCGATAGCCCATTGTAATCATCTCCCTTGAGGGATTTTGTTAACCACGCATCGTCAGTGGATTGTACAGTCATAACACCATCTGCGACAGCTGTTTCTGCTTGTATTTTTGCTTTAGCCGCATCCACTTTGGAAATCCGTAGGGCCAGTCGAAGCTTTAAGGTGTTGGCAAATTTCAGCCACTTGGCTGCATCTCCGCCAAATACAAGATCTGATGAACCGTAAGGCCTAGCAGAGGTATTAGCCTTTAGCGTGGCAATAGATTGATCTAACCGCACAAAAAAGTTGTCGTATATTTCCTGTTGAGAATCATATGCAACCGTAGATCCTGGCAATCCTGCCTTCGAGTAAGGAATGGGGCCCCAATAGTCCGTCATTCGATGAAAAGTCCAAACCCACCACACATTTGCAACGGCATACTCTGGCGTATTTGGATCAAAGGAGGATAATAGTGTCTGCAACTGAGGCAAGACCTGTGAATAAGTGGGCTCCCAAATGCCACCTTGCAGCCAGCCGCTTACAATAAAATACCGATCGGATCTAAAGCCGGAGGTTATATTGGCAAAATATTGCGCATACAGGTCGGCAAAAAGATTTTGACCTATCTGATAAAAATAAAAAGTCATTGCCGATTGCGATTGTGCTTTACTAAATGCCTGTGCCAGTTCAGCTTTGCCAGGATTTGAAATTGCATTTGGGTTCTTATTGATCTCCTCAAAATTAGAAGTACACGAAAAGCCGATCAATAGACCACTAAGTAGTAAAACCGAAATTAGTTTCCCTATTCTTATATTGGTTATCATAGATTTGATTGTTAATTAAATTTAAAATACTAGATTCAAATTAAACCCAACGCTCCGGGTCGATGGCATAGCACCATACTCTACACCTTGGTAATTCCCGTTACCCAAAGTCATGTCAGGATCGAACCACATAGTTCTCTTTCCGATCCCAGGGATATCCAGCTTGGATTCTCCTCTGTAAAGCCAAAACAGATTTCGGCCTACTATGCTTATCCGGGCAGACTTAATAAAAAAGTTGCCTGGAACCGGAATATCATAGCCAATAGCAAGTTCACGTACCCTAAAACTCGTGGCATCATAAATAAAGAACTCAGCAATATTATCACGCTTGCCTGTGGCAGTCTGCCAAAACTGCTGCGCAGTAATTGCTTTGTCAACCGCAGCACCAGTGCTATTGACGCCACCTAAATTTAATCCACCGCCTCTAAACTTGGTAGTCTCTTCTGTAATACCACTGAATGCCAAATTACTTTCTGTGCCCGAAATCATTTCGCCACCAATACGACCATCAATCAACACACGTAACGATAAAGAACCAAACGTAAATGTATTGGTTATGCCCATTGTAGCTTTCGGATTGAAGTTGCCGAGGATAGATCTTTGAGATGATCTAACAGGGGTACCGTCTGCAGTTACCACATATCTTCCATCCTTTCTTTCCCAACTATAGCCTTTTATATCTCCATAGCTACCGCCCACCTTAACTACGGGGTCTGCGACCCTTTCAGGGGCATTATTCCTAAGCGTGACCTCGTTCAATTCAGGGCTTAGCTCAACAATTTTGTTTCTATTAATTCCTAAATTATAGCTTACATCCCATGAGAACTTACCAGATTTAACAGGAGTGCCAAAGACTACTAATTCTATACCATTGTTCCGTATAAGGCCGGCATTAATAAACTTATTTGCAAAGCCAGTTGCTACAGCCTGCGGAAGCACCAGCAATTGGTTCTCGGAATCCGTAGTGTAATAAGTTAAATTAACTCCGAGACGGTCCTTAAGGAATCTTGACTCAAAACCAACTTCAAAAGTAGTAGCAAGTTCTGGCTTTAAATTAGTGATAGCTTCTGTTGTACCTCTCGAAACAAATCCATTTCCTGCACCTTGCTGAAAGTTATAGACATTAAACCGAGCCTGCGGTGCTCCCCCACTGCCGGTGCGCGCATAGTTAGAATTTACCTTTAAAAAAGAAATTGGCTCCGGCAAGGTCATTAGCTCAGATAAAACAGCAGAAACACCGACCGAATAATACGAAAAGTTATAGGGAGAAGGTAGTGTAGAAGACCAATCAATTCGGTACGTTCCTTCGAAGAACAAGGCATCTTTGTAACCTAACGAAGCCTGTGTAAATCCTGCATTGAGTCTAGACTGCACAAAATTTGACGAAGGGGTTGGATTGGTCATGAAATTAAGGCTGAACTTATTCACTACATTAAGCCCGTTTGACTGAACCCTGTCAATTGAATTAATTATATCCTGATAAACTGCGCCAATCTTATAGCTTAATTGAAAATCACTCGAAAGCTTATTACTGCCCTCCAAAATGACGTCAAACCATTTTTGGGTAGAAGTATTGTACTGCTTGGCGAAGAATCCCCCCGAATTATTCACATAAAGTTTAGTTCCCTGAGAGTATGATTCATCTACCTGATCGGCAATTCGATCAATACCTGCACGGCCCTGTACATTAAGCCAGTCCGTTATCTTATACTTAACCGCTAAGAATCCTATCGCCCTGTTTCTTGACTCATTAATACTCGTTCTGTTAAGTAACCAATATGGGTTTTGATAAATTGCATTATCAGTTGCGGGCCATGCCGTTGGCTCGGGGATTCCGACACTATTGATCGTCTCATATCGCTTTGCATCATCAAGACTCACATTTCGAGGTATTTGATAAATATCAATAACGGGTGCATTTTCCTCACCAGTTCTTGGCTTATTGTTGATGTCTTGAAAAATGTAATTCACTTTGGCGTCTATCGACAGCCTATCACTAACCTGCGAAGACATACGAACATTAAAATTATGCCTATCCAAGTCGTTTCTTGGAATAATACCTTGCACTTGATTGCGAGCGTATGAAAAATAAGTCTGCACTTTTTCAGAACCTACCGAAACACCCAGTGAATTATTTACGCTAATACCTGTGCGGAAGAAGTCGCTTACATTATCGGGCTGGGAGGTATAGTTTCTCTGCTCTCCGAGATAATTTGTATAAGACTGACCGTTTAATGCGGCACCCCAACTGTCGCCAACAGAAGGATTTAGCACTCCACCTAAACCTTGTCCAAAAGAATTTTGGAACTTGGGAAGAGAAAAAGGGCTCTCAGAAGTCACGCCAGTATTAAGTACGACCGAAACACCGTTCTTTTTGGCTTTTTTTGTAGAAATCAAAATTACACCATTTGCACCCTGACTGCCATAGAGCGTAGACGCAGCTGAGCCGGAAATCACCGATAGGGATTCAATATCATCTGAATTGATATTTGAAGCACCATCCGAACTTTGGATAGAACCAAAATCATTTGCTGCCGCACTGAATGTTGGGTTCAACAATGGAATACCATCGACCACAATTAAGGCATTATTAGTGCCTTGAATAAAGCGGTTGCCACGCAACACCACTCTTGCCCCGCTGCCGGGTCCACCAGAACCCTGTGAAACTACCACGTTGGCAACTTTACCCTGCAATGAATTCAGCACATTGTTGGCGTCCCTCACTTCAATTAATGTCTCGGGCTTTACCAATTGTGTTGAGTAAACCAGAGTTTTGGTCTCACGCTCAATACCAAAGGCAGTAACCACTACCTCGCCCAAACTTTCTGCATCTTCTACCATGGCAACATCAATCGAGGTTCTGCCGCCCACAGCTGCATCTTGCGTTGCAAAGCCGATGAAAGAAAAGATCAGCACAGGTTCACTGCCTGAAACTGAGAGAGAGTAAACTCCCTCCGAATCGGTAGTCGTTCCTGAAGTTGTTCCCTTTAAAACAACGTTAACACCTGGCATCGGCTGCTGTGTGGCCGCGTCAGTAATTTTACCTGACACCACTCTTTGCTGAGCAAGCGAAGGTAAGGAACATGCTACCATTAGTAGCAATAGCGTAAATTGCTTGGCGGACACACCAGTCCACCAATTGTGCACCATTCGGGCTTTGTAACGAATTAACATAGGCGATTTTTTTAATTGAGTTAAATGAACTAGCTGTAAGTAAACTATTTAGTTTGAATTATTAAAATATTTTAATAAGTTAATGTTAATAAATCATTAATGATTTTTTAACTCACAGTAATTCAACAAGTTAAATTTTGAAAAATTTAACCCGTTTGCGCGCAATCGATTGATCTAAAAAGGGATAATTGCCAATCTTGACTTCAGTTGGGTGTCTTTCATCTCTGAAACCAACTTGGTCGCTGTTATCCAAGAAGCTTAAAACGTGTTGCTGGTGTCCGATAAAGTACAACTAAATCTTATTTCAAGACTTTCTCCGTAACCAGTGAAAAAGAGCCTAACATTACTGCCTGCCCGCCCAAGGACGAAATCTCAACCTCACAATCTGCAATTAGCTGAGGCAAACCCTGCAAGGAAAATCCTTTTATAATCGAGTACTTCATAAACTCTGCCACATGCGTAAAGCTCCCGCCTATCACAATCATCTCCGGATTGAAGATATCCACCACCGTGCCTAAGGAATTGCCTAATTGCTCGCCCATAGATGAAAGAATCGCTTTTAAAACCTTATCACCAGTTTCCATTTTCGATAGTATTTGCTCGTAGGGTAAAGACATGTTATACCTTTCCTTATAAATTTCTTCTAATGCCAAACCAGATACTACTGTCTCGAGGCAGCCCTTCTTACCACATACGCAAATACGCTCATTCTCTAAAGCATGAATATGTCCAAACTCTCCCGCAAAGCCTGAATGGCCCCCGTGGATTAATCCGTTTGAAATAATACTAATCCCTAAACCCTGGCTCAAGTTCACAAAAATCACATCAGACTTGCCTTTTGCCATACCAAATCGCCTTTCGCCAAGAGCCATAAGTCTTGTATCATTTTCAATAAAAACGGGTATACCCCACTCATTCTCCAGCGATACAGTCAAAGGGGAGTATCTTTGCAGGTAGGTATAACTGATGCCACTTTTGGAGTCTACTCGGCCCGTAATAGCTATAGCGATTCCCAATATTTTATCTCGCGGAACTGCCGAAGATTGAACTAATTCCCTGATTTTTTTTGCCAAAAATCTATAAGCCTCATCCTCCTTACTTATATCAAAGCTGTCATTCTTAAATTCAAAAACTACTTCATGGCGCAGGTTGAGAATGTTAATACGGATAGAGTTAAGCAATAGCTCCACCCCAATCACATATCCAATGGCGGGATTCAAATCAAAAACAGTTGGCTTTCTTCCGCTTGCTGAATCTCGCTTTCCTGCCTCCAAAAAAATCTCTTTATCGATCAATTCCTGCACTAACTTCGTTCCTGTGGGCACGCTCAGGCGCATGTGTTTGCAAAATTCAGTGATGGATTTTTCCCCCTCGTGAAGAGAAAACTTAATCGCCTGGCGAAGCATTTGATTCTTTCTGGACCTGTTACTTCCGTTCTGCTCAATTTCCTTTAATAATGCCCGCATGCTTTTGAGAATTTGTTACCACCTGGATCCCTAACAATTACTTTGAATGCTAAAAAAGAAATTCATTGCTTAGGAAGTTTATTAAAAATATATTTGAAATTAATAAAAACATTTATTAACTAAAATGCATTTCTCAAAATACCTTCCACTGATTTTGCTTACACTAATTCAGTGTAAGTCGACAAAAAATAGTGATAAAATAGCAAACTACGTTCACCCTCTCATCGGAACCGGAGGTCACGGTCATACTTACCCCGGTGCCACGGTCCCGTTTGGTATGGTTCAGTTAGGGCCGGACAATGGAACTCAAGGCTGGGATTGGAGCAGTGGCTACCATTACAGCGATTCTGTAATTAGGGGATTTAGCCATACCCATTTGAGTGGAACGGGAATAGGCGATATGCTGGACATTAGCGTTATGCCATATACTGGGTTAATACCAGACACCTCTATAATACGAAGCAAGTTTTCGCATTTACAGGAGGAAGCCCATCCAGGATACTATTCTGTTTTCCTGCAAGATTTTAAAGTGAAGGCCGAGTTTACAACTACAGAGAGATGTGGGTTTCATCAATATACTTTCTCTGATTCGGGAAAGGCGATGATTAGATTTGATTTGGGTTTGGCGCTGAATTGGGACAAGCCAACGGATACCTATATGAAAAAGGTAGATGACAGCACGTTTGTTGGATATCGTTTTTCAACAGGTTGGGCTAAAGACCAAAAAGTGTACTTTGCTGTGAGGCTAAATCGACCCGCGCAATCAACCACCTTCATAGCCGATAAGATAGTAATCGCTAAACAGGAAGCACAGGGTAAAGACGTAAAAACATGTCTATTGTTTTCCGCTCAAAGTCAAAATGTGGCGCGCATGAAAGTCGGCTTATCATCTGCAAATATTGAAGGGGCTATAAAAAGCCTGGACGAAATCAGAGGCTGGGACTTTAATGCTGTCCGAAAATCTGCAGAGGAAAAATGGGAAAAGGAACTATCGAAAATTACTATAAAAACCCAGGATGAAAGCACGAAACGGATTTTCTATACCGCACTGTACCATACATTTTTAGCTCCTGTACTTTTCTCGGATAGCAATGGCAATTACAAGGGCACTGACGGACAAACCAAAGAATCAGCAGCCGACATGTACACCACGCATTCGCTATGGGACACATTCCGTGCAGCCAGCCCGCTGCTTACCATCACACAACCCGAACGTGTAGATAATATCATAAATTCATTTTTAGCTTTTTATGATCAGTATGGGTTGCTGCCAGTATGGGATATTAGTTTTAATGAGGCTAATACGATGACGGGGTACCATGCAATACCCGTTGTTGCAGATGCCATATTAAAAGGGCATAAGGGCTTTGATATTACAAAAGCCTACGAGGCCATGAAGAAAAGTTCAATGCAGCAAATCAGAGGCACGGATTCTTATATGCAATACGGCTATTTGCCCCACGATAAACACACTGAAAATGTAACCATTACGCTGGAGTATGCTTTTGATGACTGGTGCATTGCGGCCGTGGCCAAGCATCTTGGCTACTCCAAAGATTTCGAATATTACTCAGGCAGGGCAAAGAATTTCAAAAACCTGTTTGATCCTTCAACTGGCTTTTTCCGCCCCAAGCTGTCCGATGGAACCTGGCTTACACCATTTGACCCATTCCGATCTGAATTTGGTGTTAACCCTTACACTGAAGGAAACGCCTGGCAACATACTTTTTTCACACCTCATGATGTGGAAGGATTGTCAAGGCTTTATGGAGGGCGTCAGGCTTTGGTCGCCAAAATGGATACGTTGTTTACGATCGATTCAAAAATAACAGGAAACGCAGTGCCTGATATTAGCGGACTCATTGGCCAATATGCACATGGCAACGAACCGAGCCATCACATACCTTATATGTACACTTATTTGGGGCAGCCCTGGAAAACAGCAGACCGCACCCGTGAAATTATGACTACTCTTTATACCGATAAACCTGATGGCTTGTGTGGCAACGAAGATTGCGGACAAATGAGTGCTTGGTATGTCTTTAGTGCTTTGGGGTTCTATCCATGTAATCCTGCCAGCGGTGAATACATTTTGGGTAGCCCACTAATTGATGAAGCAACCATACGTTTGCCAGGAGAAAGGAGCTTTAAAATAAAAGTGAGGAACAATTCCAAAACTAACAAGTACATACAAGAGGTTAGACTAAATGGCAAACCCTACCCCAAAGTTTTCATTAACCACAGCGCCATATTGTCAGGCAGGATTCTTGAAGTTACCATGGGGCCTCAGCCCTCTAAAACGTGGGGAGTTTCACCAAATGATTTCCCCCGTTCAATGACGGCAAATCATTGAGATTTTATGCTTCCTGAAATATCACCTTTCATGCTGACTTCAGTTTTTAGTAAGTTGGAAATTACGTAGTCTGAAAGGGCTGCCAACTCTTTTCTCTTAACTAGCCTGCCCAATTCATAGTGTGATAGATTTAAAGTTTGAACCCAAAAAGTTTGAGTGCCAAAACCAGAATCGTATTTCTTAATCTCACGATTGTTCTTTAACCCAGATTTTGCAGTAGGCTGCAAAATCTGCCCGGAGGGCTAAAGAAAGCACAAAAAGGGCTTTTTCAGGGTTAACCTTGACCAAAATGCAATGCATTTTGCGTCAACCGTAGGCAACTTTTGCTACTGCAAAATTTTGGGTTAAACATTGCGTTGCATTTTACAAAAAAATAGTTCAAAACGTCAGCCACGCTATCGGCTGCCGTGCCGCAGGCCTCATCTCAAAAACCGGGCTGCATGGAGGCTTGTAGAATTGGATGCTTAATCAATCAATCAATCAATCAAACCACTTGGCTTGCAAAAGCCCCTGACTTGTATCTACCAGATAATCGCCAACAGAAACGCCCGTCCGAACTAATTTTTCGTAGGCGCAAAAATTGGAGATTAGGATTGACTGGAAGGTGACGAATGGTATCTGCAAGTAAGACTTCTACGTCACCTTCAATCTCGCAAAATCACACTTTTTGTCAACCCACTTTTTTGACATCCTTATGCCGAGTTCAATATGTGAATCAACATACGCTTTCCTAAGTTTGGATTTAGAAAATGGTCGCTCTCTATGCAGTACTTGGATTAACTTATCTACATCCAAAGTAATGCGATTTAAATCCAAGATTGCTAAAATATGAAGTGTTGATAGTACCTTGATATTTGGTTCTTTCATTTTCAAAGCAACAGTAAATCTGTGGTCGTCCGATAAAATATAATTTGCGTTGACTTTCAAAAACTGTGCGACTGCTTTCGCTTCACCAGCATCGATATCTTTTACAGTTTGAATTGTGCATAAGACAACACTATCGTACCGAGTACAAAAAGAGTAAAATCCAGTATTGGGCTTTAGCTTTTCTAAAAGCCAAGCTCGTTCAGGTTTATGGCGAAGAATAAACTCGTACTCGCTTTTTACCTTAGAAGGAATATGTATCTGGAAAAAAAGATTCTTTAGAAGATTGAATATACTAAAATCCCCAAGAATCGTTAGGTTAATCAGAGCTGTATTATCAACGACTACAACCTTTCGCATTCAAGTTTTAGACGGCAACGCGCTTCAAGGATTTCTTTGATTTCTTTAGGGGTTTTCTACGAACTACCTTTGGTTTTTTTGTCTATTAGGAATTTCGGGGGAATCTAGTGCACTGAGAGTAAACAAAGCAATGCCAGTCAAGAGCAAACCACCTAGAACAGATAAAAATCCGTTCTCGGCATTTCGTTTTACTTGAACTTTCTTAATTTCTTCGAAAATTTTTTCAACAATTGACTCAATTCTTGAGGATCAATTTATGCCGACACAAGTGAATTTACCCTGATAGGTCTTACTTATACCAACGCTTTGATCATAGATCACTAAGATTCTCGCCTTGCTTTGTAGATGAGCATAAGCGAGTGATATTTCCTCATAAACCACACGACTTAACTGGGTAGTGGAAAAGAGAATGAAGTAGTCAGCTTGAAGTATTCTGCTTTTAGTCTCCGCTGACATAATTTTGTCATTCGCTATTCTATCTGGCAATATCATATTAAAGCCATGAACAGATCCAATAGTATGCAGCCGAACAGCTAGCGTTTGCTCAACGTCTGAATTTGGGTTGTAGGACACAAATACCGGAGACACCATTTTTGTTGCAATTGAATCCAAATCTACAAATTAACTCGATTAAGTTTGTTAAGTAACCCAATGCAGCGTTTGGGGCTTTACCGGATTCACAAAGGGTTCGTTGTTCTGTTGTGAGATGGCCCACAATCGCTTGATTTCATAATACCATCTGGCTTGCAAATCAGGTTCGCCAATGAGTGACAGCGTTGGCTTCGATTTTAGCCCCTCATTGAGTTTCTTGAACACGCCCAAGTCTTGACCGATAAATTGTTTACCTAATCTCTTTAATGGAAGCCACAGCATATTTGCTAACGCAATATCCGTATACAAAATATGGGTTAGCTCCGTTTGGTTTTCATTTACCGGAGTGAGTATAGTTATCGAAACCACTTGGTTTTTCTCGCCCACCAAAATGTGTTCTGTACGAATGCCTGGCACTTCGAAGGTGATCTCTGTACTCGTCCCACCTTTAAGAATTCCATACCCCTTTGAGTTTCCAGATGGCTTATGTCTTACCATTTTAAAACCCCGTGCTGTGGGTTCAAATTTCTTCTCTTTCAGCTTTAGTTTTTTGGCCGATCGCCAATACCAGGATTGATGAACAAACGTAACATGTGCCGGATCGATCAACCCGATCACAGCATGGTCGATGTCGGCCGGCATCATTACCGTTTCCACATGTTTAAATTTCTGATCCACATTCAAAATCAAACTGGGAGGCGGCTCGTTGAGTACCGTAATCGGCAGCTTTTTTTCAGGGATGTAAATCCAAATGGTGTCGTTGACTTCAGCAATCGGATATTGGAATACTTTTATTTTTGACGGGTCAAAAGTAGCATCGGGCGACATAGCAGGAATGCCGGTGCAAACTCCCTCGGTGTTGAACATCCAGCCATGATAACAACACTGAATCGTATTATCTTTAAACCATCCTTGTGACAGGGGCACTCCTCTGTGTGGGCAATTGTCTCGCAATGCAAAAGGCTTGCCTTGGGCATCTCGGCCGAAGACAATTTTCTCCCCTAACATCTCTTTACCTACCAGTTTCCCCTTCTTTAGAAATGAGCTGTGAAAAGCAAGATACCAGAGGTTCTTGAGATAGAGTGAAGCGTCAGCAGCCATACAATTGATTTGTCCGTAAAAGTAATGGTTTTTACTTTGTCGAAGGTGTCGCCAATTCAGTATGATCCAAACTTGGTTTGGCAAAAGAATTCAAATTGGATGGAACCTCTATTTTTTATTTGAGTTCGACCGACTTAGTGTAATTTGTCAAGTCCAAGGAATTTTCAAAATGCTAGGAAGCTATTAACCACCAAGAGTTTTTAATCCAATAAAAAACTGGTAGGATAAAGTTCACTTTACTTCTAGTTGAAGCCCGACAGGGCAATGATCAGATCCATAATACTCATTGTAAATCATCGCGTCTTTTAGCCGATCTTGAAGTTTAGTACTTGTCAGGAAGTGATCAATCCTCCATCCAATATTTTTTTCGCGTCCATTAAAAATCTGATTCCAGTATGAAAATTTTACTTCATCGGGATGAAAGTGGCGAAACGTATCCACAAATCCAGCTTCCAACAATTTGGAAAATCCATCTATCTCTTGAGCCGTATAGCCTGCTGATTTGTTATAGTTTTCCTTGGGTCGCGACAGATCAATGGGCTGATGAGCCACATTAAAATCACCACAAGCGATAACGGGCTTTCTTTTATTTAGCCACAACAAATAATCTCTAAACGCATCATCCCACGACTGGCGAAAATCCAATCGTGCTAACTCAGATCCCGAGTTGGGTGTGTAAACCGTAACCAGAAAAAAAGTTGAAAACTCAGCCGCAATCACTCTGCCTTCTTGATCAAATTCGTCAATCCCCATATCGTAAGACACAGAGAGAGGTTCTTCTTTCGTTAGAATGGCTGTTCCCGAATACCCTTTTCTAGCCTTTGATGAGTTCGCAAAAACATGATAATCCGGCAGCAACTCTAAGGCTGAGAGTGTTTCTTCTTTGGCTGCTTTCGTTTCTTGTAAGCAAAGTATATCTGGGCTCATCGCCTTCACACTTGTCAGAAAATCCTTCTTCATGATAGCTCGAACACCATTGACATTCCAACTGACTAAGTGAAGCTTGCTCATGCTAAAAATGATAACGTACAAATGCTTCCATCGCCTCGTACTCGGCTAGTCCTAACTCATTGTAGCCCTGAGCGGTGGCATGATTGCGATCTTCAGCGCGTACCCAAAATTCGCGCTTGTCGTTACCTGGAAACACCGCACTGTCTTTCTGTGATTGGTGCTTGAACACCGCCCTTCGCTTACGCATGAGTTCATCTGGGCTCAACGGAACAGCCATTTCAATTTGATCAATATCCCACTCCTGCCATGCCCCGCGATACAGCCACAAATAGCAGTCTTTCATCCACTCTTTGTTCTTGAGTTGATCTACTGCTTGAAGAATTGCAGCCAGGCAAACACGGTGTGTTCCATGTGGATCTGACAAATCTCCAGCGGCATAAATTTGGTGAGGCTTGATTTGCTCAATTAAGTCTACAATGATTTGAATATCTTTTTCTCCGAGTGGCTTCTTTTTCACCGCACCGGTTTCGTAAAAGGGCATATCCAAGAAGTGAGCCTGAGAATCAGGAATACCTGTATAACGGCAACCTGCTTTAGCCTCTCCCCTTCTTATCAACCCTTTAATTTTCATTACTTCTGGGCTGTCCACCTCCCCGGGTTTTTTCTCCTTAATGGCCTTGACAATCTTGTTGTAAAAGTTTGCCCCGTCCTCTTTGCTCAGCCCAAAAGAAACATCAAAGTCGCGAACGAAATCAGCAAACCGAATGGCATCATCATCGAACACAGCAATGTTTCCTGAAGTTTGATAGGCCACATGAACTTCATGCCCCTGATCTACCAATCGAATAAATGTGCCACCCATCGATATCACATCGTCATCAGGGTGAGGGCTAAAAATAATTACTTTCTTTGGAAATGGTTTTGCACGCTCTGGGCGGTTGGAGTCGTCTGCGTTTGGCTTGCCTCCAGGCCAACCAGTGATGGTGTGCTGCAACTGGTTGAACACCTTAATATTTGCTTGGTACGCGGAGCCAAATTCCGTCAGGACGTCCCCCATCCCATGCTCCATGTAATCATGATTGGTCAATTTTAGAATCGGCTTTTTTACGGTTTGGCACAACCAGACAATTGCCTTACGAACCAACTTATCATCCCAATCGCAACTATCTACCAGCCATGGTGTATTGATGGCGGTTAGCTGAGAAGAAGCTGCGTCATCTAAAATCACCAAAGCATTTGGATGCTTCTGTAAGAATGTGGACGGGATTTGATCAGTCACCGGACCTTCAATAGCTTTCTTCACAATCGCACCTTTGCCCTCGCCCCAGGCCATCATGATTACCCGCTTGGATTGCATGATTGTACCCACGCCCATGGTGATCGCCTTTGTAGGTACATTCTCTTCTCCATAAAAATCACTTGCGGCATCGATGCGTGTTACTTGATCAAGTGTAATCAAACGGGTCGTTGACCTTTCAGAAGAACCCGGCTCATTAAATCCAATATGCCCTGTACGACCTACCCCTAATACCTGAAGGTCGATACCACCTAAGGAAGCAATCTTTGCATCGTAGGCTTTGCAAAATTCAGCAATGCGATCCTTCGAAAGTGTTCCATCTGGAATATGAATTTGCTCCTTCGGGATATCAATTTCATTAAACAGGTGTTCATGCATAAACCGAACATAACTTTGCAGTGAGTTGGGCAACATCGGGTAGTATTCGTCCAGATTGAATGTATATACATTTTGGAAGCTAAGTCCCTGTTTATGAAGAGATATCAATTCGGAATACACGCGTGTGGGTGTGGAGCCGGTTGCCAATCCCAACACACAGGGTTTCCCTTCCTTTTGTTTCGATCTGATTAACGTAGCAATTTCATTTGCCACGAAAATTGAGGCTGCCTCGGATGTCTTAAAAATTTGAGTCGGAATCTTTTCAATTTCTTTCTGTGAAAGCATAGTTTCGCGTTTAATTTAGAACCCTAAAAATAGATACTTTTGTTTGTAAACGAATTGCCGTTTGCAAAAAAATCTGTGGCTGCGATGAAAGAATGGAAGACTGATTTGAATGTGCTATTGGCTGATCGACCGATTCACCTCAATGACCCAATCCTAACAATCGGCTCTTGCTTTTCACAGGCCATCGGCCAATATCTGAGCGACAACAAATTTAACGTCACGATCAATCCTCTTGGAACTGTGTACAGCCCACTTTCTATCCACCACTTGTTGAAGGTAGCGTTGAGAAAAGGCGATGTATCTGATGGGGATTTTTTGGTTCATCAAGAAGTTCATTACCACTATCAGTTCCACTCCAGTTTTGCGAGTCTCAGTCGACAAGAACTAGCTGAACAAATCAGTCACGCAGTCAACAAAGTGAATCATTTTATCAGTACGGCTCGTTTTGTTATTATCACTTACGGAACGGCATGGGCTTACAAACGAAAGGACTCGGCACGATGGGTAGCTAATTGCCATAAGGTTCCATCCACTTACTTTTCGAAAGAGCTTTTGTCAATAGAGGCTATGGAAGATTCTTTTTACGAAGTTCACTCTGCATTAAAAGAAATAAATCCCGACCTCAGTATAATTGTGACAGTGAGTCCAGTGCGCCATCTCAAAGACACGATGGAACTTAATAGCGTCAGTAAATCCACTTTACGACTGTTCTGCCATAAGCTATCACAACGATCGGGGGTTGACTATTTCCCAGCTTATGAGATTATGATGGACGATTTGCGCGACTACCGATTCTATCAAGAGGATCGTATTCATCCAACTAACGAAGCGGAAGAATATATCTGGCAAAAATTTTCACAAAAATATTTCGAGCCAGAAACAAAAACATTTTTAAGCGAATGGCAAGAAGTCAAGCATGCATTAGCTCATCGATCGTTGTTTCCTTCCACTACTCACCATCAATCTTTTTTGAAGACAACATTAATTAAGTTACAGGAACTACAACATATCGTCAATGTCGATAATGAAATTGCCTTGGTCAAGAATCAGATCACCACGCCATGAATTCGCCAACGCTTCAATATGGCAACAAAAATTACTTGTTGAAAGACTTACCCAAAATAAGTCAGCCTTTCACATTCGAAGAACGGACAATCGACTTTTGCCAGCGATGGTTGTCAGGTCAACAGCAATTTGAAATCCAAACATCCGGATCTACGGGTATACCAAAAAAGATTTTCATCAACAGACAAAGCATGATCGCCAGTGCCAACGGCACCATTCAGGCACTTGGACTACGAGCGAATCAAACTTCACTAGTATGTCTAGATACGTCATACATTGCCGGAATAATGATGCTGGTGAGAAGCTTGGAAATGGGCATGCATATCATTGCAGTAGAGCCCTGTGCCAATCCCTTCGAACGAATTGAACCCGAAAGAAAGATAGATTTCACAGCTTTGGTTCCGTATCAGGTGAAGGCCATTCTCCAATCACCTCAAAAAATATTCCTGAACCAATTAAGGTCTGTTTTAATTGGCGGTGCGCCTTTGGATCACTCGACCAAACTCGAGTTGCAAAACTGTAAGAGTCTATTTTTCGAGACTTATGGAATGACGGAGACTATTTCGCATATCGGATTGAAACAAATAAACGGGTCGCTTAAATCTAATTTCTTTACCACTCTCCCTGGTGTTTCTATTCGGCAGGACGAACGTGGTTGCTTATGCATTGTAACATCCTACCTCGAACATGAAATAGTCACCAATGACATCGTTGAAATGGTAGACGTAAACAAATTTATTTGGTTAGGGCGCTGGGACAACGTAATTAATACAGGTGGCCTCAAAGTTTTTCCAGAAACAATTGAAACAAAAATCGAGGGAATATTTGTTCAGCTAAACATCACAAATTGGTTCTTTATCACCGGGTTGCCTGATGAGCGATGGGGACAAGCTGTCTCACTCATCGTTGAAGGTAAGTTATCAGCACATCAAGAAGAAGGATTGCAACAAAGCTTAAAAAGTAAGCTATATAAATTTGAAGTGCCCCGATCTATCATTTGCCTACCATCGTTTATACGGACTGATTCGGGCAAATTAAACCGCGTGAAAACCCTTGCGTTGTTGAGCGCAGCAGAATGATTGAACGAATTCTGCATGTAAAAACCTCACTCCCTCCGTGGCTTGCGTGACACAAAGCACCGGAGAACAGATTTTGGCAACCCTGGAAAATCAACAAAAAAGAAACGACATCAAGGATTATTAATTCTCCTGTTTTCCGCACTCGACCAAAAACATGATGTAAGTGGCTGATACGCAAATAGCGTTTTTTGAAATTGGGTGTTGCATGGCTATTTTTAGGTATGTTCCTAAGAAAAATAAAGAATCGATCGGGTAGTAGTTCTGT
>JADBYQ010000064.1 GCA_020402945.1 Cytophagales bacterium | reverse complement strand
GTACAGAACTACTACCCGATCGATTCTTTATTTTTCTTAGGAACATACCTAAAAATAGCCATGCAACACCCAATTTCAAAAAACGCTATTTGAGTATCAGCCACTTACATCATGTTTTTGGTCGAGTGCGGAAAACAGGGGAGTCAGATGAAGCGAACGACATAGTCGTCAATGCACTTCACTATCAGGTGAAGGTCGGCCACGTAAAAATCACTGCATTTGTTATTATGCCCAATCATCTTCATCTCATCTGGCGCATTCAAAATGAATGCGGGCTTGAAGATGTGCAGCGTGATTTTTTAAAATTCACGGCAAGAGAGTTGTTGCGGCTGATCAAAACCAAAAAAGGCGCAAAAGGAGTTGAGGAGTTATTCGTTGGGCTGAGGGACAGGGCATTTCAGGTTTGGAAGCGGAATTCGATGAGCATTGATTTAATACACGATTGGTTCTTCAAGCAAAAGTTTGAGTATCTTCACAACAATCCTTGCCAGCCGCATTGGCAGCTGGCAACACTATCTGAAGATTACAAGTTTAGCTCTGCAAGTTTCTATGACACTGGCGAATACAGATTTGGGTTTCTTACACATCATTCAGAGATTTAAGATTGGGTATCCCGACCAACAATCCTATTCTCGAGTATCTTATTTCTGATTTTCGTAATATTTTCGAGTATGAAAGTGAAAGCCTAGGCTTTGTTTTAATCCACGTAAGTCTCTTGAATGATTGTTTTGACTTTGGAAATTTCTTTGTCTGTCAGGGAATTAAATAATTTTACAATACGTTTTCGGTCAATCGTCCTAATTTGATCAACTACAACCCAACCCTTCTTTTTATTATGCTTAACTTCTACTCTGGTTGGGTAAGACTTTGAACTACTTGTCATTGGAGCTACTACAATTGCTCGCAAGTATTTATTCATTTCGTCAGGAGAGATTACTACGCAAAGGCGAGTCTTCTTCATTTCACCGCCAATAGTAGGGTCAAGATTAACCAAAACAATTTGATACTGTTTCATTTCCATTCTTCGAAGGTTTCTTCAACAAAAACGTCCGGTAGTAACAATTTGTCATCGCCATTTTCGTGCATTTTCTTAAACGCTTTTTCCCAACCCTTCCGCGCAGATGTCTTTGGTTTCAAAACGATGTGATCTTTTTCAAGAATCAATTCCATGGTGTCTTGTATATGATACTTCTCAAGCACCGTTTTTGATAAACGGATCCCTTTAGAATTTCCGATTGATATTAATGAAATATCCATAGCTTTTGTGGTGTAATTACAATGTTACTACATTTTCATACGATCCCCAAATTTTATTTGTCTGTTACTCAACAAATCGGTATTAACCTCTATCTGGTGCAAGTGTCCCACATCGAGGGGTAAAAAAGAAAGGCGCTCGATGAGCGCCTTTCTTTTTTTTTTCTGAGTTGATTGTTTAGAAACCTCCTCTGTATTTATAAGTCTTCGCTACTTTATCAATCGCTACCATGTAGGCAGCAATGCGAAGTGATACTTTGTACTCATTTGCGGTTTTGTAAACATTATCAAAAGCATCTTTCATGATCCGGTCGCTTCTTCTATTCACACGGTCAGCCGTCCACTTGTAGCCCAAGCGGTTCTGCACCCACTCAAAATAAGAAACAGTTACACCGCCTGCATTGGCCAAAATATCCGGTACTACACTGATCCCCTTTTCATAAATGATATTATCTGCCTTTGACGATGTCGGGCCATTCGCGCCTTCTACGATCAACTTAGCCTTTATATTACCGGCATTGCTACCTGTAATAACATCTTCCGTTGCTGCAGGCACCAATACATCAACATCGAGCGTTAAAAGATCTCCGCTTGGTATTTTCTCTGCTTGAGTAAAACCTTCCAAAGTACCCTTATTGGCATCGCGATACTTCACAGCTGCTTCAATATCAATTCCGTTTGCGTTATAGTAAGCACCATTCAGATCACTGATGGCTTGCACTTTTAATCCACGCTCAGACAGCAATCGCGCAGCCCATGAGCCCACGTTTCCAAATCCTTGTACGGCACATGTCGCCTTGTAAGGATTGATTTTTAATTTCTCCATGGCAGCCAACGATGACACCATCACACCACGACCGGTTGCTTCTGTTCTTCCTAAAGAGCCACCCAATACAATCGGCTTTCCGGTCACCACAGCATTTACTGTCATGCCTTGCGTACGAGAGTATTCATCCATTAACCACGCCATTTCGCGAGGGCCAGTGCCCATATCTGGCGCGGGAATATCTTTATCAGCACCGAAAATATCAATCATCGAAAGAGTGTAGGCGCGCATTAAACGCTCAATTTCACCTGCGGACATTTCCCGAGGATTGCAAGCCACGCCACCTTTTGCACCTCCATATGGAATATCCACCACAGCACACTTCCAGGTCATCCAGGCAGCCAGTGCTTTTACCTCATCCAAATTAACATGTGGATCGAACCGTATACCACCTTTTGACGGACCGAGGATTGTGGAGTGAATAACACGGTAACCCTCAAAAACCTTGATACTGCCATCGTCCATTGTAACAGGTAGTGAAACAATAACCTGCCTTGCAGGCACTTTCAAAACATTGTACACTTCTTCCTCAAGCCCTAAAATTTGTGAGGCCGTGCGGAAGCGAGACATCATTGCCTCAAACGGATTTTCTTTGTCTAATAAGGGCGCTGGTTCGATATAAGCCATAAACTGATTATTGATTTACAATTTTTTGATATACGATTTTCTAAATCATCGGTTTGTTAACGGAATCGTCTTTTTTGATGGAACGAAATCGGTTGCAAAGATAGATAAATTGTTCAGAAGGATTGAATGAAGCCTAATACGGTATAATGTTTTGGGTTTTTTCGAAGATATGAAACAAAAGGTTGAGCTTTCTTGAATAGGCATTAAGTTCTATTGCTTTCCCACTAAAAGTCTTTCACGTTAAGGGATACTAACACGGCTTGTGATTTGGTTAATTTTGTATCTTTAACTTGAATTTTAGAAAGATGGCCACAGCCGAACAAAAGAAACTTTATACCGAAGAAGAGTATCTTTCGCTGGAGCGGAAAGCAGAGGTGAAAAGCGAGTTTTTCAAAGGTGAAATTTTTGCTATGGCGGGTGCTACGCGAAATCATAATGTGATAACGGTAAATCTAATTTCTTCCTTGAAGGTTCAACTGAAAGGCAGGGGTTGTCGCCCCTATGCGAATGACATGAGGTTGCATACACCAGGTACCGCGTTTTATACTTACCCAGATATCGTGGTCGTTTGTGGAAAAGAGGAATTTTTGGATGGCGAGTTTGATACGCTGTTGAATCCTGTTTTTCTGGTAGAGGTTTTGTCGTCTTCCACGGCCGACTACGATATTGGTCGCAAGTTTATGCGTTATCGATCGATTCAAAGCCTAAAAGAGTATTGGACTATTTCCTCCTACGAATATCGACTTCAAAAATTTCTAAAAAGTGAGGTAGACGAAAGTTGGGTACTCAGTGAAACGATTAACCCCAACGATGTAGTGCGAATTTCAAGCCTAGATGTGTTGGTTTCTCTTGCAGAAGTATATGAAGGTGTGAAGTTTTAAAAAATCTCTAAGAAGGCAACAATAAAAGGTGCCGATATAAATAACCCATCGAAGCGATCGAGGAACCCGCCATGCCCTGGCAAGCTGTTCCCCGAGTCTTTGATTTCGATACTTCGTTTCAATAGTGATTCAATCAAATCGCCATACACCCCACCGATTATAATAATCACACAAATGCTAAGCCATTTCCAAAAAGGCAATAGTTCAAAGAAATAAGAAATGCCGTAGGTCATTGTCAGCGCTAGTAATGCTCCACCTATCACGCCCTCCCACGATTTCTTGGGCGAGATACGTTCAAATAATTTTCGTTTACCAAAAAGTGATCCTGCAAAATAGGCACCTGTATCGGTCGCCCATAAAATAAATAAACATCCAAAGATGATTTCAAAACGATACGAACCTTCTTCGAAGGCAGCGATGTTTAGCAATGCCAACGGTACAGCGATATAGAATATTCCAAGGAAGGTATAAGCAATATTGGTAAACGGCTTGCGCTCAAATTTCTTATACAACTTGATCATGTATACGCATGACAGCAATGGAAAAAAGATAAAGTAGTAGCGATAGGAAATGCTTCCGCGCTCGATAAAGAAAGACAAAAAGAAAATGGTTAGCCCGCAAATGGTTCCAAAGGTTTTTTGGGGGATCATTCCATCGAGTCCCGAAAGTTTGTAGAATTCCCGTAAGGAAAGGATACAGATGATAAAGAAAACAAGTAGGTAGGTCCACTCACTGTAAACTATACCGAAAATAATTCCCGCGGCTCCTAGCAAACCAGTGGCAATGCGTTGCGGAAGATTACTGAATTTTTTTGTGGTAGCGCTCAAGTGAGAGATGGATTAGAAGATTGAAATTTTGTCTTGAAGTACCATAACGCAGCCACTACGATTCCTGCTGCAGCAATAACGGCTGGCCAGGGTGCTGCTTCGGGTGATTCTAAATTGGTGTCCACAATTTTTTTCTGATAAAGGTAAATCATGCACACAGCAAATCCGTTGTTGACAAAGTGAGCAAACATCGGCACCCACAAATTTCCCGACCAATAGTAAAGGTATCCGAACAAGGCGCCTAACAACATCCGAGGTACAAACCCAAAAAACTGCACATGTATGGCGCTAAAGAAGAAGGCCGAAATCCAAATGGCAGCATGTATATTCTTAGTGGCTTTCAGTAGCTCCGTTTGAATGATACCTCTAAACAAAAATTCTTCACATATGCCTGCAAAAATGGCTACTACGAGAAAGGCCAATGCAAACTCGCTGAAAGACTGGAATTGAGTAAGCATCTTGGTTAGCTCGGCCAATTGGTCTTCTTTCGCGCGCGCCCACTTTTCAAAAGAGCTGAGGAAGTCGGGGAACTGAATATTTTCGTTCCATTCTATGATCGCAGAATCAGCTACGGCAAAAGCGACCACGATCCCAAACACGAGCAGCAACGCAAAGGGCTGTAGCTTTTTTGTGTTGAAGGAAGTCAGTTTTTTTTTTCGCATGGCAACCCAAACGAAATAGGGAGCGATCAAAAATCCGCATAGCGTTGTTATTCCTTGAACAACCAATAACGGAACACGCAATCTGTCGTCTGTTGGATTGGTCATATGCTCAAGGAAGCTTCCCTCGCCAGAATAGAAAAGTGAAGCAACGCCTGCCCCGATGGCTGTGCCCATCAAAATGCCAACACCGGATGCAATCACTACTAGCAGCAATACCGACCAGGCTGATTTCTCGTGATTGTCTATCATGAGGCGATAAAATGGTTAATTTTGTTGCCGCTTATGCGGAATAGGCGCAAACAACGCTGTTTTAAACGAATAATCAAACGTGGCGAAGATCGGAAACATAGATTTGGGCGAATTTCCACTTCTGCTTGCACCCATGGAGGATGTGAGCGATCCGCCATTTCGTGCCGTATGCAAAGAAGGTGGTGCTGATTTGATGTACACCGAGTTTATCTCGTCCGAAGGGCTAATTCGCGATGCGGCCAAGAGCCGTCAAAAACTGGACATTTTCGAATACGAAAGACCGATCGGCATCCAACTTTTTGGAGGTGATATTGGAAACATGGTCGAGTCTGCAAAAATCGCTACAGAAGTAAACCCTGATTTAATTGATATCAATTACGGTTGTCCCGTGAAAGCGGTGGCTTGCCGAGGAGCAGGAGCAGCCCTTCTGCAAGATATTCCTAAGATGGTGCAGATGACGTCAGATATTGTCAAAGCGACACACTTACCTGTCACGGTAAAAACCCGCTTGGGCTGGGACGACAACACAAAAAATATAGTGGAGGTAGCCGAACGTCTGCAGGACATCGGCATCAAGGCGTTGACGGTTCATGGGCGTACGCGTGTGCAGATGTATAAAGGCAGTGCAGACTGGACGTTGATCGGAAAGATCAAAGAAAACTCGCGCATGCACATTCCTGTTTTTGGTAATGGTGATATTGATTCACCTGAAAAGGCTGTGGAATATAAAAACCGTTATGGCGTAGATGGTGTTATGATTGGTCGCGCAGCTATTGGGGCACCTTGGTTTTTCAACGAGGTCAAACACTTTATCAAAACAGGTGAGCATCTGCCTGCACCCACGATTGCCGATCGCATTGATGTAACACGCAAACATTTAGATTTCTCCATTCGATGGAAGGGAGAAAAACTAGGCATCTTTGAAATGCGCAGACATTACACCAACTATTTTAAGGGAATCCCGGATTTTAAACCATTTCGGATGAGGCTGGTGGAAGCGCCCAACCACGAAGAAGTAAATGCAATTTTGCATGAAGTAGAGAATCATTTCATGGAAATGGTGGTGTAAGATTTTTGTATCTTTACTTTGAAGAATCAGTCTATATGAAATCGCTAACACTTACTCTCCCCGAGGAAACCAACGAACAAGATGTGAAGATGGCAGTGGCTGCTTTGCTTTTTGATAAAGGCATTTTATCGTCTGGCCAGGCTGCGACCTATGCAGGGACTACTAAACGTGAATTTTTGTTGACCGTGGGGAATTATGGAGTTTCGATTTTTGGCGAGACGCCTGCTGATTTAAGTCGGCCGCTCAATGAATAAGGTCATCATTTCAGATGCAAGTTGCCTGATTGCTCTTGACGAAATTGGCCAGATTGAGATTCTAAAAAGTGCATTTCCCCAAATCGTAACCACAAAAGAAGTAAGCGCGGAGTTTGGGAAGGAATTGCCGACTTGGATTTCCGTTAAAACGCTACAAAACTCAGCAAAAAGAAATGAACTTGAACTTGTTTTAGATGCGGGTGAAGCAAGTGCCATTGCATTAGCTCTTGAAAATCCGAAACATTCCATTTTAATCGTACACGAAAAGAAGGGGAGAAAGATTGCAAAACAACACAACCTAGAAATTATAGGCACACTCAGGGTTTTATTATTAGCAAAACAGGATGGAGTAATCCCTTCCGTAAAAAATTTAGTAGCAGAACTTACCAGGAAAAAATTTAGGTTTACTCAGACCGTTGTAAATCAAATTTTAGAAGAGGCAAATGAATCCTAGAATTTCTCATATCAGCAAGAATCCGCATTTGAAATCAACTCTCAAACCTTGTTCTTTACGCGCCAATACCTCACATGTCAGAAAATAATAAAAGTACAGCCGTTTTTCTATTGATTTTGCTGGCGTTGATCTGGGGTACCTCATTTATCCTGATCAAACAAGGGCTCAAAGTTTTTTCTCCGGCTGAGGTTGGCTCGTTGCGAGTGGCAGCTGCTTCTGTTTTCCTTTTGCCGTTTGCTTTGGTGCGGTGGAAAGAACTGAAGAAAGGCGATCACCTTAAATTATTCCTCTCAGGCATGATGGGCATCTTCATTCCGGCATTTTTGTTTGCGTTGGCACAAACTCGCCTACAAAGTTCAGTAACTGGAATTCTGAATACACTTTCGCCAGTATGGGCGGTGGTGATGGGCGCACTCTTCTTTCATCAACGCTTTCGCGGATTTGCTATTTTTGGTTTGTTAGTTTCGTTGGGTGGTGCGATCATACTGGCGCTGGCCCGCGCGGAAGGCGACCTCGGGGGTTTCAATGCATATGCACTGTTAGTGGTTTTGGCTTGTGCACTTTATGGTGCCAATGTAAATTTTTTGAAATTTAAAGTCGAGGGACTTGGCTCCATGACCGTGACCAGTGTTTCACTTTTGCTCATCGGTCCTTTCGCTTTTGTTTATCTTTTTGGGTTTACGGATTTTACTCAGAAGTTAATTTCACAGGAAGGTGCGTGGCAAGCGGCCGGATTCATTGTGATTTTGGCATTGATGAGTACCGCCATTGCCAATTTGATTTTTAACAAAATGCTTCAGATTTCTTCGCCACTCTTTGCGGCTTCAGTCACTTACCTGATTCCCATAGTTTCAGTCATGTGGGGCGTGCTGGATGGTGAAAAACTCTACATTGGCCATTTTATCGGTATGGTCGGTATTTTGGGTGGTGTGTATCTGGCAAATCGAAAGTAGACTTTACACCGTACATCACCGACTGTGTCGATGACATCTCTTTTCTTACTACATTCGTTTTTTAAAATTTAGACATCTATGAAAAAAGTATGCCTTGCCCTTATTGCCATCTTAATTTTGGGCTGTAATGCTCCGAAAGAAGTAACGACTAAACAATATTCGGTCAATCAGTTTATGGACATCGTTCAAATCAACGGTGGGTCGTTCTCTGCCGATGAATCAAAGATTGTTTATAACAGCAAATCTACCGGGATATTCAATGCCTACGAAATCGATTTGAAAACGGGAACAGAAAAGCAACTGACAACCTCCACCGACAATGCTGTTTTCAGTCAGTCTTATTTTCCAAACGATGACCGATTGCTTTACACCAGCGACAAAGGAGGAAATGAAATCAATCATCTGTATGTCCGTAACCAAGATGGTTCGCTTGTTGATTTGATTCAAGACAGCACAGCCAAAGCACAATTTGGTGGTTGGAGCTACAGCAGAAAGTTAATGTACTACACGTCTAATAGTCGAGATAAGAAATTTTTTGATTTGTATAACGTACAAATTGCTGGAGGCGAAACAAAAGTGTATCCCACTACATTGGTGTACAAGAATGAAAAAGGATTGAACCCGGAGGTGATGTCGAACGATGATCGCTACATCGCACTCAGCGAAACCATCACTACCAATAATTCAAACATGTATCTGCTCGATACGCAATCAGGGAAACTAAATCTGGTTACCAAACACGAAGGTGATGCGCAATACAATCCCCAGTATTTCAGTTTGGACGGTAAGACACTTTTTTACCTCACGGATGAGGGTAGCGAATTCATGTACCTGGCCAGCTACGATATTGCCACTGGCGAAAAGAAAAAAGTAGAAGAAGCGCCTTGGGACATCATGTATGCCTACCTATCGAGAAACGGAAAGTATCGGGTAGTGGCCATCAATAACGATGCTCGTACAGAAATCAAAATTTACAATGAGAAGGAGAGTGGCAAATTGGTTTCTGTTGAAGGCTTGCCCGAGGGCGATATCACAGGTGTCAATATTTCAGACAGCGAGAAATTAATGTCTTTTTATGTAAGCAGTTCAAAATCGCCCAGTAATTTGTTTGTCTATAATTTCGAGACCAAAGAGGTGAAGCAATTGACCAATACGATGACTAAGGAGATTGACCCGAATGATTTGGTGGCAGGTGAAGTAGTACGCTTCAAATCGTTTGATGGAATGGAGATTCCTTGCCTGCTCTATAAACCAAAAGGAATCAAAGAAGGCCAAAAGGTGCCCGCCTTACTTTGGATACATGGAGGCCCTGGCGGACAAACACGCTTAAATTATTCGGCTGCACTTCAGCACTTAGTCAATCATGGCTATGCGGTGTTGGCAGTTAACAATCGCGGAAGCTCTGGCTACGGAAAAACATTTTTTGCTGCTGATGATCGCAAACATGGCAACGAAGATTTGCGTGACTGTGTCGAATCAAAAAAACTATTGGCTTCGCTGCCCTATATCGATGCGGATAAAATTGGTATTTACGGAGGCAGCTATGGCGGCTACATGGTGATGGCCGCGCTGACTTTTGCTCCTGAAGAATTCAAAGTTGGCGTCAACCTTTTCGGAGTGACGAATTGGATCAGAACCTTGCGGAGCATACCATCATGGTGGGAAGCACAACGAAAAGCATTATATACCGAATTAGGAGATCCTAACTCTGCTGATTCCGTTGCGCTCTATGCAAAGTCACCACTCTTTCACACCGATAAAATCACCAAGCCGTTTATCGTATTGCAGGGCACTAATGATCCAAGGGTACTTCAGATCGAGTCCGATGAGATTGTGGCGAACGCACGTAAAAATGGTGTGAAAGTAGAATATGTTATTTTCCCCGATGAAGGCCACGGGTTTGTGAAAAAGGAAAACAATATTAAAGCCTCAGAAGAAGTATTGAAGTTTTTGGATGCAAATCTCAAGGGAGCAAACCAGTAAAAAATTTAATGTAGGAATTTAGCACTAACCTTTAACTTTGCAGCTTTAAATCAAGGTTACGTGAGCAAACCAGTTAAAATTGGAACGGTGCAGATGAGCTGCACCAAAAGCCCTTCTGAAAACTTACAGAAGGCAAAGGAGAAAATTCGTGAAGCAGCAGCCAAAGGGGCACAGATTGTTTGCCTTCAGGAATTGTTTACTTCTTTGTATTTCTGCGATGCAGAAGATTACGAACACTTTAAATTGGCCGAAGCTATTCCCGGCCCGTCTACTGATTCGCTGGCATCATTGGCAAAAGAATTGGGAGTGGTAATCATTGCCTCCCTATTTGAAAAACGAACGCAGGGAATTTATCATAACACTACTGCGGTGCTAGATGCAGATGGCGCATACTTAGGCAAGTATCGCAAGATGCACATCCCTGATGACCCATCATACTACGAGAAATTTTATTTCACTCCGGGTGATTTGGGATACAAAGTTTTTAAAACCAAGTTTGCCACCATTGGTGTGCTGATTTGCTGGGATCAATGGTACCCTGAAGCTTCTCGCATTACGGCCTTGATGGGTGCGGAAGTTTTATTTTACCCTACCGCTATTGGATGGGCTACTTCGCAAGACGAAGCCACCAATACAGAGCAGTATGGTGCGTGGCAAACCATTCAACGTAGTCATGCTGTAGCCAATGGATTACATGTAGTTAGCGTAAACCGTGTAGGCTTCGAACAAAATGGCGCGATGAAATTTTGGGGCGGCTCATTTATTGCCAATCCCTTAGGAACAATTCTTTATAAGGCATCCCACGAAAATGAAGAGGTGAACGTTACGGAAATTGATTTGAATAAAACCGACAGCGTGCGTGTGCACTGGCCGTTCATGCGCGACAGACGAATCGATTCCTATCAGCCGATTACCAAAAGATTTATTGACGAAGACTAAATTAGTTGCCAGTTACAGGTTGCCGGTTACCGGTAACAGGGAACTGGAAACCGGAAACTTATGACCCCTAAGAAACTAGGCTACCACTTCCCCGCAGAATTTGCTCCACACACCGCTACATGGTTAAGCTGGCCGCACAAAGAAGCTTCGTGGCCCGGAAAAATTGATACCATTTTTCCGGTGTATGCCCAATTTATCAAGTTGGTGGCGGAGGGTGAGAAAGTAAACATCAACGTAGCTGATGAAAAGTTGAAACAGTTTGCCGTTTCTCACTTGGAAAAAGTAGATGCTGATTTCAAAAATATTCATTTCTTTTTTCACCCCACCAATGATGCGTGGTGCCGCGACCATGGCCCGGCTTTTTTGATCAATCCTACAGAAAAGAAAAAGATGATTTTGGATTGGGGCTACAACGCGTGGGGCGGAAAGTATCCTCCCTTTGATTTAGATGATGTGATTCCTACGTTGATTGCAAAGAACTACAACATTCCAGTGGCTCATCCCGGTATTGTGATGGAAGGAGGCTCGGTAGAATTTAACGGGAAGGGAACGCTATTAACTACACGTGCTTGTTTACTCAATCCGAATCGCAATCCCCATCTAAATCAATCGCAAATTGAAGAGTACTTAATAAATTATTACGGAGTAAATCACATTCTTTGGTTAGGCGATGGCATTATCGGAGACGATACTGATGGTCACATCGATGACCTCACCCGTTTTGTGAATAGCGATACGGTTGTCACCATGGTAGAAGAAAGCAAGGGCGATGAAAATTACGAAATCTTGCAAGACAATCTAAAAGAACTAAAAACTCTTCATCTGGAAAACGGAAAGCCATTGAATATTGTTGAATTGCCGATGCCGGCACCAGTTGTCTATGAAGAACAACGACTGCCAGCGTCTTACGCCAATTTTTACATTGCCAACAAGTATGTGGTGGTTCCGACCTTCAGAGATAAAAACGATGATAAAGCATTGACTATTCTTCAATCCTGCTTTCCAGATAGAAAAGTGATTGGCTTGGACTCAACCGATATCATTTGGGGATTGGGGTCTTTTCACTGCTTGAGCCAGCAGGAGCCAGCGGTATAATTGGGAGCATTTCAAATTGACTCGGTTAAGCTGCGGCTTTAAATTCAGTTTGTACGAGTTTAACTACTTTGTCCCATTGGCCCTTGTTATTGTTAGCCTTCCGACCAACAATCTTAAATCTCTGAATGATGCGTAAGAAACCCAAATCTGTCTTCACCAGTGTCATAGAAACTTGCAGAGCTAAACTTGTAATCTTCAGATAGTGTTGCCAGCTGCCAATGCGGCTGGCAAGGATTGTTGTGAAGATACTCAAACTTTTGCTTGAAGAACCACTCGTGTACTAAATCAATGCTCATCGAATTCCGCTTCCAAACCTGAAATGCCCTGTCCTTCAGCAACAACAAGATTGTTGGTCGGGAGACCAACAATAACAAAATATTTTGACCAACGACAACTAGGGTTTCCAAAACACCAAGACCTGTAGTCTTCGAAAATTCTGCGTGAAGACTTTTCATTTTGTTTGTATGTTTTTATTTGTCACTTATTTAAACCATTAAATGAATACCTGACCCCAAGATTAAGGAAGCCTAAATCACCCGTCCAAACATCTTCACTTCCATAAGCGTCACTAAAATCAAATTGTGCAGTCAATGTCATTCTAGCACTCACTTTATGTGCGTATCCAAGTGATACCATATATCCAATGTTTGAAGTAGACTTACTAAAATTCGGATTGGAAGTACTATTTATCTTAGTGTTGGAAAGCAATAGACCTGCGCCTGTTCGAAGAAATAGTTCAGATTTACTGCTTGTAGGCAAATAAAATATTGGACTGATTATGACGTTAGAATGACTTGCTGTAACCTTTGCACTTTCATTATTTGACACCAAAGCTCCATCTGCTTTTAAAGTTGTAAGCATCGTGGCTGAGTGAATTTCAATACCTAAATACTTATTGATACGATACCCAAATCCTATGTTTGCTTTAGGTGTCCATTGCGAAGTGGATTGCACGTCAAGAAACTTTAACCCATCTTCCGATCGGGCTAATCCGAAAGAACCAATCATGTAAAATGTTTTGGCGGGTACTGTTTGTGCATTTATTTCAACAAAAGAGCAGAATAAAAGCACAAACAAACCGATGTTAAATTTGCTAATCATAGGAGTTGTTTTTGTTTTTAACGTTAATGATAGGACAAAAGTAGAGTGTCAAAACAGCAAAAGTCGTTGACTTAAGTTAATAAATAACTAATGTTACGCAAAATTGAGTTTGAGTTGAGTTCCAGCTTTTAGTTTTTTGAGTTCATTTAGAGCTTTTTCCTTGTTATTGTTGGTCTCCCGACCAGCAATCTTAAATCTCTGAATGATGCGTAAGAAACCCCTTGTTATTGTTGGTCTCCGACCAACAATCTTAAATCTCTGGATGATGTGTAAGAAACCCAAATCTGTCTTCACCAGTGTCATAGAAACTTGCAGAGCTATACTTGTAATCTTCAGATAGT
>JADBYQ010000063.1 GCA_020402945.1 Cytophagales bacterium | reverse complement strand
TTGTGGATCCCATAGTTCTTTTTTCCTCAAAACTATGGCTCCCCTAAACTCCTTAAAAGATGTACTTTACCGAAGGGTTACCTTCCTTCTGCCATTTGTGCAATAGACTGGCTGCATGCAAAAGATCGGGCTGCCCGAACATGGCCTTGAAATTTTCTTTCGCCCTCCAAACCAGGGCTGTCCTTAAGTTGGCCCCGTTGATGGCGGCAAACATTTGGCGTTGCTTCTCATTCAAGTCCTGTTGATTTTTAAGCATGACATATTTGGAGTACTTGAGCAGCTCCCATTCGGTCTTTATCTCTTTCCTGCGGGTTTTGTCGATGGCTTCTTGAAGGTATTTCACCAAGTGGAAGCGGTCCAGGACCGATTTTGCCCGGGGCAATTTTTCCTTGACAACATTTAAATAGGCTTCCCACATATCGCTCACCACGATCTCTATCTTTTGTTGCTGTTCTTTGCTAAAAGTCTTGTCCAGTAAAGTTTCAACGGTTTCTTTCCTGCGCCCTTGTCCAACTTCCAATACCCTGCCTTGTTCCACATCGGTGAGGATGGTGGCATAGTCATGCCCTTTCTTGAACGACTTCTCGTCCAAGGCAATGATGGCGGGTACTTGGCCCAGGTCTCTTTGCGCCAAACCGTGCGCAACAGCCCTGTTCATTATACGGTTGACAACATCAAAGGTGATCCCAAAAAAGGCCGCTGTCTTGGTCTGGTTTTTACTCATTTGCAATAGTTGTATGACGGCTATGGAAAACAGGTGTGTATAGCGTTCGCTATAATCTGACCAAGGAACCTCAACGGTACTTATTTTACCATCACTATTGATTACACGTGGCACCTGGCACGTTAGGTAGGTCTTGTATTGCATCGTATCCAAGTGCCTCCATTTACGCTTCTCCCGATAGTCGTAGATATCACAAAGCTCTTTGGTGAATGGACAACGTGCCTGCCTGCCCAAATACTTGATCTCCACTTCTACTTCACCCCCCTTCTCGTTTACATCTACTTTGCTCACACTCCAGTTTTCAGACAGGTGCAATAGCCGCGTATAAAAACTCGATTCCGTCATATGTGTTTTTTATCAGTTATTTACCACAATATTACCAGTAGAACCTCGCAATGAATACAGATGACTTTTTTTAAAGGCAAACACCTTCTTCAAGAATCAAAGCGAATATAGTTGCAGAGTATTTTCCTAAATACTGTAAAATCATTAATAAGAATAAACAAGATAAAATAGCCTATGTTGATTTATATGCTGGCCCAGGAAAGTACGAAGATGGAAATCCTTCTACACCACTTTTAATTGGAAAGGCTTGCGCTTCAGATCGAGAGCTAAAAAATCTTGTTCATTTGATGTTCAATGACAATGAACATATCGAGAAGCTTAAATTAAACTTTATAGAGCATTTTCCGGCAGGTACATTTAAGTACGACCCTCGGTTTGCTGATAAGACAGTAGGTACAGACGAAGGAATTACAAAATATCTAACTCAAAAATGGGGCAAGCCAAATAAGACTCCCACATTGCTATTTGTCGATCCATTTGGTTATAAAAGCATAAACACAACAGCTCTAGCGAATTTTATGAATGGGTGGGGTAACGAAATATTTCTTTTTTTGAACATAAAACGTATTCAAGCTGCCCTTGATAATGAAAAATTCGATGAGCTAATGGAAAGTCTTTTCCCTACAACAGTAGCAACGTTGCGCTTAGATAGAAAGTATAAGGCATCAGTTCATGAAAGGCTTACACTTATTGTGGATAATTTGTTTTCTGAGTTTAGAAAAGTAACAACTGACGAACTATATCACTGTCGATTCAAATTTAAGGAAGAAGACAATGTGGGCACTAGTCACTATATTATTCACTTTACAAAACACGCTAGAGGCTTTGACCTTATTAAACAGATTTACCATGAATTTGACAATATAGGTGCATCTCTTGAGAAAGATGGTAACTACACATTTGATGCAAAAAGAATGGATGACAATCAAAGCATGGCTATCGACTTTGGAGACGCAAATGTAGAAGCGTTAAGTTTAATGTTGCGAAAAACGTATTCTGGAAGGGAACTAAACGCCAAAGATCTCTTTGAAGAACACCACGTTAGAACTCAATTTGCTGGTCAGCACTATCTTAAAACTTTAAGAAAAATGGTAAATGACGGTACAGTCAACTCAAGATATACTGACAATTTACAACATACTGTAAGCGTTTTAATAATTGAAAATTGTATGCTTAAATTTTTATAATGGCAAATTCATCAATAGAATGGACAGAACTAACATGGAATCCTACCACTGGTTGTTCTAAAATTTCAGCTGGTTGCAAATTTTGTTACGCTGAAGTCATGACCCGAAGATTGAAAGGGATGGGGCAAGAAAAATATAAATATGGATTTAAAGTTGTTAAACCCCATTATGAGTCATTGAATATTCCATATACTTGGAAAACTTCAAAGATTGTATTTGTTAACTCAATGAGTGATCTTTTTCATAAGGATATTTCGCTTGATTTTATTAAACAGGTATTTGAAGTAATGAATGACAATCCACAACATGTATTTCAAATTCTGACCAAGAGATCAGAACGTCTTTTTGAGGTGCATAAAGAATTAAAATGGACGCATAATATTTGGATGGGTGTTTCTGTTGAAGACGGGAAAGTAGTAGATAGAATAGATCTTTTGATGAGAAAGACTCGCGCAAAAGTAAAATTCTTATCGCTTGAGCCTCTTATTGGCCCATTGACAAATTTGAACCTAAAAAAAATTGACTGGGTAATCGTTGGAGGTGAGAGTGGTCATAGGCCAAGACCAATGAACCCAGATTGGGTATTAGATATTCAAGATCAATGTAAAAAAGTTGGCGTGGCTTTTTTCTTTAAGCAGTGGGGTGGTCGCAATAAAAAAGCAACAGGTCGCCTTTTGAACGGCAGGACTTATGACGAAATGCCTCCGATTGATCAAATTTAATGTGAGACTAAAACTGATTTACGATTGTTATTAAAAAAATGGGGCATGCTATTTCCAAAATCTATAGCTACACAATCCCACTATTCATTGCAAAAGTCATTAGTTCGGTAACGTGATGAATTTTAAGCTTCTTAAAGATGTTCTTTCTGTGTGTCTTAACCGTTTCCTCTGATATGAATAGGAGTTCAGCAATTTCACCACTGGTCTTACTATTAATAATTAGCTTTACAATTTCAATTTCCCTTTCACTTAGTTTCACGTCAGCGGAGTCCTTGTCAGTTTTGAAATCAGCAATCCAATCAAAATAGGATTTTCCTAAAGTAACTCGATCAATAGCTTCCAGAAGATCACTGCTACCTCTACTTTTTAGTAAACAGCCATCGGCACCTGCTTTTAAAAGTTGATCGATATAAGTTTTTTCAGGGTACATCGTGAGAATAATGACCTTAATATCATTGTGATTTTCTTTGATCCATCTGGTACATTGAATGCCGTTCATTTTTGGCATATTGATATCCAGAATCACCATATCCACTTTGGCCTTTTTGATTAACTCTATTAATTGCTCCCCATCATGAGCGACACCTTGGACAGTTAAAGTAGGTTTTGCTTTTAAAATCTCTTTTAAACCATCCACTACTATCGGATGATCATCTGCAATGTAGATGGAAATATTCTTACTCATCAGTGGGATGATTTGGTATTTCAAAAATAAATGTAGTTCCTATAGCTGAGGAGTGGATAGTCAACTCACCCTCAAGGTGACTAATTCTGGACCGTATATTTTGCATGCCTAAACCTACCTTTGTTTCGGAATTGGCATCAAACCCAACACCATTGTCTTCGAAAATAATACTTATTTCTCCGTTAACTTGTGTCATTTCCAATCTCGCTTTTGTTGCCTTTGCATGTTTGAGAGTATTCGTGATTAGTTCTTGAATAATGCGGTAAATGTGCAATGAAGTCTCACTAGTCAAAGGTTTAGCTAAATCGTATTGGGTAGCAAACTCAATTTTACCTGAGCTTTGGACGGCCTCACTAAGCTGATCAATAGCTGCTTTCAGTCCAAAGTTCTGTACAATGCCAGAATCAAGACTGTGTGATATTTTCCTGACTTCGGATGTTACAGTTTCTGTAATGTCATTGATCTTTTGGTTTAGTCGTCTCATTTCCTGGTCTTGATCTTTTTTAAGAACTAGATCACTATATATTTTTAAGGTTGCCATGAGATTGCCGACATTATCATGAATATCCGTAGCAATCCGCTTTCTCTCTTGTTCCTGTCCCTCTATTAGCGCGTAGGCAGATTTAAGTTCTTGCTTTTGGAGAAGTTTCTCGATGTCGCGATAAGCACGTTCCTTCTTAATGAGTTTTCGTTGAAAAAGAAAGGCAAAACCAATAATAGTAATAACCATCACCAGCATAGCAGATGTTCCTAAAACTAATGTAACGATGTCGTTTAATGGCGTGCTGCTATCCATAATCCAAAACTTACAATGACGTTTTTAGCTATGTTTGAAAAACTTTGAATGATCCATGCGTTATGAAAATAACCCTGAGCCTCTTGCGAAAGTATTTTCCATCCAAAAACATAGGTGAACAAAGAGCCTGAAAAGTAAATCAAGAATCCACAGTTAATAACTGATGTTACGCACGAAGCTACTGAGAGTTTGTGGAAAATAGTAACTTTAGCCATGGACAAACACATCTTGGATATTCTGACCGATTACCAGATCAGTTCGTTTGGGAAGGTCACACACACCGAATTATCGCGA
>JADBYQ010000062.1 GCA_020402945.1 Cytophagales bacterium | reverse complement strand
GCGCTGGACCAAGAGAGGAGCACAGAACATGCTCAACTTACGCGTAACGCACATGAATGGCCAATGGGACAAAGTAGTTAAACTCGTACAAACTGAATTTAAAGCCGCAGCTTAACCGCGTCAATTTGAAATGCACCCAATTAATCCCAAATTACGCATTAGCGTAATTTGCACTTCGAGCAGACGAAAGCGAAGCTTTGTCTGGGTTAACCCTGACAAAAAATCCTTTGCAAAAGGATTTTTCGCCAATTAAGCAATAAAAATTTCCCCTTGCTTAATTCGGATTAGTCGATAATTGCCTCTGCTTCCATCTCAAGAAGATATTCATCTCCGATCAATTCAGCTTTTATCATGGTATTCGATGGTTGTATCTCGTTGAATCGCTCACCATGCACCCGTGCGATAGCTTCCCAATCAGACAGGTTTTTAATATAAATGCGTGTACGAACTACCTGCTGCAATGTTCCACCGAGAGATTGAATCGCTCCGTCCAACTTGTCGATAACAAAATTCATTTGGGCTTCCGGATTGTTTCCTCCTATTAGTTTAGATCCATGGGTAGCTGTGGAACCAGAAACAAAAATGTGATTTCCTTTTCTTACTGCTCTGCTGAAGCCCGCTATTTCTTCCCAACTTGTTCCGCTCAATGCTCTTACTCGGCCATCACTTCCTGAATGACAAGCATAAGGTGGAGGCACAGCATCAACGTGATGACTCAGATCGCCCGAGGCGGTCAGAAAAGGAGGCTTACGATATTCGTCTCCGCAGTCGCCCGGGATCTTAGTCATTTGATCCATTGCTCCTTTCACTATTTTTTTACTCTCTTCGTCTAAAGAAAATGTTAGCAACTTTTTATTTTCTTCGATATGTTCACTCCGGCTAATTCGTGCACCAATGATGACGCCTCCCACAGCAGGCTGTTCTAATAGGTAGTGACTAGCGATGTTTGCAATAGAGGTGTTATTCTTATCGGCTACTTTTTTGAGTGCTGACAATAAGTTTTGAAAAACAAGCCAGCCCCCGGCTGCATCGATGAACCTCTTGTACTTCATCTGTGACCACGTAAGTGAAGAATCAATTTTTGGTTCCGATTGGCCGATCCATTTTTCCGTCAAAAACCCTCCCGCAACAGTGCCAAAAGCAAGAAGTTTTATCTTGTATTGAAGACATAACTGTGTCATTTTCCCTGATGCGCGCTGATCGAGTAATGAATAGCACACTTGGTTGGAAACTACTTGAATACCACTTTCAACAACCATTTGTAAATGAGCAGAATCAAAATTGGTAAGCCCTAGCTGATGGATGAAGCCTTCGTGTTTTAATTCCTGAAGCCAGAACAAAGCATCCAGCCATGCCGGATCGGCATAATTCCATGCATGAAATTGCAGCAAGTCAATTTGTTCGGATTGCAAACGAGTAAGAGACTTTTGTACGGCCGTCCGTACTTGCTCCTTGGTGACCTTGCCGGGTGCCGGAACCCATTTGGTTAGTAGTTGCGTTTTGTTGCCCGCATATTTTTTCCTGAATACGCCAGCAATAATTTCTGCTGACCCATAATGGTCGGCCATGTCAAAGGTGGTAAGCCCTGCATCAAAGTACTGTTTCAAAGCACGCGCAGCTATGTCTGCATCCAATGTAGATCCATCTCGCTCCAGATCTGCTACCTGCCAAAGGCCTGTCAGTACCGGAGAAATCGTTAGCCCTCGAGCTAATTCAATTGTTGGATTATTGTTCATCATTGGCAATCTCAGGTGGCAAAGTTGAAAAAAGAGTTTTTGTATCCACACCCAATTTCTTCAGCCTGTTCCAATTGTAATAAAAAATTACAGAGGCCACAAGCATGACCAGTAGCCAAACGGGTGTGGAGTGAAAATACCAGGCGGTAGTTCCCATCGTCAAATCCTTTACTAAATGAATGACCAGAAATCCACCTAACACTATCGCACCCGTACTCGCCACCACACGTTGCAATTTTCGTGACGTGAAAACTGTGATTTTTGCTGCAATCTTTGGGTTGGTTTTCGGCAGCCACAAAACCGACAAGCACATGAGCGAGTAGTTAACTAACATTGACGTAACCATAATGTCGATGCCAAGAAAAAAATCACCAGCAAAATGGCTACCTAAAATTCCAACGGTAGCCATGCTACCACTTGCAAGAATAGCTATGTGGGGAGTTTGAAAGGTTGAATGGATGCTGGCCAATCTCTTTGGAAAAATGCCATCTTCTGCCCAAGAAAACATTAAGCGCGAAACCGATAGCAACATCGCAGGTAAGTCATTCAGTAATGCAATGGCTGCTCCCAGCAAAATAAAGACCGACCAAGCCGAAGGGATCAAATAACTGAGTAATCCAGGTGCCGTGATGTCTTTCTTCACGGCCTCTTCGGCCACAAAGTTCCAAGGCACAGCGTGATATAGTGAATATGTAAAAACGATGTAGAACAGGGCAACGGTCATCACAGCAATACCGATTGCTCTTGGTAAGGTGCGTGACGGATCTTTCACTTCACCACCAGCTTGTGCAATGGAATCAAATCCGATAAAACTTGAAAAAAGTAATGCCGACCCGGACAGAAATATTGGCCAGCTAAAAAGAGACGAAGCCTGATTGAGCACTCTTCCCTCTTTCATCAAAAGCGCTTGCCTAAAATCTTCATGATCGAATGATAAACCGGCTACGATAACAATAGCACCAAGCCCAAACATTAACACCATCAATGGAATAAGCGTTCGTTCATACCATTTTATTCCTTCGATATTAACGAATACAAAAACCCAAAGTATGGCAAGCGCAAAAGCGACACGGACAAATCCCTGATTCAACAACCCTGCAAGATGATCCCATTGCAACGCGCTTGCGATATCACGGACAAACGGTACAATCACATAAGACACAACACCAATTGCTATTGAAAGTCCAAACCATTGTGAGAAGCTTGCCACAAATCCGAGATAGGGACTCAGCGATCGGCTGGCATAAATGTAACTTCCACCGGCACGTGGCATTGCCGATCCAAGAATTACGTAGGCAAAGGCTGCCAGTATTGCCGGAGCGGCAGCAAATAAAAAAGCAGGCAAAACATAAGGCCCGATGCCGGGAATATTCCGCTGAATCATAAACGGAACCACATAAATAGACGCCCCTATCATTGAGCAGATGCCGGTGGCTGCGAGACTTAACATCCCCATCTTGCGAGGCAGACTTTTAATCGTTGGTTCCAAAATAGTGTGAGTGGCTGCTAATTTAAAAAATGCAAAATAGTAGATTCTTAGCGTGTTATTTTCAAATTCGCTAAACGTCTCTTAAACTAAATTAAAAAGAACGATGCCATTCCCTTCCAACATGCTTTAATTCCTTGCCCAAGATATCGTTTTAGGTCGGATGCTAAAAGCCCCTGCCGCTGCGACTTCCATTGTGGTATGTTTGTTGAATACCGAACGTAACGAATGCAAAAAAGCAGTACCTTGTTGGATCGATTTCAACGGAATTACAACAATACTATCCGTGGAAGACGTTTTTGAGTTCATGTCAAGCCGAGCAGACTTAATTAGGTTTCTACCATCAAAATAGACAGCGTGTTACACTATTTTGATAGCATACGTCCGGAATCCATTGATGGCCATGCGCTTGATCAACTGCTGGCTTTCGGTTGGTATCGGATGCATCAAACGCTATTCACCTGTTCTCACATTGGTGCGAATGACGAACATCGGGTTCACTGGCTTCGCTACGATATCGGGCAGATCAAAAGACATGCATCACACCAGCGAATCAGACGAAAGAACAAGTCGTTTCAATTTACTATTCAACCAACTGGTTCTATAGAAAAAGAGGCTATCGAACTTTATGATAGGTACTATGCCACAATCGATTTTGATGGGGCAGGCAGCATTCAACAGTGTCTGTGGGGGGATGAAGATCCTGCCTCGACTATTTTTGACACAAAGTGTGTATCCATTTTTGATCAATCCAAACTCATCGCGGTTGGCTACTTCGATTGTGGCCACAAAGCGGCTGCATCCATTTTGCATAGCTATCACCCGGACTACAAACGATATAGCTTAGGCAAGTACCTGATTTTGCTTACGCTGGATTATCTGAGAGCCAACGACTATCGTTACTACTATCCGGGTTATGTAATTGAAGACCTCGATAAAATGGATTATAAACTCTTTTTGGGAAAGGATCAAGCAGAGTATTTTAAACCAGAAATTTTGTCGTGGCAATTGTTTAAAGATGAATTGTTAGTTCGTGATTCCATTCACAAAAAGTTGAAATAATATCTTTTGGAAGTTATTTTTGAATGGAGTTAACTAAACTAGTTAAAATATGAAAAAAGACTTGAAAAAACTCTCCATAGCAGAGTTGCAAAAAATGGAAAAGCAAACGAAGGGGTTTGTTGGCTTCTTTGTAGGAATTGGTATTGTTGGACTTGCAGCTTTCCTCTACTTATTTTTGACAACCAAAAAATTTAACGCAGGCATTGTAGCTATACTCGCCTTGATACCCGTTACGCAAAGTCAACTCAAAAAAATAAAGGCCATTCAAGAGGAAATAGGAATGAGGGAATAATTCCTTTTTAGTTTAATCAATTATAAAAATTGATTTTTCCTTTGCATATGTAAGCGTGAGATGATGCATCGCCCGCGTGCAAGCGATGTACAACATTCTTTTGTCGACATCAGTTTGGTAATTATTTGCTGAGACAAACGGAATGATCACTTCATCAAACTCCAATCCTTTTGCCAGATGGGCGGTGGTAATGATAACTCCTTCTTTAAAAGAAGTGCTTTCGGCTGTTAACAGGGAAGCACCTGGGCTCTGTACTTCACCATAAACAAATTCGGCTTGTTGTTGTGTTTTGCAGATAATGCCAAGGGTGGGATGTTTAGAGCTTTTGAAATTGGTTATCAGGTCTTTAATCTCTTCGAGCTCTTCTTTATTGCTACTAAATCCTTTCACCAAAGGTGGTTGTCCGTGCCGTTCAAGCGGAATCAAATCTGGATTGCGAGAGATGGTCTGAGCAAAGTTGCTGATCTCTACCGTAGAGCGATAGCTTCTGACCAATTTTACTACATCGCCCTGAGGAAAAACCTGCTCAATCAATTCAGAGGAAGATGAACTGTAGGGGTTTACCATTTGATTGACATCACCCAGTATTGTTTTTTTGCACCTGAACAACCGGGACAAGACGGAGTACTGAACGGGTGTATAGTCTTGCATTTCGTCAACAAGCAAGTGCTTTACATGATCAAAGCTCTTCGCGCCTTCCAGCCGAATCTTACAGTAGATCAATGGGAATACATCAGCATATTCGAGCTTCTCGCCTGGCAGCATTTTAAAAAGTTCAGGCTTATCTATCCAAGTGTAGAAGCCGCGATAAATATCCAATACACTTTTTGTTTTAAACATGCGAGGAACAGCCTGCCAGATTTGGTTTTTTTCATTTCCTGATAGCTTGCGTTGCACGGCATTGCGAACAAATTGTTGAATGTCTTTTATTACTTCCGGGGCACGATTAAGCAACGGCACCCGATGATACGCTTTGAATCTCTCTTCAATAAACGGAAAGGGGACTACTACATTCCCAATTCGCAATTCAAAGAAGGTCAGGAAGTTGTTTTCCAGATGAACGATGTATTGATTCAGTTTACTTAAAAATTCAAAAGTAGATTTGAATTGAATCCGTTCTATAGACTTTTCATCGTGCGTTTCCAGCAAAGACGAAACCTGTTCAAAAAAAGTCTGGAACAGAAATTTTTCCTCCAGCACATCATTCGCTAATTCCTCCATTCCCATTTCAGGGATTTGATCTTCGCCTAATTCGGGAAGTACGTTGGAGATATAGTCTGCGAACACTTTATTGGGAGAAATGATCAGCACATCTTTGGCAGCAATGTCTTCGCGAAAGCGATACAGCAAAAAAGCAATGCGATGCAAGGCAATAGATGTTTTACCAGAACCTGCTACGCCCTGGATGATCATCACCGAAGCCGTCTCATTTCGGATGACTGCATTTTGATCGCGCTGAATGGTGGCAACAATGTTTTTCATTTTGTCGTCACTCGATTTGCTCAGCTCTTTTTGCAACAGGTCGTCATGGATATGCACATTGTTTTCGATCATGAACTCCATTTGCCCTTCTCTGATTTTGTATTGTCGCTTGAGTGCGATCTGTCCGGCTATTTTTCCAGATGGCGTCTTGTACCATGCCTCGCCTAGTTCGAAGTCGTAAAACATCGAAGAGATGGGGGCACGCCAATCAAAAACCAGATTGGCTTTTTGGTCTTCATCGGTAAATGTATGGATGCCGATATAGATGGGATTTGTTCTTTCGCCTGATCGAAAATCAATACGTCCAAAATAGGGCGAGGCAATGAGCTTAATCAACTTTTTTTTCTTAGCTACAACCGAATCGCCTGTGGAAGCCATTCTGTTAATCGACTGTCCGGCTGCCACCTTATCAGCCTCATCCATGCCAGATTGATGCTCGTAGATGTATTGTTTATTTTGTTTTAACTCTTCGGAGTAGAGACGCACACGATCTTCCGTTCGCTGAATGGCGGTGATCAGTTTCTTCTTTACTTCTTCGAGATAGTCACGCTCTTCCCTTTCTGTCTGATTGATCATCTTACTCTTCCAAAAATAGTGGACAAAGGTACGCCAGAGAATTTACTATTTTCGATGAATCTTCAGGATGAACACTTTTTGAGAAGTGAAAAAAGTATGGGTGTAAATCACGTTACATAGACCTGTCTTCGCAGGTTTTATATTTTTACTGACGGGGAACAAGCAAAATGAAAATGAGGTACTACTAGAATCGCCATTGAGAGAGATGCTCACGTGATACATTCTGTGTACATTTGCTGATTATGGAAATTCTCAGAAGTTGGCGAGAGCAGCGTATTATATTGAAAAGACGGTTTCCGGCATTGGCCGATGAAGATTTTGTTTTTGAGGAGGGCAAGAAGGAAACGATGCTAAAAAAACTGGCAGAGAAACTTGGGATAAGTTCACCAGAACTAGAAGTAATTTTTGCTGAAGTGCAACAATCCTAACCTTGTTCCGATTTTAAACTTATTTTTCTCTGATATTGTAAAACCTGATCAGTCTATTTGCCCGGTGGCATAGACGGCCTTATCTCAATTTTGCTCGGCAGTGTTCGCGGATTCATTGTCAATAGATTTAGCACCGCCTGGCCGATATCCTGCGGCTGAATTTTCCAGGCATCTTTCGATGAAGTTTCATGGTTGTTGAAACCAGTCGCCACGGAACCGGGCATGATCGTACTTACTTTAATGCCGTGCTCTCTTACGTCTAACATCACTGCTTGCGTAAAACCAACCAATCCAAATTTACTTGCATTGTATGCGCTTCCTCCCGCGAAAAAATTGGTGCCCGCCAGGCTCGCAATCGTAATAATATATCCCTGTGATTTTTTCAGCGCCTCTAAACAAGCTTTGATACTGTAAAAAACACCAGTAAGGTTGGTATCAATTGTTTCATGCCATTGTTCCAGCGAAATAGTTTCTATCGATCCAAAATGGCCCAGTCCTGCGTTGGCAACCAATACATCTAACTGCCCCCAAGTTTGCAACAGTTTATTTACGGCATCTTGTTGCTGCTTAAAATCGCGAACGTCTGCTACGAGACCAATCGCATGACCCGCATTTATAAGATTGAGTTTTCTGGCAGACTCTTCTACTTGTACCACGTTGCGACCAGTAATCGCTACTCTCCAACCTGCAGCTAGTAGTACCTCTGCAACTCCATAACCAATTCCCTTACTACCTCCGGTAATCAATGCTGTTTTCATTTTTTGTTAGCTTAACGTTAAAAAGTCTTGGTGCGAAACATGATCGCACAAATACAAAGTAACCTTGTAGGTTGTTACTTTCTCAAAAGTAGCTGTTTCTTATTCGATTTTAATCACTAGTGAAGTCATATCATTTCAATAACTTTGGAAAAGATGAATACACAATTTGTTTCAAGCCCGACAAGGCTGGCAGTATTTGCCTGGTTGGTTATCTTACCGTATGCTGGTGTTCATGCTCAACACAATAGCCTTGAAAAAGGTATCTGGATCACATCCGCTGGTCAATCTTATCTGCTTAGGAAAACAGAGCCGATCCAATTTAAAGATCAAGTGGCGAGTGGTGATGTGATTGATCTTAACCCCTCTGCTACATTTCAAACCATGGATGGCTTTGGCTTTGCATTAACCGGTGGGAGCGCAGGACTATTAAATCAAAAGTTGGGGGCGACAGAAAGAAAAAAAATACTTGAAGAACTCTTTCGGATGGATTCGACCGGGATTGGAATAAGCTATCTGCGAATTAGCATCGGAGCCTCAGACCTTGATGACAAAGTATTTTCTTACAACGATTTACCGGATGGCGAAACAGACCCGGCACTCATAAAATTTAGCATTGCCGAAGATCGAAAAAACCTTATACCCATTTTAAAACAGATTCTTACTGTTAACTCAAAAATCAAAATTATGGCCAGCCCTTGGTCAGCACCTCTTTGGATGAAATCGAATCGCCTCGCGAAAGGAGGCCGTTTAAGAACTGACTATTACGAAGCCTACGCAAAATATCTTTTGAAATACATAGAAGAAATGAACAAAGAGGGTATTGTGATTGATGCCCTAACGATTCAGAACGAACCTGAAAATCCGAATAATACACCCAGTATGGTGATGAGTGCATCAGAACAAAATACATTTGTAAAAAATTATCTGGGTCCTCTTTTTAAACAAGCTGCCATTAAAACCAAAATTGTTTTGTTCGACCACAATTGTGACCATCCCGAATATCCCATCTCCATTTTAAATGATCCGATCACGAAACAGTTCGTGGACGGAACTGCTTTTCATCTATACCTTGGTTCCATCTCTGCTCTATCGACTGTAAAAAAAGCCCACCCGGACAAAAATATTTATTTTACAGAACAGTGGACATCGGGTGATGGCAAGTTTGGAGAGGATTTAATTTGGCATATTAAAAATGTAGTTATCGGAGCTACAAACAATGGCGCTAAAGCTGTTCTAGAATGGAATTTGGCAGCAGATCAAAATTTCAACCCTCATACCGGAGATGGTGGGTGCGACCGTTGCTTGGGTGCCCTCACAATCGGCAAGGATGTAACACGAAATGTATCTTACTTCATCATCGCGCACGCTTCAAAATTTGTACCCCCTGGGTCTATCCGAATCGCATCAAATCAGCCGGAAAACCTGAGTAACGTAGGCTTCATCACTCCATCAGGGAAAAAGGTAGTTATCGTTTTAAATGATAGTCCTTCTGGAAAAAACTTTGCCCTTCGATTCAAAACCAGAATTGCAAACACTTATTTGCCCGCTAACGCAGTTGGAACATTTGTTTTGGAGTAAGGGGTTCTGATCAACCTATTTGCGCTTGCATTCCACCAGCCAATCCCAGGGATAAGGCTTTCCCAGCCAGTCGGGTGGAGCATCCATTTCAGTATCCCATTTGTATTCTAATTTTTCCAGTGCGGTTACCTTCAGTCCAGCGTTTCGGAAAACAACTTCAATTTCCGGTTCGAGATAATGCTTCGTGGGCACATTGTCAATGTGAATAATCCCTTGTACGATGTCGCGCTTAGCCGCTTTAAAGTAGTCAAATTCATCTGCGGGAATGTCGTTCGAAGCAACACCCTCAGAAGCATATACAGAGATCAATCTCCAGGAAGAAAAAAGAACAGACTCCAAGGCTGGAAGAACCAAAACAGCGCTGCCTGTCGGTTTCAGTGTTCTATGGATGTTTCGAAGCATGGCATAGTTCATTTCAATTTTTGGGAACATGACTACGTTGCATGAAAAAACAAAATCAGCTTTGGGCAAGGGAACCTCCTCATTGGTTAAATCCTCACATCTTAACACAGTATTGGAATACGGAAGTTTTTTTGCCTGATCAAGCAACTTCTGCGAGATATCAAATCCAACTACTCCACCAAATCGAGGGGAAAGATATTTAAAGGCTTTTCCGTTTCCGCAGCCCAAATCAACGGCTATTTTTTTAGGTCCACTATGCTTGTCAAAGTAAAAGGGAAGCCTTTTTTGCCGATCATTTTTAAAGACGTCAAAAATCTCTTCGTTGTAACGACTAGCAATCTCGTTCCAGTGTTTCTTTTCTTTCATCTTATGACATTCTCTATCCTCAATTGGCTATCTCAATTTTTACTTTTACTTTTTTTAGCTTTTCGTTTTTGATGGCCGCTAACAACTTATCAACCTGAGGACGTCTCACAGCTACATAAGAAGAAAAATCTAGTAGCGTGATTAACCCTATATCGTCACTCTTAAGGCCGCCCTTCTTGGTTAATAATCCGACAATATCCCCCTTACTGATCTTATCCTTTTTGCCCGCACTAATGTAGAGGCAAGAATAAAGTGGTGGTGGCGGCAAGACGAGTTTTGAGGGCACTTTCACTTCTTCAATCGATTTGTCGATGTATTCCGGGATCGTTTCATCTAGGGCAACAATCAAGTAGGCCTTGCCGTCTGCATGCATTCTGGCGGTTCGTCCGTTACGATGTACAAACGCTTCTTGTTGTAACGGCAACTGGTAGTGAACAACATGTCTGATCTCGGGAACGTCCAATCCGCGTGACGCCAAGTCTGTTGCGATGAGTACGTTGTGGGCTCCACCTCTAAACTTAATCAGGTTTTTTTCGCGATCGATCTGCTCCATTGCTCCGTGGAGAATGCCATGCGCGAATTGGTGCTGCGCCAGTAATGCACTAATGCGTTCCACGGCATCGCGATGGTTACAAAATACCAAACAGACTTCCTGGTTAAATCCAGCTACCAATCGCATGAGTGTTTCCACCTTATCTGTGGTATTGGTGCGAACTAACTTTAACTCCAATTTAGAGGCAGATTCGTCTTTTAAATAATTAAGAGTTTCGGGATTTGTGAAAGGCAAAAATTCGGGCCAGATAGCTAAACGGGTTGCCGATGTAAGTAAATGATGTTGTCTTCCATTGAATGCCTTAAAAAGTGTAGTCAGCTCTTTTTGAAAACCCATCTGTAAGGATTTGTCAAACTCATCCAAGACAACCAGCTGGATAGTTCGTGGATCAAATGATTTGCGCAAAAAATGATCGGCTAACCTGCCCGGTGTGCCTATCACTACTGCTGGTGCTTCACTCAAACTATTTTGCTCCACCTTTACCGAATGTCCACCGTAGCAGCAGCTCACTTTGTAAGACGTTTTCATTGACCGAAAAACATCCTCAATTTGAAGTGACAATTCCCGTGAAGGGGCTACGATCAATGCCTGGACCCCGGGAGCGTCTTGTTTCAATTTGCTGATCAGTGGTATTAAAAATGCAAGCGTTTTGCCTGAACCCGTAGGAGCGAGTAACATGAGATTACTCGTTGAAGTTGCCTTTTCGATAACTGCCGCCTGCATTTCATTAAGCTCAGCAATGCCAAGATTCTTTAAAAAAGCCGCAGTTGTCGTTTTTTGATTGTTTTGCATGCCACAAAGGTAGCTTTATCAGATTGCCTTTTAGTACCTTTTTTAAAAACAAATGGCCATCCGACACTCGGACAGCCATTTGAATTCATGCGATAACTGATTAGTTGTTTATAATCGTCTCCTTCGTTTCAGTAATTAGCGCGGGCATATTCTTGTCTTTAAACATCTTGTTGTAGTTGCCAATATCTGAATTGATCAGGATTTGCATTTGTTGTTTATACTTTGCCCAATCAGCCTGCACATCACGTGCCCGATCTTGCACGCCTTTGGTCAGGCGAGGATCATGCTGATCGGCCACCCCACGCAACTGCAAGAACTCTGAATTCAGTTTATTAGGAAAGTTAATTACGTCCTGAAAATTTTTACTTCTCGGTTCAATTAAATTGCCTTCCCACTTTTCAATTTTCTTGATTAATTCTTTTCCCGTTTTTACAATCTCTTTCGCATCCGGGTTGTCTTTCAACGATTCGTTATACGTTTCAATTTGCTTTTTTACCTGACGCATTTTGTTAACATTTTTATGCACCTCTTCAAACTGTTCACCAGATTGTTTTAAAAACTCTTGCTGTGCAGCCCAGTCAGCAGCTGTTGCTGTCACTTTAGGATCGGCAATAATTTCCAACTCTGTTTCTGACGATTGACCCTTGTGCGTAATACGCGCTTTGTATTTTCCCGGTGCAACGCGATATCCGCTATAATCGCCATAGACATACACGCCTTGGACTCCGCTCAACGCTTCTGTCCTAAAATCCCACGCAAAGCGATTTAATCCCGCTTCGGCCGGAATGGTTTGTTTTGCGGGTGGTCCACCAGCATACGGCTTGAAACTTTCATCTTTTTTGTTGGTATATGAACGAATGACTCTTCCACTCGCATCCAAAATTTCAAGCGTAACTTTTACAGTATCTGCTTTCTCTTTCAAATAGTAATCAAGCAGAACACCATTTGCGGGGTTGCGACCTAATCCTGGTATCTCACCAAAATATTCCGGGATGGTTACGGAAGACAAACGGTAAGTGGGTTTAGGTGTAAAGATTTTTAAAGTAGCATCCACATTTCCTTTTGATTGTTGAATCGCGCCCAAATCATCTAGTATCCAAAAAGATCTTCCGGCAGTGGCGGCTACCAGATCATTGTCGCGAATGGTAAGATCCGTTACGGGAACTACTGGCAAGTTCAGCTGAAATTTGTTGAACGTAACTCCTCCATCATAAGAGATATAAAATCCTCTTTCGGCACCTGCATACAATAATCCTTTTACTTTTTTGTCTTCGCGAATGACTTTGATAAAATCATCCGATTCAACACCCGCGCTAATCTTCGTCCATGTTTTTCCATAGTCAACAGATTTGTAGGTCATGTTGCTGTAGTCGTTAAACTTATAACGTGAAGCTGATATATAAACTGTGCCTTTGTCATGTGGCGATACTTCGATAGAATGAATCATGCCTTCTGGCAAACCCGCTGGAGTAACGTTGCTCCAATTTTTTCCACCATCTTTAGTTAGATGAACTAGTCCACAATCGCTTCCTGTATAAATCACACCCACTTCATGTGGAGATTCAATTACATAATAGATCGTATTATAATTTTCTCCACCGGCACCTTCATTGGTAATCGGGCCCCCGCTTACGTCTTGTTTGGTTGTATCGTTACGAGTAAGGTCGGGACTTACTACATCCCAGCTTAATCCACCATTGGTTGTTTTAAACAAGACATTGGCCGCATGGTACATTACTTTTGGATCATGTGGAGAATTAATAAGTGGTGCATTCCAATTAAAACGATATTTCATCTTCTTTGGAGCAAACGCAAGATTTGTAGACGGATACTCTTGCAGGTCTTTGGTTTCGCTCGTGCGAGTATCTAAAACATCAATTTGACCTTGGTAACAGCCACCATACAATAGTTCCGGATTGTTGGGGTCGTTGAATGCCACCCATGCACTTTCACAACCGGGACCATTGATCCAATCTTTATCCGTAATTCCAAAGCTTCCATTTCTACTAGGTGTGGCCACTGATGAGTTATCTTGTTGTCCACCATATACCCAATACGGAAAACGATTATCGGCAATCACGCGATAGAACTGTGACGTTGCCTGATTGTTGAGTGGCGAGAATGTTCTGCCTGTATTGTAACTGATTTCTCCACCGCCATCATCGGCCAAAGCAAAGTTTTGATTATTCTTTGGGTTGATCCACAAATCGTGCGTATCGCCATGACCTACACGAATAGTTGAAAAGGTTTTTCCACCATCAATGGAGCGAGTCATCGGAGCATTTAACACATAAACAACATCTGCATTGACCGGATCAGCAAATACTTCCATATAATACCACGAACGGGAGGTGATATTCTGATCGGTTGAAAGCAAATTCCATTTTTTGCCGCCATCATCTGAACGATACAAGCCTGCCTTCGATTTCTCAGCCTCAACAATTGCAAAAACTCTATTCGGATTTGCGCGAGAAACACTCACACCAATCTTTCCCATTTCTTTTGGAAGGCCATCAATTATTTTACTCCAGGTTTCTCCGGCATCTGTTGATTTCCAAACGGCACAACCAGCACCGCCACTTTCTACTTTCCAGGGATAGCGCCTATGTTGCCACGTGGCTGCATACAAAATGCGAGGGTTTGTCATATCCATGCTTAGAGAAGAAGCGCCCGTGTTCTCATCAACAAATAAAGTTTTCTTCCAGGTGGTTCCTCCATCGATCGATTTGTAAACACCCCGATCTGCATTCGCTCCGTGAACAGTACCTTGAGCTGCCACATAAACAATATCAGAATTATTAGGATGAACGATCACATCAGAGATATGACGGGTTTTTTCCAACCCAATGTTCTTCCAGGTCTTGCCGCCATCGGTAGACTTGTAGACGCCATCACCGTAAGAAGTCATCACACCGCGCACCGCATGCTCTCCGGTTCCCACATAGATTACGTTTGGATCTGTCTCACATACCGCGATATCTCCAATAGAGCCAACTTTGAAAAAGCCATCTGAAATATTCTTCCAGGTTGTACCTCCATCATCGGTCTTTCCAATGCCTCCACCGGTATAGCCTACATAGTAGACCATCGGATCAACTGGAGAACCAGCGATTGCATTCGCACGTCCTCCGCGGAAGGGGCCGATGTTACGCCATTTTAGGCCTTTGTATAAATCTGATTTTGAGGCAGCTGTTGAAGCCGCTTCGGCTTTGGGTTTTGCCTTTTGTGCATAGGCAACCAGTGCTAGCGAAAGGCCAATGGATAATAGTAGTGATTTCTTCATGACGGGTTGGGTTATTCCGCCTAATTACGAAAAAAAAGCTGAGAAAAACAGCTTGAACTTTATGATAACCCGAATACGATGATGAAGGGCGAATAGATCATTTGTCCCGATTTGCTTTTTTTATGAGATGATATCCTGTTAACGCGGAAAGAATAGAAAGAAAAAGTCCACCGGCCGAAATGAAATCGATAGCTCCATTGTAGAAGTCTACGCAAAAGTAAATCGTTGCAGATATTCCCCCAGCTATAAGAAATGTACCCTGAAGCAAAGACGAGGTTGATTCCTGTGGCAGGTTTCTTTGGCGATCAATCTTTCGCTTAATCAATCTTTTCCCATTGAACATTCTATCTTTGAAAATTCACAAGAGAATTATCTGTGCCCATCAAAATATCTTTGGCGATGATTCTAAGGTATTCCTCAATCTTTTGGTCATCGGGCTGCTCAATCCATTTTACTTTCTTTAGCTTCTCAAGTTGAAAGTAATGCATAAGTTTCGATGCATTTACTTCATCAATCCAAGAGTCTTTATTTTTTGCATCTTCAATGATGTCTTTCCAATTGAACGTATAGCGTAAACACAGATAAATGATATCGGCAGCATCCTTACCTTCTTCTCGCGACAACGCAGTGATCTTATTTGAAAGAATATTTCGCCAGTTGTCGGTACGAGAAAACAAGGGAGTAACACCTACGTCATCTTTATGAAAACCCACGTCATTGACATAGTCAATTTTCAGAAGAAGTTCATCCTCTTTCACAAAAGCACGTCCATATGCTTCCTCTTTCACTTGCAGGTCTACCTCGAAGCTAAGTTTTAGATGATTCGTTACTCGATCTATTTCCTTTTCAAAGTCAGCGTGCTGGTTAGCGAATAAATCCAAATCATCGGAGTAGCGGTGGTTCAAATAAAATCGACTTACAACCGTGCCTCCTGTTAGGTAAAGAAATGTGTTCGATTTCTCAATTTCTTTGAGGACCCGATCTTGCAAAGGGTAAAGTCTATCCGTATAGTACTTGTCGAACATATTTGTATTTTTCTTTCAACGAATTGACATGAAGATTATTGATCACATCGGGAGAGAGCATCTCTTTAATTTCCCATTCGGTAAGAACATCCTTCAGAATATACCAACGAAAAGTCTTTAATAGTTTTATGTAGAAAGGCTTCTTCATCTTATCATCCGTTCCTTTTAGAATGGTGTCTATTTCAGCTACAGTATAAGTATAATCCCAATTAATCTTTCTCAAAACTTCTTCTCGTGTTTCCATGATACAAATATATGAATTACAAGAGTAGTTTGTAGAAGACAAGAACAATCAGAGTTATCGATTCTTTAACTCTTTCATGACTTTGGCGAAAGTGACTTTTATGTCATAGCCATTCTGATGATGCTGATTCTTAACTACCCAGTTGCCATTGACAATGGTTCCCATATTTCTGCTTGAATCGCCAGTGAAGAGTATCGAGGCTAATCTATTTTTGTCTGATGTATCAGCAAGCAGATGTGTGGTGGCACTGATGATCAACGCATCAAATGGTTGGCCTATTTCAAAATGATCAACGGTCTTTCTGCCCATGGCCGTTCGTCCTCGTATAACAGATTCATTGATCATCGTAAGGGCCGCATCTCCTTCAAATGTGTTTCGTTTGTTGGTGACTAACCGCTGCCGATAGTCGATCATTCTAAATTCTTCAAACGGATTCAATCCGATGTGACTATCCGTGGAGATGCTCCAATGCCCACCCATTTTTACATACTCTTTCATTCGGAAGATACCATCGCCCAAATTTCCTTCAGTGGAGGGACACAATACTACATTTGCTTTTGATTTAGTAAGCCGTGAAAGCTCTTCATCATTCAAGTGAGTGGAATGAACCAAATGAAAACGCTCATTTACATCCAGGTTATCTAACAACCATTGCATGGATCTTTTCCCTGAAAAGGCGAGACAATCTTCTACTTCCTTCTTCTGCTCTGCAACATGTAAATGAAAAGGTAACTTTCTCGGCCCTTGAACAAACGTTTTTATGATGTCTGCTAAATCAACCGCACGAAGTGAGTGAACGCTAAAACCAAGAGATCCCGAATGGTAACTTTTCACTACAGATTGGGAAGCGTCAAGCAATTTAAAATAGTCGTCAACTGATTTTGAAATAAATCTCCGCTGCCGAGATCGTGGCTCTTGGCCAAAATTTCCCTTTTGATAAAAAACGGGCACAAGTGTAATCTTTATTCCAGCTGTCATTGCTGCGCTGACCATTCGTTCACCCATCTCCACCAAATTCGAATAAGGCTTCCCGTCTTTGTCATGATGTAAATAGTGAAACTCAGCTACGTGCGTATATCCATGCCTCACCATTTCGGCATACAGCATGGCTGCAATTGCTTCTGCCTGATCCGGGTTAACGGACAAAGCACACTTATACATTTCTTCACGCCATGTCCAAAAGTCATCATCGATACCGCTCGGATGATTCTCTGCCAAACCTGCCATAGCATATTGAAAAGCGTGCGAGTGAGCATTTTGAAAACCGGGCAGCGCAAAACCTTGTACTGCCTCTATGGCGATTGATTCGGAAGGAGCTGTTGAATCTAAATATTGAATAAACCCATGTTTATCAACACCTACATAAGCAGGTGAAAGCCATCCTGTCGTTTGCAGCAGCGAAGTGAACCGGAAAAATCTTAATCCCTCACCCCGTCCTCGTTCCTCTGACACCCCTCTCCCCTGGGAGAGGGGCTGGGGTGAGGGGCTATTTATCTTCATCTTTTAATTCTTTTGGTGGCTTCTTTTTCAATTGTGTTTAATACTTCCATTATCGTATTGATAATCTCTTCATTTTTAAAACGTAAAATCTTTATGCCATATTCAGCGAGATATTCTGTCCGTTCTTGGTCGTACCTCTTTTGTCGTTCACCAAGATGAATTTCTCCATCTACTTCAACACCAAGCCGTGCTGCTTCACAATAGAAATCAAGAATGTAGCCCTTCATGGGCTGCTGCCTTCTAAATTTTAAATCACTGAGATTTCTTCCACGTAATGCTCTCCATAAAAGTTGTTCTGCTTTAGTCGGGTTTTTCCTCATCTCCCTCGCATGCCCAAGAATTACGTCTGGAGTTTTATCTCTACTCCAAATTTCTATTTCTCGGTTTACTTTATTTTGTGGCTTTGCCATGTATTACTTCAATTCACCAATTAAATTTCTGAATACTTTTTTTAATGTGCTTTGCATTTCCTTTGCTCTAGCCAGGTTAAAATTTATTTCATCATCATCCATATAATTGATTTTGCTCATCTCCAATTGAAGGGCGTGGCGATTGAATTCGGGTTTTCCATAGTGACGTGTGATGTAACCGCCTTTGAAGGGATGATTGTGGCTAAAGGAATAGCCTGATTTTTGAAGTGAGTCCATTGCGGTGGCTATTAGTTCAGAGGACGCGGATATACCATCGGCATCACCAAGAATCAAATCCGGAAATTTTTCAGCATGAATCGAAGGAACAAATTGTCGGATAGAATGACAATCCCACAACAGTACAATCCCAAATTTTTGATGGAGGCGAGCTAATTCCTTTTCTATCTTTTGATGATAGGGTTCGTAATACCGGGTTACTCGTTTTTCGATTTCAACCAAAGAAATTTCCTTTCGTTCATCTTGATAAATCGGTTCCCCCAAAAAATTAGTTGTTGGGCAAAGTCCCGTAATAACACGCCCATCTGAATACAGCGGTTTGCTTTGTGGATCTCTGTTGAGATCAATTACCCACCGACTATAGTTGGCGGTAATCATGGTAATTCCGAGTGCGGGCGCAAAGTCGTAAAGTCGATCAACAAACCAATCTGTATCGTCAGGTGCTTGTATTAGTTCCGGTTTGTATTGATCTTTTATTTCGGAAGGAAAAAATGTTCCGCAATGCGGCACACTAACAAGCATGGGAATCTCCGCTGCGATTGGTGGAACTATGTTAAAAACATCAGACACTATTTTTTCGGCTTTAATGCGATTGCCTTTTCTTTTAGTAGTTCAGCTTCTGCAACTTGATTCAGCGGCTCTTCTTGCACTTGAAGTTGTTTTTCAGAAGGATTAAATTATCTTTCTTTTACCGCTGATTTAGCCTGCTCCATTGCAAATTCTTTGGCCATTCTGGTCTCGACAAGAGCTTGTTGCAATTCTTCATACGCCTTACGAAGCAGTTTTTCCTGATTGGCTGCTCCTTTGGCCAGTGCCTCGGCTTTTTCCTGGCAAACTTTAACTTCTAGTCTTGCCTTTAAAAATTCCTCCTTTTCTTTAGCTTGTTTATCCGCATTGACAGCGATGTAAACAAACGCAAGAAGTGTGATGCTCCACGAAGTGCCCAGCACAACGGCAAGAATCCTTCTCTTAACTAAATCGTTTTTCATCGAAAACTATTTTTTGTCTTTTTCAGGTGAACCAGATGACTTACGCAAGAATTCTTCTCTTTCGTGCTGTGTTGCTCTCTGCGCTTCGTCCATTGCTTTTTTGGCTAATTCCTTTTGTTTGCTCGCTTGCTTCTCACATTCTAAGGCTTGTACTTTTGCTTCAATCGCCTGTCTCTCCATTTCCACGGCAATGCCACGCTGAACAAACGCGTAGATGCCGGGAACAAATACCATTAGTGCTAATACGCTACAAGCAAACACGAGTAGCTTTCGTTGCTTCTTTAATTCTTGAACTTGTCCGCCCATACAAAAGGTGTTTTAGTTAACTATTCTTTCGACCTTTTCTTTTTCTTCTTCTTTCCACCCGATTCTTTCAATAGTGTAATTTCTTCCTGTGCCGCTTTCAACTGCATGGCCGTTAGGCGTTGCTTCAGCTGTGCCTTCTTGAATTGCGCTTCGTAGTCGGTAGAAGTTAAGTCCATTTTTCTTTTCAATTTCTTGATTCGTTGATAAGACTCATCAATTCGTTGTGCCGAAATCTGACCATTCGTAACAGCGTCACGGATCACTGAGAAAATACGTTGCGGGCTCACCTTTTGACTGCCCGGCACATTGTTGGCAAAACACAAAATGTCTACACCGGCCAGAATGGCCATTTTTATCGATTCATCTAAGCCATATTGCTTCGTGATGGCCTCCATCTGCATGTCGTCTGAAAAAACCACACCGTCATAACCCAGATTCTTCCGCAACATTCCGTTCAACATTTCAGATGACAGCGTACCCGGTAATCCAGCGTTGTCTAACTCCCTATTTACAATATGGCAGCTCATAACACCATCTACCAAACCAGAATCCAATAAGGCTTTGTACGGCTTCAATTCTCTTGGTGTCCACGATTTAGTAACATCTGCTATTCCAAAATGAGAGTCGGTTGTTGAACTTCCATGCCCGGGAAAATGTTTCAGCACGGTGACGATACCATACTTACGATGTTGCTTTACAAATTCTCCTGCCATGATCGCAACCGTATCTTCATTGGGCGAGTACGATCGCTCTGACTTCACAATAACAGGATTAGTAGGTTCCACTGCCACATCTACACAAGGAGCAAAATTTACGTTGAAACCTAGTCCGGCAAGTGTTGCTGCAGTAGCTTGAGCATAGAAACGAGCTGAATCTAATGACTTTGATTTGCCGGTGGCACGCGCTGTGATGGATCTTGTGAATCCGTACTTTTCTTTCAAGCGATTTACCTTTCCTCCTTCCTGATCGATTGAAACAAAAATTGGACTAGGTGCAGCTTCCTGGTAGGTCCATATGATTTTTTTTAAATCAGCAAATACACTGGCCTTTTTTGGAATGTTTTTTTCGAAGAGAATGATGGAACCAACATTCCCCTTTCTTACTTCATCCAGTATGATCGTATCGACTTTTGCATAGGGAATACCCATCAGTATCATTTGCCCAATTTTTATATCGAGGCTATCACGGGTTTGAGAGAAAGAAGATGTTGAAAGAAGTAAGGCTGCAAGCCACAGGCTGCAAGCTGTTAGCCGGATGCTTGTTACAAGATGTTCTGCAAAGGAGATTCTAGACTTTAAATTTACGCTAAACTGCTTGCGGCTTGTGGCTTGAAGCCTGAAGCCAATACACATTCTAATACTTCTCATAAATCATTTTAAATATTTTCTCCATCTGTTTTCTTAACTCAGTACTACTCGCAACAAAGTTATTACTCATCATACTAAAGATTAGTGTCTTGCCACTTTTTGTTATCAAAAATCCACTCAAGCAATGATTGTTGCTTAGGGTGCCTGTTTTTCCGTAGATATAGATCGGCTCAGCTTTGTACCAATTTTTTATTGTCCCACTCTTTCCGCCTTTTGCCAATAAGGTGAACAGTCTTTCGCGGGGTACTTCACTATAAATTTTTTCCCAAAGTTTAACAATTGTGCGGGGCGTAAACAAATTAAAGCGAGACAAGCCAGAGCCATCGACCCACTGCAGTTTGTCAGGCAGGTCGGCAAGCAGATTTTGAGTAGCATAGCGAATGGCAATTTCAGAACTTAGCGTGTCGCTTACGATGGCTGCACACTGCAGCAACAATTGTTCAGCAATAAAATTGTCGCTTTCTTCCATCATCACCTTATATAAACTATCTGCAGGCGTACCCCGCAAAAGAGTAGCATTAGCAGACAAAGGCATATTAAGCACTGAAACATTTTGCTTCAATGTGTCGCTTAACAAATCCGCTAACACTTCGTCCGTAACATGATAGGGAATCTCCCATTCCTTGGTTGGCTTTTTCCCAGGGTAATAGGTCAATTGGTTCGAATCGAAGGCACGGACAATTTCCTCTTGGGGACGTACATCCCCGCTGGTGATCAACAGTTTAGAAAAATAGCTTGGCGTTGTGATCAACTCTCCTGTAAATTTTTTGGAGACGGTGAACAAGTTTCCATACAACGGAAATGGAGATCGCTCTGGCGAATAGCTATACAAATAATCATCCCACGCCCAGCCATCACCTAACCTTGGCGCGTTAAAGTTGTTGGTAGAGAGAAATATCTTTTCCTTTCTGCTTTTTAAAAAATCAAATGTCTTTCCATTTTGGAATACGTAGGGGTTTAAGAAGGAAGGATCGCCCATCCCCCAAACCAATAGCGAATCGTTGCGTAGTTCATACTTCAACGCGGGCAGCGTATCGTCAAGCAACTTCAGCGAAGTGTAAAATGTGAAAATCTTTGTGTTGGACGCGGGGGTGAAGTACCGATCAGAATGATAGTCAACCAACGACTTTTTGGAGATGGGATCATACAATGCGAACCCGGTGTTATCTTGAAAACTTGATTCTGTTTCCGCTAGAATTTTTACCAGTCCTCGGGTGGGAGCACACGATACTAAGAAACCAAGTAGGCCAGCAAAATAAAAACCTTTCCACATCACTTTTTATCAGCCAGGTAACGCTCGATCAAAATTTTTCGGTGGTGAGTTTCATGACCAGCAATTACAAAGCCAAGAACTGCAACAGACATTTCGTTTTTATTGGCAATGCCCTTGTAGGTTAACATTTCTGGAGTGAAGCTTTCAAATAGATCGATGGTGGAAGCTCTCAAATGATTCATCTCTGAAGCAATCTTTTCAAGGCTGCGATTACCTGCGTTGGCAAGTGGCGCATAGTCATTCTCCTCCCAACCCGCCAGTGGGGTTTTGTCTTTCCGCGCAAACCTAAGCGCGCGGTAGGCAAAAATGCGTTCGGCATCAATCATGTGACAAAGCAATTCGCGAACAGTCCACTTGCCATCTGCATACGCAAAATCACTCTTGCCGATGGGTATAGCGTGAACAAGTTCTTGCATACGATGACCTGAAATTCGAAGCGCCTGCAACATGTCGCCTTCTTCAATTTGCTTCACATAATTTTTATAAAAGGGAGGTACACTTTCAAGGTTAAGAAGCATGGCGTTGGGTTTTACTGAGCAATTGGTAAAAGTAAAAACTCTTTACTTGTTTCAAAATGAGTCAGCGGTTTTTAGAAATCGGTAAATAGCTTATCAGGTAAATCGTCAACAACTTTTACGTTTTTGGGGCCGCCATTGTCAGATCGATCTGCCGACAGAAGAACATTCCCATATTTCTGATAGTTATCCCACGGACGCACAAAGTTAGCTGTATCCTTTTTTGCATTGTTATAATAGGCCCAGTACTTGATCATCTTATCTTGAATCCCCACATACAATTTATACTTGTTTTCAGGCGTAAACCCAACATTGGCAAAAGTCATTTCCAAAATGTTGTACCGTCCATTTTTTAGGGTGTCTTCTCCCATGTATTTTAGTGTAACGCCAGTGTCTTTCAATTTAAAAGGCATTGTCAACCAATACGAGTCGTTCACCCAAATACCTTTTGCTCTCTCAAGCAGCTTTTTTAATGTATCTGCCTCTGTCAATTCTACGCCATGGAACTTCACTCTTCCTTCGCCTGTATTGATGTTGACTAAGTAGATAGAGCTGTCTCCTGGCGACTCGATTCGCACGCGCCCCGTTTGCTTGTCCCACGTCAAGTCTCTGCGCCCAAAAAAATTCCACGAAATAAACCGGGTATTGTCCCAATTCTCGCGGCCCCCCATGGCGTGCATAATGCTATCCGCTAACTGGATAGCAGCCGGATCAGAATGAACCAGATCAAAACCTTCTGCGGGCGGATTCAATTCGGCCAGTGTTTTTGGCTTAGGCGTGCAAGATGCCAGGTAGAATAACCCGGCTATTATTACAATTGCCAATCTGATGGAAGATTTGAACTTGAGCCGATATCCTGTTCCAATTCTCATAACTCTGCTTTCGGTATAGCCAAACGGTTTAATTGTTTTCATTTCGATGGTTTTTATTCGGAGTGAATTTAAGCAAATTAAGTCCACATCACCATCTGAGTCCATTTTTTTGAGTCTAAAAGACAAGCAATTATGAAATAAATTGAATTTACCTTTGCTGTATTCGAAATCATCAACATGAAGAAAGATATTGAGATACCACGAGTGGAAAATGTAACACTGGCCATTGCCCGGGAAAAAAACCTGCTGAATCACTACGAATGGAAAGTGTATCTCATCAACAACAACTCTTTTCCCATCGAAAACACATTGGTGGCAAGCAAAGGATATGGTGAAAAAAATGGCGAAACGCAGCGAACATCTACACTGCGTCATTTTCTGGATATGGTGCCCGCACAAAGCACAGCTGTAATTGAACCCATCGATCCTTCTGTCTTTCATTTAAACAACGAATACTGGGTTAGCTACTATGTGGGCACGCAGATCTATGACAAAAAATTTGTCTTTGTGCCCGATACTATTTGCGATGCGAACATAATTTTAGTCAAAGAGTTACAGCTCGAGGGCGTTTTACATTCTTAAATTAATACCTTTATAAAAGAGTAGCTTCTATGAATCAACTTTTAAAAGATGTGCTTTTTTTGGACATCGAAACCGTTGGTTGCGTTGATCATTATTCCAAACTGAGTGAGCGGCTGAAAATTCAATGGGCACGAAAAGCCAATTTTTTCAAGCGTGAGGAACAGCAAACCGATGAAGATCTTTTCCACGAAAAAGCCGGCATCTATGCCGAGTTTGGAAAGATCGTTGTGATTGCAGTTGGCAAATATGTTGTCAATGATGCGGGGGAATTAGGGCTTCGCACAAAATACTTTGCCGAGGACGATGAAAAAAAACTGTTAGTGGATTTCAAATCCATGCTTGAAAAGCTGGATGGGTCTACAAAATTGTGTGCGCACAATGGGAAAGAATTTGACTTTCCCTACTTAAGCAGAAGGATGCTTGTCAATGGAATTGCGTTACCGTCTTTGCTTGATTTTGCCGGGAGGCGTCCGTGGGAAATACCTCATTTAGACACTATGGAGCTTTGGAAATTTGGAGACTACAAACATTACACTTCTCTCGATTTGTTAGCAGCAATTTTTAATATTCCCTCAAGTAAGGGAAGCATGGATGGTTCCATGGTAAACGAGGCATACTATCGCCAAAACGCATTGGCGAAGATTGCTGAATATTGTGTTGGCGATGTGGTGGCGGTTGCACAGCTCTACTTAAAAATGAAGGGAATGAATTTAATAGAGGAAAAAAACATCAGTAGAGCCTGATGATTGAACCAAAGAAATTATGAGTAAAAAGAAATTTAAAGAGAAAAAAGAAACTAAAAACAAAAAAGAAAAGAGCGGCCTCTATGGTTCGCTACTTTCTTTATTTAGCGAAACATCAGGAAAGACTTACAGCGCTGAGCAAATAGCAAAAAAACTACAGGTTAAGAAAAAAGCATTTATTGAAGATATCTATAATCTACTTGAGGCGCTCCGCAAGGAGGGTAAGATTGAGCAAACAAGTAACGGAAGCTACAAGGCAGTTCAGTCAAGTAAAACAAGTAAGGGCATTGTCGGTATTGTAGATCATGTCAATCCTCGATTTGCGTATGTATCAACGGGCGAAGAGGGATCCAAAGACGTCTACGTTCAATCGAGAGACTTAGGCTCTGCCTTGCATGGCGATACTGTGAGTGTCTCATTACTCGGAAAGAAAAATGGAGCTAGCCCAGAGGGAAAAGTAACCGAAGTTCTTAAACGTGGTCGGCAGCGTTTTGTGGGCCGTATGGAAATTTCAAAAAGTTTTGGTTTTATCGTGCCCGACTTCAAGAAAATCTACGCAGATTTTTTTGTGTATCCCGAAAACCTTAATGGTGCCAAAACCAACGATAAAGTTCTGTTTGAGGTGACAAAATGGGCTGAAGGCGACAAAGCTGCCGAGGGTAAAGTGATCGAGATATTGGGCAAAACAGGCGAAAACAATGCTGAGATTCATTCCATCATGGCAGAGTTTGATTTGCCTTTTCGATTTCCTGAAAACGTACTGAAAGAATCAGAAAAAATACAAGAAGGCATTACGAATGAAGAAGTAAAGAAGCGAAAGGATTTTAGAGAAGTACTCACATTCACCATCGATCCGGAGGATGCGAAGGATTTTGATGATGCTATTTCATTCAAAAAATTGCCCAACGGAAATTATGAAATAGGCGTGCATATTGCCGATGTAACACATTATGTTCGACCCGGCAATGACCTAGATAACGATGCGTTTGATCGTGCCACATCGGTTTACTTGGTAGATAGAACAGTGCCGATGCTACCTGAGCGCTTGTCCAACGCATTGTGTTCGCTTCGTCCTCATGAAGACAAGCTTACTTTCGCAGCCGTTTTTGAAATGGACGCGAAAGGAAAAATCCATCAAGAATGGTTTGGAAGAACTATTATTCACTCCGATCATCGTTTTACCTACGAGCAAGCACAAGAAGTGATCGAAAGTGGAACCGGTACCTTTGCCGAAGAATTGAAAATCCTAAATGGTTTGCACGAAATTCTCAGAAAAGAAAGATTCAAAAAGGGTGCAGTAAATTTTGAAACCACTGAGGTCAAGTTTAAACTCGATGCCCAGGGGAAACCCTTGATGGTAGTTCCAAAAGTTCGAAAAGAAGCGCACAAATTGATTGAAGAGTTCATGCTACTCGCGAACCGCTCGGTAGCTACCTACATTTTTAAAATGAAAAAGGGTGAAGAGAACCTGCCTGCCGGCAAGGCAGGGAATACGTTCGTTTACCGGACGCACGATTATCCAAATCCTGAGAAAGTAGCAGACTTTGCAGTATTCGCTAAACAGTTTGGTCATACGTTGCAAATAGAAGAAGCCACCGTGTCGCGTTCTTTGAACAAATTGATGGACGACATAGAGGGGAAACCAGAGCAAAACGTGTTGCAGTCATTAGCCGTTCGTGCCATGGCAAAAGCCAAATATACGACAGAGGCAAAACAACATTTCGGGTTGGCGTTTGATCATTATACGCATTTTACTTCTCCGATCAGAAGGTATCCCGACATGATGGTACATCGACTATTACAGCACTATCTCGATGGAGGAAAATCTGTAAACAAAAGAGAGTTTGAAGAAAAGTGCATCCACTCTTCAGAACGAGAAAAGCGAGCGGCCGATGCTGAACGCTCCAGTATAAAGTACAAGCAAGTGGAGTTTATGAGCATGGCTGAGAACAAGCCGTTCGATGGTATCATAACCGGTGTTCAGGAGTTTGGAATTTTTGTAGAGATTGTGGAAACAAAGTGTGAAGGCATGGTGCGGATGTCGGACATGAAAGATGACTTTTATGAGTTTGACGAAAAGAACTATCGTGCGATTGGGAGAAGGAGAAAGAAAATCTATCGACTGGGCGATAAAGTTGTGGTGCGGATAAAAAAGACAGACGTTGATAGACGCCTCATTGATTTAACATTTGATATCCATCCCACCTTCGATTAATATTGCGCAATAATCTATTTTTTTTCTGAATGCTCGTCCATTACAAAAACCTCATCGAATCAGAAATCAGCCGTCACTCATTCGGCTCACAGCCAAAATCACTTTACGAGCCGATACGCTACTTAATGAAATTGGGGGGTAAGAGGCTCCGCCCCATGTTTGTGATGTTGTCTTATTCTATTTATAAAAAAGATGCGGAGAAAATTGTATCCTACGCAGCCGCGGTGGAAGCCTTTCACAATTTTACGTTAATGCATGATGATATCATGGATAAAGCTCCTTTGAGAAGGGGAAAAGCAACGGTTCACGAAAAGTGGAATGTGAACACGGCCATTCTTTCAGGAGATGTGATGTTAGTGCGAGTGTATGATATGTTCTTATCACTTGAAGGGCCTAAACTGAATCAGGTCCTACGCGCATTTAACCAATGTGCAGCAGAGGTGTGCGAGGGTCAACAGTGGGATATGGAGTTCGAATCAAAGGCAAAAGTAACAGAAGCGCAATACATTGAAATGATACGTCTAAAAACGGCTGTACTCCTTGGCTTCAGCTTAGAACTTGGGGCTATCCTTGCGGACGCTCCAAAGGCTGATCAAATAGCCTTGCGCGAATTTGGTGTGAACATTGGCATTGGGTTTCAGTTGAAGGATGATTTGCTGGATGTGTATGCCGATCAGAAAAAATTTGGAAAACAGGTGGGTGGAGATATCATCTCCAATAAGAAAACTTTTTTATTGATCAAGGCATTGGAAAAGGCAAAGGGCAAGCAGCAAAAAGAATTAAAAGAGTGGTTAAGCGCAAAAAAATTTAATGCAAAGAAGAAAGTCGCAGCCATTACCGGAATCTATAATTCACTTGGCATCGCTGAACAAACTGAGTTAAAGGTAAACTGGTATTTTGAAAAAGGCTTCGATCAATTAAATGAAGTGGATACAAATGGCTCGTTACTGATTGACTTTACTCAAGAGTTAATGGCTAGACAAGCTTAGCGCCTCTTGTAGAATAACAATTCGCCTCTTTTCCCTTTTACTTTTTCGCTTAGCGTATAATAACCGGAGCCATCGCGAGCCCACGCAATGGATTCGCCTTGTTTTTCTCTTTCGTAAAGAAGTATGGAAGGCTTTTGCTGAAGCAATTGTTCCAATGGGAAGTCGGCTTGATTTTTCCAGTAATAAATGTTGTCATAGTCTTTTAATAGCACTTCTTCTCCATTCATCGAAATGCCCCCAGCCACAATCTTGAAGTAAGGAATGGTTGCTACATGCGTGGCCTTCGTTTTCTTATCAAAAGGATAGGCAATTCGATACACCCGCACGGAGTCTTCCAGCTTTGAGATGAGTATCATGTCGTGCGAATCAGGTTCGATCATTAACGTCTCGGAATCGCGCACTCCATCGGGAAGTGTTACCTGAAGCGTTTCAAATTTTGAAATGGTAATCTCTTTGTCAGCTTCTAGTGCGGGCTCTTCAAATCGGTAAATAAGCTTGACTTTGTATCGCGTTAGGTTATCACCAATGTCAGCGACATAAACATAATTCTTGGATGAATCGGAGCCTGCACCGATGGCAATATCTTCGAAATCCCTATTGTCAATTCCTGCCAGTTTACAAACCAATTTTATTTTGGCTGTTTGGTCTATCAGAAATACTTCTGCGGGATTGCCACTATCATTCAGCGTCCATAGGTGTTTTGGGTTAGCAATGCTTTCCACCAAACCTGAAGCCTCGTGTAGTCGATCTTCTACTTCTCCAAATGATACACCTTTTTCAAACAATGTAGAATCACTTTTTTTCCTTTGCTGCAGTTAGAAAAGAAAATAAGCGGGATTAGCGCAAAACAGATTTTAAAACGAAACATGCTTTGAATGATAAATGCTTTTTCGCGACACAATTCATCTTGCCACGAATAACGCGAAATTGCACGAATTCCAAATTGGTTCAATTCGTGTTTATTCGTGCATTCGTGGCTAAATGTTAAGCGTTGCATGATGTGCCGCTATAGTAAGGAAATTGTTTTTATCTGATCTCCCACTTGAATGGCATGAACAACTTCCATACCCGCCACCACCTCAGCAAAGATGGTGTAGCGTCCATTTAGGTGAGGTGTTGGCGAATGTGTGATGAACCATTGTGTCCCTTCCGTGTCTTTGCCGGCAGACGCCATACCTACCGAACCTTCTTTGTATCGTCTAGTAAAAAACTCTGATCGAATGGAATAGTCCTCACTGCCAAATCCATCTCCGCGGATGCAGCCAGTTTGGATAACAAAATTGGGTACCACGCGATGAAAAAATTTATCGTTAAAATATTTTTTTGAAACTAATTGAACAAAATTGGCAACCGAGCCGGGGGCCTCCTCCACCAATAGTGCAAATACAATAGCTCCTTTGGTTGTTTCTATTTTTACACGCTGATTTTTTTTAATCGTTTTCACTAACTTCCAATCAATAGGATGATTAAACTGATTTTGCGGAGCTTTGGGTTTCTCCTTGCCTTCAAAATAAGCAATGGCCTTCTCGAGGGGCTGAAGTGCTTCAATATCTTTGGGCAACATTAATTTGTTTTTTGCCTCCTTTAAAAAGCCAAAATCAACACCCATGTTCTTGTAATCCGATGTTGGGTCGACTAAAGCAGCGGTAATAATTGCAATTACTCCCGGGTCTCCTCCCAATATGGCTTCTCTATAAATGGCAAGAAGGGTTGCCTTCGACTTCTGGTCAAAATTTCCGTTCTTACTAACCATCACCAATGTCTGTGCTGCATTTGTTTTAACGACCAAGGAAGTTGCTCGCAGAAACTCGTCCGCAATGAACTGGTAGGATGCCGGACTATTTGCTAAAGCACCAATTAGGGCAGCCCTTTCATAATCATTCGTTGAAGCTTGGTAGGAAGCAATTATTCTCTTTACGAGCACACTATCAGGCTGAATTTTGAGTAGTGTTTTGTAAAGGTTCGTTTTAACCCAAATTACGCAATAGGATTTTCTAATGCGTAGCAATAGCTATTTTAGTGTTATGGAGTTTGAAATTGGCTATACAGACAAGGAAATCACCCCTTGGGGAGGGATGGTTTTCATGCGTCAGATGTTGGAAAAGATGG
>JADBYQ010000061.1 GCA_020402945.1 Cytophagales bacterium | reverse complement strand
GTACAGAACTACTACCCGATCGATTCTTTATTTTTCTTAGGAACATACCTAAAAATAGCCATGCAACACCCAATTTCAAAAAACGCTATTTGAGTATCAGCCACTTACATCATGTTTTTGGTCGAGTGCGGAAAACAGGGGCCAACCCCAACAACAGTAGCCAAACATCTATTGAAGGACCTAACGGACCACAAACCGCTCGGTCACCTACTCGTTCCTTTTATTGGACACATGAGCCTTTTGTTATTCTTTAGGAAACACTATTTCAACCTTCGTTCCTACTCCACTTTTACTTGTAAGTGAGATAGAAGCACCTAACGCATCTACCTGACTTTTTATTAAATACAATCCCAGTCCCTTTCCCTCAGTGTGCGTGTTAAACCGTTGAAATGGTTGAAACAATTTATCAGCATACTTTTCTGAATCAAAGCCTAGCCCATTGTCCTCAAAAATCAATCGATATACGTTTTCTCCCTCGGTAAAAAGTAATGTAACGATGGAAGGTTGGGTTTGGGCCTTATACTTAATGGCATTCGAAAACAAATTGGTCAAGATGCTGTCAAAATAGGGAAGTATTGTGGTGAAGCTGGCAACTTCTGTTTGAACGTTGACAATGATCCCAGACTCTTCAATCTCGTGTTTAAATCGATTCTTAATACCGTCTATAAACCCCAAAATTTGAATGTTCACTTTTTCAGCATGCGTATTGTTTTGAACGTATAGAATTTGATTTAAATCTCGTATAATTTCATCCAGCCCTCTGGCGGCTTCAACCGTTTTGGTTAATATCGTCAGGTTGGTTTTATCGGATAAATCTTTTTGATTAAAGATATTTGCTAAACCCATAATTCGCGCAACGGGCGAGCGTAAGTTATGTGCAACAATAAAACTAAATTGTTCAAGTCTTTGAAACTGTTTCTTTAATTCGTCATAGCTTCTGCCTAATTCTATTGTTTTATCCTTCACAGTCAACTCAAGCTTACGATTATGGTTTTCTATGATATCTCTTTGCGCAAGTATCTCCTCGTGCTGCGCAATCAACTCTTCGTTTTGCGTAGCAATTTCCTCGGTTCGATTTTGAACGGCTGCTTCAAGCTTTAGATTGATGGCCATGAGTCGTCTACTATTCCATTGAATACCAAATACAAAACTGGAAACAAAAGCCAACAGATAACCGGCATACGCCCACCATGTTCTATACCAAGGGGGTAAAATCAAAAACGAAAAACTTTTATCACCTGGGCTAACCATATTCGTTTGCATATTGCGGGCACGCACCTTAAAAGTGTATTTGCCTTCATGCAAATTCTTATAAGTAGCCGTAGTGTTGTAGGTCCAGATACTCCATTCATTATCTTCCCCTTCCAAAATGTATTGATAACTTATTTCGGAGTTCGCAGCAATCCCAACGATTTTAAATTCAAAGTTAAGCTGATTATGTGCATAGGGTAAGGTCAAATCAACAGGCAACGGATTGAAGGGTGTAATGTTGGTGAACGAGACTCCACTCATTCTTTTTTGAAGGATCGTTCTTTCCTTTTCCGGTAGTACTCTACCATGGGAAAATATTTCCTGGAAAGCGCGGGTCAAGGAATCCGTGGAGATGCCCGACTGTAGAGAATACCAAGAAAAAAAATCTTCTCCTGGAATAACTTTTTGGATGGCCACTTCAGGCTTTCGCACGCTTCTTCGCACTGCGTTAAGATCGAAGCGTACTAGGCCTGATTTTACGGCACGTGTTGCTACCCAAACAACCCCATCCTGATCGACCATCAATGCATTTGCCCCCACTCCTGAAATAGCACCAATTTGGTAACCTGTCGAAGAATTGAATTCTTCAAATACTGGTGTGTACGCACTCAGTTCTTTGTTTGAAAGTATGTTGGCTGCCGAAATTACCGGTACACTATCCGCGTTCGAAACGAATTTGAAAAGTACAAAAAGCCCAGCGTTGGTACCCATAACCAACTCACCATTTGCCGTAAACAACAACTCGTGAATTACGTTTGTACCCCACTCTTTACCCAAAGAAAAATGAAGGAAATTTTTTCCATCAAAGCGGCTGAGCCCCCGATGTGTACCCACCCACAAATTGCCGTGTTCATCAGAGACTATGCCAAGAACCTTATTGCTGGGAAGCCCGTGCGCATCGGTGTAGGTAATGAATTTTTCTCCATTGAGATAACTCACTCCGCCCCCATTGGTTCCCACCCATAAATTTCCTCTGGCATCCTCGGTTATGCAACTCACTTCTTTCATAGGCAAGCCAGATTCACTTGAAAAGTTTTGTATGTATTTACCATCGTATCGGCTCAGGCCCGGTTCCGTATAGCTTATCCACATTCCCCCCTTTTTGTCCTCATAGATTGCTACAATGTCGTTGGCAATCAAACCATCTCTGTTGGTAATGGTTGTGAATGATTCTCCATCGAATTTACACAAGCCACCATCCAGAGTGCCAATCCAAAGAATATCATCGCGACTCTTATAAAGGGTTAAAATCACATCGGAGGGCAGACCGTCACTTCGATTAAATGTTTTAAACGACTGGCCATTGTAGCTAACTAATCCGTCTTCAGTGCCAATCCATAAGTCACGTGTTTTTTTGTTTTCAACAACGGCTCTAATTTTACTTAGCGATGGGTGATCTAACCGTGTGAAATTCATAGTTTCTCTACTGGAGAATAAACTTACCCCGCCACCGTTGTAGGATGCGATCCACAAATTGCCGTCATGATCTACCGATAGGCTGGCAAGCTCATTTGTTGGAAGTCCATTTTCAGTAGTGTAGTTTGTAAACAGCGAACCATCATAGCTGCTCAAGCCCCCAGATGTAGCAAACCAAAGAACACCTTTATCGTCTTGGGCAATTGACCATACGTCATTGTGTGCGAGTCCATCCTTTTGGGTGAATGTTTCAAAGGATAGCCCGTCAAAGCGGGTAACACCGCCTTGATACCCTCCTATCCACAAGTTGCCTGTGCGATCCTCAAAAAGGGTCATGATTTTATCCGCTTCAAGCCCCTGCGCCTTTGTATAATTCGTAAATGAGTTACCGTCATAGCGACTCAAACCACGATCGGAACCAATCCAAATATTACCTTTTTTATCAACTACGGTTGCATTTATTGCTGTGTTGATTAGCGGATTCTCTGAACCCGGATTCGTAAACCGTTGACCATCGTATTGAGCTACTCCTTTGACTGTTCCAAACCATAGGTGGCCATTTTTGTCCTCAGAAATAGATCTGATAGTTTTAAAATCGCGCCCCTCGAATTCAAAAAAATTGGTAATCGATTTGCCATCAAAACGGCTAATGCCGTTATACGTTCCAAACCAAAAAATGCCGTTTCGATCTTCAAATATTGAGGTAACAACATCATTTGAGAGTCCATTCAAGGTGCTAATTTCAAAAAAATTCTTTCCGTCATAACAGCTCACTCCACCACCTGTGGTACCAAGCCATAAATTACCTTTTCTATCTATGTAGCTGCATTCAAAAGCATCCAACGGAAGGCCGTCTTCGGTTGAAAAATTTTTAAAGTTGGAGCGCCCTTGTAGATTTGGGGTCGATTTGAATTTCTCTTTTGAAGAGACCAAGCTTTGCTGTGCGAAACAAACCGTTGTTAAAAACAAAAACGAACAAAGCAATTTCAATTTACTAACAAATTTGGTTAATGCTAATTTTGCACTTGGTTCAATATAACCAAACGGAAGAAGGATAAATTTTGGTTTAGCGTAAATATAAGAAACCGATTTGAATTTTGTACTGTTAAACTGAAACGGAAGTAGGCGCTAAGCTGAAGCAACCCCAGCCTTCAGGCATGAAAAACTACTTCTGATACTCAACTTTAGTGATACGCCACACAAACTCCCGTGTAGGGGTTTTCACAATCGCCTCCTCTCCTACCACTTTTTTTAGCAATGCCTGTGCCATGGGCGAATCCATCGAGATGTAATCTTTCGTGCCAATCAGTTCTTCGCCACCTACAATACGGAAGCGGTTCTTCATGCCACTATTGTTTTCAATTTCAACCCAGGCCCCAAACATCACCTTCCCTTCCTGATAGGGTGCATAAGTTACCACTTTCAGGTCGTCAATGCATTTGCGCAAATAGAGGATACGCTTGTCAATTTCGCGTAGGCGTTTTTTGTTGTAATGGTAGTCTGCGTTCTCAGAACGATCGCCCAGACTTGCCGCCCAGTTCACTTTTTGCGTGGTGTCGGGACGCTCCACTCGCCACAGGTGATCGAGCTCCGCTTTTAATTTTTCTAAACCCTCAGGGGTGATCAGTAGTGTTTTCATAATCATCAACGCTCTCTGAATTAACAACTCATTTAATCAAGACCGTCTGCCCCTTTCTTGCAGACTTTTTTGCTGCATCCAGAATCTCCATCACTATCATGTTGTTTTCCAAAGATGAAAGATCGTAAGTTGGCAGGGCAATCTCGTTGCGAATGACTGCTGCAAAAAATGAAAATGGATCGTTATACGGAGGCAGTCGTTCTGCCAATGTGCGCTTTGTTTCTTTGTATCCGTCATAGCCTACTGCCTTGCGCAAGCGCAGATCATTCCGGTTGTCGGCAAACGCGACTCCCGAGGTTCCGTACAACTCCATGTCTTTTCTTCCGATCGGCCAATTCCACGAAGCTTGTATGGTGGTTTTAGCATGCGGATAGGTAAGCAGGATAGTAGCTTCATCATCCACGGCAGGATTATTTTCTTTCTGTAATTGTTGGGTAACGGCTGTAACGGAAAGGGGCTTTCCTTCCATCATCCACGTAGAAATATTGGCGCCATAGCACCCAAAATCGGTAATCGCACCTCCTCCATTTTTAACTGGATCGATAAGCCACTCCAAAAATTCTTTATTGACCCCAATCTTTAGGGGGCCGCGGTGCCCGTCTCTAATCACGAGCTGACTAATCGAACCAATGCTATCTCTCTTAAGCAAATCGCGTGCAGCATGTACGGTCGGGTACCAGGTGGTTTCATAATTCGTCAATAGATGAATCTTATACTTTTTTGCGAGTGCTTGCATTTTGCGTGCATGTTCGAGGCTAACTGCCAATGGTTTCTCCACCATTACGTGAATGCCCAAAGGTGCACACTTTTCTACGATCGCCAGATGCTCGTAAATAGTGCCAAAAGCAGTTACCGCATCCGGCCTTGCTTTAGCTATCATTTCTTCCATTGTAGAAAAAACCAAATCCATCGAAAGGCCATGCTGTTGCGTATAGCGAAGAGCCAGTTCTTTATTGGTTTCTACGATGCCAACAAGGGTGATAAAATCGTCTTTAGGCCGGCCTAAGATCCAGTGAACATGCGTGTGTGTTAACCCAACAACGCCCACGCGCAAAGGTGTGCGCTGCCCATGGGCGTGAAAAGTGATTAATAAACAAAAGAGAAGGAACAGAATTGATTTCGTATACATAGTGTCTTGAGTATGCTTAAAGATACAAAACGCTGGTCCTTGTCAAAATTGAATTGCCTCGGAAATTAATTCTTCACCAACCAAAGCCGGCTGAGTCCAGTATTGTTAATTTTACAGGATGTCAAACGTATTAAAGGTAAATGATCAACTCAGCAGTAGGGATTTATTTGAGGTCTTCAAAAAGCAATTAACAAAAGATTTTGAGCAGAGTAATTTTGCTGCAGAATTCATCAAAGACTTGGAACCAGACTTTGCAGACATTCACGAAAAAATTGTTAATGAACTCCTGCGCTCCGAGAAAAAAGCAGACTCTCATTTAATGCAGTTGCTCAATCGAATCGACATTAGTGAAGCACAACTACACCGCTATCTTTTTGAGCACCAAAACGAAAATCGCCTAAGTACGATCGCGGAACTAATTATCAAGCGTGTGTTACAAAAAGTAGTTATCAAGCAGCATTTTAAACAGAATCAAAATAAGTAATCAGGCGTAGTGCGTTAAACATTACTGATTTTGTCATCATTTAACAATGATATTTGTCATCAACACGTAGTATATATTTCCCATCTCCTCACCAATAAACCAAGAATTTATCCAACTTTTCTGAACGGAAGAAGTAGTCTATACGTTAAATAGGGTGTAGTCTTTATCATTGATACGGATTAACAAGATTGTCTTGAAAACATCAAGACGGGAATTTTTAAATTCACTTTTATGAACACCACATCCAAAGTCCTTACCGGAGTTTTAGTGGGAGCATCAGTAGGCATTATTGCCGGTATTTTGATTGCACCCGACAGCGGAAAACGAACCCGCGAAAAAATCGTGGGAAAAACCAGAGACTTGAGAAATCTAATGACAGATTCGATGGCCGATGTGAAGAACGCTTACAATAGAGAGCTTGAATCTTTAATGAACAATGGAAAATCAGGAATTGACTCCATGAAAAACGCATTAAAAGTTTGACTTCTTGTAGAGCCGTTTCATTCAATGATGGCGGGTAGTGATACTCGCCATTTTTCTATTGTTGCTCAGTCATTAAGACGGCATGACCTTGTTGCATTGAGTATCTAATAACTGTTGACTATTTCGAACTAAACGTCTTACTTTTGGGTTCGAGAAAAAAGCAAGAACAATGACCAATCCCAAAATCAAAATCGATGTTGTTTCAGATGTAGTCTGCCCCTGGTGTTACATTGGCAAACGAAGACTGGAGAAAGCCATCGCGCAAGTGGCTGACCAGGTTGACGTGGAACTTGAATATCACCCCTTTGAGCTAAATCCAGATATGCCACTCGAGGGTCGCAATCAAAAAGAATACTTGACAAAAAAATTTGGCAGCGAAGCAAAGTACCAACAAATAGTGGATCACGTAACTGAAGTGGCTGCGCAGGAGGGTCTGAAATTTGATTTCGAAAAGCAGGTTGTTTCACCCAACACACGAGACGCCCATCGCCTGATCTGGTTTGCAAAAAAACATGGCAAGCAGATCGAAATGAAGGAGGCATTGATGAAAGCCTACTTTGAACAAGGCATCGATTTAACTAAAATGGAAAACCTTATTTCAATTGCCACCCAAATGGCCATAGACCCAGAAAAAACAAAATCATTCCTTAGCTCCACCGAAGGAATGGTTGAAGTTACAACCTCAGAAATGCAAAACGCCCCGCGAGGGATTAGTGGCGTTCCATTTTATATTATCAATAACCAATATGGCGTTTCGGGCGCACAACCAAGCGAAATTTTCACAAAAGCACTTCTTGAAATCAGCACAGAAAATGTGTCAGACGACCAAGCTTGTGATGTCGAATCCAAGGAATGCTGAAGAGATGCTAACCTAGAACTTATTGAACCAGAAATCAGCAGAGTCCACCAGCGACAAGGCAGCACCTTTAGCATACTCCCTTTCTATTCTACCATGGCGAGATGAGACAGTTCTTCTTCTGTAAATAAGCGAGAACGTATAATAAATCGTATTCCCAGCGGAATCTCCAATGAAAAGCTAGATCCCCTTCCTTCAATAACATCTAATGTTAATTGAGTGTGCTGCCAATATTGAAATTGATCGCGGCTCATGAAGAAATCGCAGTCGTTTATGGTACCCAACTTCACATCACTCGCGCCCGTTTTAAATTCCCCATTCAGAAAGCACATGGGCTGTGAGCCATCGCAGCAGCCCCCGCTTTGGTGAAACATAAGCGGCCCGTTGATTTTTCGCAGCCGATCAATTGTTTCGCAGGCCAACGGTGTTGCTAGGATTCTGGCGATGTTCATAAGCAAGTTACTCTTTTTTTCTACTCTTAATAAAACGGAAGATTGAGCTTGTAGCGAAGCTTACTACAAGCTCAACCCAACAACTTAAAAGAACCCAAGTTTTTTCTTATCGTAAGAGATGAGCATATTTTTTGTGTTGCGATAGTGGTTGAGCATCATCTTATGGGTTTCACGCCCAAAGCCAGACTTCTTATACCCCCCGAAAGGTGCATGAGCCGGATAGGCATGATAGCAATTAACCCATACGCGGCCTGCCTGAATGGCTCGGGGAACCTGATAGATTTCATGTGCATCACGCGTCCAAACACCAGCGCCCAAGCCGTAAAGCGTATCATTGGCGATTTCAATGGCTTCCTCTGTTGTCTTAAATGTGGTCACACAAACCACCGGTCCAAAAATTTCCTCTTGAAATACGCGCATCTTGTTGTTTCCCTTGAATATGGTAGGCTCAATGTAATAGCCCGTCTCCAACCCCGCGTTAAGCTTGGCTGCAGTACCGCCCGTCAATACCTGTGCTCCTTCTTGTTTGCCGATGTCCAAGTAGGAGAGAATTTTTTCAAATTGATCATTTGAAGCTTGTGCACCCATCATCGTATCTTCTGAAAGTGGATGCCCAATCTTGATGGCCTTCGTACGGGCGATTACCCGTTCAATGAATCTGTCATAGATTTTTTCGTGTACTAAAATCCTCGAAGGACACGTGCAGACTTCGCCTTGGTTCAAAGCGAAAAGCACTGCGCCTTCAACAGCTTTATCAAAAAAATCATCATCCGCATCACCAACGCTTTCAAAGAAAATATTGGGTGACTTTCCACCCAATTCCATCGTAACCGGAATTAGATTCTCGCTTGCATATTGCATGATCAATCGGCCAGTTGTAGTTTCGCCCGTGAATGCCACCTTAGCGACTCGTGGGGAAGTGGCCAAAGCCTTGCCGGCTTCTATGCCAAAGCCAGTAACCACATTAATAACACCGGCAGGCAAAATGTGTTGTATCAATTCCATGAGTACTACCAAACCGGTGGGCGTTTGTTCGGCAGGCTTTACCACTACGGTGCAACCCGCGGCAAGTGCGGGTGCTATTTTCCACGCAGCCATTAGAAGGGGAAAGTTCCAGGGTATAATTTGGCCCACCACGCCAAGCGGCTCTTGCAAGTTGATGCTGATTGTATTTTCATCATGCTCAGACATGGTGCTTTCATCTGAGCGAATCACGCCAGCGAAATATCTGAAATGATCGATTGCCAGCGGAAGATCGGCAGCCCTCGTTTCCCGTAGTGCTTTGCCGTTATCTACAGTTTCTACGCGAGCCAGTAATTCCAAGTTTTTTTCCATCACGTCTGCAATCGCCAATAAAACCCGGCCTCTCTCCGCTGCGGATGTTTTTGACCAATTTGCAAAGGCTTTGTGCGCAGCATCGAGCGCCTTGTCAATGTCCTGCTTGTTGCCACGGGCTGCTTTCGTAAATGGTTTGCCGTCAATAGGCGAAATGTTGTCGAAATACTCACCATTAGCAGGTGCAACCCATTCGCCACCTATGAAATGATTGTAATGTGGCTTAAAGTCTGGTCTGGCTACTGGCGTCTTTTTTTCTTTTGCTATTTCTATCGTTTCCATAATTATTTTTTGAGTTTCGGTTTATAATCCAAATTTCGCCTTGTTATCTGTCTCAAAATTGACTTTTTGTATCATTTAGTGTACCTGCCGTATCATTTCAATCGTTTTCGATCCAATTTATTCAATATATTTAATCGATAAATCGATTTTTCGCCCCATGAAAAGTTCACTCGATCTGGTTCCCGTTTCTTCGGAACGTAAGCTAAACACGTTGGTCGAAAACAGGTCGGCATTTACGATGGAGCATTGCGAATTGAATGTTTTTGAAACCCATGAACGAGCAGAAAAAGTAAAGCTGACTTTTGGTGACTTGGTCCTTACCAGCATGATGCGGGGGAAAAAAGTAATGCACCTTTTCGGCCAGCCGGGCTTCGATTATCTGCCAGGCGAAACGGTGATAGTGCCCCCCAACGAAACAATGAAAATCGACTTTCCCGAAGCGCGTAGTGATAACCCAACACAATGCATTGCTCTGGCGATTTCATCAGACCATGTTCTTGAAACTCTTAATCTGTTAAATGAGAAATTTCCGAAGGCTGAAAAAAACGGACTGTGGAAGCTCAATGAGGAGATGTTTCACCTTATAAATAATCAAGAGCTGGCAGAAATAATCAATCGCTTAGTGAAGATCAGCGTCAAAGAACAGCACCGTGAGAAAGATCTGTTGGCCAATCTGGCACTACGCGAATTGCTTATCCGTTTAATGCAAACACAAGCACGTCAGTTATTCGAAAACAATTTTTTAAAACTATCCTCCGACCATCGATTTGCTTTCGTTATTCAACACATTAAGGAAAACATTCGTGAAAAAATTGATTTGAATAAATTGAGCGATAAAGTGTGTATGAGCCGTGCTAATTTCTTTCGCAAGTTCAAGGAAGAGTTTGGCCATGCGCCCGGTGATTACATTTTAAAGGAGCGATTGAAACTCGCAAAAGAATATCTAAAGCAATCTAGGTACAATATTTCCGAAGTGTGCTACTTGGCAGGCTTTAATAATCTTCATTATTTTATCCGCGCGTTTAAAAAGGAGACTGGAATTACCCCAAGTGGATATAAAAAAATGGGTTGATTTTTTTGAAGCCTACTTTTAGTTTCACTAAAGATGGCGGCATCATAGTATTAAGAGTACAAAATATCTATGTTAGTAACGAGCAATTATAAGTAGTTACCTCCCAAAATCATCCTGTACCCGAACAATATCACTTTCGTCCGAGGGGTTTTTAGCATCAGTGTGTCTCCAGATTTCGGCAATCATCCCCCATCCTTCCGGCAAGCCAACCAAGCGATGACGTTGGCCTTGCTTGAGTTGAATGATCTCTCCGACTACAAACTTATGCAACGGCCCTTCTACATCGGTTTCGCTGGTCACTACCCCGGCCACGCCAGCAGCCAGTTTCCATATTTCCGCGCGCCTGTGGTGGTATTGCCACGACAGCCGTTGGCCTGGCGCTACAATCAAAATCTTCGGACTAAGTTTGCCGGAAATAGTGAGGTCTTCTATCTTTAAGTGGGGGAAATATAGTTGGATGAACCGATCTGCTAAAGACTCTTCAAGTACAAAAAAACCACCCCAGGGTCGGGAAAAATCTTTTGAAGCAATATCTAACTCCACCTCACCCAAATAAGCCTCTACCGACTTCATTACCTCTTCCTTGGAGGTCTCTTTCGACAAATTAACGTTTATCATTTTATTCCGGTTTTACTGGTTGAGCGCAGAATACTAACCCAGTGTTGATAACCCAACTGGTTGAGATGCAAACCATCCGTAGCATACTTCGCATCCATCAGTCCGTTGGCGTCTAAAAATTTAGAATACAAATCCACATACGTAAACTTCATTTTATCTGCATACCGCTGAAGTTGGGTATTGATCGTAAGGATGCTGGATGCCTTACCCTTAAAATTGGGCATAAAATTTTTGAACGTTTCGTTGGTAGGCAAAATGCTTTGGACAAATACTTCAGTGTTTCGCGAGCCCGACCGAATTTTACTTACAATTGAAAACAGATTCTCTAAAATAACTTCATCGGGTGTTTTGCGTGATAGGTCATTGATCCCAATTAATAGAAACACCTTTGAAGGTTGTCTCTTCACAATTTCATCCAATCGATTGATGACCCCAAAGGTCACATCACCCGAAATCCCCCGATTGATGACCGTTGAATCCTTTAGCAACTTCTTCCAGTCGCCTCCTTCTGTAATGCTATTACCAAGCATAATGACTTTACCTTTCACAATGGGCTGCTTCTTGAACTCAGCCAGCCGCTTCACATAATGCTCTGGTAAATTAGGTAGCGTATCATAACTACGCTTTTGAGCGATCAATTCAAGTTGACCGAACATTGAGCAAATCAATAAAATCCCAACTGTAGACTGTTTACGCATTCTAAATTCTATATTCTAACTTCTATATTCTATAATCTAACTTCTATATTCTGACTTGATATTTTCTACTCTCATGCAGCCTCACTTCTTCACATCAATCCTTGCCTTCTGCCCTCCCCCAATTTCCACAACCGAAGATCCATAAACACGAATGGTAGACTTAATGAAATCTTCTTCATTGGCTTTGTAAATATTATCTACATACTTCTGCGGATTTCTATCGATGTATGGAAACCAGGTGCTGTGAATTTGTACCATCACCCGATGCCCTTTTTTAAACGTGTGCAGAATATCCTGAAGAGGCACATTCACTTCGGTAATTTCATTTGCTTTAAAAGGCTCTGGCTTCTCATAGCTATTTCTGAATCTGCCCCTGAATGTTTCATGCCTAACGAGCTGCTGATAACCTCCCATGATAATATTTGGTGGGTTGTGCTTTGTGTCGTTTGGTGTATTGTCCGGATAAACGTCAATCAACTTCACAATAAAATCGGCATCCGTGCCGGTCATCGATACTTTTAACTTGGCGATGATCTCCCCCGCCAATGTAGCATCTTCTGAGAGTGGCTCTGATTGAAATGTAACTACATCAGGTCTGCTAGCGACCACGCGTTGGTCGTCACTCATAAATCTACGAGGCGTAAAAACAAGTCCTTCTGTTTGTGACGTGTAGGGCACCGGTTTAGCAGGGTCACTGATGTACTCAAACACACCGTCTGTTTTTGTCGGTTCATTGATCGACAACTTTCCTTTCTCTCCGAAATACAATTTGAAGGGCTGAATCTCTTTGGGTGGCCACTCACTAAATTGCTTCCACACTTTCAGCCCACAGTCGAACATATACGCTTCAGGTAATTTGGGTTGAGCACCTTCCTTTAAAGTAGCATTGAAAAATTTTCGCTCTATTTCGCGTTGATAAAACGTAGAAATACTATCGCCAAAATAAATGTGGTTCACTTGCTGAAAGCCACGCTCACGAGCCCAATCTCCGTGACTCCACGGGCCCATGACGATGGTGTTGTAGGTAGAAGGGCTACTGTTTTCAATCTTCTTATAGATGTTCAAAGGACCATACAAGTCTTCTGCATCAAACCAACCGCCAACAGTCATGATGGAATGCTTTACATTGGTGAGATGGGGAAGCAAATTTCTCTTCTGCCAGAATTCATCATAGTTGGGGTGATCGATAATTTGCTGCCAAAAGAAATTGTCTTTATGGTATTTCTCGGTTGCATTTTTTAACGGTCCCATTTCCAAGTTAAAATTGTAGCCATCTTTTGGTTGTTGAGCATAGAAGCGCATAATCTTGTCATCATACCAACTTTTGTTGGTTGGTTTCTCATGCTGGTAGCCAAACACGGCAAAAGCAGCAATATAGCTTTGTAAGAAAGCACCCTGATGGTGAAAATCGTCAAAGAAAAAATCGGAAATGGGTGCTTGCGGGGATGATGCCTTTAAGGCTGGATGAGCATCAGGAATAGCCGCAGCCGTATAAAAGCCAGGATAGGAAATGCCCCACTGCCCAACTCTTCCATTATTCCCTTTCACATTTTTTATCAACCAATCAATCGTATCCCAGGTATCTGAGGATTCATCCGTAGCTGTCTTATTCTTCCGATCGTTGCCGGGAATATTAGGGGTCATGTTATCGAACACGCCTTCGCTCATCCAACGGCCTCGCACATCCTGATAAACAAAAATATAGCCGTCATGCATCAGGTACTTTGAGGGCCCGAGCGACTTCTCGAATTTAGTGAGTCCATAAGGTTCCACACTATAGCACGTTCGCTGCATCAACATCGGGTACGTCTTCGATTTATCTTTTGGGGTATAGATGGCGGTAAACAACTTGATGCCATCTCTCATTGGAATTTGTACTTCCGTTTTATCGTAAAACTGTTTTACATAAGTGGAGTCCGGCATCTGAGCAAACAAAGATTTTGCACCGAAAAGACAGATCAGAAAGAATAGTTTTTTCATAAAACAGCTGGTTAGTAGCGAAGGCCTCATTATTGCCTTTCGAGAATGTGAAAAGTAGTAATAACGTGCCCTAAACGCAAAAGAATGTTGACAAACGGGAAATTTAAATCAACTATTTTTACTCCATGAAATTATTTATTGCACTGTTGGGGATTCTTCTAAGTTCGCTGGCAGCAGCGCAGTCATCCAACGAAACAATTATTGCGTTTGGCTCGTGCGATGACGAGGAAAAGCCCCAGGAAATATGGAAAGAGATTATCGCTCAAAAGCCCTCACTATGGATTTGGGGTGGAGACAACGTTTACGCCAACGATGGGGAAGGTTCAACTGGCCTCAAAAAAAGGTACGACAAGCAAAAATCCAATCCAGACTATCAACAACTGCTAAAGAATTGCGCGGTCACTGGTACATGGGACGACCATGATTACGGTACAAATGACGGAGGGCGATTTTTTCCACGAAAAGAGGAGAATAAGAAACCATTGTTGGATTTTCTTGGTTTTGACAAAACGAACCCCGTGTGGACTCATGCCGGTGTGTACAATTCAGCAACCATTGGATCCGGCCACCAAAAAATCAAGATCATTAACCTGGACACGCGAACCTTCCGCGACACAACTTATAAAGTCTACAGTGTTGATTCAATTACTAAAAAACAAACCCATCAATTCTATTGCAATCAAACGGGCGATGTATTGGGAGAAGAACAGTGGCATTGGCTGGAAGATGAGTTAAAGACCAGCGAAACAGGCTTGTTCATTATTAACTCTAGTATTCAAGCGATAGCAGAAGATCACCGGTTTGAAAAATGGGCTAACTTCCCTTTGGCGCGGAAGCGCCTTCTAAACCTGATCGCATCTTCTCAAAAAAATGTGCTGATCATTAGTGGTGATCGTCATATTTCTGAATTCTCTACATTGGAACAAACCGAGTCTGCCTATCCTCTAGTTGACTTTACTTCCAGTGGACTTACCCATACCTGGGCAGAAGTATGGGAGGAAAAGAATAGCCACCGCGTTGGTGACCTGATTATTCAAAAAACGTTCGGGATAATAAAGGTTGATTGGTCTTCCGGAGCGCCCAAAGTCGTACTTCAGATCCGTGGATTAAAGGGGGCAGTCTATGGCGAACACGAAATCCGGTTTCCAATCGAAAAATAAATTAACAAAGACGTAAACATTTATTTATCTCCCGTGTTCAAGATGTCGATTTCTAAACCTATTTTTGCGACCTGAAAACCAAAACATTATGAAAACTCAAAAATCAATCATTTTAGTAGCGATTTTCGCTGCTTTCGCTTTTATCGTAACCAGCTGTGGTGACGGTGGAAAAGCCGCCAAAGAAAAAGCAACTCAAGATTCAATCCGAGTAGCTGATTCAACGGCTCGGGTGCAATTCGTAGCAGATTCTATTGCTGCTTTGCCAAAATCGATCCATGCAACAGCTGCGAACACACCTAACCTGAGCACTTTAGTCGCTGCTCTTGAAGCCGCAGAACTTTCTGAAGTCCTTAAAGGAAATGATGCCCTAACCGTATTTGCTCCAACAAATGACGCGTTTGCAGCAATCCAGTCAACAGTAGACAACCTGTTGAAAGTTGAGAATAAATCAAAACTTCAGAATGTGTTGAAGTATCACGTAGTTGCCGGGACAGTGAAAGCTGCCGATTTGAAAGATGGTCAAGAATTGACTACCCTACAAGGCGAAAAAATCAAAGTTTCTTTGAAGGATGGCAAAGTTTACGTAGGTGGTGCTGAAGTAACCAACCCAGACGTTGCAGTGAGCAATGGTGTTGTTCACATGACCAACAAAGTATTAGTGCCTAAGAAGATGTAATTCAATTACGATTTCTTCCAAGCTTGAAAAACCCTGACCGAAACGTCAGGGTTTTTCTTTTTTAGCCCCAGAACAAATCGAGCCCACCGGAATCAAATTGCCGTTCTGCCAATTTATAGTCATCTTTCTGGCTTGTAATTTGATAAATGGCAGAACAAAAGAAGTATACTCTTACTGTGGGCATTACCCTGGTGATCGCCAACATGATTGGAACGGGTGTTTTTACCTCACTCGGCTACCAGGTCGGTTCTATTCCATCCGGTTTTGCCATTTTAGTCTTGTGGGCGATCGGGGGCGTTGTAGCCCTTTCAGGAGCCTTTACCTATGCTGAAATTTCTACAACCCTCCAAAAATCTGGTGGGGAGTATCACTACCTGGGGAAGATTTTCCATCCTGCTCTTGGTTTTATAAGTGGGTGGATGAGCTTGTTGGTCGGCTTTGCAGGCGCCATTTCTGCCGTTGCCTTGGCCATTGGTGAGTACTCTCACACACTACTGGGTGTCTCTAATAAATTGATAGCCATTTTCGCCATCGTTTTGGTTTCCACGGTACACTGGTTTGGAGTAAAGACAGGCGGGGCAGTACAAAACTTCCTTACCTCTATGAAGCTTTTGTTGATTCTCTTTTTCTGCATCGCACCCTTTTTTGTGGCCGATGAAATCAAATCGGGTATCAGTTTTTGGCCGCAAGCTGGTGACACCGATCTAATCCTCAGTGCCAGTTTTGCCGTATCCCTTGTATTTGTGGTGTACGCTTATACCGGATGGAACGCAGCCGCTTACATTGCTGGTAACTTAGAAAACCCATCCAAGAATCTACCACGTTCGTTAATCATCGGTACTCTTACCGTTACAATAGTATACTTGGCTCTCAACGCCATGTTTCTATATTCGGCTAGTTTTTCAGAGCTCAATGGCAAGAATGATATCGGTAATGTAGTTGCCTATAAACTCTTTGGTGACAAGATCGGGTTGGCTTTTTCTTCCGTATTTAGCATTGCCTTATTGTCGACATTAAGTGCCATGACCATCGCGGGGCCTCGGGTATTAGAAGCTATGGGTGACGACTACCCCAAGTTAAAAACGTTTGCAACAACCAATCGGTTTGACATGCCTTACCTCGCTATTTTAACACAGGCTGGGTGGGCTATTTTTTTAGTATTGGTTAGTTCATTCAAAGAAATCATACAATACATATCTGTTAGTCTTTCTATATTCTCGATGGCTACGGTATTGGGTATTTTCATCCTCAGACGAAAACATTCTGCCGAAAAACGAGTCTATTCTGTTCCCTTCTATCCGCTGCCTCCCATCATCTTTTCAGTCTGTACGTGTTGGATGATCTACTATGTCACGAAAAATGACCCATGGATTATCCTTTACTCGATGGCTACTATGGTTCCCGGATTAATCATCTATTTTGCTATTTCTAAAAAACCTGTTTGATGAGAACTAAATACCTGTTAACGATTTTATTAACCAACATGCTACTTTGGGCTTGCACCGACAAGAAAGAAATCTCTTCTACTTCGGGCACTGACTCCCTGGTCGTTGCCGACACTACAATCAAAAATGCAGATACCATTAACACCAATGAGCCGATTGTCAATGAGGTAGTGAAGGATACCGTTCTAGACAATGCTGCCCGTTTTATTTCGGGTCTTCCACAACTGACTGAAAATTCATTCACCACGCTGCAAGCCGAAATGTATTGGAGGGAATACCAAACTTCTATGGATGCGAATTGGGAAAAAATGTACAAGACGAGGCTGAGTAAAATGGCTGCCTGGGAGAAAAGTACCTTCTCCAATTCCATCGATGATTCGCTCTCTTTATTCTATCCCTTTTCTGGACCGGATTTCCTCCATGCCTTTTACCTTTTCCCGCACTCGAAAGAGTTTGTAATGGCAGCCCTCGAGCCAATTCGTGAAGTGGTTCCACTTGATACAATTTCCGAAAAGAATAGGGACGAATTTTTGGATAGCTTGGGAAATTCACTTCGCGATATCTTTAATAAGAGCTATTTTATTACCACCCATATGGAAAACGACCTGAAGCAGGTAAAGGGTGTGTTGCCTCCGCTCTACTTTTTTATCGAACGTTCCGGTCATGAATTGTTAGAACAGAAGTTCTTTACGTTAAACGAAGATGGAACAGAGAAAGAAGTGAAAGGAAGTCAAATCCATTGGCAAAAAACACCAGGAGTAAAACTGATTTTTAGAGATCGCGTTACACTCGAAATCAAAACCTTGTATTATTACTCCATTAGTATTTCTAACGCGGGGCTAAACGACCGACCCGCATTTGTGAAATTTATCGAGCAACGGGCACCGTTAAACACATTCGTAAAATCGGCTTCTTATCTTATGCACAAAGAAGCATTCACAAAAATAAAATCGATCATTCTAAAGAATAGCAACCATGTGTTTCAGGATGATACCGGAATGCCGTACAAAAATTTTAAAAATAGACTGGAATGGACCGGGCAATTCTATGGCGAATACATAAAGCCGGTATCTAGTTTTAGCTCTGAATTGTACCAATCCGACCTTGATTCAGCTTACAAAGCCAGTGGAAAACGAGATCTGCCCTTTTCATTGGGATATCATTGGAGCACTAAAAAGCAGAACTATATGCTTTTCAGTAAGGCAAAAATAGCCCCGAACCAATAATATGTTCTAAAATGGTCAAAAAATCACCTTTTCAGTATCTACTTTTTAGGTACGCCTAAATATTATTTTATTATTGGCTAATTATTTAAATTTGCCCGTCTAAATAATAAAATGAGGGCGTTTTTCTTTATTGTTCTATGGCTTATTGGGTTACAAGGCCTCTGCCAAACAACAACGGGTCGTGTTGTAGGTCGGCTCACGCATCAAAATAGCCCGATCGAGTTTGCTCATATCGTGCTACTGAATAGCCGCTACGGAACAACTTCTAACGAGAAAGGTGACTTTGCACTAGATGCTATTCCGGCTGGGCATTACAAACTTCAGGCTTCCAGCATTGGCTATCAAACACACACGGTCAACATAACTATTAAAGCGGGGGAAAAAAGTGTCATTGATGTTGAACTAGAAGAGGATGCTTCCCAACTTCAAGAGGTAGTCATTACTGGAACGATGAAGGAAGTTTCCAAAATGAGTTCACCTATCCCAGTTGAGGTCTATGCTCCTTCCCTTTTTCTGAAGAATCCAACTCCAAACATTTTTGAAGCACTTTCTATGGTGAATGGAGTGCAGCCGCAAATCAATTGCAATGTTTGCAACACGGGCGATATACATATCAATGGGTTGGAAGGACCTTACACGATGATACTAATTGATGGTATGCCTATTGTCAGCAATTTAGCAACGGTCTATGGGTTAGCAGGCATCCCAAATAGTCTAGTAAAAAGGATCGAAGTGGTTAAAGGTCCTGCCTCCACTTTGTATGGCTCAGAGGCAGTCGGGGGAGTGATCAATATTATCACCAAAGAGCCACAATCATCGCCCAAACTAAAAGTGGATGTGTATGGAACTACGTTAGCTGAATACAACGCGGACATCGCGAGTGCATTCAAAGTCAGAAAGTCTTCGGCACTGGTAGGTCTCAACTACTTTAATTTTTGGAAGAAATGGGATATCAACAATGACAATTTCACGGATGCTACTTTGCAACAGCGAGCATCCATCTTTAACAAATGGAATTTCTACCGTCCTGCCGGAAAGAATTTTTCATTGGCTGCACGCTATGTGTACGAAAACCGATGGGGAGGGGAACTTCAGTGGACGCCCACCTATCGCGGTTCGGACGTCATTTATGGAGAATCCATTTATACTAATCGGGCAGAGTTAATCGGTAATTATCAATTGAAAGGAAGGCAAGATCTGAATATTGATTTCTCCTATAATTATCATTTACAAGACTCTTACTACGGAACAACCTCGTATCTCGCTGATCAACATACCAGCTTTATACAATTAAGATGGTCCAAAAAGAGAGGTCAACATGACTGGCTGGCCGGTCTGCCCCTCCGATATACCTACTACGATGATAACACAACCGGCACACTTTCCACCGATGGCAAAAATAAGCCCGGTATTACGTTCCTTCCTGGAGTCTTCATCCAGAATGAAATAACGTTCACTGAAAAGTTCTCCATTCTTGCTGGGGCTCGTTATGATCATCACAATGCGCATGGTAACATATTCACTCCTCGCATCAGCTTTAAAGTTTCGCCAAATTCTACCAATACAATTAGACTAACCGGTGGAAGCGGTTACCGTGTAGTCAACCTTTTTACAGAAGAACACGCAGCGCTCACAGGGGCAAGGCAAGTGATCATTAAGAATAATCTAGATCCCGAGCGATCTTGGAATGTGAACTTAAACTACGCCAAAAACATTTTGTTAAAGAGTGGTTATCTCAATCTTGATGGCAGTCTTTTCTACACTTACTTTACCAACAAAATTATTGGTGATTTTATCAGCGACCCACAAAAAATCATTTATGATAACTTGTCGGGGCACGCGGTCTCACGCGGTCTTACGCTAAACGCAGACATGAGTCTATCAAATAGTTTTAAAGTATTGACTGGCATTACCCTGATGGACGTCTTCCAAATTGACAGCGAAGGAAAAACCCAACAACAATTACACGCTCCGGGTTTCTCAGGGAATTTTACACTTAGCTATACCTTGCCCGTTTCTCGCCTCTCTTTTGATTTGATAGGAAGAGTTACCGGTCCTATGCACCTACCGGTTGTTCCCAATGACTTTAGGCCGTCACTCTCTCCCTGGTTTAGTATCGTCAATCTGCAGGTGACGAAACCAATTAACAGGGATTTGGAAATTTATATTGGGGTAAAGAACTTACTTAATTTCCTGCCGCAAGATCCCTTGTTAAGGCCTTTTGATCCATTCGATAAAACGATTTCAGTGAATAATCCAAATGGATATACGTTTGATACTTCTTATAACTATGCTCCTTTGCAAGGGATCCGAGCTTTGGTCGGAGTTCGTTGGACAATTAGATAAGAATTTTATTTTTCAACGAGTATAGCATCGGTCAGGATAAAATTACCATGCTCTAAATCAGTTTCATTCAGCTTCACCTTCCCTTTCACTCGAATGAATTGATCCGCTTCGAATTTGGAAGGCTTGATCTTAAAGTACACTTCAGCAATCGTTTCTGGGCCAGCTCCTCCACAAAAAAAACATTGACTGTAAGGAAACTTGGAAAGAATGATATAGGCATTTCCCTCTACATCGATTGGCATATAGTATCCCTCAAGGCTAACCTCTTTACCAACTAACGCTTTCAACTCTGTAGGAAAAACAGGCATCATAAAATACTCTGCTGCCTTTTCATTGTACTTGGTTTCAAATTTTGTTTTCGCAAATGAAGTCCATCCATCACTTTGTGCCATCAACAAAGTGGATGATAATAGTAGGCCAGCTGCAATCGAGAAACTTTTCATTTAGCAAATTTAATTACTGGCAAGCACTTTATGAATATCTACACGATAAGCTTGAATAGCAGGAAGTAATGAGCAAAAAACGCCCAACACAACGCTTCCAACTAAAATCACAGCTTCCTCCGCATAAAAGACCCCTGCTGTAAGGCCTGCTTTTTGTCCTTCTTCCATCAGATGAACAAATACGCCAAGAACAAGATGACCAAATGCTAACCCAAGACTTGCACCGACAAAAGTAAGAATGCTGCCTTCTAAAATAATGGTTTTAAAAAGTAAACTACGACTTGCACCCATACTCCGCATGATCGCCATGTCATACCGTCTTTCTTTTAGTGAACTGTACAAAGCAATAAAAATACTTAGCCCCGAAATAAATATCAACACATAAGCAAATCCCATCAATGCGTCAGCACCCACCCCCAACAACGTAAATAATCTCGCCATTTCAAAAGCGGGAGAAGCTGCCTGCATGCTAGTTTGTGTGTTGATGAAGCGAGGAAGTTGAATGGCGGCAATGGGATTTTTATACTTTATCAATAAAGAGGTGATTTCTCTTATGCTATCGCTGGCTTCCACAGAAGAGACCAAAAGCGAAGGAGAAGTGGGTAGCTGTTGCATCGTACTATCTGAACTCGATTCGGCATGTTCCTTCCACACGCTGCTGATCGTAGTCAAGATCAAATTATCGACCACTGTACCTGATTGTTTTAGAATTCCCTTAACCACATACTTATTCTCATCGTGTGCATGACCATCTTTGGTTAATCCATGTGCGCTTTCAAAATGATCACCAACTTTTAATTTTGTAAGTTGAGCTACCGAAGATCCAAGGGTCACTTCGAGGTCTTTTTCCCACCAGTCCCCCGAGGCAAGGTCAGCTTGGTAAAGTGAGGAATAAGCACGATTTGTTCCTACTACACGAAAGCCTTGATAGCTGTCCCCCAATGCAAGGGGAATGGCGTACTTGACCAATCGGTGCTTGGCTAACCGATCTGCCTCTCTAAGCTTGATGTTTCCAGTGGGGAAATCTACATGAAAGACAGCACAAAGAATGAGTTGTAGCGGACTCCCTTTTGCACCTACTACCAAATCAATCCCTTTAGAATTGTTGGTCATTTTTTCCTCCAATTGATTATTGAATAAGATCAACAGGGTGATCATCGCAATACCAAGTGATAACAACAGAATGTTCAATCCTGTATTGAGTTTCTTTGCCTTGAAATAATTCCAGATAAGTAACTGAATAGACATCTTTTTTGGTGGCCTTCTTATTTTCTTGGATCTACAAAATAATCTGATTCTTTAATCGACTTTTTAAGCGGTGATCATGGGTGGCAACAATCAACGCTGCATTGTTCTCCATAGCCACCTTATTCAAGAGTTCAATCACCTGGTCACAATTTTTATCGTCTAGCGCAGAGGTAGGTTCGTCTGCCAAAATCAACGAAGGTTTATTGATGATAGCTCTCGCAATCGCAACACGCTGCGCTTGTCCCTGACTTAACTCGAAGATCATGGCATTCTTCTTCTCTCGTAACCCTAATTCATCTAATACCAGATCAACTCTTTCCTCATGCTGCTTCTCCCCCGCCAAGAATGGCGCCATTAACAAATTATTCTTCACAGTCAGTGCACTGATCAAATGGTTTCGTTGAAACACGAACCCAATCTGTCGACCTCTCATTCGATCGAGTTCAGTTTCTGACAGCGAAGCTATGTCAATCTTTTCTATTTCAATTTTTCCGGTCAGCGGTCTGAGTAGCCCACCAAGCAAGTGTAACAAGGTCGTCTTCCCAGAGCCAGAGTTTCCAAGTAGCAGAAAAGACTCCCCGCGCTCCACGGCAAGGTCAGGAAAAACAATTTCATGGGATAAAACTCCTTTTTTGGAATGATAACGGTGCGTCAATCCCTGTGTCGCAATCATTTACTTTCGCTGATTGAAGTGGCGTTGACATTTCGCAACAAGAACAAGCCTATGACAAAAAATCCTCCGATAGCAAGCGTACTATTCCGCATACTTCCTGTCAATTGTTCCACTAGTCCGTAGCTAAACGTTCCAACGACTATCGAAAGATTAAAAGCCACATCAAAAAAACTGAAGTACGAGGCGTGGTCGATGGAGTTCTTCGGTATCAACTTGGCATAGGTAGCCCTTGATAGTGATTGTATTCCCCCCATGACAACTCCCACCGCAGTTGCAAGGGCATAGAACTCATACTCACTCGTTACCATATAGGCAGCCAGGCAAATCAAGATCCAAATACTGATCATCACTATCAAAGTACTTTTATTGCCCCACTTTCCAGAGAGTCTCGCGAATACAAAGGCACCCAATGAAGCAACCAATTGAATGATCAAAACAGTGGCAATCAATTTAAAGTCGGGAAGCTTTAGTTCCTTTGATCCAAAAGTTGCAGCCATATACATGACCGTCTGCACTCCCATATTAAAAAAGAAGTAGGCCAAAATGTACTTCTTCAAATCAGGGTTGCTCTTCAAGCTATGCCAGACTTTAACAAGTTCTTCGTAGCCTTTCGACCACTTCGCTTGACGAATATCTTTCTTGTATACGTTGTCAGGTAAAATAGCAAAAGGTATTTGCGCAAACCCAATCCACCAAATGCCAACTAATAAAAAGGAAAATCGTGTTGCTATTCCCTGCGAAGGAAAACCAAACACTTCAAAATTTTGAATGAACACTAAATTCAAGATCAACAAAACAACACCACCATAATAGCCCCAAGAATAACCTTTAGCACTGACCTTATCTAATTGATCGCTTGTGGCAATTTCCGGCAAATAGGCATCATAAAAAACAAGGCTACCCGAATACCCGATACTCGCGAGAACGACACAAAGAATACCCCACTCCAACGAACTGGACGTGAAAAAATACATACCCATGCAGGCGAATCCACCGAGGTAGCAAAAAAATTTCATAAATGATTTCTTGCTGCCAGCATAGTCTGCCACTCCAGAAAGCAATGGCAACAATGGCGAGATGACCAAAAAGGAGAATGATAGTGCAAAAGAATACAGGACTGAATTCGTCACTGTAAAACCCGCAAAAAGAACCTGATCATTTCCTTCTGTTGTCGTGACTGCCTGGTAATAAATTGGAAAGATGGCGGAGGTAATCACCAAAGAATAGACGGAATTGGCCCAATCGTAGGTACACCAAGCGCGAATTGTTCGGTGATTATTTTGTTTAAAGGAAATAGTCCCGCTCACGTGAGATAAAATAAAAAGCCCTCCAGTTTAACGGAGGGCTTTAATGTGTTTACAAACTGAAATTATTAATTTTTCCTTTCCGCTGAGTTGTCTGCAGCAGTATAGAGAACTTTCCGTGCATTCCCTTTTCTCAATTCGGTTTCTACATCGGCAATAATGCCTCGCTTCGCATCTTTATCACCCTTTATGGCAATTGTTATTTGCTCACGTTCTGCCTCAGCAAGTTTGGATTTTTCTTCGTTTACCCACCGAATAATATCACCAGTCTCAATAAAAACATCGTTAGCCTGAATTCTTTCTTCTGACCCATATTCTGCCTTCGTGGGTTGGCCGATGTAAAGATTGGCAACCAGTGTTTTTCTTTCTAACTTCCTAAGTTGAGCAGCTTTAGGTATCTGTTGTTTAACTTCGATAGATGACTTTCTCATTTCGGTTGTCACCATGAAAAAAAACAACAACATAAATACTACATCTGGCATAGAGGAAGTTGGAATCTCTTGCTTCACCTCGGCTTTCTTCTTAAATTTTGACATAGCTCAATTTTTAGTTACCTATTTTGGTTGGTTCTGCAATCGAAATCTGCATTGGGTAATCTCTCTTTCCACGTTCGTAAATGGCTTTGCTACTAGGGTCTGACAACTTTGCCGCAGCCTCACGCCACTCTTTGTTTGATACGCCAGCCTCTTCAGCGTATATATCGTAATAAGCCCCTTGAACTATATCGAGAATTTCAACAAATCGCTTGTGACTTGTTCCCCTGTCGGTTTTGAAAGAAACAACAGCCTTTTGAGGGCTTTCTGAACTATTTGGATCTTGCCCATTGTTCCTAATAAACTTGATAATTGATTCCTTTAATCCGCTCAGGTCTGACATCGGGTCACCTTCAACAAGCAAGGCATCTGAGGAATTAACCTGTATTTTAAATATGTTTTTCTCCTGCATCTTGATCTCATCCTTTTTGTTAGGATCAGGAGGAGGAGGTAATCCAATGCTTAATCCACGGTCGTTATTGATTGTTGTGGTAACTAAAAAGAACGTCAACAACAAAAACGCAATGTCGGCCATCGATGCATTCGGAATTTCGGGAGTTGATCTTGCCATTTTTTTAATTATTTAACCTGAAATAATATCCTTGATCAGTGAATAGGCTGCTAAAACTACTGATGTCAATAAAACAATGTAAAACAGTATCATTCCAGCACCTATCAGCCTAGAACTAGCAGCAGTTGTACCGAGCGCAGCTGCCTTTACAGATACCTCTGAACCAGACAGTGCGTAAGAAATTGCAAAAAGGATTACCAAACCGACAATCCCACCAATTGCTTTAATCAACCCCTGTGGGTTTTTTATTGCATTAATAAGGGGCATAAACACGCTAGCCACTATTGTTACACCTAGAAAGATGTAGCAAACAATAAGACCAGGTGATATCAATGAATGAATTAATGGCTCTGATTCTTCCATAAAATAATTATTTGGATAATTTATGCTTTACAAGAATGTCAATCAAAGAAATAGAAGCGTCTTCCATTTTATTAACCAAGCTATCGATTTTAGATACGCAATAGTTATAAAGGATTTGAAGCACCATACCTACGATAAGACCTCCTACCGTTGTAATCAAAGCTACTTTCATACCACCCGCGACAACTGAAGGGGAAATATCACCTGCGGCCTCGATAGCGTCAAAAGCTTGAACCATCCCTACCACAGTTCCAAAGAACCCAAGCATCGGTCCTAGTGAGATACACAATGAAATCCAGATCAAACCTGATTCTAGGCGACCCATTTCAACGCCACCGTATGAAACAATTGATTTCTCAACCATATCAACTCCTTCGCCAGACCTCATCAGCCCTTGGGTGAATATAGACGCAACTGGTCCACGGGTATTTTTAGTAACATCCTTTGCAGCTTCCACTCCACCTTTCGCTAGTGCATCTTCAATTTGCACTAAAAGTTTCTTTGTATTGGTGCTTGCCAAATTCAAAGTGATGATACGTTCGATCGCGATGGCCAAACCGATGATAAAGACGATAAGGATCGGCCACATGAATGCCGCACCTCCAGCAATGAACTGTTCTTTCAAAGCTTGGTGAAATGATTGTTCCTCTTCTGGCGCAGCTTCTGAAGAAGCAACTTCTGTAACGGTTGATTCAGCCGGTGCTGCCGCTTCGGTAGCTGCCTTTGTTGTGTCGGCACTATCTTGAGCCAACGATTTTGAAGCGCCAAATGCGAGCACTCCGATGAAAGCAAAAATTGTTACTAATTTTTTCATGGTTTAAGGTTTATGGATAAAACTTGAAGTGGCCAAAATTAAAGGTTTTGCCGATTTCCCAACAAGATTTTTGAAAAAAAACTCAAATTCTTTGTACTTATTTTCTGCTTTCGAGCAATACAATACACAATTACCCGAAAAGTCACGGTGAATCGATGCTTTTTAGTGCTCACATAGCGGTAACTCAATATTAAGTCATAAAAGTTACCGGTTCGAAAAGCACGAAAGATTTTTTTGTAAACGGGCTGATTAGGTAAACTCGCTGTTGCCTTGTATGGGTAGGTATTAATCTATTTCTTTGCAGACTTTTTCGGAGAGGTGTCAGAGTGGCCGATCGAGCACGCTTGGAAAGCGTGTTTACCGCAAGGTAACGAGGGTTCGAATCCCTCCCTCTCCGCTTAATTGCCATTTTTATCTTAAAAAAAATGTTTTGTTACTATTTCCGTTACTATTTTACATCTAATTACCCCACAACACTCATTAATAAGTCATTCTCCTCAGCTAAAAGAGACGAACACGAAAATCAGGAATTATAGGAAGGCTATAAAGCTGCGATGCTCTTCTAGACAACCAGTACCCATTTTTTCCCTGGCGATACTACCTCTAATTTTTCCAGCTCTTCAGCGATGATGTGCATACCATTTGCACCTAGTCTGTACAAATCCTGTCCTTCTTTAACTTGCCAGACGACACAAGCATTATTTAGGGCCTGCTGAATAAGTCAAAAGAGAGCAAAATTTGGGTCTGGTCTTGTTCGCATTTGTGAATGGATCTATCCAGAGCTTTACATTGGCAATAGCACGTGCCGAGTAATGACACCATTCACAGTACAGGCAATAGGGTACCTGCCCGGTCAACTTGACCAGGTTGAGGACCATAATGATAGTGGCGATCCAAGATTCGCTTGTGTTGCGAAGCCTTGCTTTTATCCGATCCAATCCGTAGGCAGTCTTGGCCTGTCCAAACTTTCCCTCTATTGGATTTCGCTCACCTGGACTTACGTGGTTCTCTGCCACCGCCCTTGGCCTGCCCAAGGGTTTTGCCTTAAGTGTTATGTTCAGCTCTTTGAGTTTGGCCCGGTTGATCCAACTGCAATAAATCTTATCGGCCAGTACTTGGGCAGGATAATAGCCAAAACGTTTCTTGTATTGCTCTACTGCTTTTATCAAACGCGCGCCTTCATTGAAAGCATCCCATGAGAGGTCTTCCAGAAAAGCAAAACCATTCATCAGGCTCACTTGTATCTTGGCACCGAACTCAACATTGGCATTGGTCTTACCTCTCACAATAGGACCTACATGGGGTTGGTGAATACTAACAATGCGATGCTCCACACTGTGGCTCTTCTGTTGGTACATCTGCTCTTGTTGATCGTATAAAGTTTGGATCACAAAAAAATAGGTGTACTGCCGATCATCAAATGGAATCCTTTCGTACCGGTCCAACAAAAGGTTGATGCTTTTAATGTTGCGCCTTACATATCCCAGTTGTTTCTTAATGGCATGGCGTATTTCTTTCTTTGATCGGGTTTTCTTTTGTGCTGTTTTTAAAAATAGTTTCCGTGCTTTCTCCCGGTAAGTCCGTGGCCTTTTTATTTTAATGGACGGGATGTATAAAAAGTCAATCAGCTCTTCGGCCTTCTCCCGTGCATCATTTAGCAGATGTATGTCTGTGGGATAGCGTATGTCTTGCGGGCAGGCCGTGGCATCGATGATCATCTTGCCCTGATGGGTAGGCAATGTTTTGGAGGGCTCTACTGTAGAAGGGGCTTGGGCTTGATCTTTTTCTTGTGGGGTAGCGTGTTGGTCGGTAGGTAAATCGTCTGGCTTCTCTTTTGGTTCACTGTTTTTCTGATTCGATAAACTTAAAATCTTTTCATTGATCGTATTGATTTGATCCACACCCAGCCTGGTGCGCAACAACACAAACAACGAGGCATCAAAAGGGATTTCATCACTAAAGCTGCTGTAGCCAATGAAGTACTGCATGTACATGTTTTCTTGTATCTGCTGGATCGTTTCCCTGTCGCTCAGATCACACATGTGCTTAATGATCAGTGAGCCAATCGCCACACGGGGGTTGATACCATCTGCCCCGGTTTTGTGGTTGCCCATCTGTTGGCGGTAGGCACTAACCAGTTGATCCCATGGGATTTTGTTGGCCAGCACAACCCAGCGGTTAGCTGCATTCAATTGCCTGGAGAAGGGCGTATCAAATCCATCCAGTAAGGGTTGATGAATACTGATGTACCCTTGCTTAGACGCACGGTTTTTTTGGGCTCGAGCCATTTTTGCTTGCACTTGGTTAGTCCTAAGTTCACAAAAAATTAGCTTTTAAACCTCATTGTAAACTATTTGAGTCTTTCAGCAGACCCTATTTATTATTCTACGATTTTTTAATGGTCATTTTTGATACTCTGCCTCAGTTAACTTTTGCCATTGCAAAGTTCTTATGGTTTTTCTTCAGTCGTTTCCATTGTTTTCGAGTTTTGTGCTAGCTAGTGTCTCTTTTAAGTGTGGCCTCCAATAATCGCCTACAGTCAATGTTTGCTTTTGGTACGAGTTGGTTTCCTTCCGCGTAACTAAAGCCCTTTGGATTGAATGCTTGGAGGTCAATGAATGCAGCATACAACCGGGCATTTGCCGGGGAATTTTAAATAACTGCTTTTGTATCTTGACAAAGTCAGCCACTGCCCTACACGAATTGATTTGGATTGACAAACACCTTCTTACCAATGCGGGTAACTTTCAGGCGGCCTTCTTTCTCGGCTCGCCAAATTGTGACACGGCTTATGCCGTGTTTTCTGCAAAACTCTGCAACCGGCACCATCTTATTTCCGGCACCTAATTTTGCAAGTTCTTCGACTACTATTGTCCTGATTGATTCTTCGATGTTATTCATATAGTTTAATTTTTTAATCAGACTCATGAAAATAATTATTCCCAACGCCAATAAATGGAATCGCCAGATTCATACATTTTTTATTGATCCAGCTAATTGACCTTCCGAAAAACTCTGCTGCCTCTTTTGAATTCAAATATTTTTTCATATTAATTTTTTTAATGTGTTAGTGATTTAACCTAGCGAACCTCGTAGTCCTCATATTTTTAAATAGTTTATCATATATCTTTCTGCTCGTCATCGCGACATTCCACGCGAGGGTGCGATGCCATTTTCGCGAGTCACATCTATGCCCCTAAATGCCGGATGAACATAGTTTGAGTGCTCCGTTTTAGCTTTCCATGTAAGAAACATATCATCCGCAACCGCAAAGAGTGACAAATCAATTTTAGTAAAGTTGCGGCAAAACTGCAGTAAATGATGATTTGTGGGTGCGTATTCTTCTACATGAAAACTATATGTGATACCGGCCAATTTCAGTGCCGAATTCGCAAACATCTTTTTGAAGTTTAATGGTGCATTCATCAAGATTCCGATAAACTTCTTTTTGTCTTTCGTTTTATTTGCTACACAAAGTAAAATTGAATTCAATCCTGCCTCCATCTCCTCTCTTTCGCGCAGAAATAATCTCCAGTCAAGAAGGCTTCGGTCCAATTCAGATTTATTTTGTTTTAGGTGCGTAAACGCTTTTAACCTCAAAAAAGAAACTAAGATTGCCAGCGACTCGTTCTCGATTTCGTGTGTTTTAAACAATTGGTAATTCTCGTCTAGCTTGGTTTTAAATGCGTTCTCGATTTGCCCAGTTTCCAAATAGTGCAACATCCGGAATCGGACGGCTTGTTTTTTTAGAAGAATCTCAATCGCGCTGGAGTAGTACCTCCAGTTTGATCGCTTTTCATATTTAATTACCTCTCGCCCATTAATATCACGACCACTCCGATCCTTTAACAACAATTCCAAAAGGCTGTTCTTCTCGTTGCAATCAGTCAAATTCTCGCATAAAGAATCAAATTGAAAAAACGCGCCAAGATTACTTGCGGAAAAATAATAATCCCGGTCTATGGTAGGGACCAATTCCCTACAAGATGCTTGGTATCGGTGCTTAGTGTAAACATCTGCTTCGTCTGCCTTGCGCAACGAATACGTCACACCTACTTTTTTTGTAGGCAATTTGATAAAACTGACATAGATACCGTAACTCATCAACACCGCTAGAAAATGTTGCAACGTCTTTCGATGTTTCAAACTTGCTTCAATTATCTGCTGAAAGTGTTCCTTCATATCAATCCTTCCACTCGTCTCCAGCCTCTTTTTTGAGTAATATCCTTTTCTCTTGTAACCACGAACGGCATGGTCACGAAAGATATCAGCAGATACATCGGTCTCCTCAAACAAATCATGAAATTTCGTTGACTGAAATAGTTCCGCGGTTGCGCGCAAAGACTTTCGCTTTATGAAGGACGTATTGAATTTAGTTCCGTCCTCCTTGAGCAAAGCAGTCAAAACGTGGAAGTGGGTGTTATCAGTGTCTCTATGCTCGAACGCGACAAAAAGAGGTTCTTCTTCTTCACCAAATAGTTTAGCAAAGACCTGTATACACAATTGCTTTGCACAATTTTCAGAACGGAGAACCAGCCCGGTTGGAAATGAAATAATATATTCCTGGACTGTGGCTATGGTTCGCTGGTTCTTCGCACGCCTAAAGAATAGTGAGTCAATGATCTTTCTCTGATCAGCCTTCGCACCAAGGTCTACTAAGTAGTCTAGTGATGATGCCGCTATGCGAACTTTTCCTTCAGGCAGCCTTTTCAGATTGTAAGCGATTTTTTCTCCAAGATTTTGAACTTGGACTATGGTTAGAGTCATGATTTCAGTTTATTTATGATTTCGTTTGCTAAATCCTTGATTTCCTGTAGCGAATGTTTTACTACTACAGGGCCTTTTGAACTGCTACCATCCTGGAACAAAGTAGTCTGACCATTTATCGGTTGATCCATTTCCCCTACTACGCCATTTTTTATTTGGTTCTCTGCAAGTGTGCAGCATTGCAAAATTTGCTGCACGAGATTGACTACTTGATTGAATTGCAGCGGATAGATCGATAACCGCTTAAAAAAGGAATCATGTAATGCGGTGTCCTTTGATATGCCTTTGTTTTTGCAAAATGCAGCTGCTTGTTGGTATCCAACCGCATCCACGCGGGTTTTTAAAATGTAGGGTCTGTCTTTTGTTGATTTTTTCTTTTTTTTCATTTGATAATTTTCTTTTAGTGTGACAAAAGTGCCCACCAAACAAAATCTATCAAGCGCTAGGAATTATTTATACAAGAATAGCCCACTTGCATGAAACAGGCGGATTGAATATCTATTCCCGAATATTTTATTCACCCTTTAAAAAATGAATAAAAAATGTAATTTTACACCTAGGCTTCATTGTTTTTGTTTTTGGACGTAACGAAATTAAAAACTGGCCCACCCTGCCGATCTAGATCATCGACAGGGTTTTTTTTGGCCAGATTTTTATGAGGTGTCTTTTATTTTCATTTCTTCTCTGTTTCTAAAATTTATAAATATTTTTTTCTTCCGGGTCAAACATAGAACCATTTTTTCTGAACACCAAAAATCGCCATTTTTATGACTATTGCCGCGAGAACCAAAACCTAGGCGATTTACTTTTTAGCGTTGATCTATCTCATAGATGCTTTTTTTGGGCCATTCTTTAATAGAAAGGGTTGAAATCCGATCAATTGTTTGCTGTGCGTTTTTTCTCAATTCATACGATCACTCTAGTAGTCGTAAAAACTTTCAGCTTGCCTTATCTTGGTACCTTTTCAAAGTGTAAATAGACTCTCCGCTGTGCTCATTTGCTCCAGGAGCCACTTCGTTATTTTATATCTTCTTTGGTACCAAGTTGGTTAAATTTCAACGGTCAGTAACGGATTCAAAAAACTAGTCGCTTCTAGTTTTGGGATATGATCTAGCTTAAAACGGCTAGGCTTTTTGGAGAGGACTTTGAAGCAACATAAAACAGTTTGGTACCATCACCCACATCTTGTATACCCAAAATTTTCTTATCCCAACAAAAAAAAAGAAACACCTATCCAACCTACCAATTCAACATCCGCCTTATTATTCCCCCATTTCGACCACCAACCAACCTCCCTCTTCCTCCTTCAAACTCAACGCCTTTTTTTGTTGCCCTTTTTCTCAATCTCATTTGATCCGCAATTCACAGCCAAGACCGATTTCGTTGGTACCATTTTCCGATTGACTTTCCCTGCCATTTTTCTTTTTGCTTTGGTACACGACCATGCGCTGAAACAAATGAATTGAAGATCGACAAGTTGGTATTAAACCGATCTAAAGTAACTACCCAGGGAAATCCAATCTGTTCAAAAAGCTTGATACGGCTTGGGGCCAACTTGGAATCTTTGTAAGATCTACGAATGGTTTTACACCACCCCCCTAGCGTGTTGCCGTTTGGAAATTCCTCCTTATGCTTTGGCCACTGGCCGGGATAAGTTTTTCGATAGTCGACCAGGTGCCGGAAATTTTTAAAGAAATTCTGGTCAAGAACATTGGTAGTGATTCCAATTTCCTTCAAGAGCATTTCTTTTTGCCGTGATATGGTTTTTCTAACGATACCTGCCCGTTGGTTATTTACCCAATGGATTAATTGACTACTGTTTTCAGTCTTATGCCGATTGGATGGCAGACTGCCATACTTCTTTTGGTATGCTTTAACGCTGCCAAACGCCTTGCCCCAGCGTTTATCCTGTTCGACCACGCTATTGGTAGTCGACTTTCTTGTATCCTCCCTCCTTCCGCCAATCAGCATACTGTCGGAAAGAAGAAATATGCCATCTCCCTCAACTTCTATCTCTATCAACTCGGTAGCATCTACTTTCTTTACCGTAAAGCCAATTTCCTTTCGGTCATAACGCTCAGAGGCAAGCGAAGCCCGCTTTCTTGGAATCTTTGTAGGAATCAAATGAAGCTCTCCGGAGATGGAGACTTCAAAATAGATACCGTTAAAATTCCTTACTTTAATGTGTTTTCTTTTTTGTCGAACCGTGGCTCTATATCCCAAGCAATCAGCCAAAAATTTGATTTGGCTGGCGAGACGCTCATTCTTTTGAATTATAGTAAAAACCTTCCCTTCCAGATGGCCATCCGTGTCCAATATACCTGCCAGTAACTGAAGGCGATCTGCCCTACTTGCAAAAAGATAGCTATCAGGAATATGTTTGTTTTCAATCAAATTGCTCGCGATTAAAGCACCCATTATTTTGTTTCTTCCCTTCCAAGGACCGCCTTTCACATTCGAAAATGTAAGATCTAGCGAGAAGGCTTTGTTATCTTTCTTCTCGGATGTCCTAAGTCTGGCGCCCGAGCGCTTGGCGAAGTCGCCCAGGTATTCGATTACTTCCGGATCCATTGATGTAATCTCGGGGCGACAACTTGTGCCATCGCCCAGCCACAGGCCTAGGAAGTAGGGTTCTAATCTTTTCTCAACATCGTCTACCAGGTTCTCCCCGTTGAAATCAACCGGAACTTTTACCAGCTTGAAATTCTTAAAAAAACCCAGATACGTTTTCCCAAGTATATCTGCTACAGCAACCTGGTTCCTCCCCTTCCAGGAAGGATACCGATTCTTCCAGCGTACCTCTCCGGAAAGCAGTTTTAAGCCGTACGGCTTCTTTAAGAATTTGGCCTTGGATAAAACCAGAATTTGATCCCAGCTCGCAATAATAGTCGAGCCTCTGTTTTGCCTTGGTGTTATTTCAACCGTTTCGATTGGGTCAGTTGGCTTGACCTTCTGCACTCTTCGCGGGGTAGAGTCGCTGCCCATCAGAATCTCGCCTTCCGAAATCTGATCTAATGATTTTACTTCACCACTGTGAAGCAATAAAAGTGTTTTTGGGTGTAATGCCATAAATAGAAAGTTTATTTATGGATTTGTGTGAAATTGAACCTAATAAGTCAACTACCGACCGCGCGACCTTAAAAAATGATTGAAAATAAATGGTTTACTTATAATTCACGCTAACGCTGTATGTGATATAATATGTGATATAATCAGAAATATCAAATACATGGTTATTAGGCCAACCAGAAGCAATAATATCTAAATGATTTTTGGAATACGTTAAGCGCAGCCTATTCACCCAATCCTTTTCATCTGGCTCGATAATAAAATTACCGAATAACGTGGCGTACTCATCCGTAAGAACATTGGATACCCTATAATTGGCAAAACAGAATAGTGCTACATAGGAAGGTTCATTCGGAGTTGGCTCTTCGGACGGTCTTCTTTCTTGTAATCAGTAGGTCGCTGGTTCGATTCCGGCAGGGGGCTCTTGAAAATCAGGTGGTTAAGAAATTGACTGCCTTTTTTATTTGTTCATTTTGACACGTTTTTGACACAATTTGGCACGATTCTTATAAACACTTCAGAAAGTGCGCTTAACACTAAGCTGGGAGCGTTAGGGTTCTGATCCCGCTGGGATACTGAATCATAGCCATTAATAACCTATAATCAGCCCAAAAAACCTTCAATTGATTATTAACTGATGTTACGCAAAATTGAGTTTGAGTTGAGTTCCAGCTTTTAGTTTTTTGAGTTCAGTTAGGGCTTTTTCCATAGCCTTTGTGTACAGGATTGCTTTCATGGCAAAATGGTTAAGTTTTTT
>JADBYQ010000060.1 GCA_020402945.1 Cytophagales bacterium | reverse complement strand
TAACGATGCTTCTACCAGGCCACTATCGCCCACGTTCCGATAAAAATAGCCTAATAAAACGATTCTTGGAAGAGGTGGTAGGAGATTGTCTTATGTGTTTTTTGTGGCGGGCGGTAGACGCGTCAACCCCGCTTGACGCAAGTACATTGCTGTGCCCAGTTACATTTTTTCACTAAGACTTTGAATTAATTGTTCCATTCCAATTGACGGTTCGGGTAAATTCGAGTCAACTATAACTCCATCTTTGTCAATTAAAATGTATTTTGGAATAGCCTTTATCAAATATTTATCACCAAATTCTCCATTCATGCCATCCGGAATATTTACTTCAAGTCCATATTGATTTTCATTTGTTCGAGTTACATATTTTTTCCATCTGTCAACCGAGCTGTCAACCGAAACCATAAGAAATACAATATCTCGATTGTCTTTATGCCTTTTGGCCAATTCAATCATGTTGGGTCGTTGGTCAATACATGGTCCACACCAAGTTGCCCATGTGTCAATTACAACAATTTTACCTTTTAAGTCTGAAAATTTAAGCTCTGTCCCGTCTAATTTGAATGCCGTAAAGTCATAACCCTTTGTTCCCTTTTGTGAAGCGTAAAATGAGGCTGAAGCTTTATTGATTAGGTAAGCGTATCTGTTTGTGGATTCTCTATGTAGAGCATCCTTAATCGTTTTTGTTGTAAATAGATTCTCGTGGCGTCTCCAATAGGACGGACTCTCAATAACATCTTTGAGATATACCGCTTTTAAAAAATCTGTTAAATCCCTATTCTTGGTATTGGTCTCGATAAATTTTAAAAAAGTATCTAAGCTCTCGATAGAGTCCCTTTGCCTGACTATTTCAATCTCATACTTATACAATAAATTATTCGGGAGTGATTTTGTATAAATGTTGTCATTTTCAATATTGCCAATAAAACTAAAGAATTTGTTGTCAGGCAAATAGTGTTTAATCGTACGGCCGTAATACATTAGAAAAGAGTAAGCCCGTGCTGTGTTTTGATAGTCCAAAATGCGAAATTCTTCTGCGGTCAGTTGTGATTTGTATTCATTTATCTGTTTGCTCCTAATTACAGTTAGACTGTCAAACAAGAATTTAACTTTTTCCGGATTATCTTGAGTAAAAAATACTTCACTATTCTGTGAAACAACCTGATTTGTAGATTTCCATAAATAATTGACCAATGTATCTGGGATAGATTGCTTCGTACGCACAGATGAAGAGTCAAGTAGGACTATCTTTCTTACTCCTGGGCTTATAACAGTTAAATAGGTTATCTCCGAATCTAATACAAGTTCCGCAAGTGTTGCTTCATCTATACCAACCGCATAATCCTTGTTTAATTTGTCTAACGGAACTTTAGCTATCGTCCGACCAGTAATCAGCTCCCGAATAGTTAATGTGTCGTAACTTGACCTATTAACTTCAACTCTAATTTGAAACTCTTTTTTATTCTCACATCCACTTAAGACTGCAAAAAGTCCAAAAACTAAAATGCTTACAGTTCTCATATTAAAAATTGTAATTGGCAACAGTCGAGTCACCCAAGGGAGTTTCACCCTTAGGTTCTCACGGAACCGTGCTTGAGAGTCTCCCCTCACACGGCTCTTCCTGTTTAATCACAAGGTACTGATCTATCACAAATCAGGCAACCTATGGACGTACCAATTTCCAGTGAGCGAATAAGTTCGGGCGATTCATGTACTGCTGCTTCAACCATCTCACCGATGCAAACCTGTAAAGTCCTTTCTCCCACTTCACCCATTTTTGTAATCGCTTATTTAGCTGATTCCATAATTCTTGGGTGTGGTAAGACCAAAACTTACAATAGTAGTTGATCACTCCGCGAATAATTGGATTGAGTTCCCGAGCCAACACGTCAACACTTACGCGTCTTTTGTGAATACTCTTGAATTTCTCCAATACACTGCTTACTGATCGCCTACTAATAACGCATCGAGGCAATATCATAGTGACGTTGCCTTTCACTCTCGTGTAGTGGGGTTGTATGGTGAATCCCAGAAAATCAAAACTCATGGAATACTTTTCCTCTGAGTTCCCTCTGATGTTCACAATCTTAGTCTTCCCTTCATGCACTTTTAGTTTGCAATACGTAAAACGTTGCTTGATCTCATTTAAAAGATACCGAGCTTGACGCTCCGTCTTGCAATGTACAACGATGTCATCCGCATAACGTTCGAATGGCTTTCTCCCATGATGTTGTTCCATCCACTTATCGAATGTCACATGAAGAAAAATGTCTGCTAACAATGGACTGATCACTCCTCCCTGAGGTGTCCTGTCCCAGACACCAAACGTGGACCGAAGATAACACTAATAGCTTACACGTCACCGCGCTATTGCAGAAGCATTTTGTTAGAGGCTGTGCTTCTTGTCTTAAGATGAAATCGCACGGTCAAAACGTTTTTGTCCAGCGTTGTCATTTATGTTCAACTGCCGTCTTAATGTCGTTTAGGTCTTGAAGGATTGCCTTTTTCAACATTCCTTTAAAAAAAAACATCGGTAGAGATTTTATCTTCGCAATGATACCTTGCGATTTAGTCTCATGAGAACTCGTTAATCTAATTTTTTTGTCGTCACTCTCAGAAATAGTCATTGTAGTTAAGAAAATAAATCCATCCATTTCTGCTCTTGTTTTGTAGAATCTATTTTCAGTAGCATCCGTAATCCACTTGTCAATAGCAACGGACTTTCCAAAATACAATCGCGTCTCGCGCCATTTTAGTCCGACAAGTCCGTTTGCTGGTTCGTTGAGAATCTCAACCTTTTCGACTCCAGTAAGGATTTCCGCGGTATGTCGGATACCAGAGATGGCTGTCCAGACCACCGTCTTGTTGCTGTTAATAGTTACCTGTGCTTCAACTGTCATATTTTCTATCGTTTGTCGCTTAGCATAGCCGCCAACTTTTAGATTCTTCAGTGGTGTGTTTTCGAAGCCGCCACTGTCCCCGATACCAAACGTTGAACGAAGATATAAACTTTGAGCTACACGTCACCGCACCATTGGAGAAAGTTTGTTGGGCGCAGTTATAGTTCGTCCTCAAATGGGTCTAAGTCGTCCGCCAAATCTTTCTCAATTATCTCAAGTAGTCTGTCAACTATCTTTTGGTCTCTTCTTGATTTAGTTTTTGCTTCAGTATCTTCCTCGTCACTAAATCTTAATGAGACATAACTCTTAGTAAATAAGTTGTTAAACCTGTACTTATTGGAGTTCTCGTCATAGACTAAAATTTCGCTTCTGTTTATCGAGCAAAGCTCTAAAATTACCTTCTCAATTTCGGCCTTTTGAGATTTGCTATCACTAATTTTGACAAAGACATCGTCAAATGAAAATTCATCTTTTCCAGTCCTTAGTGCAGCTTTTAAAACTTCAATTGGTCTATTTACACTAGAGTGATTGGGTACCTTAATTGCCCTATCGAACTCGGCTTTTAAGGTGTCACTTCTCTCCTCGACAAATTTTTCAATTGCCTCATCGAAGTCAGTCAGAGTAAAGGTTATTTTGTCTTTTTGTGTTTTTAAAACGTTTTTATTGAAACAGATATTTAAACATAGCTGATGACAGATTGAAGGAAGTCCGCAAGAGTATGTAACTATTTTGTCCTTGACGGCTTTATTAAATTTGATATTTAGAAGTTGTTCGCCAGTCTCAATAATTCCCTCAATTTCAATTTCTTTCATATAAGGAATCAGTATTTCTGAGACTCTGTTATTCATTTCTTTGTCATATTCAATTACTTGTCTAGCGGTACCGACTGCTCCCAATGCAATTAATTTTAATTCCGCGTAGTCCACAGCCATGTCCATGAACACTTTCATTATCTGAGACGTCTTAGTTTTTTCTCTCCCGCTAATTTTATGAAAGTCTTCCAGAATCCAACAACACTTTGATTCTCCAAAAAACTTACCTAACCGTTGTGGTGTCAGCTGTGGTGGAACGAAGTTTTTGTGTGTTGTTTCTTTTTGTCGGGATACCTCAAATAATTTAATCGAGCCTTTGATGTCCAGATAGTCTATGGAAACCTCAGGAGCAATTTTTAATTCATTTTTTGTGGTTGTCTCTTTATAAAATTTGCCGAGTTGGTCAAAGGCATCAAGAATAATGTTATCAAAAGTCATTCCGTCCATGCACCTAGTTGTCACATGGTTTTCATATATCTTTTTTAACTCATTCGTTATTAAAGTGGTCTTTCCGCATCCGGAATGTCCATATAAAACAATCTGTTTTCCAGGTGTATTTAACGCGTCCCTTAAATGTTTATTTATCTTATGGTCACGGGCGACAAAAGTATTAATTGCCGGAGTTGTCGGAGTAAATACTTTATTTGTGTCGTAAGTTGCCATAAACTAAAACTATAATTGCGCCCAACGGTTTTATATCGGAGACTGAGTCTTCGACAAGCCGTTTTTAGTTGCGTATCCTATTAACAAAGTGCCGATTTTTTTATAAAAAATCAATCACCCAAAGTGTGGTATCTCCATTCTACATATTAAGCCTCGCACAGCTACGACTTTCCTGCGATGTGCACGTCCAGATAAACCCATTTGTGAATTTAATTACCTATGTTTCTACCAGGCCACTATAGCCCACATTCCGATAAAAATAGCCTAATAAAACGATTCTTGGAAGAGGTGGTAGGAGATTGTCCTATCTGCCTTTCTGTTCATAATTGGAGATTTAGCGATCTAAGTACTTGTCACCAATATTCAATGCCATATTGTAAAATACGCATCGTTTCGAAACTCCATATGCTGGTTCTCGCTAACATATCCCAATTGATTCGAAATCAAACGGGTTGAGCCAATTGTAAAACCAGTGACTGGTCCGTGATGATGTCCATAAATCCAGTATTCTGCGCCACACCGGTTGATTAGCTCAAATTGTTCCGATGCAAATCCTTCGTTCAAAATACTTCCCCTATACATTTCGGGATAGTGCATAAATGTAGGAACGTGGTGCGTTACAACGACTGTTTTGCTACCCACGCGTTCAAACTCAGAACTCAAAAAATTCAATGAATTTAGATGCAGTTCGTTGTATTCAAAAGCGGTGAACCGGTTACCATGAAAGCTAATTTCCTGAAAGTCGGACATGCCTTGCTGAATCTGCCATTGATTTCCAGGGCTGATAGCAGACCAAAGTGTTGAAAAAACAAAACGCACTTTCTGATATTCAACAGCGGTATTGTTGATAAGATGAATATTACTTCTAATCTTCTCGTGAAATGACCCACTTCGATCTTTAAGGTCGCCATGATAATATTCGTGATTACCGGGCAACCAATAGGCCTTTTCGAAATTTTCTGAAATAAAATCGAAGAATCGATTTGCTTTCTCAATTGAGCGGAAGGGTATTATATCTCCTGCGAGGATGAGTATTTCTCCAGTCGGTATTATTGGATTCGCCTCCATGAAAAGAGCGTTATCAATAAATTCTAGATGGATATCTGAACAGTACTGGATTTTAATCATTTTGGCAATCTGTACTATACTTTTTTCCTTTTGTTTACATCGTTTAATGGGGCTGTTAAAATAGATCTAAAACTGTCATTAAGGTTAATTTAATCCCTTCCATTTCCTTTTGCGATAACTTGCCTAAACGTTTTACAAATCTGTTGTGAGAAATTGATTTGATTTGAAAACAATCAGCAATGCTTTCTTTAGATAAGCCATTTTCCAATGTAGGGCTTAAAGAGAAATGCCAATCACGGATTGATCGAGCTGGATCAGTTACTGGAACAACAACTTTCAATTCTAAAGCTCCGATGCTATCATGATTTACAATAATGCCAGGCCTTACCTTATCAATTTCTTGACCTACTCTCGGAGAAAAATCAACCAACCAAATTTCGCTTTGTTTCATCTCTCAATTATCTCGGTGTCTAAATCAGCAAAATTATTGGATGGGTTTGAATAATACTTGATTGTTTCTGGATCTGAAGCTTGAATCTCAATCCGTTTATATATGGCGGCTTTATTCTTTCTCATCTTGTCAACGGCTTTCTGGAAAGATGATTTGACGGCAGTCCTGATTAAAATCCCATCTTCAGTCTCCTCAATGATTACCTTATCTCCACCTAACTTTTTTACCATTTGTGCCGGCAGGATAACAGCTTTGCTATTACCGACCACTGTTAATGTCTTTTCCATAACTCAAATAACGGTTAATTTTTGATAATGTTATAATATTGTTATTACTTTAATTAAGTCGTAATAAAACGGTACTTCGTAAGACTCATTGATGAAACGAGTTTATGGGACTGTTAGGGCTATTGCAACGCCTTCCTCATAGTGAGAGTACCAATAAACTTCCGTTATTCGAGACATTAAGATTTTAAACACAAAAGTTATATAACCGCAATTGAAAATCTCTAAGAAATAATGCACTTTACGAAAATAAATCAATGTCATTAGGTCATCGTTATTTTTTCGGATGTTTTACTTTTCGTTTTCTCTTCTGCTGAAGCTTCCATAGTTGAATTGGACTTAATTCTATGGGAAGAGGTTTCATCGGCTCGATCAGGTGAAGGTATTTATAGGTTCTAAGTAATTGAACGAGTGTTGACACCGTTCCTCCGGCACCTCCTTCGATGCTTGAAACTGTATTTCGATGCACACCAGAAAGGCGAGCCGCCTCAAGCTGTGTTAATTTATTTTGTATCCTGACGTATCGAAGAAACTGACCAATCTGTTTCTCTAACGCCCCATCTGAAAAATCATAAATAGTTGTCATTTATTCACATTTATATGTGCAGTATGAAGTAAAATCGAGGTTAACGCACAGATAACTGTGCTAAAACAGAGTTATTGAAAATGCCTAATGCACCTATTGTTTTTCAATAAGCCTTTCGTCCAATCATTTTTTCTTCTTGATTGACTTTCTCTGTTTGGGCAGTGAGTCAAAGAAAGCCATAACTCCCGGTTTAGATAACGCTGCCCTTGCCTCATCGTCCTTTCTATTTAAGCTTTTTGCCTTTCTTATTTCTTCGGATCTTGCCTTAGACATTCTACGTATTTTGGGTTTTGCCATTTTGTAGTTCTATATAAAAAAGCGTGAAATTGTTTTTCATTTATTTTTTCAGTCTTTCGGTAATTGAGAAATCTTCTTTTCGAAAGATTTAATGACCCTCGTCACTTCTATTCCCAGCAATTATTTCTTCTTACTGGTTGACTTTCTCTGTTTCGGCAGTGAATTATAGAAAGCCCTAAATTGCGGAGTAGATACTTTAGCCTTTGCCTCCTCATCCTTTTTGTTTAAGTTTCGAGAAGCTCCTATCTGCTCGGCTTCTGCTTCAGACATTCTTCGTATTTTGGGTTTTGCCATGATGTATGTGTTAGGGCTTAACCTTACTTAAAAAAATCAAATGCTTTCATATTCGACAACGTCATGTTAAAATATCTTCCGACAGAAGAATTACACAACGCTAAGAATCAAATTGATTCGCTTTTAAAATGTGCCTTCTTGTCAATTTCCTGGGCGGCATTGGACATAATCTTTCGTAAATAGTGTTTCCCTCATGCTACTTTCATTAAAGCCAATTCCTCGTATATTTCTTTTATGCTTTCAATCGCTTTGCGAACACGTGCCACCCGGTAGTTATGCTCTTGAGATCCTGCGTATAAATCAGTAATTGATTTAAAACTATGCCCTAGCTCATCCCGGGCAATCTCGCCTCCGCATCCTAAATCATTCAACAGTCGGGCGTAAAACCTTCTGCCTGAGTGGAACGCTATTTCTTCATATTTAGCCCTTACAACATCATTGAACGCAAAGCCGACCGCTTGCACCCTCGTTACCTTCTTAGTCAATCCTGAGCGTTTTAATAACGGTTTAAGGGCTGCTGACAAGGTCTGTCTTGTATAGCCAACGCCATCAATGTATTTTTTGAATAGCCTTTCATTGTGCCTATGGATTGTAACCAATACAGGAAGCTTTGTTTTGTTCTGTGTACGTTCATAGTAGAACTTATGAAGTTCACCCTGATTCAAAGTCAGAATATCATCAATTCGAAGCCCTGAGAAACAGGCCAACAAAAAAACATCTTTGGCAACTTGCTCTAATTCTGTTTTGGCTTCTGTGTCTATTACCTTTTTAACCTCCTGCCAAGTCAGTCTTGGTTTTAATGCGTTGGCAGTTGAATACGGCATTTCATAATTCTTCAATTCTGCAATGTTGAGGTTGGCATGTTCGGCAACATTAATCAAAGCGCGTAACCGCTTGTACTGGCTATTATTCGCAACGCCCTGAGCGGTTAGCCATTCAAAGAAGGATTTAATTCTCGGTTTGGTCAGCTTGTCAAACGTCAGTGAGGGATTGAACCCTGCTTTCCTTTTTTTCGCATCACCAGCCAAATTGGTTTTTAAGGTAGCAACTGATTTTTTCTGGCCCGCTGAATATGGCGCTTTCAGATAATCATCGCACCATGCTACTATGTTTTTATCAGTCGGCTTTCTCGAGTCATTGAGATGAAAAAGCAAAGCTTTAAGATCAGGTTCATGGCCTTGCGCGACAAGGTCTTTGTAAGTCGCTTGCAGCTTGCCTTCAAGTTCTGTCAGTTTATCCGGCATGGACTTAGGACGGTTCTTGCCTTCTTTCCATTGCTCTTTGTGAAGTTTCACGCCTGTATTGTAAGCGATTTGTTTGTCGCTGTTCTGCTTACTGCGAATGTAAACAGGTGCCAGCCCTGATTTATCCTTGCGTGCGATCCACAAGAAATAAGTTACCTGAAATTCTGCTTTCATAATTGTTACTACTTTATGTTACTACTTTCTGAAACAAAGGTAAACGTAAAGTAAACTCAATTAGCTAAAAATCGCTTTTTTGTTACTACAAATGGCTTACTGATTCAACAATCGGACACCTCCCTCTCCGCTTTACCCTCCGTAGCTTCAGCGTAGGAGTGTTAACCTCACTACCACAATCATAAGAGGGTTTTGAATATGCAATTCGTTTATATTCTTAAATGCGTAGACAACACTTTCTACACGGGATGCACCAACGACATTGATGCACGTTTGGCGAGGCATCTTCAGGGTTATGTCGAATATACTAAAACAAGGCTTCCGGTTGAGTTAGTTTTTTATTGCGCCTTCAAGAAAAAGGAAGATGCTTTCTCCTTTGAAAAATACCTGAAGTCTGGTTCCGGGATTGCTTTTAAAAATAAGCATTTCATTCGTCAACCGCTGCCCAAGTAATAACTATTTGACCGATCCTCCTTCGCTAATGCTACGGAGGACAAGTCGAATCACTCCGTCTCGGCTTAACCCTCCGTAGCTTCAGCGTAGGAGGGGATTTGTAGGCTAATACTCGCTCATTTCCCCTGCTAACGGCTTACCTATCAATTCTTTTGCTTTTTCTACTCCCTGCTCCCCTATCAAAATCATTAGTTTAGGTACGGCAGCTTCGCTAGTCATGTCGCGTCCACTGATAACGCCAATTTCCTCCAACCATTTGCCTGTTTCGTATCTTCCTTGCTCCACCATACCGCCCGGGCATTGCGAAATATTGAGAACAATGAGACCTTGTTCAATCCTGTCCTTTAATATCTGCTTAAGCCAAGGTGAATACGGGGCATTGCCAGACCCGAAGGTTTCGATAACTAGAGCTCGTAAGCCTCTGGTAGAAAGAATAGCTTCAATGGTGTCGTTGGGAATTCCCGGGAACAATTTCAAGATGGCGATACCAGTGTCAAACCGCGTCCTCAACTTGAGTGCTTTAGGAACAGAAACTTTGTGAATCGCTGCATCATTATAATCAATGGCGACCCCAGCCTTTGCCAGGGCCGGATAGTTTTCCGATTGAAATGCATCAAAATGCATACTCTCTACTTTTCTAGATCGATTTCCCCTCAATAAGGCACTGTCAAAATACAAACACACTTCTGGAACCATGGCCTTTCCCTCTTTTGTCTTCGCTGATGCGATCTCCAAGGCCGTAATTAAATTTTCTCTCGCATCCGACCTCGGTTCGCTGATCGGAAGTTGTGCACCAGTAAAAACAACGGGTTTGCCTAAACCCTGCAGCATAAAACTGAGAGCGGATGCCGTAAAGGACATGGTATCGGTACCATGCAAAACAACAAAGCCATCTTGATCGGCATAATGATCAAAAATGATTTGCCCAATTTCCTTCCAGTGGGGTGGGCCTATATTAGACGAATCGATCGGTTGATCAAATGAGATTACCGTCAAGTCAAGTTGCAAACTCCGAAGAGCCGGCAAGTGGTGCAAGATCAACGAAAAGTCAAAAGGAATCAAAACGCCCCTCGCATCATAGGCCATACCAAATGTGCCACCCGTATAGATAATGAGCACCTTGGACTTGGCTTGATCAGGTGCGGCTGTATTGATGTTAACAATCTGGTAGCTCATACGGGTCGTTAAAAAGTTTCTTTGAATTGGAAACCGTGATGTGGGAAAGTTCTTGTAGTGTGACCTTTTTCAACTCTGCGATCTTTTTTGCTATAAGTGGAATATACGCGGGTTCATTCCGCTTGCCTCGATGGGGAACGGGCGCCAGATAGGGACAGTCTGTTTCCAATACAATGTTGTCCAAGTCGATATTGGGAATGACCTCATCCAATCCACTCTTTTTAAAAGTAGCAACTCCTCCCAACCCAACATAGAAGCCCATGTCAACAATTCGCTTCGCTTGTTCAATCGATCCAGAAAAACAATGGAAGACACCCGTTAGTTTTCCATTGAGTAATGGTTCCAAAAGCGCTATCGTCTCCTGTAAAGATTCTCGGCAATGAATTACGATTGGAAGTTCATACTTCTTGGCCCACCCGACCTGAATCAAAAATGCTTCCTTCTGCTGTTCCCAAAAAGTTTTATCCCAGTACAAATCTGTCCCCATTTCACCAACTGCTGCAAATTTTCGTTTTGCCAGCCAGGCCTCTACTTGATAGAGTTCTTTTTCAAAGTCTTTTTTTACAGAACATGGGTGAAGCCCCATCATGGGTATGCACGTTTTTGGATTTCTTGCCTCTAACTCCATCATGGCGTCAATCGAGGTATGGTCAATATTGGGCATGTAAACTTGGGCAACGCCTGCTTGCGCACTGCGTGCCAGCGTATCAACCCGATCCAGTTGAAATTCTTCTTTATAAATGTGTGCGTGTGTATCGATCCAATAATTGGCCATATTCAGAAAAGATAACTGGAAAAAATAAGAAGGCCAACGAGGCTAGAAATAATGGCGGCCACCAAAACTGCCGCTGCAGCCATATCTTTAATGTTCCCAGCTTTTGGCTGTCGCTCGGGGCTCACCAGATTCACGAATCCTTCTATTGCCGAATTCAATAACTCCAATGAAATGACCAATCCTATACACAACAATAGAATACACCACTCAACTTTGGTTACATTAAGGTAGAAAGCCAACGAAACTACCAAAAACGTAACGAAGAGATGAATACGCAAATTGGGCTGTTCCTTTTTGGCCAACCAAAGACCTTGAAATGCGAACTTGAATGAGTTAAAAAACCTCTTCATTTATTTCTGGGTAAAAGCGCCAAGCGATCGATAGCTGCATGGAGTAAGTCTCCCTCAACTTCACCGCAATTTAGTCCAAGAAAGCCAACCGATTGATCGATTGCCTTCCCAAGATCAAAATCCTTTTGAGGTACGGTATAGACCCAGTTCTTATGAAGTAACAATTCTGCCAGATATTCTTGTTCCGGTTGCCCAGGAGTGGGTATCATTATTAGATTTCTCTTTTGCAATGCAGCGAGATCTAGTATGGAACTGTAGCCAGACCGGCAAACGACAAAGCGAGATTCCTCAATGATACACTTAAGCTCTGCCTCTTTAAGATGCCCAACCCTACTTACTTGCCCCTTTGAAACAACCGAATCCCCGGCATGGGGGTTTCCTAAAACAAACATCACTTTTAAATCAAGTTTTGTCAACTGTTGTGTAATCAACACCTCCAGGATCGTTCGTTGCGGCTCTGGGCCGGAAAGCAGAACAAGTAAATCGTACGTGAACTCAATGGGTTGAGTGGGTTTGTGAAAGCGAGAAAGCGGCCCCACAAAAACGACTGGCAAATCATTGGTTGCGGAGAGATCGCCAGAAAATGAACGATCAGGAAAATCAGGCACCCAACATTCATTGAATCGTTTTACTTTTCGCTGGTTCCAGAAACTGAACAGTCGAGACGCCCACTTAAATGGGGGCCGAAAAACAAAATTGATTTGATGGGTCACAAAAATGCTTCTGACATTCTTGGAATAGCAACCAAAACGATTGTCAGATATGATCAAATCAACAGGGTGTTCGCGAAGGATTTGTCTTAGCTGCCGATGTTCCTTTCGGATGGCAGAAACAAACTTAATTGACTGAAGGAATAGCTTGGGTAACAGTCGGCCGTCTTTTGCATACACTGCTTTGTATGATACGATCTCAAAAAAAGGCACCTCCGGAAACTCCAACTTTAATAGTTGTAAGGCATCGCCACTAGTAGCAACTAGTACGTTGCAATCCCGTTGGCAGAATGCCCGAATAATGGGGATGCACCGAGTGGCATGCCCAAGACCCCAATCAAGTGGAGTAACAAGTACAGAAAAAGGCTTATTCAAAATGAAGAATTTGGCAATACTTTGAATTGGTACCCAAGATTCGAAAAATGCTCGAGGCATTTAGGCAACGCGTAGGTCATATTTCGTTGCGCCTTGAGGCTATCGTGAAAAACAATGATGGATCCAGGCCGCGCAGCGCTGATCGTACCACGTAAACATTTTTCCGGAGAAAGTGACTGAGAGTAATCCGAAGTAAGAACATCCCACATTACAATTCTATACTGTTCCGTTAACGCGTTGATCTGCTTTGATCTGATCCTTCCATAAGGTGGTCGAAACAATTTTTTCTTCACCTCCACTTCTTTTTGCACAGGCTGCTCATGGCCACTTTCGCGTAACAAACTTTCTATTTCCTTTTTACATAGCGCCACATTGGAGACATATTTCTCCGTAGAGGTGCCCCAACCCTTGAGGTGATTGAACGTATGATTAGCAATCTGATGGTTGTCAGCTATAATTCTTCTTGCTATTTCAGGATACTTTCTAATATTATCGCCAATACAGAAGAACGTTGCCTTCGCATCAAAATGTTTCAATGTATCAAGAACAAATTCGGTTGGACCCGGAATAGGGCCATCATCAAAAGTTAGAAACAATTCCTTTTCAATCGTCTTCACTCGCCATGTTAGAGCCGGAAACAAAAGCGGCAGTATAAATGGTGTGCGAAACAATGGGGTTTAAGATTTAAGATTTGAGATTTGAGATTTGTTTTCCTTAACGATCTCATCTATCGCACAAAATAAAATCGAATTAAAGATCATTAAAATGAGAACAGACCAAAATCCATATCGAGGTCCAATCCAAGTTGAAGCAGCCCAGCTATGAACAATCACTACGAAAACAAGAAATATTCTCGACATGATTCTTGATAAATAATATCCCAAAAGTCCAACTAGGACTAACCAAAAAATCGAGATCAAGAAAATACCAGAAACATGATTGGTCATCATAAATTTACCGATCGGATTGCCTTCATTGGCAACTTGCAAATTACCCTCCCAATACTCTCTAGGTTGATAAACAATAGTAATAACAATGTCAAAAAGACTGGCCCATAAAGCTGGCAGCAACAGCAATAATTTCTGCTTTCTGTTCATGACTTACTCGACACGACAGGTTAACAACGTGATATCATCCCGATATCCATTTTTTCCCTTGAATCCATCGAGGGTGACAATGATATCTTGATGGATGGTTTTCAGGTCTTTCAAATGGTTTTTTGCAAAATAATCATGCAACGCTTGTGGACCGAACTCTTGCTCTTGTTCATTTACCGTTTCGGTTAACCCATCAGTATAGGCAAGTAACGTAAATTCACTTAAGTCAGTGATAAATCCTTCGTTTATAAATGGCAACGGGTGCATAGCGCCTAGTACAGTCGAACCTTCCTCCAGCATACGAATGCCATTTTTACGATCATAGAGCAAAGGTGGATTATGACCGGCATTTACATACACCATCGTACGCAGGTTGATGTCATAGATGGCTCCAAAAAACGTGATGAATTTTTCACCTTTAGTATTGTCCAACACTTGAAAATTAAGGGCCTCGACAATTTCTGTAAGGTTGGGTGTCTGTCGCAACAAGGTGCGAAGTGATGCCTGAAAATTGGACATCATTAAGGCCGCTGGTATACCCTTACCGCTGACATCCGCTACACAAATCAAAAACTGATTCTTATTAATCGGAATATAATCGTAATAATCACCCCCGATAATATCATGTGGAAGATAACTCGCTTCAATTTTAAGATGCTCTGTATTCGGTAACTTCTTAGGGAAAAGAAACTGTTGCACATCACTGGCAATCTCTAACTCTTTTCGAAAAGCCTCTTGAAGAAGTTGTTTACGCGCCAGCTTTTTATTTTCTATCGCAACTATGATGATATTCGTTAGGGCCTGAATAAACTTTAATCCGTCATCAGGCTGGTTCGTCTCACCATTGTGATTCAGTCCCCCTACAAAAACGAGTGCCAATGTTTCGTTTTTATGAGAAACGGGAATAACCATATCGAACTCGTGAAAGGCACATTGCTCAAACTCATTGAGTTGATGAATCCGCTTGATCATTTTGAAATGATCGTCCAGTCGCTGTTTGAGAAAACTCTTTTCGGTACCAAAATTGACCTTGCAGGCCCACGCCTCATCAAAAACAAACAATGCCAGTTTCTTGATCTCCAGATTTGAACGTAACGTAAAATTGAAGATCTTATACAGAGAGTCTTCCGGTACATTGCTATTGATCGATTGCGTGATCTCCAACAACGCGTTGAGTTCCAGCTCCTTTTTCTCGATTAACTTCTTTAGTTTGCTTTCCGGCATGTTACACAATTGTGTAAAAATAGCAATTCCCTACTTACCCAGAATGCTTGCTCTTCGTTATTCGATCTTTCCACCTAAAAGATTGATGTTGAGCAAGTAAAGCAACCCAAACTACGTAAAGAGGATAAACCATTTGTAAAACAAAAAAAGCCAGCCAGCGCCATTTATTGTTTAAGAAAACAGACACTTGATAAAGGAAAACAAACTCAAACAGAAATTTTAAGGCAAAAAGAAACATACTTGACTTGACGGGTATCCAACCTACCAATGTTGCGAGGCTGAGCCCAATGTAGCTTGCTTGAAAAAAAAAGATAAATACAGCCAACGTCTTTGAAATCGGTGATGTATTAAAACGCCACTTGCCTGCCCATCGCACTCGCTGTTGTAAAAAATCGCTTAGCGACAATAATGGCTTAGTCGACACCACGCTGTGGCGGTCAGTCAAAAACCGAATTCCGTCAGGGTATTTTGAATGTATCTTTCGCAACAAGAATTCATCATCGCCAGAAGGAATCTCCCAATTACCTTCAAAACCTTTTACTTCAGTAAAAACAGATTTGCGAAATGCCAGATTTGCACCGTTGCACATCGTGGGGTGTGAATAAAAAAGTGTGGCTCCGGTTGAGCCAATCAGGCTTGCGAACTCCAGTGATTGCAATTGTGAAAAGAATTTTAATCCTGACTCTATCCTAACCGCACCGATTGCCATCACACAATCTTCCGAATGAAAAATTTCATTGATGCACGATAGCCATCGAGCAGAAAATGAACAGTCTGCATCGGTGGTTACAATAACTTGGTTGGTTGCCAATGTAACTCCCAATGCGATAGCTCGCTTTTTACCAAACTGGTCTTGTGGCAATCTATCCAATTTTATGTTGGAGTGTTTTTGGGCAAATTCCTCGACTATCTTTTCAGATTGATCAGTCGAGTGGTCATTAACCAGCACAAACTCCACACATTCTTTTGGATATTCCTGTTCACTTAAAGAACGCAGGACCTGCGAAAGGTTTGCTTCCTCATTTCGGTAAGGAACGATGACAGATAGTCTGACATTTCTATTGGGTTGAGCCTTCTTCCCCGAACCTTCCAGCAAAAACTGCCAGCCTACGATCAGTCCAATGACGATCGAAAAATAAACTACAAATACTACAAAAAAGGAAACAGTCATAGTTAAACTACGAATTAAAAAGAATAAAGAAGTCAGAATATAGAAGTCAGAATTTCATTGCACCAAAGCATCATTGCGTTTATGAGTAGATGTACTTCTAAATTCCGACTCCTGCTTTCTACATTCTTATGCCGAAAAGGAACATAGAAATCAATATTCCATATAACTTGCCATGCAAAATGGAGAAAAAACCCATCAAAGAGAACCTGCGCTCCGAAAAGGAGCGGATCATTTTAGGTCTCGACCCCGGCACGAACGTGATGGGCTATGGATTAATTCTTTTGAAAGGCAGTAAGTTAAGCCTCATCCAGTTTGGGGTGATAAATATGGGGAAATTTGGTGCCCATGAGATGAAGTTGAAAAAGATTTTTGACAGGGTCTTGGCACTTGTTGATGAGTATCATCCAGATGAAGTAGCTTTGGAAGCTCCCTTTTTTGGAAAAAACATTCAATCGATGCTAAAACTAGGGCGGGCACAAGGAGTGGCCATGGCAGCGGCTCTTTATCGGGAAGTCCCCATTACTGAATACGCTCCGAAAAAAGTAAAGCAATCTGTTACCGGCAATGGAAATGCCAGTAAAGAGCAAGTAGCCAGAATGCTCATGCAGATTTTTGGGATTAAGGAACTTCCCAAGCTACTCGATGCGACCGATGCACTCGCTGTTGCCGTTTGCCATTATTATCAAAATGGAGTAACGAAAAGCAAAACAAAATCCTGGGAATCGTTCGTGACGGAGAATCCAAAAAGACTAAAGGCAAAATGAAGAGAATACTAGTCATCAGCTTTAGTGATTTGAATCATGACGCACGCGTCTCGCGTCAAGTTGATTTCATTAAAGACAATTATCTCGTTACGGTTGCAGCCTATGGAGGCCAAGAAAACAAAGGGTATGAACTAATCCCAATCACAAAAACAAAGTTCACTTTTACCCATAAGCTGTTCACGTCATTCTTTCTACTCACCCGTTGGCACGGCAAGGCCTACAGCCTACTTTACAAACTTAGTTCAATAGAGGAAGCGCTTCGACAAAAGACGTTTGACCTAATCATAGCTAACGATGTAGAGAGCTTACCGTTAGCGTTTGCCATCAAGGACAAGGCCAGAGTAATTCTTGATGCCCACGAATATGCCCCTCGTCATTTTGAAGATCGGTTAACCTGGCGTATATTCTTACAACCATTCAATATTTACTTGTGCAAAAAGTACATCTCACTAGTCGATGCTATGATCACCGTTGGGAAAGGGCTAGCCAATGAATATGAAAAGTATTTTCAGGTAAAACCAACCATCATTACGAACGCAACCTGGCTTTCAGAAATCAACCCATCTAAGACATTAGAAAATAAGATTAGGCTCATCCATCATGGGGGATCAACACCTTCCAGAAAATTAGAATTAATGATTGAGATGATGGCACACTTAGATGAGCGGTTCACACTTGACTTGATGCTCATTGCTCCTCCCTCGTCCTCTTCAAAAACGAGAAGATATATCGACTATCTGAAATCACTAGCAGCAGACGATAAACGTATTCGCTTTCTACCTGCCATTAAAAGCAGCGAGATTGTTCCCTTCATCAATCAGTATGACATCGGGATTTTTTTATTGCCGCCAGTTAATTTCAACTACGCGAATACACTACCCAACAAATTATTTGATTTTATTCAAGCGAGGTTGGCAATTGCCATTGGTCCTACTCCGGAAATGGCTGAGATTGTTAATCGCTATGATATTGGCGTGGTTTCAGAAGATTTTACTCCGTTAAAATTGGCTATAAAATTAAATTTAATGACGAAGGAAAAGATAGAAGTCTTCAAGCAAAAGTCAGTTATTGCAGCGAGGGAACTCTGTGCAGAAAAAAATGAAGTATTATTCTTAGCAATTATAGAAAAGCTTCTAAACTAAAGTTTATCATTCGTTGCTTACTTCGTAGCAATCAATTCGTTTGGGTAGCCCAATAATACCACCTCTGAGTGGATTAAGTTATTCTTGACACCAGAGGTTAGTTTTCTTATTAAAAAGGTATAGTTGCCAAGCATTGCTTCCAAAGCAGGTTTTACCTCGAAAAATTCCGTGGGATTGTGATAAATCGCTATAGATAGCACTGGGCGGAATTTCGCTAAAGTCTTACTGGCTCCTTTCACAAAATCCATCGCTGCGCCTTCAATATCGACTTTTATAAATTTAGGCTGTATGGCATTTTGCTCTACAATCCAGTCAAGAGATTTTTTTTCAACTAGGATTTCGTCATATTTTCCAGTTCTTCTATACAAGCTTAATCCCGTAGATCCCGTATCGTACATCTTTACCGGTAATTCATTGTCTGATGATGCCACACCAATATTCAAAACTTCATATCTTTCATCTGATATACCATTTGTTTTCATGTTGAGGTAATATTGTCCAATTGATTTCAATGAAATTTCTAATGAGAAAATCTTGCTGTATTGATACTTACTCAAAGCGATGGCCGAGTCGCCTGCGTAAGCGCCAAGGTCCATAAAATGCTGCCCCGCTATGTACTTGTGTACTTCCATTGGCAACAGGCTTAAGCCGTGATAAAAGTAAAATACTGATTCTTCAATCATTTGCTTAGACAGCTTGACAGACTTGGCTACAATCTCAATTTGTCGCTCAATAAGTTTTTTCTGTGTTTTCGTTTCTATTGGTAGTAACCCACCCACGACTGAATTATTTTTGGAAGTCCATCTCTTATTTTTTGCATCCGGGTAATATAGTAGCCTTTGTACAATTATTTGTACCAATTCAATAGACTCAAGATCAAGATCTTTCTTAAGTGCATTAATCTTGAGTGGCATATCGTTGTTGATGAAATAGCTTTTAAAACTGCCCCCAAGATTATCAGTAACATAAATTGAATAAGGACGAGTAGCTAAAATGACCTTATTGACAAAACTGACCAAATAGTTATAGACAAAAGGGTATTTCAGCTTAACGTATTCGATAATTGATCGCATCTCTACTTACTTAAAATAGTTTTGATTACCCAACATTTAAAATATCTCTTCCAGATTACATAATTCCAAAACTTGGGCATCTCAGCTAGTTTCATTTTTATTGTAAAAATATTGATTCCGAAATCAACTAGGTGCTTTGATTTAATGACCGGAAGTCCACGAAAAAAACTATTGCTTACGTTCTCCCCATGCACTAACTGAACCCAAAGTGGGTACTTTAAAACAAATCTTGCTTGTCGTTTGGTCTGGTTAAAGAATTCAAGATAAATTTCCTTAAAAACAAATAATCGAAGGCTAGACCATTGCGTATGTACTCTAGCAAATATTCCAACAAGATTGCCAGAACAGGACTCAATCAAACTAATGAATGGCGACATTGGATAAAAGTAGTGAGCCAGCACTTTCCTTTGAGTATCCATGACATAGCCGGATGAAAGCGCTACGAGAAATTTATCTTTTGGTATAAAATTTTGCTGAATAATTTCCATGGCGATGCTGTGAAGCAAATCGTCATTGTCCAATCGGGTGGTAATTATCCACTGTTCGTCTGGCCTGATCCTACGTTTTACTTCTTTAAAATAATTTTCAAAAAAATCTTCACTTCCATCGCAATAGCAGATTTTAATAAAGCTGTATTCTTCAAGCTCCTTGATAAACGGTTTGAACTCACTAGGTGTGGATAAATCAAAATAGATGAGCCAAGAGAAATTCTTTTTAGTTTGGTTTAGTATAGAGGGAAGGCAATAGGTTTTAAATAGGCTGATTCTATTACGCGTCCAACTAACCCATTCGTCATTTACAGCAGGAGATTTTGGGAAGTTACGAAGATTAAACTGGGTAAGTAGGAAATGTGAAAAATTCATTGAACGGTGTTAGGTTAGACTTATGTTTACACTTTTCCCCTAGCGATTCAGTTTAAAACTAGGCAACCTAAAAAATTGCAATATCGAATTTAAAAAATACAAAAATTTGATAGCTAGGTTTTTTGTTGTACTTAACTTATCATCTTCAAACACAGGCTTTCCTGTTTTTGAAGCTATCGGTGGATTTAACCTTGGTCTTTTTTCAATCACTACAACATTATCGTAATAATGAAGTGAGTCCATTGACTTGGTGAATAAGTCTGGCTGAAACCAACGTTGCTCAGAATGAAATGCATTCAGCCTATCAATTAAACTTTTTGAGAACTCTATAAAACTGCCCATCCTTTTATACCCCCCACCATAACCCAATTTATAAGAAGTGGCTACATCTTCACAGACATATACCCCATCTGGCTTAATCTTGCTAAACAGTTCTTCAAAAGTAAAAATCTGTTGTTTCATCTTGTGTCCACCATCATCAATCAAAATATCAATAGCAGGAAGTTCATTCTTCAACCTTTTCAAAAAATCCCGATCAGATTGAGAGCCAACAATGATTTCAATGTTTTCCTCTTTCAAATCGGCCACGCGAGGGTTAATATCGACTCCGTAAATCTTTGCGTTTGGACCAAAATATTTTCTCCACATTTGTAGGCTGCCCCCTTGAAAAACCCCAACTTCTACTACTACAATCTCTTTTCCCCTAAATCGCTTGAAATGCCGATCATAAATTTCAAAATAATGGTGCCACTTAAATATCTGCCTTCCGGGATTGCCATAAAAATACTCTTCTAATTCATTCATTATCCTTCATTTAAAATTCTTAATAAATTGAAAAACCTTTATCTCATTCCTAAAAACCCATGCCAATATCCCGCCAGTCACCAGAATGTAAAATCCATGTACCCAATACGGATAGGCAACACCCAGCAAAGGCTCCGCAACCATTATGAGTATTGCCAATGAAAGCGGAGCAACGATCATTTTAGCGATGTTGATTTTATACGTGAACTTTCTTCTAACTCCAAAATACAATATCACAATCTCGCCAACATAACTGATCCAGGTAGAAGCAATTGCTCCATACGCGCCAAACCTCCTGATGAGAATAAACATGGCCCCAACTTTAATTAGCAAAATGACTAAATAATAAATTGGCAATGGGCGTGAGTATTTAAGAGCCGCATACGGAAAGGCAACAAATAATCTCATCGATCGAAAAAGATAAATCACAGCTGCAAAAGGCAATATTGGGATCGCTTGTTGATACCCAGGTTTTGTAAACACAAATTCAATAACCATTGGAAAAACAAAGATACTGGCACTTACTAACAACATTGCAACTGCCGTGAGACCGTGATAATATCGGTTTGTTTCAATGGTGTTGTGTTTCTCTTTTTGTAAGGCAACCACTCCCAATACCTTTGGATAGAAAGATGAATTCAAACCTGTTAATACAAATTCGATAGCCAACATGCATTTCAAGGCCAGATCGTAAACACCCAAAGACCCAATTGAAATAAATAGCAGCAGAAAAAAACGATCATAATAGTTGATAAACCATTGCTGCAATTGATAAACCACGGATGTGTTATTAAACGAAAACGTAGTTTTAAGCAATCGCCAATTGAAATGAAAACCAAACTGGCTAAAAATAAAACTCAGCACCCATGCCGCAGATATCAGCGTAGCAATTAACTTTCCAACAATGGGTCCCCACAAACTTTCCGGGAAAAGGAAAAGACCCGCAATAGTCAATCCAGCAATCAAAGAAAATGAAAGCACATTCGACCAAAGGAATAGAACCGGCTTCTGCTGTGTTTGCAAAAGACTATTGTTCACTTTTAATAAAGCCTGAAAGATACCAGTGGCCACGGAGAGCAGCCCGAAAGGATAAAATAGAATTTCCTCTTCTTTAAATAACGAAGTAAAAATCCAATTGCCCAAAAAGGCTAGTGTTAACCCAGAGATGAGACTAAGCAACAAAATAAAAATAAAGGCAGAACTGATAAATGCTTTAAGTTTTTTAGGGTCTTGCTTATAGTCGTGAAAGTTGATGTATAAAGAGCTATCGAAGCTATACGTAACAAAAATTTGAACGAGCAGCGAAACACTAAAATAGATCGAAAGCGCACCAAAGATCTCTACAGGTAATTTGCTATAAAACGGTAATAAAATAATAGCGCTGGCCATTGGCAGGGCTCCTGCCAAGGTGTAGATAAATGAACTTTTAATAAAATGTTTACTGATCAAAGGAAATCAAATTTCAGGCCCTAAGATACGAATGAGTTGTCGGGTTAGTTGCTTTCGCGAATAAACCATGTTGGCAGCATTTGGTGTCAAATCCCCCTTTGTCCATTGTAGGTAAAACTCCTGAATCGCCTCCTTGATTCCCACTTCATTACTTCGGTCGAAAATCTTACCACCACCTGATTGGGAAAGAACCATTCCCGCATCTCCATCGACTGGTCCAATGCCCAAAATAGGATTACCTGATGCTAGGTATTCAAAAAACTTACCTGGCAAATTACCCGGAGCAATTGATGTATGGGCCAGCACCAAAAGCTGAAGGTCTGTTTCGCCATATAGGTTCAGCAATTGCGCATGCGGTACCTGATCTACAAAGCGAGTGACAACCTTCAAAGTTGAATCTTCCAAGACGTAGTTTTTAAATGCCGAATTGACATTCCCAATAAATTCAACAAGCACGTTTTGTCGAAACAATTCATCTTTCAGACAAAGGGCTTTAATTGCTTCCATCACAGGCTTTGGATCGCGAAGCTCATCCACCACGCCAATATGGCGCATAGTAAACTTATTCGTCTTTTGATGCACAATACCTCTGAAGTCATCTTCATCAAAACCATTGGTAATTAAATCCACCTGTCGACCACTCAGCGCTTCCAATCTTTTCACATGATAGGGAGCAATAGTGATAATCCGATCCGCCATCGTCAAAACTTTTTTCTCCAAATTTTTGTGACGACTTCTTGCAAGACGGGTAAGTGAAAGTGTGTCCAGTAAGTCCCATTCACTCCATGGATCACGAAAGTCAGCAAACCACTTTAAAGATGGATTTTTCTCTTTTAGTTTTAACCCGATCAAATGAATGCTGTGTGGTGGCCCTGTTGTGATTATTCGATCAATTTTATTTGACTTAATAAAATCTTCCAAAAAAGACACCGAAGGCTTGACCCAAAATATACGAGCATCGGGAATAAAAAAATTGCCCCGAATGAATGAACTCAATTTCTGAAAAATTGATTTCTTTCCGGTGGAAATAAAGTCACTCTGTTTAACTGATTTTTTTCCAACTATTTTCGAAATCTTAAAAAACAAATCATAGGGTTCCCAAATAGGAAGTTTAATCACCTCCACCGACTCGGGCACATCTTTTAGCAATGAGTTATCTTGAATAATAAAGGAGGGGTTTTCCGGAGTAAATACAATTGGCTCCCAACCTAGCTTACTCAAATACTTAACAAATTTCAGCCAACGCTGCACACCACTTCCCCCACTGGGAGGCCAATAATAGGTGATGATCAATACTTTATTCAAAATTCAAGATTCAAAATTCAAGATTCAAGATTCAAAGTCTACAAACTTATCAATTTGAATTTAGAATGTCATATTTTGACCTACCTCTTCCGGTCTCATCCACCTTATCTCTTGATCCTTTTTAAACCAGGTCATTTGCCGTTTGGCATAGTGCCTGGAATTCCTTTTCAGCAATCGAATTGCTTCTTCGCGGTCATATTTTTTCTCTAGGTGACCAAAAATCTCCTGGTAGCCAACTGTTTGTAAGGCATTTAGATGTCGTTGAGGATAGAATCTGGTTGCCTCCTCGAACAAACCTCTTTCAATCATCTGATCCATTCGTAAATCTATCCGTTGATACAATTCTTCCCGAGGAAGTTCCAGTCCGATTTTAGTCACTTGAAATGGTAACTCAATCTTCTTCTTCTTTCGCAAGTCGTACATTGGCTGGCCTGACGACAAATTCACCTCCAACGCACGCATTAGGCGCTGGGGATTCTGCACATCAACCAGCGCAAAATAGTCTGGGTCTATTTTTTCCACTTCACCCTGCAGCCAAGCCAATCCTTTTTGGGTATATTTCTCTATAATTTCCTTCCTCAAATCTTCATGTATTTCTGGCATTTCATCAAACCCTTCCAGCAATGCCTTGATATACAAACCAGATCCCCCGCATAAAATCAACACGTCCCTTTCCTCAAATAATTGGTTGATCAACTCCATGGCATCACGTCCAAATTGCCCGGCATTATAGTTTTCTTCGATTGACTTAAAGTTGACAAAGTGATGCCTTATTCTTGATAGTTCTTTAGCGGTAGGCTTTGCTGTGCCTATTTCCATCTCCCTGTAAATCTGCCTTGAATCAGCCGAAATGATCTCGGTATTCCAGCGCTTTGCTAACGTTATGGCCGCAGCCGTCTTGCCGACTGCCGTTGGGCCAACCAAAACAACTAGTTTCTTTCCTTTCAATGCCGAATTTCCCATTACCAAATCTTCAAATTACTACCTATCTTGCCAACAAAATTCGCCACTACGAATGATTAAATATACAAACCAATTTTTGACCAAGCTTGAAGATCTTATTGCTGAGTCGGACTACATCATGCGCTATGAAAAAGGCAACTTCAAATCAGGCTATTGCTTGTTAAAAGAGCAAAAGATTATGATTGTGAACAAGTTTTTTGCGATGGAAGGAAAAATCAACGCATTGCTCGACATTTTAAAAAATGTAGAGCTTGACACTTCCAAATTCAGTGAAAAGAATATGAAATTGTATGAAGAGTTAACTCGTGCAGAGGTTAAAATCTAGATCAATGGTAAGTCTACTTGAAAGGCCACCCCGCACTACCCTGGAAGTATTCAAAATGCTTCCCGCGGGTACTCGCTGTGAATTAGTTGAAGGAATAATCTATATGTCACCTGCTCCCACATCTCGACATCAAAGTTTAATAGTAACGCTAACTGGGCAATTCTACAATTTTGTTAATGAAACTAAATCTGGCGAAGTCTTTATAGGGCCCATTGACGTCTATTTGGACAGCCAGAAAAATGCTTTCCAGCCTGATTTGATTTTTATTGGCAACGAAAAGCTACACATCATAAAAGAAGATGGTATTTATGGTGCGCCTGATCTAGTGATTGAAGTTCTTTCACCCGGCACAAAGAGCTTTGATCTTACGAAAAAGAAAAAAATCTACGAAAAATCGGGTGTGAAAGAATATTGGGTGGTGGACCCGCAAACCCGAAACGCGATTGGTTTTAAATTGTCAGAAAAGAAGTTTGTGGAGTTCAAAAAAGAAAAAGGTAAGATTACATCCACCCTTCTCTGCCACACATTCAAATTTTAATCAATCTCTTTGAAAATCACCTTCCTCGGTTCTGGTACTTCACAAGGTGTGCCCGTGATTGGTTGTCAGTGTGAGGTTTGCCAATCTATGGACTACCGCGACAAAAGACTTAGAGTTTCCATACATATTGAAATAGGTTACAATAGTTTTGTAATTGATACAGGTCCCGATTTTCGCCAACAGATGCTTCGCGAGGGCATTAAAAAATTAGACGCGGTAATCCTCACCCACAGTCACAAAGATCATATTGCCGGATTAGACGATGTTCGGGCGTTCAATTACCTGCAACAAAAAGATATGCCCGTGTATGGCATGAAGCAAACTCTGGCTCAAGTCCAGACGGAATTCTATTATGCTTTCGAGACGGTGAAATATCCAGGTACCCCTCAAATCACGCTGAATGAAATTGACGATCGTCCGTTTGAAATCAACGGATTAACCATTACTCCGCTTCCTGTGTTCCATTTGCGAATGCCCGTCTTCGGTTTCCGAATCGGCAATTTCAGTTATATCACAGACGCTAATCAAATCCCGGCATCCACCTACGAAAAATTAAAGGGGACAGACGTGCTTATACTCAATGCACTTCAGAAGGAAAATCATCCGTCCCATTTTACATTATCCGAATCGATTGAAGTGGCAAAAACAATTGGCGCTCGCCAAACCTACTTCACTCATATGAGTCATAAATTGGGTTTGCATAAGTTGATAGAAAAAGAATTACCCGAATCGATTGCTTTGGGCTACGATGGACTTTCTTTCACCGTTTAGTTTTGCATAATAATTTCTATTTTCTAAGACAGTTAAGCCAAGCGCTGGACCAAAAGCTGAAGGGGTTTACGTTAGTTTCTTGTTTTAGTCAAAACAAAGAGGAACTAATTCTCGAGTTCAACAATTCGACAGAGTCTTTCTTCCTAAAGGCAAGTCTTCAGCCGGCCTTTTGTTGTTTGTCTTTTCCATCATCATTCAATCGCGCCAAAAAAAACAGTATTGATTTGTTTCAGGTTGGCATATTAAAAAAGATAGTTTCCATTCGGCAATTTGAAAATGAGCGATCCTTTTTGATTGAATTTGACGAAGGTGTATCGCTCTTGTTCAAGATGCATGGGAGTCAATCCAATATTATTCTGCTTCAAAATGGCAGTGCAAAAGAGATTTTTCGCAATCAGTTTCAAAATGATTTTGATATTTCTTTGCGTGAACTAGACAAGACTATCAATTGGAGCAAAGAGCACTTCGCTAAGCACCTGGATGAATTACAAAAGACCTTTTTCACGTTCGGAAAATCAGTAATCCAATACCTGGAGGAAAAACTGAAAGCATTTTTGACAGATGACGAAAAATGGTCATTCTTTCAAAAGACAAAGACCTTACTGGAGGTGCCGCGATACTATATCATAAAAAGGCACAGCAAACTTTCTCTGTCGCTCATCCCAATGGACGAAATTGTTTCCGAATTTGAAAACCCGATTTCTGCAATCAACGATTTCTATTACAGATATACCATTTCAACTTCGTTTGAAACCGAAAAATCAAAGGCGTTAAAGGCACTAAACGATCAACTCACAGGCAATAACAATTACATTGTAAAGAACGTCCAAAAAGTAAACGACCTGATTAACGACACCCACTATCAACTTTGGGGAGATCTTCTAATGGCTCACATGCACGAAATCAAACCAGGTGTAGAAACCATTGAGCTGGTAAACTTTTATACCAATCAACCTGAAAAAATAAAACTTAAACGAGATCTCAACCCACAACGCAACGCTGAGGTATTTTATCGAAAAGCAAAAAATCAACAAATAGAAATTGCTAAGTTGAATGAGTCCATCTTATCAAAAAAAAAGGCAAACGAAAAAATAAAAAAGTCTATCGAAACTCTGGAGAAGTCAGAAGATCTAAAGACCGTACGGCAATTTGGGAAGGAAGAGACTTCTTTAAACAAAAAGAGCAGATCAGAACCTCTTCCCTATCATACATTCGAATACAAAGGCTTCCAGATTTGGGTGGGAAAGAATGCAGAGGCCAATGATCAACTTACTCTAAAGCATTCTTACAAAGAAGATCTTTGGCTGCACGCAAAAGATGTAGCGGGTTCGCATGTAATCATAAAGCATCAATCAGGAAAAAATTTCCCGAAAGACGTGATCGAACGGGCGGCAGAACTGGCAGCCTACAACTCCAAACGAAAAACAGACAGCCTTTGCCCGGTGGCATACACACCTAAAAAATATGTGCGCAAACGCAAGGGCGACCCAGCCGGAATGGTAGTTGTTGAAAAGGAAACCGTTCTGCTGGTGAACCCAAGCTTGGCTTGATTCAATCCAGATTTTGCTGGGGTCTGCAACGATCTTCTCCCACTTCGTTAACTCATTGACCCTTTTCTCATAAAGTAGATAGTTATGTTTGGCTCACCCACTACTTCCATTTGATCGTAGAGTTCAAATCCTTTATGCTCATACAAGGCAACATTACTTTCGGTGGCTGTTTCCAAGTAGGTATCTATGCCATTTTTAGCGGCATCCCTTAGCATGTAATTCATTAAATGAGATCCCAATCCTTTTCCTTGGCTTTGGTTGGACGTGCCCAACATCCATAGATAGTAAATTGATTTATCTTTAGGGTATCGGCTATGCACACTCTTTTCATAGCGGTTAATGTCCATGACTCTTTTGTATCCATAAATCCACAAAAATTTAAGGTACTCCAGCGTTAGACTAATCGAAAATTTGGTGGCTGTATCATTTCTCCAAACTGCAACGGCCTGAGAATCGTTGGTGATAAACACCTCTCCGCTGGGTAAGCGTTTTTCAAAAACAAACGACATTAAAGCTTCTACTCTCTGCTTTTTATTATTATTATGTGTTCCGGCAAACCAATTAATATGTGGCTCGTTCCAAAACGCTTGAGTGAGTATGCCTACAATAGCTTGTTTATCTTTTCTTGTTGCCTTCCTAACATTCTCCATTTCATATTTTTTTAATGTTTAAAAAAACCATTTTTCAAATCACGTTTGCGCCATTCACCGAAGCAGGAGTAGTAAGCCTTACCCATGCTTAATCCATTTCCGAATGGCTTCAGATTTCCACATCCACAACCCACTAACCGCAACCAACGGGATGACTATAAACTTTACAGCCGCTTGAAAGCTACTATCCAAGCCGAGCGGAGAATAGAAATAGAGACCAATCATAGTGCCTGACATGATATGAACTATGCGAGTCAGCATTCTTTGCGAGGACGTTTTCATTTTGTGTGTTTGTTTATTTCGACACAAATGTGCACGTCAGAAAAGGCAGAATAAATGACCTATGTTAAGAAGTTGTTATAACGCTTTGCCAATCCTCGATTTAATCCTGCTTAGGCTTTCTGGTTTAACCCCTAAATAGGAAGCAATTTGATATTGAGGTACGCGCATGAAAATTGCTGGGAAATTCTTCATCATCCAGCGGAAACGCGTTTCCAGATCTCCTGTGTGGAGTAATTGCATGCGCTCTTCCACCAAGAGGAAGGCATACTCAGCAGCTATACGTCCATATCGTTCAAATATGGGGTGCTTTTCGCCAAGTATTAAAAGATCCTCACGATTAATTTGTAGAGCCACTACATCCTCCAAACATTCCAGGTTAAAACTAGATGGTTTACCACTATAGAAGGATGCAAAATCAGACGCAAAAGAGTTTTCAAAAAAGAAGAAGTCAGATATATTCTCTCCGTACTTATAAAAAAAACTGCGCAAAGCCCCGTTTTTTATGTAGTACATATTGGACGCTACTTGCCCTTCCTTGATAATCACACTCCCTTTTTCGAAGGACACTTCTTTCATGATAGATTGAAAGAGCAAAATCTCATCTTGATTTAATTGTGAAAAGATATCGTCTAAGTTCATTCTTTAAAATTTTCTGGCTACTGTTATTTGCCTTCAATCGATACCAATAATTGCCGATCAAGGATCGCTGAAAAAAGATATGAAAATCGGTATTAAAGCTGACTATCGAAGGTTGCTTAAAAAAAATAAAATTACAAATTTCGGTTGAACCTCGCCATTTAAAAATGATTTGCATCCACCTGTCGTAAATCATAAGTCCCTTCATTACTTATTTTTTGGTTTTGCGAGTCTGGATTTATTCTTTACGTTGAACCATATCTTTTTTAAAGATGTTTTTCGCAAGAGCGATGTCCCTCGAAAGAGCAAAGCCAACCAAACCTGCTATTGAAAAATCGGTGGCGTAGAATCATGCGTTTGTCGGCTAAACGTTTCTTCCGTCAGGGAAAACAACTACCTAAAAAAAATGCGGCCGTAACAAAATAGCGGGCTGCAGCAGCTACTGCACTTCAAGCACTTTAATCATATTTGTTCTACCTTTCTTCCCCCTAGCTGGCGCGCGCTCGTAACGCGTGCCCACCTACTCTATTTTATTCAACTCCAAATACCCTTTTTTGTTAGGATAATAATCCCTTACCGAACTGTACCGATATTCCCAGGGCTCATCCACGATCTCGTCCATCACTGGATTGTCGTGAAGGTAATCCAATTTTTGCCACGTAAACTTTGCCGAGGTGAGCAGCTCAGAGTGGTTGTCATCTTGCCAAACTTTGTAATTCTTTACCCTTCGCAAATGATCGGCCACTCCGCTCAAATACATCCCCTGCGGGTCATGGAACTTGTACTTCTGTGACATGGCCTAACGTTATTGAAATGCGTGGACAGGTTACAAATAACAAATAAAATTAGGAGCGGCACGCGTTGCAAACGCACGCCAGTAAGGGTGGCCGACATTCTGATTGCTTGTATCGACAATCTCAATGGTTTTTCCGAGGCTATCGAAAGCGTTTTCCCCAAAGTAGAAGTGCAGAGCTGTATGGTTCACCAGATCCGTAATAGCCTCAAGTACGTAGCTAGTAAAGATCAGAAACCGTTCATGGCTGACCTTAAGGAGGTATATCGCGCAGCCACCAAGGATTTGGCAGAGCAACAATTGGATGCGTTGGATAAAAAGTGGGGGAAAAAATATCCATTGGTCATCAATTCATGGCGTAACAACTGGCCCAAGCTGAGTACCTACTTTAAATACGACCCAGCCATCCGTAAGATGATTTACACGACTAATACCATTGAAGGCTTTCATCGTCAGGTGCGCAAGGTAACAAAGACCAAGGGGGCATTTCCATCAGACATGGCACTATTGAAATTGATCTACCTAGCCTATTGCAACATCCAAAAAAAATGGACGGCACCACTCCAAAACTGGGCGATGACGGTATCCCAACTTTCCATTTGGTTTGAGGGTAGAATCAAACTAAGCTTGTGAATGCTTTTGATGTCGAAATGATGGACAACTCCCAACTAAATTTTATAACATTGCAGCGATGGGAACCGTTAGGAGATGACCACAGTCCAACATCAGTTATTATTACAACAATTATTAACTGACACAGTTTATTTTACAGACTCAAAACAGAAAGAAATCACGGTCTATGACACCAAAATTATTGGCAAGAAATCGTTGTATCCTGTTATTCTGCCAGGGATAACAACCACCTAATTTAAACTGGGGCCGTAACAAAATAGTGGCGCAACCACTATTGCACTTCGTGCACTTTAATCATATTTGTTCTACCTCTCTCTTGAATTGGCATGCTGGCCAAAATAATAAAAGTATCACCTTTTTTTACGTGACCATCACGTTTCAAAATTTCCTCCACATCCGCAATGGTCGCGTCCGTAGAAGCTGCTTTGTCGTAATGATAAGAGCGGGTACCCCAAACCAAGTTCATGGTGTTAATAATCGCATGGTTACTTGTGAAGGCAAATATATTGGCATCAGGTCTGTGTGAAGAGGCTTTATAGGCACTGTAACCCAATTGAGTCATTCCAACAATAGCCTTCGCGTTCACATCTTTCGCCAATTTGCAAGCTGTCAAAATTAAGCTATCGGCAAAATAGGTAGAAGTTGCAGGATCGGGCTCTCTAAATTTAAAAAATATCTTTCCTTGTTTTTCAACCGACCCGATGGTTCGAACCATACTTCTAATTACCTCGATGGGATATTTTCCTGCAGCTGTTTCAGCCGATAGCATCAGCGCATCGGCACCATCCATCACTGCGTTAGCGACATCGTTCGTCTCCGCACGGGTGGGGCGCGGATTCTCGATCATACTTTCCATCATTTGAGTAGCTACGATCACTGGCTTCGCTGCCTTGTTACATTTATCAACGAGCATCTTCTGCACCATCGGCACTTCTTCCATCCAAATCTCAACTCCCAGATCTCCTCGGGCAACCATAATCGCATCAGTGGCTGCTATGATGGCGTCAATGTTTTCAAGCGCTTCTGGCTTTTCGATTTTTGCAACAATCCGTGTAGCGGCTTTCTGACGATTAATCACCTCGCGAAGGATTTCGATATCAGTTGCCTTCCTAACAAAAGAAAGAGCAACCCAATCTACTTTATTCTTTAAACCAAATTCCAAGTCTTCGTAGTCTTTCTCAGTGAGCGAGGGAGCACTTACTTTTGAAAATGGTAGGTTGATGCCCTTTCTTGACTTCAATGGACCACCATAGATCACCTTGCAGACGACATCAATATCACGTACCTCCACTACCTTCAGCTCGATCTTTCCATCATCAATCAAGATCATATCACCGCGCTTCACATCTTTGGGTAATCCTTCATAAGAAGTGCTAACCAATTCATTATTTCCCAACACTTCGCGTGTAGTGATTACAATTTCCTGACCTGCAACAATCTCGATACCAGGCTGCATTTCATTGACACGTATTTTAGGACCTTGCAAATCTTGTAGCAACGCCACGTTTGTACCCATCTCGTTATTCAACTCACGAACGAAGTTGATCACCTTTAAGTGATCCTCGTGCTTGCCATGAGAGAAGTTGAGTCGAAACACATCCACACCTTCCTTAATCAATGCATGAAGCATCTCCTTGTTGTTTGAAGCCGGCCCTACTGTGGCTACGATTTTTGTTTTGTTGTAAGAAATCCTTTCCATGTATAATGTTAGAAAATAAAGTAATCCTTAGCTTTTAGATTGCCCAAAGGTATAAAAGCAACCAATTCTACGGAAGGGATAAGTCGTAAGACTTGCTGCAATCGATTGCTTTTGGTTGTATCATCACTTTGTGTCAATAAAACAAAATCATAATGTGGAAATTCGGACACCAGCGTTGTTTTGGACTGATCTGATTCAATTGGCTTGTTTCGAAACAATTTAAGCACCCACGCCTCGCCTGAATAACTAAATTGCGAGAAATTTTGATCGATGCCATTCTTGAAAAAAATACATAAATCCTTATCCTTTACCAGTTTAATGTTCAGAGAATTATTGATCTCCCAGGCTAACTTATACCCTTTTAGGGGCGAAATGATGCCTAGCAGGTCAAAATCATAAGAATAGCTTATTTCAAGCGTCCTTTTCTTCATTTTTTAAAAGCCCGTAAAAGTAACGGGTATTCATGAACGTGGCTAAATGTTTGTCAATATTGGGTTAAATCTCTTTATTTGCACCTGATTTTTGAATCCTTAAACCTTATTATCATGTCCGAAATCGCACAAAAAGTAAAACAAATCATCATCGACAAGTTGGGTGTTGAAGAATCTGAAGTAACTCCTGAGGCAAGCTTTACCAATGATTTGGGAGCTGATTCATTAGATACTGTTGAGTTGATCATGGAATTTGAAAAAGAATTCAATATCTCGATTCCAGATGATCAAGCTGAAAACATTGCTACGGTTGGCCAGGCGATCTCCTATTTGGAAGAAAACGCAAAAAAATAATTTTGCTTTAGGTCGTCTACGATCATCTATCATCTATGACTTTTAAAAGAGTTGTCATCACAGGGGCAGGTGCGCTTACTCCAATTGGAAATACACTTCGCGAATATTGGGATGGGTTATCTCAAGGAAAAAGTGGTGCTGCCCCGATTACTAAGTTTGACACAACTCTTTTCAAAACCAAATTTGCGTGTGAGGTAAAAGGGTTTGACCCTACTGTCCTCATGGAACGCAAGGAGGCTAGAAAACTCGATCCATTCGCTCAATATGCGATGGCCGTTGCAGATGAAGCTATTCTAGATTCAAAACTTCCCCTCGATAAAGTTAACAAAGACAGAGTAGGGGTTATTTGGGGCTCTGGAATTGGCGGTTTGTTCACTTTTCAGGAAGAAATGAGGACGTTTGCCGCTGGAGATGGAACGCCTCGGTTCAATCCGTTCTTTATTCCAAAGATGATCCCGGACTTAAGTGCTGGGCATATCTCTATCAAATACGGTTTTCACGGGCCAAACTATGTTACAGTTTCTGCCTGTGCTTCATCTACAAATGCAATTTATGATGCCTACACCTATGTAAAATTAGGGAAGGCAGATGTCATCGTTTCTGGTGGCTCAGAGGCGGCCGTTTGCATTGCAGGAGTAGGCGGATTTAATGCCTTGAAAGCACTTTCAGAAAGGAATGACTCACCTGAGACAGCGTCCCGACCATACGATAAAGACAGAGATGGATTTGTTTTAGGGGAAGGTGCGGGTGCGTTAATACTCGAAGAATACGAACATGCCAAAAGGCGTGGCGCAAAGATTTATGGCGAAATTATCGGAGGTGGAATGTCTGCAGATGCATACCATATTACTGCACCTCATCCAGAAGGTACTGGCATTATAAAGGTAATGCAATATGCCTTAGAAGAAGCTGGCATCAAGCCCGAGGAAGTTGATTATGTTAACACTCACGGAACATCCACACCATTAGGAGACATCGGTGAGATCAAAGCAATACAGCAAGTATTTGGAGAGCATGCCTACCAAATGAATATCAGTTCTACCAAGTCAATGACGGGTCATTTGTTGGGAGCTGCGGGAGCCATCGAAGCAATTGCTTGTTTACTCGCTCTTGAAGAGGGAATCGTTCCTCCCACGATCAATCATTTTACGGACGATGACGAACTCGATCCTCGATTGAATCTGACATTCAATAAGGCACAAAAGAAAAATGTAAAAGTCGCTTTGAGCAATACCTTTGGCTTCGGTGGTCATAATGCGTCTGTTATTATCCGGAAAGTTGAGTAAGGTTGACCTGTGTGGAATTTACTCACTCTCACCAAGCCTAATTCTAAAGAAGATAAAAAACTTGTAACCGCGATCAAAACGATTGCTGGCTTCCCTCCTACCAATCTGGCGCTCTATCGGTTAGCCACCTTGCATAGTTCCAAATCAAAAGACACAGTTGGCTTTCGCGAATCCAATGAAAGGCTTGAATATTTGGGAGATGCTATTTTGGGCGCAGCGGTAGCCGATTACTTATTCAAAAAATACCCGTTTAAAGACGAGGGTTTTCTTACCGAAATTCGCTCTCGAATTGTCAATCGCGAATCGTTAAACAATCTGGCCCGAAAAGTAGGTATCGGTTCGATCGTTCGATTTGACCAACGCAACACGCAACTTCAACATGTTATTCTGGGCAATACCCTTGAAGCACTGGTGGGCGCCATTTACCTCGATAAGGGTTACTTGAAAACAAAAAAATTCGTCATCGACAAATTGATACAACCCTATTTCAATTTAGAAACAGTCGTGAACGTAAACACCAATCACAAAAGCAAGTTGATCGAGTGGGCACAGCGCCAGGGAAAAAAAATCCGATTCGATTTGGTAGAATCTAAATTAACGGGACGCAACCATAAAGAATTTTCGATTCAAGTGATTATCAGCGAGCAACCTTTTGGCCTCGGACATGGTTTTAATAAAAAGAAAGCTGAGCAGAGCGCGGCAGAGAAGACGTGTGTGATGCTTGAGATCTAATGGGTTCAGGTTTCTGGAAACTAAGGACTGGTAATGTTCATCATAAAAAAATCTATCTTTACACTGATTTTTAATAGATGCCATCATGCAAGATAATTTGATCATCATGGGAATAAATGCTCCTAAGGAACATCAGGCCATCATCACTCAACTTATCCACGGGCTTGCCGACCTTTACCTTAAAGATAAAACCCAATTATTCCCCTACCCCGAAACAATGATTGATGAAGGACAAACAAGCCCTGCTCCCGATATCTTGCTCTATGATCACAAGCAAGATAAAACACTAACGCTTATTGAAGTAACCCATTCGGCAGGTGTGAAAAAAGACAGTGCTAAAGTACTTGCGTTGCTACGTGATTATGATGTGCAGGAGGGTTTTGTCTATGATTACAAAAAAAAATCTTGGTATCAAATTGATAAGGTCACAGGCGAAGCTACTGAATCTTCCTTTAGTAAAGTTCTCCATCTTGAATTGAATAGCTTATTGTCGATCAATCCCCAAAAAGCCAACTAAAACTCTGTCTAATCTAATCCCAGAAGTTTCCAGTTCTCAAATTCCGTCAAAACAAGTAACTAGAAACCAGCAAATGACAACAGTAAATGAGCAGGATTTTAAAAATCGGTGGCGCCACAGTAAATCAAACTCCCTTTGACTGGAAGAGTAATATAGCTAACATTCTTTCTGCCATTGAAGAGGCGAAGGAACAAGGCGTTGCCATTCTTTGCCTGCCTGAACTTTGCCTTACAGGGTATGGTTGTGAAGATTTGTTTTTGAGTGACTGGCTTTCTGCGAAAGCATGGAAACACCTGCAAGAAATTGTTCCGCATTGTGAATCAATCACTGTGTGTATAGGATTGCCGGTTCGGTTTGGAGGGGTTACTTACAATGGTGCTTGTGTCATTTCAGACCGAAAAATTCTTGGTGTCACCCTCAAACAAAATTTGGCGCGCGATGGAGTACATTATGAGCCACGGTGGTTTGATGCGTGGCCATCAGGATCAGTAAAGGAAATTGAAGTTGTCGATGAAGTGATTCCAGTGGGTGATTTAGTCTATGAAACAAACGGAATTAAATTCGGCTTCGAAATATGTGAGGATGCCTGGCGCAAGGAAAAAAGACCAGGTTATAAATTGCGGGAAAGAGGAGTTGATTTGATCTTGAACCCAAGCGCAAGCCATTTTGCGATGCGCAAAAGCAAATTGCGCGAAAATGAAGTCGTAATTGATGGATCAAGAAACTTCAATTGCGCCTATGTTTTTACCAATTTGCTCGGCAACGAGGCCGGCCGAATGATTTATGACGGGGACATCATTTTTGGTCAAAACGGAAAACTATTGAAGGTCAGTGAACGCCTATCTTTCAAGCCTTTCAATCTTCAATCTTGTCAAATCAATTTCGATCGACCTGAGCTAACAGAAACGCACACCATCACCGATAACAAAGAAACGAATGAAGAATTGGCGAGAGCAACTTCGGTTGCCCTGTTTGACTACCTTAGAAAAAGCAGAGCCCGCGGCTTTGTGCTCAGCCTCAGTGGTGGAGCCGATTCGTCACTCTGTGCCGTACTGGTCAGTGAAATGGTGAGAAGAGCTTCGGCTGAATTGGGATGGGAGAACTTCAATATGGCGGTAGGCCTGACGGACAGTTCCGATACGAAATCTGCGGTAGGCAAACTTCTCACTTGCGCCTACCAGGGCACAAGAAATTCTTCTGATGCCACACTCACCGCAGCGCGCGAATTGGCAAGTTCAATTGGAGCCGATTTTCATTCATGGCTGATTGATGCCGAAGTTGAATCTTATGAAAACAAAATCGAAACAGTATTAGGCCGGAAGTTAAGTTGGCAAACCGATGACATTGCTATGCAAAACATCCAGGCTCGATTACGGTCGCCCATCATTTGGTTGCTCGCAAACATTAAACAATCCATTCTACTTACAACATCCAATCGGAGCGAAGGGGACGTAGGTTATGCTACAATGGATGGTGACACGAGCGGTAGCCTTGCCCCTATTGCTGGGTTAAACAAACCATTTGTTATCCAATGGTTAAAGTGGGCAGAGAAAGAGTTGGGTTACACAGCGCTCTCTTACGTCAATCAACTACAACCAACGGCTGAGTTACGACCCCTTGAGCTAACGCAGACAGATGAAAAGGATTTGATGCCTTACGCTATTCTTGCTGAAATTGAAACACTAGCCATTCAAGAGAGAAAAGCACCAACTGAGGTATACGTCATTCTTTCCGAGGGAAAGCCAAATCAGCAGTTGAAAGAATATATCAAGAAATTCTTCCGCCTTTGGTCTGCCAATCAATGGAAACGTGAGAGGCTGGCTCCATCCTTTCATTTAGACGAAATCAACGTAGATCCTCGAAGCTGGTGCCGCTTCCCGATTCTCTCTGGGGGGTTCGCTGAAGAATTAAGGGAACTAGATAATGTATAGATAATGTCAATCCAGATAGCCGTGGGTTGATCATTCGTCATTAGTCGCTATCTTTGGTGATATTTTTTTGAATTAAACGAACAACCCCAATCAACGTCTAACAGCTTACTATGATTTGTTACATTATTTGGAACGGCAGCCCTGAGATATTCTCGTTTAGCTTTTTCTCTCTTTTTGATTTTACCCTTCGATACTACGGCTTATTCTTCGCATTGGGATTTTTGATCACGCAACAAATTCTTTACTACATCCATAAAAAGGAGGGCAAACCCGAAAAAGATGTGGATACACTTACGGTATACATGATTGTTGCCACAATTATTGGCGCGCGATTAGGCCATGTTATCTTTTATGAGCCAGAGATGCTTTGGACAAATCCGCTCGGTGTGATTCTTCCGTTTCAACTCTCTCCGTTCCGCATGACAGGATTTACTGGCTTAGCCAGCCATGGCGGAGTCATTGCGATTCTCATTGCATTATGGATTTACAGTCGCAAAAAATTTCCAAACCAAAACTATCTTCAAGTGTTGGATAGAATTGCCATCCTCAGTTGCTTAGTGGCTGGGCTTATCCGAATGGGTAACTACTTTAATTCAGAGATTATTGGCAAGCCAACCGATAGTGCATTTGGGGTAGTATTTTTCAACCCTGTGGCGGAACGGATTTTGTTTGATCAAGATGGCAGCAACCCAGTGGCAAAATTAGAAATCGAAAAAGACGCTACTCGCGCCAAAGGTGAAAATGGCCGTGTTCCGATAAACCTCTATCTGTTTTTCAAACCAGGCACTACTGAAACCCAGGCAAATGAATTTATTCTCGGAAGAGTTAGAAATCAGCTTGAGTTTCAGAACGAGTTTGTTGACGAACGTTCCGCCATGCTAAATTATCAAGTGTCTTTAGAACCTTCTGGAACCTATGCTGGAAAAGTTAGCACCTTGGGAATTGCCCGCCACCCTGCACAGTTATATGAATCGATTTCGTATTTCATTTTATTTGTAGCCCTTTTTTGGTATTGGTCAAGACACAAGCTCAATCTGGTTGACGGACGTATTCTGGGTGTTTTTCTAACCGTACTATTTGGACTTCGATTTGTGTTCGAATTCCTAAAAGAAAATCAAGTAGAATTTGAAGACCATCTTTCGTTCAACATGGGTCAAATATTGAGCATTCCTTTATTTCTTGCTGGAATCGTAATACTTGTCCGTTCATTGAGAACCAATAGAACTACTTCATAAAACTACTTCTTGATTTGTAGACTGAAGAGCCGTGGCGAAATTCGAAGTAAAGTTCTTTTTCATAGTTGGCCTCCTTTGCTTTTCAATCGATACGACATCCGTTTTCGCCAAAGCAAAAACCAAGTCGGACACGGTGGGACGCACCGGTATCGACTCATCGCGAACGGTTACAGTCAACCGTATTATAATCATCGGAAACAAACGAACACGCGACCCGATAATCTCTCGTGAACTTTCACTGAAAACGAGTGACACCGTTCGCTTTTACAAGCTACCGGAAATACTTTCTTTAGATAAAAGAAAAATTTACAATCTACGATTGTTCAACACGGTTACCATTCGCAGCTTGGAAATGTCTTACAATACAATCGATTTGCTGGTAGAAGTTGAAGAACGTTGGTATACATGGCCAATCCCGATTTTTGAACTAGCTGATCGGAATTTCAACGAATGGTGGCAAAATTATAACCACGACTTCGGGCGTGTTAACTATGGACTTCGACTGGAGCAATACAATTGCAGAGGGCGAAATGAAACGCTAAAACTAACTGCACAATTTGGATTTACGCAGAACTACGCGCTGAGTTACGTTATTCCCTATCTCGATAAACGTCAGAAGCAAGGGTTAATTTTGAGTTTTGACTTTGGCGAGTTGCGGAATGTTGGTGCGCAAACAGTAGACCATAAAATTAAATTCCTTCCTACAGATTCAGCAGCCTTATTTGATGGCAAACCTGTTCTCAGAAATACAATTTCAGCGCATGCGACATACACCTATCGCAAATCTTTTTTTGAAACTCATTCGTTCTCTATTGGCTATCGCTCCAGCTACATCAATGATCAAGTAGCGGTCTACAATCCAAATTACTTCAACAACACCAGCAACAAGCAGAAGTATGCTATGTTTTCGTACTCGTTTCGATCAGAGCATCGCGATGTGGTCATGTATCCGTTAAATGGCTATCAATTCTCTGCGCATATTCAAAAGAATGGTCTTGGATGGGAAGGAGATGTCAACCAATGGATCTTGAATCTGACCCACGCCTACCACCACGATTTGAAAAGAGGCTACAATCTCTCCAATTTTTCTTCTCTTTACATAAGCGACCCCATGCGCCAGCCCTACAATCTGCTGGGTGCGCTTGGCTACCAGCGACAAATCGTAAGAGGATATGAGGTATATGTTATTGAAGGACCTAAGTTCTTTGTCAACAAAACGACTTTCAAAAAGAAAATTTATTCTAGTGCTAGCCGCTGGGAAAATATGCCACTGGAGCAATTTAAACATGTGCCTTTTGCCATTTTCTGGAAGGCTTTTGCCGACTTTGGCTATGTCCAGAATTACATCAACTATGAAGAAAAAAACCAGAACACACGCCTAAGTGGCAAACTGCTGGCGGGCGCGGGAACTGGTGTAGATATTGTTCTGCCCTATGACGTAGTTTTTCGCCTAGAGTACACCTTTACCCGCGAAGCAACCCAAGGGTTCTTCTTCAATCTGAAAAAAGATTTTTAGAGAATTCTTATATTGAGTCTGATATCACAATCAGATTGAGAGTCGCCATTTTAATTTTGGTGTTTTCCCTTCTAACTGGCCAGTCCAAGGGGCAGAGTGTTTCTACTTTGATGGGAGCTCGGCAAGCGGGTATGGGCTATGCGTCTTCTACGTCTAAAGACGAATGGGCGCTCTTCAGCAACGTTGGTGCACTCGGAAAAACTCAACAACTAAGTACCGCGTTCGCTTATGAAGCTGTTCCTGCTCTGGTAGGTGCTAATCGAATGGCAGCAGTACTTAACGTTCCTTTACGATGGGCAAATGCTGGGCTAGGTATGTTCCGATTTGGTGATGCGATCTATAGCGAACAAATTGTTTCTTTGGGAGTTGGCAATCAATTCGGGATTACTTCACTTGGTATCAAACTCAATTACATCCAATACAGAGCCGAGGGTTTTGGAATACAAAACGCCTTCAGCATTGACTTTGGTGGAATCACTGAACTAACCGAACAGATTACTATTGGTGCCTATATCAACAATGTAACACAATCATCGCTACAAACACGCGATGTAGAGAAACTGCCGACCAGATTGGTAGTAGGCATCGGCCTGAAGCCCAGTGAAAAAGTGTTTATAGCTACTGAGCTAGAGAAAGATATCGACTACAAACCCAATTGGCGGACGGGTATCGAATATTCCGTTTTCAAAAATCTGTTTTTCAGAACCGGTTATGCAGTAAATCCTCAAGCCGGCTTCTTCGGATTAGGCTTCCACAAAAACAAATTAAAAATAGACTATGGCATTCGTCTTGGTCAATTTTCAGGAGCTGCCCACCAAGCTTCCGCTACGTATTTGATTGCCTCAAAGGATGCAAAATGAAAAGAGGTATTTTTTTCATTGGCTTGGCTTTGTTCATCGTTACAAAGTCGTACGCACAAGACTATCCCCGTAAAGAGATAGACCCCTCCTCCCTTGTTGATGAAATTTTTGCCACTCAAGATTTAGATATTGACTATCAAGATCTTTACGAGAATTATCTGCAACTCATCACAAATCCAATAGACTTAAATCGAATTACCAAGGAACAACTGGCCTCGTTCTATATACTAAGCCCAAATCAAATCAATTCCTTTGTCAGCTATCGTGAGAAAGCGGGTCAACTGCTTTCTGTATACGAACTTCAAAATGTTGAGGGATTTACAAAAGAGCTTTTCTTAAAACTTGTCCCGTTTGTCAAAGTCACTGAAGGAGGTTCAGTATTGGACAAGAGCATTTTTCAACGGATAGGCGCTGAAAAAAATAATTATCTATTGCTTCGGTACGCACAAACACTAGAAACGCAACGAGGTTATGCCACGGACACGGACAGTAGTCGCAGGTATGCGGGTTCGCCCGGAAACTTTTACGCGCGCTTTCGAACCAGTAGGCCCGGAGATTTTAGTTTAGGTTTTACATTGGAAAAAGATGCCGGAGAAAACATCAATTGGAACCCCTCCAAAAAATATTATGGTTTTGATTACATTTCTTTTCATGCACAGATCGTCAATAAACAAAAAATAAAAAATCTGATTGTGGGCGACTACCAAGCGCAATTTGGCCAAGGCATCGCGCTGGGATCTGTTTTCGGAATTGGAAAGAATGGGGAGGCTGTTACAACTGTCCGTAGAAGCAACCTGGGTTTCCTTCCTTACACGTCCATTTATGAAGCCGGTTATTTTCGAGGGGCTGCCATGACTTATGAGCCGGCTAAAAATTTCACCCTTCACACGATGCTATCTTCGCGTGGCCGCGATGGCAATGTACAAGACACCATTCAAAATGTATTGTCCTCATTTAACTTTTCCGGGCTTCACCGCACCCCATCCGAACTTGCAAACCGAAATAGTTTGACAGAAAACAATCTGGCAGTAGTTGCGAACTACAAAAACAAATCGCTGGATGCAGGACTAATTTTTCACACTACTCAGTTCAGCATTCCCATTTTTAGAAAAGAAAATCAATACAATCAATTTGCGTTCAAGGGAAGTGACAATTCAAATGTCGGAGCATTTCTAAACTATTCGAGCAACAACGTGTCGATCTTTAGTGAGTTTGTTCAAACCATTCAGCATGGGCAAGCGCTTGTAGCGGGGATCTTGGCTAGCATAACCCCGAAGCTCGATATCTCGATGCTCTATCGAAAGTTTGATCGTAACTTTTATAGTTTTTACAGTAACGCCTTGGCAGAAAACTCAATTGCCCAAAATGAGTCCGGTTTTTATTGGGGTTGGAAGTATTCCTTTAACAAGAAATACTCCCTGGCCGGATATGTAGATCTTTTTCAATTTCCATGGTTAAAATTCCGGAACTATGCACCTTCTCAAGGAAGTGAATGGTTGATCCGGTTCAACTACAAACCGTCTAAAACTGTTTCCTTCTTTTTGCAAGCACGCGAAGAAATCAGGCAGCGCAATACCAGTGCAGATGTGAATTTGTATCTGACAGACCTTGGTATTAAAAGAAACTATTGGGTTAACCTCGATTATAGTGCCACTCCCTATCTTAGCTTTAGAAGCAGAGCACAACTCAGCACTTTTGATTTCTCCGGGAAAAGCACGCAAGGTGTTGCAATCATGCAGGACGCGTCACTCGATTGGCGAAAATTTTCTATCTCAGGTCGTTATGTTTTGTTTGATACGGACGATTTTGACAATCGTCTTTATGTATACGAAAAAGATGTTTGGCTTGCGTTTACGTTTCCGGCCTATAGTGGTCGCGGAGTTCGGCATTTTCTACTACTGCAATATAGGCTCTCAGAAAAAATTGACTTTTGGGTTCGCTGGGCGCAAACACGCTTTACAGATCGGGATATTATTGGTTCAAGTGGAGAAGCAATTCTTGGAAATACCCGAAACGATGTTAGATTTCAGGTTAGGATAAGGTTTTAGTAAACTGCCGTATGTTGTACAGAAAGTAAATTGAAATAATCCAAAATTATGCACGCAGTTAAATTAGTAAGTCCCGGAGTGTTGGTCATGCTTTGTATCGGTCTTTTTGCCTTTATCCTGGTTTTTAGAGCTATTTTCAACAGTAAAAAGTGAGATTAGTATTCAGTTGAAGTGAGTATTACCTATCCCAATGGCAATTTGTCGTAGTCGATTACATTTATCGAAGCAACTACTCATTCTATAAATACAGCGATGCAACTTGCCGCTCAATTAAACCCATTTCGTAATTTTGTTTAAACCCAAACTATGCATTAGGAATGCATAGTTTGCCCAGGGGGTTGACGAAAACATTGGTTTCCAATGTTTTGTCAAGGTTAAACCCTGACAATGAAAATCACCAACTTGGTTTTCTTACTTGGGGCTAAATCGTTGATTTTCATTCGTCAATTATACAATAGAATTTCTATTGCATAATCTGGGTTAAATTGAAGTCGACAATAAAATTAATGGTGAGGGTCAAGAACGTCTCAGAATTGCAAGTGAATAGAAGCGGAAAAATTATTTCCGAAAACTCCATAGCGTCTGATTACCAAAGCCTTTGAGTAGCGGTAGCGGTTAGACAACTACCAGCCAATTCCATAATCTTCTCCATGATTGCTGCTACCTCCCCAGAAGCTGCCGTGTTTCCAATCAAACCAAATAGCATTGATTGGTCCACTAGTGCGTTCTTGGTAAGAAAGTTTATAGCCCATTCGAGATAGGTCCTTTCTTACCCACGGGGGCATTGCATTGTTCAAGGTTAATCCACCCGGCACTTTTTCATGATCGCCAAAGCTGGAATACATCTGGAGCGTTTTGAAACTTGGCGCCTCACACGCTTCTTGAACGGTCATCCCAAACTCAACCATGTTAAGAAAAAATTGAATCAGTAATTGATCTTGTTCATCGCCAGCTTGCTTAGCGAAAGATAAAAATGGTTTCCCGTCTTTAAGAGCTAAACTGGGCGTCAACGTAACACGAGGGCGCTTACCCGGCTCAACCACATTAAACGGATTCTCTTTGGCGTCCAGCACGAATGACTGCATCCGTTGGCTCATGCCCACTCCTGTATTACCTGCAATACAAGCAGGCACCCACCCTCCACTAGGCGTAATTGATACCACCCAACCTTCTTTGTCAGCAGCCTCTACCGAAGTGGTACCTGCCGTAAACGATTCCAAATACTTCTCATCAAGAGGGTTCACTTGGGTCGAGTTAAAAGCTTGACTTTTACCCCACTTCAAAAGTATGTCCTGAAAAGGGTTTTGTTTCCCGTCCAGTAGATAGGGATCTCCAGGGCCTATTTTCGGATCATTCATATCTGGGTTGATCAATTTCATCCGCTCCTTTGCATATTCTTTCGAAAGAAGTCCCTTCATTGGTTCCTCTGGTGCGAACGCGGGGTCGCCATAGTAAAAATCACGATCAGCAAAAGCAAGATTCATCGCCTGATAAACTGTATGAATGTATTTCGTTGAATTATAACCCATGCTTTTCAAATCATAATTTTCCAGAATGTTTAGTGTCTGTAGCATGGCAGGTCCTTGCGTCCATTGTTGACATTTATAAACCTCAATGCCGCGGTAGTTCGTCATTAACGGTTCCTCAATCTTTACTTTCCAATTTGCCAGATCGGCTTCGGTGAATAAGCCACCTTGCTCTTGACTGCCTCTTACTATTTCCTTGGCGATATCGCCCCGATAAAATCGATCATAGGCTGCATAGATGGCCGTCTTCCTATCCTTTCCCTTTTTCAAAGCCAGCTGCTCTGCTTCAACTAGTTTTTGAAGGGTCGCTAACAGATCCTTCTGCACAAATATTTCTCCTGCATCGGGAGCTTCGCGCTTTTCACCTAAATGAGTGAGGAAAACTTTTTTAGAGTACGGCCACTTCTTTATTTCTTCCTTACCTCGCTCAATTGAGTTGGCCGTTTGGGCTTCGATGGGATACCCTTCCGCTAGTTGCATAGCCGGTGCAAGAACTTCCTTAAGGCTCATGGTGCCATACTCCGCCAACATAGTCAACAACCCTCCTACAGTGCCCGGTGTCACAGCAGCCAACGGCCCGAACTCGGGTGGATACTTCATCCCTTTTCCTTTGAAAAAATCTGCGGTAGCTCCAGTTGGTGCAACGCCCAATGCATTGATTGCAATTACTTTTTTTGTTTTAGGATTGTATATCAACGCCTGTGTCTCTCCACCCCAGCTAAGCACATCCCACATGGTACAGGTTGCAGCCAACATCGCGCATGAGGCATCAACTGCGTTGCCGCCCTTATTAAAAATCATAGCTCCCGCTGTAGCGGCCAGTGGTTTTCCTGTGATCGCCATCCAATGTTTACCATGAAGCGGTGGTTTTTGCGTGTTGACCGGGAGATTATTGAATGACTGGGCGATTAATCCATTTGCCAAGCCTAGGGACAATATTAAAAGCAGTTTTATTTTCATATTTTTAAGAATCAGTATAGGATAACTAGTTACAATGTAATTGATATTTCAGATTCTGAAAAACAATTGATCAACGAACGGATCGGGCGATCCACCAAAGGAAAGTTATGAACCAACACGAACAACTTATTGAAAAGTTTTACACTGCATTTCAACAAAAAGACTGGCAAACCATGCAAAGTTGTTACCACGAAGAAGTGACATTCAGCGACCCGGCCTTTCAAAATTTAAAGGGAAAAGAAGCCAAAGCCATGTGGCATATGTTAGCCGTTAGTGCCAAGAATTTTTCACTTGCCTTCAACCAGATAAAGGCTGATGATCGAAAAGGATCCTGTCATTGGGAAGCAACCTATTCTTTCTCGCGAACAGGTCGAAAAGTGCTGAATAAGATTGACGCCTACTTTGAATTCAAAGAGGGGCTGATTTTAAGGCATATTGACCATTTTGACTTTTGGAAATAGACCAGAATGGCGTTAGGAACTCCCGGAATACTCCTCGGCTGGTCGCCATTGCTTCAAAATAAAGTCCGTGCGACTGCTATGGCAGGCTTGAAGAAGTTTATAGCGGAAAATGCAATCTATCAGTAGAAGCATTACTGACCCGGCTCTATAAAACACCCCGATTTGCTTTTGTTTTGAATAAATAGCTATATTTGAGTGTTAATGAAGTAAAACCCACCTGAAAGTATCCCACCTAGTGAGTGCATTGTCGGTTCGGACTTATTGATTTAGCAGCAACATTTTATCACTTAATTTCAAAAACACAAATGAACATTTATGTAGCCAACATTCCCTGGAAGGCAACCGAGGAACAAATGAAGCAGTTATTCTCCGAGTACGGTGAAGTAAGCTCTGCGAAAATTATCATGGACAAAGTAACACAGCGTAGCCGTGGCTTTGGATTCGTAGAAATGGCTGACGACACAGCCGGAAAAAATGCTATCAATGAACTCAACGGTGCTGATTTCATGGGCAAAAACCTAGTGGTTAACGAGGCTCGCCCACGCGAAGAAGGTAGTGGTGGTGGCCGCGGTGGCAACCGTGGTGGCGGTGGCGGTGGTTTCCGCAGAGGCGATTTCAACAGAGATTATTAATCGACTTGAAATACTTGTACTACGTAGGTGATACTGAATGGTATTGTCCGGTAGCCTGAGTTCACCGAAGTAGTAAGAACTTTGATGCCACGCCAAAAGCGTGGCATTTTTTATTGTATCGTTTTGGAGTAAGTGACATCATACATTGTATCGCATGACAAATCCATCAAAGTCGAATCGACTGATTCACTCAACCTCGCCCTACTTACTACAGCATGCCAGCAATCCGGTGGATTGGTTTGAGTGGAACGAAGAAGCGCTAATCAAAGCAAAGAAAGAAGATAAGCCGATTCTATTAAGCATTGGATATTCCTCGTGTCACTGGTGCCATGTGATGGCTCACCAAAGCTTTGAGAATGAAGACATCGCTGAATTGATGAACGAGCATTTCGTTTGCATCAAGTTAGATCGGGAAGAGCGCCCCGACATAGATCAAATCTATATGGAGGCCGTTCAGGCCATGAAGCAAAATGGTGGGTGGCCACTGAATGTTTTCTTGACACCCGATCAAAAGCCGTTTTTCGGTGGTACTTACTTTCCTCCAAAGAACTGGGCACAATTACTACTTCAGATAACCAAAGCATTCAAAGAAAAAAGAAACGAAATCGAGGCATCGGCCAACGACTTGAAAAATCATTTGGGAATATCAGACCTACAGCGATTTAAAAAGCTGGACAACAATACCTCGATCTCGCGTGAGATGTTGGATAAGATGTTTGACACCTTAGAAAATCGATTCGATTTTACGTTTGGGGGAATTGAAAAAGCACCCAAGTTTGTCATGCCGTCTACTTGGCTCTTTCTCGCGCGCTACTACCAGATAAGCAAAAACAAAAAAGCAATTGATATGCTTCATCTTACGCTGCAAAAGATAGCTGCGGGAGGCATCTACGACCAAATCGGTGGAGGATTTGCGCGGTATTCGGTAGACGGTGAATGGTTTGCCCCTCACTTTGAAAAAATGCTGTATGACAACGCGCAGCTATTGAGTCTCTACGCTGAAGCCTACAGCTTGACAAACGAAAAACTCTATCGAACGGTAGTTTATGAAACAGTGCACTGGTTGGAACGGGAGATGATTCATTCAGAAGGTGGTTTTTATTCAGCACTCGATGCAGACAGCGAAGGAGAGGAAGGCAAATTCTATGTTTGGTCGCATGACGAAATCTCGACCCTACTGGGATCAAAAACAGCTATCGTGATCGATTATTTTGGTGTTACACCCGAAGGAAATTGGGAACATGGGAAGAATATTTTAAAAAGACAGAGTGAACGTGAACCCAACGAAAAATTAGGTGAGAGCATTAACATTCTTCTTGGAGCCAGGAACGCGCGAATCAAACCAGGCCTTGACGACAAGATCCTCACCGGCTGGAACGCGATGACCATCCAAGGCCTAACGGATGCCTACAAAGCATTTGGTGATCCCTCCTTCCTAGCGTGCGCAGAAAAAGCGATCAGATTTATTGAAACTCACTTGATCAACGAAAACAAAATTTACCGATCATACAAAGGTAGATGCTCAGCTACTATAGGGTTTCTTGACGATTATGCTTTCTTGATTCAAGCTTATACTTCATTGTATCAAGTAACATTTAACGAGATTTATCTCAGAAATGCAGAGCGCTGGTGTGAAAATACGATTAGTGATTTTTTTGACCAGGCAGAAAACTATTTTCACTTCAACAGCAACCTGGCCGAGCAACTCATAGCCAGGAAAAAAGAAATTTTCGACAATGTTATCCCATCCTCCAATGCCGTCATGGCAAGAAATTTATATAAATTAGGTATTCTACTAGACAAGTCGGCTTGGCAAGATTTGGCGAGAGCAATGTTCGTACGTTTATCAACCCTCATTGAATCTGAACCCATTTACATGTGTCATTGGGCAATTCTAGCAACAGAAATTTCTATGCCAAGTATTGAAGTGGTCATCGTGGGGACCAACGCTGAGCAACTACGGAAAGAACTTGCTCAACACTATCTACCTTTTGCCACCTTCGCGGGGGCCATTACCAAAAGTGAGTTGCCTTTGCTGACCGGCAGGGAGGCAAGTGATGAAAAAACAAAAATCTATATTTGCCAAAACATGACATGTCAACTTCCGGTTGATTCTGTGAAGGCAGCGTTAATCCAATTGAATACAATCTGACAAATGTTAGGAGTTGATTGTTTTACTGAGAACTATGCGCAGCTGAAAGATCGTCCGTTGGGATTGCTCACGAATCATGCTACATTTTCTGGGTCTGGGTATCCAGTTGCGCATGAACTTTTACGTCAAGGTTTCTCAATCAAAAAACTATTTTCTCCAGAACATGGCATTCTATCACAAGGAGAAGATGGAGTGGCACAAAAAAACGCCTACGACCCCTACACTAAACTTCCTATCGTAAGTCTTTACGGAGAAAGCATGAAACCACATTCCAGTGATCTGGAAGACATCGATATCATACTGATCGATCTGCCCAATATTGGCTGCCGCTTTTACACGTATTGGTGGACGATCACCCATATGCTGGAAGCTTGCGTGGCAAACAGAAAAAAAATAATTGTGCTGGACAGACCCAACCTTAGTCAACGTAGTCTAGATAGTATCGAAGGACCCATGCTGGAACCAAGTTGTCAGTCTTTTCTCGGACGTTGGCCGATGCCACTTACCTTTTCACAATCTTTTGGAGAGTTGACCCGTTGGTTCATTCATGAAAGGCAACTGGACATCGAATGGGAAGTTATTCCTTTTAGTAATAACGTGGAGCTATCATTTATCCCACCATCACCATCAATGAATGAAATACAAGCCGTTTGGCTCTATCCTTGTACATGTTTATTTGAAGGCTTGAATGTAAATATGGGAAGAGGAACTTCGTTTCCCTTCCGAGTTATCGGTGCGCCCTGGCTCAATGCGATTCAACTTCACCGTGATTTCAAAAGCAATAACTTCGAAGGGGTCGAATCTTTCCCCTACTCCTATCAACCGATGTGGAGTACCTATGCGAACGAATTTTGTTACGGTCTGTATTTTCAAGTTACCAACCACAAAGAATTCAGTCCCGTTAAAGTTGGGTTGTGGTTGATGAATTACCTTTCCGTTCACTATTCATCACAATTGAAGCCAGCTATTTACCCAACTGCTGCCAACCCAAGTGGTGAAAAGCATCTGGATCTTCTCCTGGGAATCCCAAACGCATATGATGTGTTTTGCGGAGGCAAATCCATTGACAACCCCAGTATTGAAAAGTTGACCGATGCAAAAGAATGGTCCGTAAATGTGGCAATATTTCTGGCTTCGCGAGTGTAGCTGCCGATCGAAAATTAGTGATAGTTTTGTTGATAGAATACATACTTTCGACTCAAAGTAATGACAAGTGGTGAATTAGCATTCGAAGAACCCTCGACACTTTTTGCCGACCTGATTATTCCCGTCCCTATTCCTCGTCTTTTTACGTACCGAGTTCCAAAAACGCTGAACGAAAAAATCAGAACCGGCCAGCGAGTAATTGTTCCTTTCGGCAAAAAGAAAATAGTTACAGGTATCATTTTTTCTGTTCACGAGAATCCTCCGAAAGACTATGAGGCGAAGTCAATACTCGAGCTATTAGACGAGAGTGAAGTAATCTACCCCCAGCAATTCAAACTCTATCAATGGATAGCCGACTACTATCTATGTACACTTGGGGAAGTAATGATTGCTGCTTTGCCATCTGGCCTTAAACTCTCGAGCGAATCAAAAGTTCAAATCAACCCAAATTTTGATCCAGACCATACTTCCTTTGAGTTTTCAGAAAAAGAGTGGGTGCTGCTTCATAGATTACAAAAGAGCTCGTTGAGTTATACAGAAGTAACCACGTTGCTCAATTCAAAAAACATCTATACACTTCTTCGATCACTTGTGGGCAAGATGGCCATCATTTTATACGAGGAGATTAAAGAAAAATACAAACCAAAAACTGAAAAGCATGTTCGTTTAGTTCCGGAATATGTAAAAAAGAAAAGTCTGGAAAATCTTTTTGAAGCTCTTTCGGCTAAACCCAAACAAGAGGAAGTTATTTTACTATATCTGCAGGAAGTTCCAGCTTTTTCTCACCCTGAGTTAAATCAACGGGGGATGGCGAAATCAACATTGCTGGCAAAAGAAATTTCCCCGGCCGCTTACGCCAGTTTAGTCAAAGCTAAAATTCTGGAAGAATTTGAAATTGCTGTTCCTCGTTTTGGGTTTGAAGATCCAGAGCAAGTATCCCCTTTACTTTTGAGTGAAAAGCAACAAGTAGCTCGAAACGAAGTCCTATCGGGGCTCAATGAAAAAGGCACAGTTCTATTGCATGGAGTTACAGGAAGTGGCAAGACCGAAATCTACATTGACCTCATCAAGCGGGCTTTAGATGGTGGAAATCAAGTACTTTACCTATTGCCTGAAATCGCTCTCACCACACAAATTGTTTTTCGTTTGAAAAAGATTTTTGGAGGCACAATGGGCGTTTATCATTCTAAATTTTCTGACAACGAACGGGTAGAAGTTTGGAACGGTATTCTTTCTGGGAGATTCAAATTAGTAGTTGGCGTTCGTTCTTCTATTTTTCTACCCTTTGACAATCTTGGACTCATCATTGTAGATGAGGAGCATGATTCTTCCTACAAACAACATGAACCTGCACCACGCTACCATGCGCGAGATGTGGCCATGGTTATGGCACAAATTCATCACGCTAAAGTAATTGTGGGAAGTGCTACACCTTCTGTCGAGTCGTTTTATCACGCACAGGCTGGGCGTTATCAGTTGGTTACGCTCACTGATCGTTTTGGAGAAGCGCAACTTCCAGATATAGTTTTTGCCGACCTGGTAAAGGAGAGAAAAAGAAAAACAATGAAAGGCGAGTTTACATCGCTGCTTGTCAATGAAATAAAGGAGTCCCTATCAAGAAAAGAACAAGTTATTCTTTTTCAAAACAGAAGAGGCTATTCACCTATGGTAGAATGTGAAGACTGTGGGTGGATACCTAAGTGCATCAATTGCTCGGTAAGTCTCACCTACCACCAATATCGGCATGCCATGATTTGCCATTATTGCGGGTACAAGGAGGATATGCCAAGTCAGTGTCCAACATGCTCGTCTAAAAGAATTAAATCATTGGGGTATGGAACAGAAAAGCTGGAAGAAGAATTGAAACTCTATTTTCCGGATGCGAGAATTCAACGAATGGATCTAGATACAACGCGGTCCAAATCCGGCTATGAAACGATTATCAACAGCTTTGAAAAAGGCGAGACAGATATTTTAGTAGGAACTCAAATGGTCACCAAAGGTCTTGATTTTGATAAGGTAAATTTAGTGGGCGTATTTGATGCTGATCGAATGATGCATTTTCCGGATTTTCGCTCTTACGAAAAGGCGTTTCAATTGATTACTCAGGTAAGTGGCCGTTCTGGCCGAAGGGAGAAAAAAGGAAAAGTGGTGATACAAACATCAAATCCGGAACATCCTCTTTTTACATTTGTGGTAAACCATAATGTGAGCGGATTTATTCAAGAACAATTGAATGACCGGCAAGAATTCTTTTATCCGCCCTTCTCTCGGCTTATTGGTGTTACCATCAAGCATACAAACAAAACAGTGGCCAATGACATTGCCAACAGGTTAAGCGATCAACTTGCTAAAAATGAGAAGGGAATAAAAATTGTGGGGCCGGGAGAACCCATGATATCAAAAATAAGAAATGAGTTCTTGATGTCGATACTTATTAAGATCGGGCGCGACCAGGGAAAACTTGGAGGAATAAAGAAACAATTATTTGATATCGCTGAAAATCTGAAGGAAATAAAGGAATTCAGAAACGCCAAGATTATTTTTGATGTCGATCCTGCCTAAAACGGTACATGTGAAGCGGGCAAAGAATAATTTAGAAGAAATTCAAACTTGTAGAGGTTATCTTTGTTTGCACAAGCAATATGTGGTCTAGTATCGAATCCTTTTTCTTACCAAAGAATCTGACACGAGATGCCAAAAAACATCGTCTTGCAACTTTGCAAATCAAATTTAATGTTGTTTCAATACTTTTTGGAATTGGCTACTGGGTCAATACCTACGCTACAGGATTTGTTGTGGCCAGGATCTTGATGGTTATTTCGTCACTCCTATTCCTCTTCCAATTGTTTGCCTTCAAATGGGGAACCTCCCTCCGATTGATATCGCACTCGTTTGTCTTTTTGTGCTGGACGATCGTTGTTGTTCTGTGTCTGTTTTCCGGAGGCATTAAGTCCTATGTCATTGCTTGGTTCTCGTTGATACCCATCATGGGTCTGCTACTTTTAAGCCATCGGGCATCGTTAGTTTGGGCTGGTCTCGGTGTGATTGCAATTCTCGGCTTCCATATCTTTAACCCTGAAGCAGTCGTTGCTCCAGCACTGATAACCGAAACCAATGACTTGCTCATAACCTCGCTCAATATTGGGCTTTTGTTATTGATTTTCACCTTGAGTTACATATTCTATCAACAGCAGGGAGATTTGTTTGATAAATTGGAACAGCAGAACGTAGACCTGATCAGAAATCAAGGAGAAATAGCGGCTCAAAATGAAGAACTCGTCCAGAGTCGAGAGGAACTTGCCAGCCAACGGGATAAGGTGGCGGAACAAAATCATAAAATTGAAGAGGCCAGAAAAGTCATTGAAGCGCAACATCAGATCTTGTTCGAAAAAAACGAAGACCTTGAAAATCAAATCGCCAAACGAACCAAGGAATTGGTAGAGTACAATCAACAGCTAGAGCAATTTGCGTTCATGTCCTCTCATAATCTACGTGCTCCTATTGCACGCATCTTGGGGCTGGGCAATTTACTGGAGCTAACAAATGAGAAAAGTGATGAGACTAAAATACAACAGAATTTAATCGCTGCGGCAAGGGAGCTAGATCGAGTAGTAAAAGACTTGAATACCATTCTGGAAATTAGAAAAAATAATATTTCTTCCGTTCAGGAAATTGATCTGGCCGAAGAATTCGATTTGATCAGATTAAATCTTGAAAAAGAAATTACAGAGACAAATACCACTTTGACAGTCGACTTTTCTGGGGTGACATCCATTCGAACCGTTCGGCCTTACTTAGATAGTATAGCTATCAACTTAATATCAAATGCAATCAAGTACCGGCATCCAGATCGAAAACCTGTTGTAGAAGTAAAATCAGGATTTCGTGGAGATCTTTTTTTTCTGGAAGTAAAAGATAACGGGGTTGGGATTGATCTGGACACTTATGGTCATAAAATTTTTACCCTTTACAGCCGCTTTCACAATCATGTGGAAGGCAAAGGCCTCGGTTTGTACTTAGTAAAAACGCAATGTGAGGCGTTAGGAGGAAACGTAACCGTGACGAGCAGTTTGGAAGTAGGCACTACGTTTACTGCGTCATTTAAGCCTAGTACATAGTGAACTAGCGCAGAATTTCCCAGTCTTCATTTAATTGAGCAATTGCCTGATGAGCAGTTAAGTCAAACTGGCAAGGCACCACTGACACATAGTTATTAGCAATAGCCCACTCGTCATTATCTTCTGCCTTGTCGAAATTGACGAAGTTACCTGTCATCCAAAAATACGGTCGTCCGTAAGGATCAAAGCGCTGGTCAAACTCTTCTACCCATTTAGCGTTTGCTTGTCTGCCTACACGAATGCCCTTAATTTCCTCCTGCCTTTTGGCAGGAATATTCACATTCAAAGCAACACCTTTCGGAAGCCCCTTTCTCAACACTTGCTCCGCAATTTTTTTTACAAAGGGTGCCGTGTGTGAAAAGTCAGCTTTGTGGCTGTAGTCGCACAACGAAAAACCGATGGCAGGCACTCCTTCGATGGCACCTTCAATCGCTGCCGACATCGTTCCGGAATACAGTACACTAATGCTTGTGTTACTTCCGTGATTTATTCCACTTACAACAACATCTGGCTGCCGTTCATCTTTCAGCACAAAGTGCCGTGCCATCTTGATACAATCAGCAGGTGTACCACTGCACTCAAACGCACGAACGCCTTCAAAAATAAATGATTCATTTAAACGAAGTGTATCGCCCACAGTTATAGCATGACCCATTCCCGACTGAGGGCCATCTGGTGCAACTACAATCACTTCACCCAATTCTTTCATAACATTCACGAGGTTCAAAATCCCTCGAGACGTAATGCCATCATCATTAGAAACTAAAATCAACGGTCTTGCCATAATTACTTTTTTAAAAACAAAGAATTGTAATAGTCCACTATCCGAATCAATTCATACTTATCATCAAAATCCAATCGATTCACTTTAGCATATTCCTTTATTTCAGACTCTTTATTCTCCATAGCCGCTAACCAATCTGATTTCCTGCCAACAAAATCTTCAATTGAACCATTCGGTTTGAGAAGGTAATATTGATTGATTAAAACCAGCGTGCTATAAGTTCCATAGTAATAGAATGGAGACGACACCGTTTTATATTCCAGTTTTTCACGAGCTAGTACAGTGAGCTTACCTTCACAGAGAAGCTCGAAAAATATAGGTGTTTTGTAGGTATTGTTCTGCGAATAAGGAAGAGAATAAAATTGACGATATCGTTTGACTGAAGCATCAAAAATTTCGAATGCCAACACTTTTCGTGCAGTAAAGCTCTCCAGCTTATTTTGCTTTTTTACCTGTATGAAATCATTCTGTATATCATATTTCAGCAACCCCTTAATGGTGTCGCTGGTTTCTAATACGACTTTGCCTTCATGCCAAAGCTCAAACGCATACTGTTGAGCAGCTGCAGCGAAAGAGATGATGAAACAAATGAAAAAAATATACCGCTTCATTATTTTTTTAGAATATCATGACCGAGTTTGTCTCGTTTCGTTTGCAAATATTTTTCGTTGTGTTGATTGGGTACTATTTCGATGGCAATGTTTTCCACGATCTCTAGCCCATAACCCATCAATCCAACGCGCTTCTTTGGATTATTTGTAATCAATCGAATTTTGCGAATGCCTAAATCGTGTAGGATTTGAGCACCAATACCATAGTCGCGATTATCCATATCAAAACCCAACTGCAAATTTGCTTCCACGGTATCGAGGCCTTCTTCTTGTAGTTTGTAGGCTTTCAACTTGTTCAGCAATCCAATTCCTCTGCCTTCTTGTTTCATATATAGCACCACTCCTTTTCCTTCCCGCTCAACCATCCGCATGGCGCTATGCAATTGGGGGCCGCAGTCGCAACGGCAGGAACCAAAAATATCTCCCGTGACGCAAGAAGAATGAACACGAACCATCACAGGTTCATCCTTCTCCCATGTTCCTTTAATTAATGCCATGTGGACCTCGTGCGTATTTAACTGTTCAAATGCTGCCAACTTAAAATCGCCCAACATGGTTGGCAAGTTTACGTCTACTTGTCTTTTCACCTGGCTCTCCATCTTCATCCGGTACGCAATGAGATCCTTGATGGTTACCAATTTTAAGTTAAATCGTTCAGCCACTTTTTGCAATTCAGGCAATCGAGCCATCGACCCGTCTTCATTCAAGATCTCCACCAAGACACCGGCCGATCTAAATCCGGCTAACCTCGCAAAATCAATGGACGCCTCCGTATGACCTGCTCTTCTCAGCACACCTTCTTTCTTTGCTTTGAGCGGAAAGATGTGTCCGGGTTTACCCAGCTCTTCAGGTTTTGTTTCCGGATCTACTAATGCCTTGATTGTTTTGAAACGATCGTGGGCAGAAATTCCCGTGGTACAACCATGGCCAATTAGATCAACAGAAACGGTGAAGTTTGTTTCATAAACGGCCGTATTTTTTCCGACCATTAACTCAAGACCCAATTCTTCGCACCGCTCTTCGCTTAGCGAGGCACAAATCAAACCTCGGCCGTGTGTCGCCATGAAGTTTACAATTTCTGGTGTGATCGATTCGGCTGCACAAATGAAGTCACCTTCATTCTCACGGTCTTCATCATCAACCACAATGATTACTTTGCCATTTTTGATTTCCTCAATGGCCTCTTCAATGGTGTTAATTTTAACTTTATCGCTCATTCGTTTCTACTTTCCGTACCTATTATTAACAATCTTTCCAACCAAGAGTTCCGTTATTTCGCTACCACTATGCCTAAAAGGCCAGCTAGTTCTGTTTCCGCTTTTTTTAGTCCCGTTTGTGTTTCCAGCGATTTATCCAACAGATCCAAATCATCGGATAACTCGGCCTGCTTCACCAATTGCAAATTATCTTCCATCATTTTCTGAACAACTCTAAACTTTAACCGCAAGACATTGGTCAACGCCATTTCGTTCAATATATCTGCCTCTTTTGAGAAATAAATATGGAATTTATCGCCCCAATGCTGACTAGTCTCGTACCTAGGGGTAATCAAATCGGTGACGACTCTCTTCACATCATTGTCATCATTGCGCAGAAAAAATTGATTATCGAGTATTTCCCCATTTGCTATTCCTTCCTTAAATACGGAATATATTTTATTAAATGTTACATTTTTAAAAACTACATCATCTAACTCATGTAGAATAAAATCAGAAAGTTTCTGATTCTCCAATTGGTTATTTGCATAGTTTAGAAGCAATCGAATAGTCTCTCTTTCTTGAAAATATATCTGCGAATCAGTAGTGACAAAAATTCGATCATCAATTAACTCCTTGGGAAGGTTTTTGAATTCCTCTTGGTAAGCCTCCTTTGATAGATTTTTTTCCGCCTTTACTCTAATCTTATTTGTCTCACCAATTATTACTTCTGCTTTGACTCCCAGTTTCTTAGCAGCTAACTCATAATATGGCGATCGCTTTCCTTCGTCTGGAATACTTGCTAGACTAGTTACTATTTCAATTACAGCTTGGCCTTGCTTAATTGGGTCATTATCAACATCCTTAGAAATGATATCAATTTTGAATGAAACGAAATCACGCTGGTTCGCCTTCAGGAATTTTTGAAACTCCGTGGTTCCTACTTTGCGCGAATAGCTATCGGGATCCTCACCATCGGGGAATAAAACTACACGAACGTTGAGGCCACCTTTTAAAATCATGTCGATGCCTCGCAGAGCAGCCTTGATACCTGCCGAGTCGCCATCAAACAAAACGGTTACGTTCTCCGTGAAACGATGGATCAGTTTGATTTGGTTTTCAGTAAGTGCTGTACCCGAGGATGCCACCACATTTTCCACATCGGATTGATGCATTGAAATCACATCGGTGTACCCCTCGACCAAGTAACAAACATCTTGTTGGCGAATGGCGTTCTTCCCCTGATACAAACCGTACAACACATCACTCTTGTGATAAATGTCTGTCTCAGGTGAATTGATGTATTTGGGTTGATTCTTTTCCTTGCCCATCATGCGGGCACCAAATGCAATCACTTTCCCCGAAATATTGTGAACTGGGAAAATTACGCGACCGCGAAATCGATCATAAGTTCTTATTGTTCCGTCAGGGTTATCTTCTTTCTTAACGACCAAACCGGTTTTTTCCAGTAGTTCCTTATTGTAGCCTTTTGCAATGGCTTCTTTACTGAAATGCTCCCACCCTTCTAAAGCGAAACCTAATTCAAATTTTTCGATCGTGCGATCCGTAAAACCTCGTTCGCGAAAATAGCTAAGTCCTATGCCCTTGCCTTCGTCATGGGAGTGAAGAATATTTTTATAATACTCTTTGGCAAAGTTCATGAGTATGTAAAGACCTTCGCGCTCACTTTGCTCGGCCTTTCCCTCGTCACTTAGTTTATCTTCTTTGATTTCAACTCCATACTTTTTTGCCAGGTAGCGGATGGCTTCGGCATAGCTTAGCTTTTCGTGCTCCATCACAAACGAAAAAGCGTCCCCTCCTTTTCCGCTGCTAAAGTCTTTAAAAATCCCTTTTGCCGGTACCACAAAAAAAGATGGTGTCTTTTCGTTGGCGAATGGACTAAGCGCCTTGTAATTCGCACCGGACTTCTTAAGCGTGATAAAGTCACTAATCACATCTACAATATCGATGCGGTTTTTAACATCTTCAATGGTGTCGCGAGTGATCAAGAAGGGAGTTGATTGAGTTGAAGGTCGGCCTCTCCAGCGGGTTTGATTTGGTTGATCACGTCAATAGCCGAATCGATACCAGCTCTGATGACACTGTAATTTGTTTCACCCTCATAATAACCAACCAAATGGAGAATCTCGTAGGCGGTATTAAAAGTACGCAGCATAGACTTGTCAATCTTTGCGAGGCGCGTTCTATAATCGTCCACACTTACTCTCGCTCCCTTTTTCTTTTCAATGGCCTTTCCCTTCATTTCCAGATAGGTATCGGCAGCCAAAAGCACACCGTTATAGGCAGTGGCACAAGCCATCCTTACATATTTATCATCCTGATAATATTTATCCATTTTTTGTGCTTTGGTGCGAAGGATCTCAGAAGCATTAGAAATGTATCTCACTGCTTCACGGTAACGGTTTTGTCGCTCTTTAGTGGACATGGTTTTTCCTTTTGGATGTTCTTGCAAAGATACCTTTTAGTAATCAAATTTTTAGTCAAAAAGTGTTGGTCTCGCCTGCCGGCTAACCGCTTTCTTTCTAACTTGCAAACCAATTTTCGGTTTATAGTTTATAGTTGTATCGCCATGAGTATTACGAATTCAGCCATTTTACAAGTGCTTTCTACTGTCAACGACCCCGACCTAAAAAAAGATTTGGTTTCGTTGAACATGGTCAAAGACATAGTCGTGTCAGATGAAAAAGTGAGTTTCACGGTAGTCCTAACCACTCCAGCTTGCCCGTTAAAAGAAAAAATAAAAAACGACTGCCTTGAAGCCGTTAAAAAAGTGGTTGGGGATAAAGTAGCCATTAATATTTTAATGACTTCCTCAGTGACCACTTTACGGGATAATGCTCCCCTGCTACCTGGTGTAAAAAATATTATTGCTATTGCCTCCGGAAAAGGTGGCGTGGGCAAATCAACCGTAACAACAAATCTGGCCGTTGCTTTGGCGCTATCGGGAGCCAAGGTAGGTTTGATTGATGCCGACATTTTTGGGCCCTCCATCCCTGTCATGTTTAACTGCGAACGCGAGCAACCCGAAGTAAAAGTGGTCAACGGCAAGAATTTGATTATGCCATTGGAACAATATGGAGTGAAATTGATGTCCATTGGATTTCTTGCCCCACCTGAGAGTGCCGTGGTTTGGCGTGGACCGATGGCGAGTTCTGCGCTCAAACAGTTTATTGGCGACACGATTTGGGGCGACTTAGACTACTTGTTAATCGATTTACCGCCAGGCACCAGCGATATTCACCTGACTCTTGTCCAAACGGTTCCGGTAACGGGGGCCATCATTGTTACGACACCACAAAAAGTGGCCTTGGCGGATGCGGTGAAAGGACTGGCAATGTTCAAACAACCTTCCATCAATGTTCCTGTATTGGGGGTAATTGAAAACATGGCCTATTTCACACCGGAAGAACTTCCTGACAATAAGTACTTTATATTTGGAAAAGACGGTGGGAAAAACCTGGCCGAAAAGTTCAACGTACCTTTCCTTGGTCAGATTCCGTTGGTGCAATCCATCCGCGAAAGCGGTGATAGTGGCTTGCCAGCGGTAATGAAGGGAGGCACTGCTGCGTTGGCTTTTACTCACTTGGCCGAAAGTTTGGCTCGCCAAGTTGCCATTCGAAATGCTACCTTTGACACTACCAAAAAAGTAGAATTAACTGTATGACAAGCGTGTTGAAAAAATCGAAACATGAGGAATTGAGCGAACGCGTTGAAGCTTCACTTGACTCCATTAGACCCTACTTGTTGGCAGACGGTGGCAATGTGAAGGTCTTAGATATCAGTCACGATCACGTTCTCAAGCTGGAATTTACCGGCAACTGTGGTAGTTGCAAAATGTCTACGATGACGTTCAAAGCCGGGGTCGAAGAAGCAGTTAGAAAATCTGTTCCTGAAATCCGACTGATTGAAGTCGTTAATCTGATCCCCCTGTGAGGTTACTCAGCCCGTTTCCCTCCCATTAAAAGGGCAATAAACTTTCCTCGTTCACTGTATTCTAAAGGATATTCCATCGTTATGGATTAACTTTCCCGCTATGCGCGTTTGCTTCTTCTGTCTAATTTTTATGGCCATGTTACCCCTGTCTGCTTATGCGCAAGGAAGGTGTGGGACAGTGGAATATGAAAAAAAACTCGAGCGCCAAAATCCAAAGAGAACAGAGGATGGCTTTGAGCGATGGATGTCACAACACGTAAATCAACGATTGAAAAATTCGCAACGCGCAGAACGAACCCAAACAACCCTTACCATTCCGGTGGTCGTACATATCATCCACAATGGTGAACCAGTAGGCACAGGTCTCAATATTTCAGATGCGCAAGTGCTTTCTCAAATGACGGTACTCAACAACGATTTCAATCGGCTAAATGCTGACCAGATGAACACTCCCAGTTTGTTTCAACCCGTGGCAGGTAGTTTTGACGTTCAGTTTGTGTTAGCTAAACAAGATCCAAATGGGATTGCTACTACCGGAATCGTTCGGGTTCAAGGTTCAAAAACTTCGTGGTCATTCAACGATGATTTTCTTCTCAAGTCACAAAGCTATTGGCCCGCAGAACAGTATTTAAATGTGTGGGTCAGCTCAATAACCGATTTCCTCGGCTATGCACAATTCCCGGTGTCATCTCTTCCAGGTTTAGCCGACTCTCCAATAGAAAGGCTAACGGATGGCATAGTAGTTAACTACCGACATTTTGGTTCGATAGACGGAGGTACCTTTGACTTATCCAGCCGCTATAACAAAGGAAGAACACTTACGCACGAAATGGGGCATTTTTTTGGTTTACGCCATATTTGGGGTGATGTAAGTAGCTGCTCTACCGCCACCGACTATGTGGACGACACACCTGTTCAAAATAGTTCTACAAATGGGTGCCCGGCTCATCCGCAGACGTCTTGCAGCAACACAAAAATGTTCCAGAACTACCTTGACTATACCGATGACGCATGCATGAATATTTTTACGCAGGGTCAGGTAGTCAGAATGAATTTTGTTGCTGCGAACAGCCCGCGGAGAAAAGAGTTGCCCAATTCTATTGGCTCGTTGCCCCCTACAGTGACAAGTCCCGTGACAGATCTAAAATTAGTGAAACTCGAAAGCCCTGCACCCGTCACATGTTCACTCTATTCTTCTATTAAATTAAGAATCAGAAACGTTGGAACGACCACGGTCAATTCGTTGACGTGTTCGGTTTCATTGGGTAGTGGCGGTACAAGTTTCCAACCATTTTCTGGTCTTGCACTTGCACCCAATGCTGAAACTATTATCGAAGTTACCCAACCCCGGCTTGTGAACGGGGTAAACCAACTCACCGTAAATATCTTAAGCCCAAATGGAATTGCCGATCAGAATGTACAAGATAACAGCAACGTCTATCAGGTTGTCATTAATGACACAAGAGAAACCATTCCGTTGCGCGAACGATTTGATAGCAACTCTTTACAAAAATGGACGATTGTCAGTCAGCAACAGCAACCCAGCTGGGCAAAGGCGAGTACCAACTACCAGCAATCGCTAGCTTACAACTCATTCTCAAACACAACTATAGGAGCAGACTCTTGGCTGGTGAGCCCGATCTTAGACTTGACAAACAATACGGAAGCAAGTGTATTCTTTGACGAGAGTTACGCGAAGCGAATAAATGGCTGCGAAAAACTGCGTGTCCTGGCTTCTACTGATTGTGGTGCTACCTATACTGATATTTTGTTTGACCAAATCGGCAGTCAACTGGCTGTGACAGACTCTGAAGATTCATGGAAGCCTGTGCTTTCGTCAGATTGGAAAAATAATTTCATCAACCTCCAAAATTATGTAGGCCAAGCAAATGTTCGAATTGCTTTTGTGGCGGTCAATGGAAACGGCAATAACTTATACCTGGACAACATCGATTTTTTTGCCGACAACAGTCCAACTCAACTGAAAGTAGAAAGTCCTTATGCTGTATATGGCGGTACTGGCACTCCCGTTAAAATCACATTCAATCTGGAAGAACGACAAACCGTTGGCTTACAGATTTACAACAGTATTGGCCAACTCGTAGTCGAAGAAAACCTACCAGAAACAATCAACCAAACGTACACGGTAGATTTAAGTAATCGTGGGGTCGGGGTGTACATCATACGCCTTCAAGTGGCAGGCAAGCTTAGCGCGCGAAAAGTATATGTTAGCAACTAGTCGAATTAGTGAATGGCGTTGCTTGATATCCGGTAAATACTTTAACATCTTTGAAGTAATTTTATGCCCATGAACAAGACCAGAATTGCAATTTTATATGGAGGAAAGTCAGTGGAGCATGGCGTTTCCATTAACTCAGCCAGAAACATTTTCCAATATATTGACAAACAGCGATTCGACCCTTTTCTGATTGGCATTTCCACAAAAGGAATCTGGTATCTGACCGAGACAGTTCATAAAGAAATAGAGACAGGCGAAGAACTTTCACTCACACTCAATCCTTCGGCACCTACCTTTCAAACCAAAAGCGGGAAGAAGATCAGCGTGGACATCATTTTTCCTGTCCTGCACGGAACTGATGGTGAGGATGGAAGTATACAAGGACTCATCAAGGCTATCGATCTCCCGATGATAGGTACTGGCGTGCTGGGGTCTTCCATGTCAATGAGTAAATTGGTGACGAAGCGAATGCTGAAAGAAGCTGGGATTCCTGTAGCGGATTTTATCGCAGTTAACTACTTAGAAAAAGAAGATCTGCAATTTGAAAAAGTGCAAGAAAAATTAGGGTTGCCTTTCATGGTGAAATCTGCTAATCTGGGCTCGTCAGTTGGCGTATCAAAAGTAAAATCAAAAGAAGATTTCGCAAAAGCCATTGACGAAGGTTTTCGCTACGATGAGTGCGTGTTATTGGAAAAGTATGTTCGGGGCAGAGAAGTGGAATGCGCCATTCTAGGTAACGATCCTGCGCAAGCTTCGTTGCCCGGTGAAATTATCATCAGCAAACAATATGAGTTTTACGACTTCAATGCTAAATACGTAGATGGAAATGCGGTGTCCATCGAAGTGCCCGCGAAGCTCGATGCAGCTGTACAAGAAAAAATTAGAACACTCTCCTTGCTTGCCTACCAGGCACTTTCGTGTGAAGATTTTGCCAGAGTAGATTTGTTTTTAACAAGCTCTGGGGACGTCTTCGTAAACGAAATCAATACGATCCCAGGGTTTACCAATTCCAGCATGTTTCCAATGATGTGGAATGAGCGTGGTGTTTCGTTTACAGATTTGATCACCAAATTGGCAGACATGGCAATGGAGCGATTCCAAAAAACAAAAAGAGTAGAGAGAGGTTTCGAATCATCTTTAAAATTTTGATTGAATATGAATTTGAAGCCATTTTTCAAATCAAACACTGTTGGAGGGCTTTTCGCAAATGTTGGAATCGCCTTTTCGCTGATCGCAGTAGTAGCGATTACCTATTTTTATATCTACCTACCCAATGTGACGAACCACGGGAAATCCATACCCGTTCCTGACTTGACAGGATTGACGATGGAAGAAGCCGAAAAACTATTGGCAGAAAAAACACTTCGCATTGCGGTCAACGATTCTGCTTATCTGGAAGATGCCGATCCACTTTCGATTCTAAAACAGTTTCCTAAAACAGGCGAAGAGGTCAAGGAAAACAGAACTATTTATGTATCTATCAATCGCACTACGCCTACTACTTTGCCTGTGCCCGATTTAGTAGATCGCTCATTGATCAACGCAGAGGTCGTATTAAAAAGTAATGAGTTGCGAATTGGAAACATCTACTACGAAGCGAGTCCTTTTCGCAATCTGGTAACAGAGATGAGGCATAAAGGTCAAGTGATTTTAGCAGGTACACGTATCTTCAAAGGTGCAACCATCGACCTGGTAGTGGGTGACGGCAATGGTCCGGCTGATTTCGTAGTCGGGAACCTCATTGGCGATGCCTATAAAACAGCATTGCTAAAACTATCCAGCTGGAATTTGCATTTGGGCACCGTGGAAATCCCCGATGGACAAGATACTACCGGGATCGTTCCGTTCGTTTACAAGCAAGTTCCTTTGCCGGGCGATTCCGTTAGAATTGGCGAGCCTATTCATTTGTGGATTGCCCCTAAAGGGTTTAAAGAGCCACTTTAAGTCTTGAACTGTGAATTTTAAATGTTGAATTCTAAATGTTGAATGGTAAATACTCGATCATATTTAAAACTCTTTTTGTAGTAGGAGTTGCGAGCTCGTTCAACGCTTTTTCGCAATTGAAGATAGTGCAGATAGACAGACAATCCCCTAGCAAAGAAAATAAGGCTGCGCGTACAGAATCTTTGCCGGCACGAGCACTTCCTTTTTGGGATGACTTCTCTTCTACCAAAACACCATTTCCAGACACCACGACATGGGAAAAAAATAGTGCCGTATGGGTGAATAGCGGCACAGGCATCGATCCGCCCTCGCTCAATGTAGCCACGTTCGATGGGTATGATGCCCTAGGGAAACCCTACTCAGTAAACAATGTACTTGCCAATGGACTTGCCGATCAATTGACATCAGGGCCATTGAAGTTGGGTGACGTGCCACCCGCTGAACGAACTGGAGTTTACATCAGCTTTTTCTATCAGTTTGCAGGCAATGGTGATGCCCCAGAGCCGGGTGACGTGTTTTCACTTTTGTTCAAAAATGCCTCTGGGCAATGGCGGCAAGCGTGGAGCATTGAAAGCAGCACGCTATCAAAACCAGATGAATTTATCCAAATTCTAGTACCTATTGTTGGTGGTGAATATTTTCACAATGAATTCCAATTTCGATTTCAAAACTTTGGAAGGTTATCGGGTCCGTTCGATACATGGAATTTGGACTACGTGTATATCAGCAACGGAAAAACTCAATATCCTGAAATCTATCAGGACTTCCCCGACAGAACTGTAACTACACCACTGACTTCCTTTTTGAAAGGTTACCGTTCAATGCCAGTAAAACATTTCTTTTCAAACTCAACAGGCAACACGGTTTTTCCAACGGTTGGCTTAACCAATAGAAGAGCGGATCAGGCTTTGGGCGGTCAGCCAATCGATTATGATATTCTCGCCACTATCACTTCAAAAAGCAATGGCACCGTATCAAACATTCTTGCCAATAAGCGAAATGTTAATCAAGGATTACTTTACAAAGAAAAAAGAACCTTGATAGTTGATACCTTACCAAATCTTAGCTCGTTCGCAAGCGAAACTGAATTCCTTAAAGTGAAACTTGATTTTACATTGGGCTCAAGGGACAACGAAAAAAAGAGGAAAGTAATAATCCCCGGAAACCCAATACCTTCGAATATTGGTGACTATGATACAATTGTATACAAAGGGATAAATTTTACTGCAAATGATCGCACGTTTTCAGAAACAGTTCTATCAGATTACTATGCATACGATGACGGAGTAGCAGAATATGGCGCCAACATTACCGGTGCCGGCACACAACTCGCGTATCAGTTTGATATGTCAACCAACAAAGAGGATACGATTGTTGGCATTGATTTGTTCTTCCCCAAATTTGGCGATGAAACAAATCAAAATATCCAACTGCATATTTTAGGTGCGCTTACTGGCAATCAGTCCGATTATCTTTTTCAGAAGATAATTCCAGTTGCGCGCAGCAACAGAAACGATAAAACCATTTTTAAGAGAGATTCCATTCCTGGCGGTGTAGTGGTGAAAAATACTTTTTACGTGGGGTGGAAGCTAACTTCGGCTGCGGAAATTCCTATTGGTCTCGATGCCAATAACGATTCGGGTGAAAAGATTTTTGTCAACTCATCTGGCAGTTGGATTCAAAATAAAACCTTAAAAGGAAGTTTGATGATTCGCCCTGTGTTTGGAAAACCGAAAGATCTTACTACAAGCGTAACAGAAAGTGTTTCTGCAAAACCTTTTCCCAACCCAACTCAACAGCGATTTTTTCTACCCAACGAAGCAAAAGAAATTCAACTCTACACCGTAACTGGTAGTTCAGTTTCCTTTGAACAAGCTGATGGTTTCGATCACAAGGAAATTACAATTAGCCGTCCGGTACCCGGACTTTACCTAGTTCGGTATTTCAATCAAGTGTGGCACACTGAGAAGATTATGGTTGCACCATAACGTGTTCTATCAACTGAATGGGTTGTGGCGTAAAGCACAGCACAAAAATCACCAACGCTAACCAGCCAATAACAACCCGCTCAGTTGAGAGCGGCTCTTCTATCTCACACGGTGGATGTTGGATGCCTATGAACCGCCCAATGATAAACGCAAACAACAACCAGCCCGAATAGCCTTGTGCGTGCGGGAAAAGAGTAGCGATCAGGTATTGAGCAGTGAAAATGGCCAGCGCGGCCAGCACATTATCTCGAGTGCTTAGCCCCATCCCTTTCAACGCAAAAAATAAAAATGCGACAAAGAGGGGAATCTCATATATCAATTTATCAAGCGGCTCAAAAGGAGAAATGAAACCGATGCCTGCATAAAAAAGAAAGGCTATGAAAATAGCAGAAGCAATAATTTTGTGCTTCTTTCTACCCACCAATCCGTAGAGTACGTGCCCACCATCCAATTGCCCTATGGGAAGTAAATTGATGCTTGTAAAAATTAGTGACAGGAAGCCGGCAAACAAAAACGGATAATGAATGATCTCATGCACGTTGGGTAAACGAGTGGGGTCAGAAAAAACATTTTCAAAAAAAAGAAAGAGCAAATTTTTACCAATGATTATGTCGACTGAACCGGGCGGCATAAACTGAGCCGTATAAACATAGCTAGCATACTCAAGTCCATACTGCTCATACTCCGGATGAAATTGAAAAATGTATTCGGGAGGTGGCAAATGGGTGAATCCATATATCAGAAAACCAACGGACACAACAAACCCGGCCAACGGCCCGGCAACACCAATATCAAAGTTTTCTTTCGTAGACCGTATAGGGCTTTTAATACGAATGACGGCACCCAATGTGCCAAGCATTAACGAGACCGGTGGAAGTGGAATGTAAAAAGGCAGGGTGGTTTTAACGCGGTAGTAGACCGCTACAAAATAATGCCCAAATTCATGAGCCGTCAATATCATCAGGAAACAAATAGAATACGGTAGTCCGCTCGCAAAATCTGCCCAAGTGTAAGAATCAGCTAGAATAGATTTTCCATTCGTCCACTCCGCTCCTGCCATCGTAGTGGTGACAAACGTGACGATAAATAGGCCGCCATGTAAAAGATATTCTTTAAAACTATGCTTCATTAAAAAGGGAAAATAGTTGATCGGGGTGTTGAATGTGAAAAGTCTGGACGCCTAAGGTTGCTGCACCTTGCAAGTTAAGAACGCTGTCGTCCAAAAAAAGAGTTTCTTCCGCTTTCAATTCATTCTGGTGCAAAACGTATTGAAAAATTTCCCGATCCGGCTTGCGCATGCCAAGAAGATGTGAGTAATAATCTCTCTCAAAGTAGTTGCTGAATAACTGATCGCCAATAACAGTGCGGACAATACCATTAAATGCCTGAAGATGAATATTGTTTGTGTTGCTCAGCAAAAATATTCGAAAATTTAGCCCAACCTTTTTTAGCAGATCAAGACGGGCACCGGACAAATCAAGTAACATCGCGTTCCAGGCGTTGTCAATTTGTTCCTCTGACAAGTCAATTTCCAAAAACAATCTTAAATGGTCTCTAAAGGATGTATCTGATATGCGCCCTCTTTCAAACTCTTCAAAAAATATGGCGTTTGCCGCTTTGGCCTTCAACTGATCTACAGTTTTTCCACTTAGTGCTGCGAATTGCTGGTAAGTTTGGTTAACATCTAAACCAAGAATGACTCCACCCAAGTCGAAAATAACATTCTTAATGGATGGATTGGATGGCACAAGAACGCCTTTGTAACAGGAATTTAAAAGTGGGCCCTGCTGGGAACGATCCAGCGACCCTCAGATTATGAGTCTGATGCTCTAACCAGCTGAGCTAAGGGCCCGTTTTACAAAAACAGAGTGCAAATGTAACAGTTTGTAGGATAATCGGCCAAACACAGATTCAAATTATCCAGCTAACTCATTCTCTCTCCTTTTCCATGATCTATCTAACATAAACGTACCTATCGGCACCAAGGAAGCCGCCAGTGCAACCCCAACAGAAAACCAACTCCATTTCATCGCCCTGATGGCCAATAGTACTGTAGCGATGTAAGCCACAAACAAAATTCCATGTACCCAACCTACTACTTTCACTGCGAAAGGCCAGCCAAAAAAATACTTTAGTGGCATCGCAATTAGCAACAAGATCAAAAAGGAAATGCCTTCGGTGATTCCTACAAAACGGAGCAGCTTTATTCTAAACTTCATTCGAGTGTTAGTTGAAATGCCTCTATGAACGGAGCATTCTTAAGTGGATTACTAAAAACTGTTTAAGTTTCCCGGCTGATAGATGTATTTAAAAGTGTAATAGCGATCTAAATCAGTAAGGTTATTCACAGTTGCAGGAGCCCCCTTGTAGTAGCTCAGTATCTCCATTTTCGCATAGCGGCCATCCGCTGTTTTTACAATAATGACCTTTCCTGCAATTGGCGACACAATAGTTGATGTCTGTGTTCCAGAATTGAGCCACCAATTGTTTGTAGTATTAGAAACACCGGCAACGAATGGTGCGCTAGAGACCGCGAATTGATTGTTTGTCTTATTGTCAAGCACGTAACCAGAAGTGGGCGCTTCCTTTATCTCATCAAAAAGTCCTTGTTGAACTATTGCCCCAGCTGCGCCAGGTCCGCTAGTGCCTCCGTTAAAAATGATGGATGTAGATCTGAACCCAATGTCCCACTTTAAGGTTGCGCTATCTGCGTTGGCAACGATCTGCCCATTTTTAAAACTAAAAAATGTATACTTCTTTTTCTCAGCCGGGCGTGTTGGTGGAGCGGTTGGACTGCCAAAAACAAGAGGCGCGTAGTCAGCATTTAAGTCTTTAAAAGTGATTGCGGATAAAGGTACTGGTGCCGGATCGTTGTTCGAACACGAAACCAAAGAACACACAACGCATAGACCGAAAACTGAGATAATTGAATTAAACATTTTCATAGAAATTAATTATTGATTTTTAGATTGATTTTGTTTGAACGTGTAGCCTGCACTTAGGTAAATAAGTCGACCTGGTAAATTGGGAATGTTGACAGGATCGGTATAATCAAAAAGATTGTCAATGCCGACCTGAAACCGAAATGACTTTACTGACTTTGCGATAGCGGTATTTACGAGAGCGTAGCCATTCACAAACTGATCGTAATCATCCAACACTCCATTACTATTCCGATCAGATGGCGCAACAGTTTCTCCTTGTATGTTTCCATTGATTCCCCCTAAGCCAAACTTTCCGCGATAAATTAAACGCAACGAAGCATCGATTCCCTTTTCTCTATGACGATAGAAGATTTTAAAATTGCCTGTGTGCGTAGAACGATTGTATAGACCTACATACTCATTTGGCTTGAGTCGTTGGGTTACTAATGTATTTGGGTCACGCCAAAAAACCTCTCCGCGATCAACCGCCTCTGCCACATCTCGATCTTTTGCAAACAAGAGCTGATAGCCTAGGGAAACCGAGAAAAAACTATTGATTGGGTAAGATAAATCTGCCTCTATTCCTTGCATCAATGCACGTTGAATATTCCGATAACTATAGATGCTTTGCCCCGAGGTGTTTATTGCAACTAATTGTGTTTCAATTAAATTATCGACTTCGTTTCTAAAAAAATTATAATCAAGATTTAACTTTGGCAACACCTCAGCTTTCCCCCCAATATTCACCGCCACCGAAGATTCGGCTTTCAACTTTCCTAACAACAAAGGATCAAAAAGATAGGATTGAATTAATCCTTGTGCTTGAAATTCGCCTAACTTGTCTTTTATCACCTCCGTGCCCAAAACACTGTATCCACCCCCGGCTTGATTATTAAAATTGAAATACAACTGTCTGAAATCCGGTGCTTTAAAACCAACACCAATTGATCCCCGAAAGGAAACTTTTTTGTTTAACTCAAATCGGGCGGAAAACTTGGGACTGAGCTGATCACCATAAATCGAATTGCGATCATACCGCACACCGGCAATCATCACTAGCGGCTGGTAAGGTGTCCACTCATGTTGTGCAAAAACGTAATCGGTTTGCTGCAGTCTTTCCAATTGATCATTGTAGCGCGAAGTCGAAACCGCTTCTTGAATGTGCCCTGCGCCCAGCGTAACGATGTGTTTCTCATTGAAAAAATATTCGCCCATCGCTTCATAGCGAGTAAATGCCTGCCGAAAATTATCGCGGTATGTTAGGCTGTCGTTACTTTGCTTTTTCAAAAATGTGTTTGTCGAATACTCGGTTGTATAGAAGCGCCCCGTCCCTTTCAATTTGTTTGAGAATCGATGAGTGATAACAGGATTTAGATTCCAATCCAAAACTTTTCCTTCGCCATAGGTGCGAGTGGAGATTCCATTGGACAATACATCAAAGTTCAAATCTTGTTTTTCATCGAAGTAGCGGCCGCCCACACTAAAGTCGGTTCGTGAACCCAAGCGATAAGTTACTTTGGTGCCTAGTGTATAATTTTTAAAAGGAGAAACGGTCTTACCAAAATTCTCGGGGCTCAGATCATAACCATCTGTACTGTATCGATTACCAAATAGATAAACGCCCACATTTTTTCCAATCAAGCTTCCGCTTGCATTTAAATCAAGTGTATTGTTTGTGCCATACCGAACATTGAGGTTTCCCTGATTGGAAGAGGGCCTTTCGGTAACGATGTTAATAACGCCTGCCAATGCATCAGATCCATATAAACTTGATGAGGGCCCTTTGATGATCTCCACTTGCTTAATATTGCCGACAGCCAACCGCGATAATTCCAATGTGCCAGTATATCTGCCAATGATCGGCTCGCTGTCCACTAAAATAAGTGTGTAAGCGGGATCCAATCCCTGCAATTGAATTCCACTTCCCTGGCCGTTAATTTGGGGAACAATCACTATCCCTGTTTGCTCGGTAAGCACATCATTAAGCCTGACTGAGCCCATTGATTTTATCAAATCGGCTTTCAGCAAGGTCACTGGCATTGGCAATGCACCCAAAGTCCTTTCCGATCGAGTGCCCGTTACGACTACTTCTTCTAGTTGTAGCTCCTTTAGAGAATCGACTGGTGTAGAAGTTTGCGCAAAAACACTAATGATTGCTGCTGTGTTAGCAAACAACATCAACCCAAACCTGACAAACACTTTCTTCATTAAGGTCGCAAATATGACCGGCTCAAACGCCAAAAAATACCCAAAAAAGTATAATTAATGCCGAGGAGGATCAAATTACTAAATAATGGTACTTTTGTCAAAGTATTTGAATTGACGCTATCCAATAAACATGACTTCCGTCATTTTAGCTTATGATTGATCACGGCAAACCGGCAGTAATAGAAAAAAATACCCAAAAAGGAAGTTTATCGGTTTTGTTCGAGAAAGAAGATCTCTCACTTTCTTTCTCCGAAAATAGAACCCCGGAAATGATAAGCATGGATAGTCTCATTCAAAAAGGCATTATCCACTTTTATTTTTGTCTGGAAGGCAACGCAGCGTTCGCCTTTGGTCCACAGTACACGCGAGAAATTGTAAAAGGTAAAAACTACTTCTTCTATAATCCCGATAAGGACTTGCCTTTTATCCTTCAGCTGAGTCCGCAGGCGAAAATGGTGTTCATGACGATTTCATTAGAAAGTCTGCACAAGCTTTTTGTGCATGATGCACTTCCTCTTTTAAGGCCTGAGAATAGCAATCGAAAGTTTTATGATGAACGTGATATTCCCTCTGCGATACTTTTAGTACTCAACCAATTGTTTAGCACGCAGCTAAGCGAAAGTGCCCAAAAGCTGTTTTACCAAGGGAAATTTTACGAGCTCTTGAGTCTTTATTTTTCAAATCGACTGCCCAATACAGAAACCTGTCCCTTTCTGAATGATGAAGAAACGGTTCGAAAGATAAAGCAGGTGAAAGAACACCTGTTGAAAAATATTGATACACCGCCAACTCTGAAAGAGCTGGCCAAGATTGTAGGGTTGAACGATTATCAACTCAAAGTAGGCTTCAAAGAAATCTATGGCAATACCGTCTTTGGTTTTCTGCTCGACCACAAACTAGATCACTCCCGAATCTTGCTAGACTCTGCAAAACTTCAAGTGAACGAAGTAGCTTATCAAATTGGTTACACTAACCCCAGTCATTTTATAGCAGCCTTTAAAAAGAAGTTTGGTGTGACTCCAAAAAAATATTTGATGGGAAAGAGTTAGAAATTAGCGCCACCCACTACTCAAACCTCAACGACTCAATAGGATCGAGTTTTGACGCCTTGCTTGCCGGATACCAACCCGAAAATAGGCCAACCATAATACAAATACCCATACCGACCATCATCCAAAGCCACGGCACCACGAAGGTATCTATACCAATTGCTCGAGAGATGAGATTCCCGATAAGAATGCCAAGTATGATCCCTCCTATTCCTCCCAAAACACAAACAACAATGGCCTCGATCACAAATTGCTGACGGATTCGCAAAGGAGTCGCACCTAACGCCTTCCTCACCCCCACTTCGCGGGTACGCTCGGTAACCGAGACCAACATAATGTTCATTAACGCAATAGACGCACCCAACAATGTGATGAATCCCACCCCAAATCCACCAAAACGCAGACCAGACGTAATCGATTCTAAATTCTGCGCCAATGATTCACTCTTTTCTAAATCGAACGAGTTCTCGTTGCCCACATCATCATCACGAATCTTGCGCATCAATCCGGTGGCCTCGCCCATCGCGTAGTCCATTTGTTCCGGGTCTTGGATACCAACCGTCAACCGATAATTTAGGCCCTGCCCAGATGCCAGTTGGTTGGCCACGATAATAGGAATCAAGACCATGTTGTCGAAATTATTTTCTGATAGTTCACCTTTTTCTACCATCGTGCCAATCACTTTAAACTGAGTGCCTTTAAATGATATCTCAGTTCCTACCGGGTTCTTGTTTTCACCATACAATGTCTTTGCCAACTGAAACCCAATCACGGCCACTTTCGAACCATATTGGATTTCAAATCGTGAAAAATTACGACCATTACCTATGTTAAGACCTTTGATCGGCATGTAGTCTTCGTTAACCCCGGTTACGTTTACATTTGGATTTGTTTTTTCAGATCCATGCTTTATTTCTGCCAGAATCGTTAGTCGTGCCGATAAGCTAATAGTGGCAGGATATGAATACTCGTCAATAAACTTTTGTGCTTCAGCTAACAACAAAGGAGAATAGTTTTTCTCCTTCAATCCATCTCGGTTGTTTCCTCTGTTGAATTTTGAACGAATATCAAAAGTATTGGCACCCAATGAAGACAAGCTCTCAGAAATGGAATATTCTATGCCATCAATAGCAGTTAAAATCCCAACCAGTGAGGTAATGCCAATCGCTACGATCAAAGCGGTGAGCACAGAACGGAGCATGTTGGCTTTTATTGAGCGAAGTCCTTCTTTTACATTTTCAACTAAATCCATTCAATTATTGGTTTCGTTTTATTCATTTTGAAGATCAAAGTTATACCTTTAACAATGTTTACCTCAAGACTATTGGGGCTAAAAATTGTTACAAAGCAAAACAGGGGTTTTTAACGATGAGAAGTTGCATTTTGTTATTATTTGTTCTGTCCTCAAAGCTGGTTTTAGGGAATTATGTATTTATTCCAATGGACGAAAAACAAAGCAACCACCTAAAAGCCTATGGAATAGCCTATTGGGTCCTTAAAATGGATCAGGAAGTAGATTGGTTATTGAACTACCGTGGGGGCAGCTTTATGACTAAGTACCACCCTCGAATACAAAATGAGTTGGTAGTCCGGGGAGTCACTTTTGATATTATTTCAGACGCACAAGCCAACTCCATCATAACAGAAATCGCCAGCCCAGCTGCCAACTATGACATTATGAAGTTGGAGAAATATCCTAGAATTGCTGTTTATTCTCCAAAATCGAAGCAGCCCTGGGACGATGCAGTGACCTTGGTTCTCACCTATGCAGAAATCCCCTATACCGTCATCTTTGATGACGAAGTGATGGGCGGTGAATTGACGAAATATGATTGGCTCCACTTGCACCACGAAGACTTTACCGGGCAATATGGCAAGTTCTATTCTAGCTACGCCAACATGCCCTGGTACCTTGAACAAGTAAAGGAGGCAGAAGGTCTGGCTCGAAAGCACGGATTCGGGAAAGTTTCTCAATTGAAACTGGCGGTTGCTAAACGGATGAAAGAATTCGTGGCGGGTGGTGGATTTTTGTTTGCCATGTGCTCTGCCACAGATTCGTACGACATTGCGCTGGCAGCTGAGGGTGTAGATATCTGTGAACGAATGTATGACGGTGATGCAGCCGACCCGCAGGCGCAAGAAAAATTAAACTTCAACAACACTTTTGCTTTTACCGATTTTCACCTCAGCAGAGATCCGTATCAATATGAATTTTCAGATATTGATAACAACGCGCCCGAGCGTGGACTTCGCCAAGACAATGACTATTTCAATTTATTTCAGTTTTCGGCCAAGTGGGATCCGATTCCCAGCATGCTTACCCAAAATCATTCGCGGGTTATCAAGGGATTTTATGGGCAAACTACGGGGTTTAAAAAACAACTCATCAAACCAGATGTTACTATCATGGGCGAAAACAAAGAAATCAAAGAAGCCAAATACTTACATGGTGTGATGGGCAAAGGTTTTTATACTTTTTATGGCGGTCATGATCCGGAAGACTACCAACACACCGTTGGTGAAGAACCAACGGATCTGCACTTGCATCCCAATTCACCTGGCTATCGATTGATCTTGAACAACATCTTGTTTCCTGCAGCGAAGAAGAAGAAACAAAAAACATAATGACGATGGATCGAATCTTATTGGCAATAATCATTATTACATTGAGCTGTACTAACAACCGCTCTATCAACCGCTCTATGTCCAAAAGCAATGGCGCGTCAATTGAGACCGAGGTTCAACAAAAACTAGGCAACCGATTTGAAACGATCGAAAGCCCAACTAAAAAGTATACGTTGTATTATCAGAAGCGTGATCCGCAAGATCACGTGAACAGACAATTTCGGTATCTTGTTTTGGAAAATGCTTCCAAAAAATGGGTTCATGAAGGAAGTTTCGTTCAGGGCTATATTATGTGGATATCCGAATTGGAATTAGAATTCACCGTCAAATCAAAGAACATCAACACAGAAAATAGTATCACAAAAGTAAATGTCGCGGCAATAAACAAAAACCTATGAAAAAAATTCTACTACTAACTCTTTCTTTTTGCGCAGCAATCCTCCTCACTGTTAAAATACAACAACCTACCCAAGTCAGAAGTCGTGAAGCAGAAGTGGAGCAATATGAAAAAAATGATAAAGAAAATCGTTTTGACGAACCCCTCCAATTCTTCCAATTTCATCAGGGAATTCGCACAGCAGAAGATCAGCCTCAGCCGCTTTACAAACCGGGCTACAAAACACTCGAGTTAAATGCCGCACAAAAGCGCGCACAGGCATTCAACTTTGCGCGCACCGAACGAACAAATGGACTAGTCGAGTTTAAAGAACGTGGCCCATCGAACGTACCGGGCCGAACACGAACCATTTTGGTTTTGCCGGGAGATCCAAATCAAAATACGTGGCTGGCCGGATCTGCTACTGGTGGCATTTGGAAGACGACCAACGGTGGAACCACTTGGACTGAAAAAAGTGCTGACTTCCCTGTTTACCCGATTTCTTCGTTGGCCATGTCTACATCGGATACCAACACCGTCTATGCCGGAACTGGCGAGTTCGTCTCTTCGATTTATTCAGCAGTTGGCGATGGTATCTTCAAATCAAGCGACAAAGGCGAGACGTGGACGCAGTTATCTTCTACTGCTGGCAATCACAACTTTGCAATTGTTACACGAGTTATTGTAAATCCCGCCAATGTAAATGTCCTGTTAGCCAGTACTGCCCCTTCCAGCCTTTCGACAGGGCAAACTTCTAAAATCATGCGTTCATCGGATGGTGGAAATTCTTGGACAATGGTTTACCAAAATACCAATGAAGTCGAACAACTTATTGCATCACCAGCGGATTTCAACATTCAATATGCAGCGATTAACGGAGTGGGCGTGGCGAAATCGATTGATGGTGGCGCGACTTGGAACCTAAGTAATACTGGCATGGTTCCTACCGGCCGTGTTGAAATAGGCGTATCACCGGCAAACCCAAACAGACTTTACGCCTCCTGTCAAGGCACACGTAGCGGCAATGGATCCGATCTTTATTTGAGTAATGATGCAGGAGCTACTTGGACGCTGGTAGATGTTCGCTTCAACAACAACGTTCTTGACTTTTTGAATGGTCAAGGGTTTTACGATAACCATGTGTTGTGCGACCCTTTTAATCAAGACATCGTTTATTTTGGTGGGGTAGATACTTTTCGCTCAACGATCGGAACGGGCACAACTACTATCGATGACTACAAGTTCACCGAAACGAACACGCAAGGATTTTTGAGTCTGATCCAGTTCAATAATCCAGGGTTTTTTATTGGCGGACGATTGCAGGTAGGCTCTTCAAGTAATAAGCGCACAGTAGAAATAAGATTTGGCCCCGGCATTACGCAAAAAGGTCATCGGTTTTTGACACCCGAGGGCGCCACGAGTGGCGTGCCGGTGACAGGCTATGTCTACACCGATTTCGTGGACGTTCCATTGCAAGCCTGGGATGTGACCACGCCTAGTTCACCAAGACAACTAATGGTTTCGTTCAGAGACCAAAGCAGAAATAGCTTGCTGGATTTCCTTGTTCAAAATTTTGATGCCGCAGTTCCGCTCCAGAATAGTCGCGAGTACGTGTATATTCATAGTGCCGACTACAGTGCCACCACTCCGCTTTTCACACCAGCCTCGACAGGTGGCCAAGAAACTCAACTGGCCTATGCTTTCTTTCCGGGCCTCCCAGCAGGCGGAACATGGAACCCAAGTTCCCTTCCTACCTCAACGCTAAAAATTGAATATGCTGGACTTTCTAAAGTAAATGCGACAACAGTCACGGTATCCGATTCGCGTAGCCAGTATGATAGCAAGAACGTCCAAAGTCAGGTGAACCAAGCGGCCGGTGGAATACATGCTGACAACCATTTCTCGGCAGCCATAATTACCAGCGTCCCTAACAAGACGTACAAAATACTTCTTACAACGGATGGTGGCACCTTTATTTCGAACAACTCTACAACGCCTGGTATCGTAGATGGCGATTGGACATTTACCGGAAATGGATTTAATACGAGTCAATTTTATGGGGCCGATAAGAAGCCCGGTGCTGATGAATACCTCGGGGGCATGCAAGACAACGGTACGCGAATTTCAACTTCTGGTGAATCCGCCAGCAAAACAACCAGCTATCGATATGCGATTGGGGGAGATGGTTTTGAGGTTTTATGGCACAGCATTGATGGTAATAAAGTAATCGGAAGTCTTTATAATAATACTTTTTATCGCAGCACAAATGGGGGCGTTAGCTGGTCTCCTGCATTCTCTGGATTCCCCCTCGTCAGTAGTTCGCCCGATCCTGACAAATACCCCTTTGTATCAAAGTTAGCCCATTCCAGAAATGTTCCTGAAATAATATACTCAGTCGGTTCTGATGGAGTTTGGAAGTCCTCTAACTTTGGCGGCCTATGGACATTAACTCCGATTACAAACAAATGGGGTACTGCCAGTACGTTTTTCGATGTAGAAGTGAGCCGGGCCAACGCGAACATTGTTTGGGGTGGTGCCGGTATGACCACTCAAAGAAATCTGCATGTGTCTACGAATGCCGGTACTACGTTTACCCCCACCAATAATTACACTGCTACTACATTAGGCTTTATTACGAAGCTGGCATCGCATCCCACACAGCCAAATACAGCGTATGCATTGTTTTCTTTTTATGGCAAGCCTAAAATTTTAAGAACCAAAGACTTAGGCCAAAATTGGACCGACATTAGCGGGTTTAATACAGGCAGTGTAAGCACCAACGGATTTCCAGACGTAGCTACATACTGCTTGTACGTGATGCCGGACAATCCCAATGTCATTTGGGCAGGTACAGAAATCGGTATTGTTGAATCGCAAGACGAAGGTGCTACGTGGGCGCTTCTAAATGACTTTCCTAATGTTTCAGTTTGGGATATGAAGGGTCAGGATGAACAAATAGTAATTGCGACACACGGCCGAGGAATCTGGACGGCAAAAATGACCAGTAACCAAAATCCGGTGCAGCGGCCTCAACTATTGTCAATGGGCACTCGACCAAATCAAGATCTGGCAGTTCGGTTTCAATTGCTGAATTCTTATGACTCGCTCCAGGTTTTTATTAAGGGGCAACGAATTGGCAAACTCAATGCCTTCGCGGTTGGAATGTATGATTTGAATGTGCGAAACGTACAACCTGGCACCAACATCGAGGTTAGTTTTGTTGGATTTAAGGATGGCTCCCCAATTCAGTCGGTATCATTATTTGGCAATCATTTTCGACTATACACGCCTTACACAAAGCAATACTCTAATCTAATGACGGCATCCACCGATTTTGTGATTTCCCCATTTGGAGGATTCACCATTTCAAATTTTGGAACTTCGAACCAAAGTCTACAAAGTACTCACCCTTATCCGGGCACCACCGAATCCACCGCGATGTTATCGCAGCCGATCATCGTGGCAAACACTAGTACCAATTTCTTTTACCAAGATGTGGCCATTGTACAGTCCTCACCAGGCGTGAATTTCGGACAGCCTGGTTTCAAAGACTTTGTAGTGGTGGAGGCAACTAAAAACGGATTAGATTGGATACCATTGAAAGATGGGTACAGCGCCTCTGCTAATGCCGCTTGGCAGACAGCGTTTAGTGGTAACCAGCCTGGCACACCGGCCATGCAGGTAGATCAATCGATCGACATCAAAACAAAGTTTGCCACGAATGATACCTTGCTATTCCGCTTCCGCTTAAAGGCTGATACCGATCAAATCACTGGGTGGGGGTGGTCGATCGACAATTTGTTTATTCAACAGCCACCCACAGGTGTAGAGTTGTCGGAGCCTATCAGAGACCAGACCATTTTCCCTAACCCAACTGGCGGAAAATCAAAAATTCAGTTTACGCTCATAGAAGACACGCAAATAACAATAGAGACGTTGGACGCGAAGGGTAATTCTATCGGCTCACAATTATTTGAAAAATTACCTGCAGGCAACCATGAACAAAATATCGATCTCACCGAACAGGCTAACGGCCTTTACTACGTAAGAATGAAATCAAACAAAAAGTCAACGACAGTAAAGCTGATTAAAAAATAATCGGAGTTTTCTTTAAAAAAGCAGGGAGCAAAACAAATTTGCTCCCTGCTTTTTTGTAGCCATTGTTATTGCTCTCCACTCGAAATGGGAACAGGTGGCGCATATATTCTAAATGCCAACCCCGCCTGAATGCCCCAAACGGAAATTGATTCGTAGTATCTTTGATAAACTCCTCCAATAGTCAGGTACGTATTCCAATAACCACGAGAGGCTAATCTTTTTTCAAATTGGGCACTGAATTCTCTCCGTGATGTGACGTCCGTTTCAAAATCTTGAGCCCAACGATACTCAAATGAAATACCCGTCTTCTTAGAGCTCGATTGGATCAACGCACCAACACTCGATTCAAAAAATGTCTGCCTACCTCCAAAATTTTCTTTCATAAAGCCAGCGCCCAGGCGCCCCACCACATTTCGTGTTGTGACAATATTAAATTGCACTACCTGCCAATCGATAGAACTCAAGTCGGTGGTTCCATTATCCGTTTCCTCGAGCAGGTAATTGACTCGAAAATCACTGGAGAAAAGCCCCCAATTGCCTCGAACACGTGGATTAACCAAATAGTATCTCGAGGGTTGGGTGGCCACCTGAGTGATTACATCCAATGAAACGAGGGAAGGATTAATTTCTCTCTTCTTGAGTTTATGTTGCTGCCAATCGGCCAACCCATTGATCGCATCGGCCATGAAATAAAAGAAGAAGGCACTGGTACCTGATCCACCACGGTCACCGCCTCTACCCGCGTTGCTTGATGAAGCACTTTTTATATCGCCTACTTGCGCAGAAGCGATCAACACCTGCAAGAATACAATGGATGTAAGTAAGCACTTCATTGAATATCCTTAAAACAAAGAAACGAGGTCTCTAAAAATACTGATACGGTCGTTGACTTTGAAAGTTGCTTCCTCTTATTTCTTTTTGCTATAGCTTTCAACCCTCCTTACGCAATACCTGTAGTGGCGGGGTCGAGATAACTTCTCGCGAATTGAACCATCCTATAAAGACGGTAAGAAAAATCACTCCGGCACCAATCGCAGCTAATTCATAGGGATCAAACGAAAATTGTACATCAAAGAAGAACTTGGTTAAAAACCAGCCTCCACCTAATGACAATAACATTCCCGTAAAGGCAGAAAAAACTCCGAGATACCCGTACTCAATGAGGGTTATTTTGGTCAACTGACTAGTGCGGGCCCCAATTGTGCGCAACAGAACGTTCTCTTTCATCCTAACAAACTTGCTATTCATTACTGCACCCGCCAGCACAACCAGACCGGTAACGATACTGAACAATGCAAGAAAACGAACCACCAATCCGATCTTTTTAAACAGTTCATCCACGGTGCTCAATATCAAGCGCAAATCTATCAGCGATACATTCGAATAATCGGTCACCAAGGCGCGTTGAAAGCGGGTTGCCACTTGTGGGTCATCTACACGGGTGCTTGCTACATAAATCTGTGGCGCGTTTTCAAGAACACCGGTTGGGAAAACAAAAATAAAATTGGGTGGATCCTTTGGCCAATTCACTTTTCGAATGCCACCAATCCATGCCTTCATGGGAACACCTTGCAGATCAAAAACCAGGGAATCACCCACCTTCAATTGAAGTGTCTCGTGCATGCCTTCCGAAATAGTTACAAAAACAGAATCCCGTCTGGTAGGATAGTACTTTTGTAAATTACCTTTTAACAATTCCTCTGAAGACGTCAAACTATCACGATAGGTAACACGGTACTCCCGAGTAAGTGCCCATTCAGGAATGCTGGTTGTATCTTTTTGAATATCTTCGATACTTTTGCCTTTCAGTTCTTTGATTCGGCACGTAATAATTGGAACCACCTGATTCACCGGCAACGGCTGATCCTTAATCAACTTTACGACACCTTCTTTTTGGCTTGGCTGAATGTCAAACAAAATGGTATTTGATTGGTTCTTACCACCGGAAAACTCAACCTGATTCAACAAGCTCTTCTCAATCACATTCAATGTTGAAATAATAAATGCGCCTAGCCCAATAGTTACCATCAATACTCTGGTTTGATTGTTAGGACGAAATAAATTCGAAAGCGCGTGTCTGAAAATAAACGAAGCGTTGACAGGAAAATACCTTCTCACGAAAAACAACAATCCGATGGCTACTAATGCGAGAAGCCCCAATGCAACCGCTAGCCCAACAGAAAACAAGGCGCCAGTAAGTAGGCTTTTTGTCTGATAAGCCGCAGCTAAAATCGGGAACAAAACAATTAAGCTAATAGCAACCCATTTCGTCTTTGAAAAAAACTTACCCGGATCAAAATCAGCCCGCAGTACGGTCAAAGGCGGCACAAACCGAACGGATACCAAGGGCAACAATGTAAACAGAACCGAAACTATCGCGCCCAAGATAATTCCCTCCCCTATTGCGCGCCACGAAATGGCGAATTGAAGTTTCAACGGAATATACTCTTGAAAAACAAATGGGATGGATTGATGGATAACTACTCCCAATCCAGAGCCAACAACACTTCCAACAATTCCGAGAACAAAAATCTGTATAAAATAAATATTAAATGCCTGCCAGCCTGACGAGCCAATGCACCTTAGAATGGCAACATCGTCTCTTTTCTCCCTTGCATAAATATGTACGGAACTGGCTACACCAATACAGCCCAAAACGAGAGCCACAAATGCAAGCAGCGAAAAGAAACGATACACTGACTTAAGTCCTTGGCCTAAGCCTTCTCTTCTTGCCTGAACGGTTTCGTAGCCAAATCCCATTTTTTTCGATAGAGGTTTGATTTTTTCAATTAACTTATTGGTTTCAATATCGGACCTTGTTTTTATATACAAGCTATACCCGACACGGCTTCCAAATTGAACCAAGCCCGTTGAATCCAACGCATCAAGTGAGATATAAACAGCCGGGGCCAGCGTAGAGGTCAATCCTCCCCCACCGGGTATCTTTGTGACAACACCCGCCATTTTAAAAATTTTGTTCCCAACTTTTATGGAATCCTCTGAGCTAACCTGATATTGAGAAGCGAGCGACTCATCCATCATTGCATATCGGCCCGTCTTCATCAATTCATATGCGTTTGATGGGAAAGTGGTCATTTCGCCATAAAATGGAAAATCACCTTTCATAGCAGTCAACTTCACGAGCCTCGACTGTTGCGTGTTCATAAACATGACCATTGAAGCCATGTCCGCGTCCCTAGCCACTTTCTGTTTCGTTGTGTCTAACACACTAAAAATACCAGCGTCAAATTTCTTATTAGAATTCAAGACCAAATCTGCCCCGAGCAACTCTTTCGCATTCCGGTCAAGTTCTTCTTGCAGCGAATAATTAAGAGAGCTGATGGCTACTACTGCAGAAATGCCTGTTATCAATGCCGCTGTAAAAAGAAATAATCGCGACAGATTCTGACGGCCATCACGCCATGCCATTTTCCAGACCCAGGGATCCTGAAAAATATTTTTTGATACTTTTTTAATTTTAATAATGTACTCGATCATTGTTGTAAAGGTGGATAAAGCTCAGCTAACTGCTAAACCAGTAACTCGTTCGTTTACTAGCTTACCACCCTTCATTTGCAGAATTCGTTCTGTCTTTTCAGCTAATTCTAAGTTATGTGTGACCAGAATAAGCGTAGTTTTCTCTTGTCGATTCATCGTAAAAATAAGGTCGGTTATCTGATGCGCATTCTCTTCATCCAAGTTTCCGGTTGGTTCATCAGCAAATAAAATCCGGGGAGATGTAATAAAAGCCCTGGCCAGTGCTACCCGCTGCTGTTCACCACCTGAAAGTTGTGTTGGGAAATGATGAAACCGATCTGCAAGTCCTACCCGTGCGAGTAACTCTTTAGCTTTGGCAGAAATATTTTTTTCACCCCGAAGCTCCAACGGAACCATCACGTTCTCCAGCGCGGTGAGAGTTGGTAGTAACTGAAAATTCTGAAATACAAATCCAACAAATTGATTCCGTACATAGGCACGGTCATCCTCATTCATCGCGTTGAGTTTGAATCCCATCAAAGACAAAACCCCACTGGTAGGTATGTCTAAGCCTGCGCATAACCCCAGCAGTGTAGTTTTACCGCTTCCCGATGGTCCAATGATGGCGAGGCTGGTGCCTTGTACAGCACTGAAGGAAACGTCATCTAAAACAGTTAATGGTCTTTCTCCAGACTGATATGTCTTTGTTAGATGTTCACATTGCATTACTACATCGCCCATACTATCTTGACCTAAAATTAAACCCTTGCTCAAAGTAATCGTTTATTATCCTAAAATGTTTTATCTCGCAACAATATATTTTACAGCCAACTCCAAGCATTCCGTTGCGCTGTGGGACTTTAACAAATGAATAACAAATACTTAAGACATGGTCGTTAAAAGCATCTTATTTATTGTAGTACTGTGTGCGTTCCAAACTGATAAACCAACGTCATTGCTCTTTTTTGGCGATAGCCTTACGGCCGGGTACGGGCTATCCCCCGAAGAAGCATTTCCCGCACTCATCGAAAAAGAACTGAATAAAAAAGAACGAGTGGCCAGAGTGACAAATGCCGGCCTCAGTGGCGAAACTTCGGCTGGTGGCTTGGCTCGAATCGATTGGGTGCTCCGAGAACCCATTGATATTTTTGTATTGGAACTTGGCGCCAACGATGGGTTGCGCGGATTACCTCTTGATCAAACACGCAAGAATCTGCAAGGGATTTTAGATAAAGTAAAAAACAAAAATCCAAAGGCTAAACTTGTTATTGCCGGAATGATGGTACCACCCAACATGGGGCAGCAGTACAGCAAAGAATTTAGTAAAATTTACCCTGATTTAGCCAAAAAGAATAATGCCATATTGATTCCATTTTTACTTGAAGATGTAGGCGGAAATGAAAAGCTAAATCAGGCGGATGGAATTCATCCAAACGTGGAGGGCCATCGAATTATCGCCAGAAACCTGACTGCTATTTTCTTGAAGTTGATCTAGCATTTACCCAAAGGTGCTAGTTAATGGATATCTAATCCTTTAGAAATAAGCTCGACCCAATACGAATACATTTTGCCCGAAGGATGTAATCCATCAGCAGCAACTAAGGTTGGATCGCTTAAGCCGTCTCGCGAAATGTCGGTGATATTAAAATATCGAATTCCATGCTTGTAAGTTATTTGCGCGTTGATTTCATTGAATTCATCGATGGCTTTTGAAATATCCTCTTGCTTGGGTTTACCAAAAGGAGTAAAGCCATAATCAGGAATTGAAACCACGAAGACACGTTGCTTCTTTCCTCCCGCTAATCGAACGGCCCATTTCAAGAGTTCTTCAAATTCACTGGCATAAATTGAACTTGACTGTCCCTGATATTGATTGTTAACACCGATGAGTAGTGAAACCAACTCATATTCATTTTTTAAGTGTGCATTTGTCATTGCGTTTCGTAAGTCATCGGTGCGCCAGCCGGTTGTAGCAATGATCGTAGGCTTACCAAGCTGAATGCCTTTCTTCGCAAGAGAATCTACCAATTGATTGGGCCATCTCTCGGACTCAGTCACACTTTCTCCAATGGTATAGGAATCACCAAGCGCTAAATACTTGATGGGCATTGGTACATCTTGTGCATCCATACGATAAGATAGAATAAGAAAAAATATGATGAGTCTCGTTTTCAATCTAAATTTGACTTTGACGAAATTGCTCAATATTATAGTAACTAGCAATATTTAGAAGGAAAACTATTGTTGACTAAAACCCTTTTACGATGACTCCTGACAAACTCTTTCAAATTTGTAACACTGTAGCACCACTCGGCTGGCTACTGTTGATTTTTGCGCCCAAATGGAAATGGACTAAAACGATAGTCATCTCTGGCATCTTCTCGCTTTTACTGGGACTGGTGTACTTTACATTAATCGTACTATTTTTTGGTAAGCAAGAGGGTGATTTCAATTCGTTGCAGGGTGTAATGAAATTGTTTACGAGTCCATGGGGTGTAACAGCCGGCTGGATCCACTACTTGGCCTTCGATCTTTTTATTGGAAGTTGGGAATTGTCGAACGGGCAAAAGAACGGCATGCCTCACTACCTGCTTGTTCCTTGTCTGATAATGACTCTATTTTTTGGTCCTATTGGCTTACTTCTTTTCTTTCTTCTTAGAGCATCCAAAACCAAAAAGTTTATCCATGAAAATTTTTGAGCTCGTCAGAGCGATTCGCAGACACAACCCACTCCTATTGCTTATAAAGCTACCTTCTCACGGCTAGTAATAGCTCGATGTCCTTGTGCTTCATATCAAACTTTCTAGCCACCGATTCATTGGTCAAATTTCCTTTATACGTATAGACCCCTTTCATAAACCAACGATGTGCGAAAATCATTTCTTGCACTCCACCTTCCTCTGCGGCTCTTAAAATAGTAGGTGTAAAAATATTGCTAAGTGCAGTGGTTGCTGTGTTGGCAACCCGCGAAGCCACGTTGGGAACACAGTAGTGAATCACATCATATTTTCTAAAGACCGGATTCGCGTGCGAAGTAATTTCTGAGGTTGCTACACAACCACCTTGATCAATACTCAAGTCAATTATTAACGAGTCTGGTTTCATCTGACTCACCATCTCTTCTGACACAACATGACGCGGCCTCCCTTTTTCAACGCGAAGAGCACCGATTACTACATCGGCATTTTTTAAGCATTCGCTCAACGTAACTGTATCTATTGTACTGGTGTAAAATTGATGGCCTAGGGTGTGTTTGATTCTCCTTAGTTTGTAGAGATGGTTGTCAAAAACCTGAATCTCTGCACCAAGACTCAAGGCTGCTCTGGCACCATATTCAGCAACGGTTCCCGCCCCGATGATTACTACTTTTGTAGGAGGAACGCCTGTTATGCCTCCCAGAATGATACCCCTTCCATTTCTTGTCGTGCTTAGATATTCAGCCGCGATGAGCATCACCGTACTTCCCGCAATCTCACTCATGGCACGAACGATAGGGATTCCCCCCACTTTGTCCTCAATAAATTCGTAGGCCAACGAAGTCACTCGCTTTTTTAATAATGCGTTGATTCTTTCACTACTCAAGTAACCCATCTGCAATGCAGAGATCAGCGTTTGATCAGGTCTGAAGTACTCCAACTCTTCCACCGTGGGTGGCTCAATCTTAAGAATAATATCTGCTTTGTAAACTTCAGACGGTGAATATGCAATTTTGGCGCCTGCCTCGCTGTACTGCTTGTCGCTGAATTTAGACCCCTCCCCTGCTTTTGTCTCTACCCACACTTCATGACCATTACTAACCAATAATTCTACTGCATCAGGTGTCAAACTAATACGGCTCTCCTGTAGAGAAATCTCTCTTGGCAAGCCAATGAAGAATGATTTTTTTCCTCTTTTTGCGCTGAGTAATTCTTCCTGAGGATACAGGCTCGTTTTTGCCAATGCCTCAAAACCTGTTTTTTTCTTTTCAGTGCCTGCCATAATATATCGTGCGACTCGTTGAGTCGTTAATTTGTAGCGTTATCTCAAAATAGTGTTCCGGAATTAGCGATGGGATTTTTTCCGCCCATTCAACCAAACAAATACTGCCAGATTCAAAATATTCGTTTACTCCAATGTCAAATGCCTCCACTTCAGATTTCAATCGATAAAAATCAAAATGAAAAACAGACTTTCCTTCCGAGGTTTTATATTCATTAATGATTGAAAAAGTTGGGCTTGACACAACCTCCGTTACGGACAGCTCGCGACAAATAGATTTAGCCAAGGTTGTCTTTCCGGCACCCATTTCGCCATTGATCAACCAAACGGATAGTCCTTTTGCCGACCCAACAATGTCCTTTGAAATTGTATCTAGGTCTTGAAGTCCAAAAACCTTATCCATTGTAGCAAGTTCTGATTTAGCCATTTTTCGAAGATAGTGAAATTACCGGAATGATCATTTCTTCCAAGCTCACCCCACCATGCTGAAAGGTGTCTTTGTAAAAGTTAACGTAGTAATTATAATTATTGGGATAAGCGAAAAACTGATCTTCAATAGCAAAAACATAGGTAGTCGACATATTCGCTTTTGGCAGAAATAGTTTCTCCGGCTTCAATCCCTCCATGACTCGATCTCCTTCATAATTAAGATTCTTACCTTGTTTGTATCTCAAATTAGAGTTCACCGCTTTGTCTCCGATAATCTTAAAGGGCCGCTTCACGCGGATCGTCCCGTGATCAGTCGTGATGATCATTTTTACCTTTTTCTCCGATATTTTTTTCAAAATCTCGAATAGCGGAGAATGCATGAACCAAGACTTGGTGATTGAACGGTAGGCAGATTCATCGGGCGCTAACTCCCGAATCATCGCCATGTCCGTTCTGGCATGCGAAAGCATATCTACAAAATTGTAAACGATCACATTTAGATTGTTGTTGAATAAATTGTTGACCGAGTCAAGTAAATCGCGCCCTTCTTCTAACTTTTTTATTTTATTGTAAGAGAATTTTACATTCACATTATTTTTCTTCAGCTGCCTAGCAAGAAACTCGTCTTCAAAATTATTTTTTGATTCGTCTTCATCTTCTCCCACCCATAAATCGGGGTGAGTTTTAACCATTTCGGAAGGCATCATTCCGCTGAAGATGGCATTTCTCGCGTAGGCCGTTGTGGTAGGTAAAATGGAGTAGTAGGTTTCTTCTTTATCCACATTGAAAAACTCGGCAATAATTGGTTCGATTACTTTCCACTGGTCAAACCGTAAATTATCAATGAGTACAAGAAAAGTTGGAATCGAAGGATTGAGTTCGGGTAAAACTTTTTTCTTCATCAGCTGATGAGATAGCAATGGCTTGTCAATGTTGGGGTTGTTTAGCCAGCTTTCATAATTGCGCCTGATGAATTTACAGAAATTGCTATTCGCTTCTACTTTCTGAGACTCCAGCACCTCGGCCATATCGTGGTTTTCGGCATCATCCATTTGAAGCTCCCAAAAGACCAATTTCCGGTAAAGATCAGCCCATTGTTCATGGTTCATTTCATCCAAAAAAGCCATGCTAATCTTACGGAATTCCTGTTGGTAGTTGGAATTGGTTTTCTCAATCACCAGCCTTTTGTTGTCCAATATTTTCTTGATTGCCAAAAGAATTTGACTTGGATTTATAGGCTTGATAAGATAATCGTCAATCTTTCCGCCTATAGCATCCTCCATGATACGCTCCTCCTCGTTCTTCGTAATCATGATAACTGGCAAGTTGGGTTTGATCGACTTTATCCGGCCAAGCGCCACCAAACCGGAAATGCCCGGCATATTCTCATCTAAAAAAACAATATCAAAATGCTTTGCTTCTGCCTGCTCAACTGCATCAGAGCCATTGTTCACAGGGGTAATATCGTACCCACGTTGTTGGAGAAAGAGAATGTGTGGCTTAAGTAGATCTATTTCATCATCGGCCCACAAGATATTGTATCTTTGCATAGAACAAATTTTTCCGAATTTAAGCAATTTCGTTCCCTATTAAAACCAACTTGATGTTACTATCGGAAAGAAGCCTGGTTTTTTTCGTAGATCGATAGATTTCAACTAATTAGTATCCATTAAAAGCGAGTTCTGAAAGTGAACAAAAAGAAAATTATCAACGATCCGGTTTATGGCTTCATATCCATTAGAAGCGAGTTGATCTATGATATCATCCAACACCCCTATTTTCAGCGCTTGCGCTACATTAAGCAACTTGGGCTGAGTAATTTGGTTTATCCAGGCGCACAGCATACGCGTTTTCACCATGCCCTTGGTGCTATGCACTTAATGGGGCGGGCCTTGGGAACATTGCGGGCAAAAGGAGTCGAAGTAAGTGAACAGGAACTGGAAGCCGCACAAATTGCCATTTTGCTCCACGATATTGGACACGGGCCACTCTCGCATACGTTAGAGCAAACGCTTTTGGAAGGCGTGCCCCATGAGAGCCTCTCTTACTTATTCATGAAATCGCTAAACCAGCAGTTCAATGGTCAACTTGAATTGGCGCTTCAGTTTTTTAGAAACAGTTACCCCAGAAAATTCTTTCACCAACTCATTAGTGGTCAACTCGACATCGACCGCCTGGACTATTTAAAACGCGACAGCTTCTTCACAGGGGTAATGGAAGGCACGATTGGAATCGATCGAATCATTGAATTACTGAACGTTAATAATGGAATGCTTGTGGTGGAAGAGAAAGGAATATTCAGCATTGAAAGCTTTCTACATGCCCGCAGACTAATGTACTGGCAAGTGTATTTACACAAAACATCCGTGAGTGCAGAAAGAATGTTGGTCAACCTGATACGAAGGGCACAATACCTTAGTCATGCTGATGACTCGCTACCGGCAAGCGAGCCATTGAAAGTATTCCTTAAACAAAACTATTCATTAGCCGAGTTTTCCACCCAGCCCGATCTGCTTGAAACATTTGGTCAATTGGACGATAGTGACATTTGGGGAGCCATTAAACTTTGGAGAGATCATCCAGATGAGATTCTTTCGGGTTTATGCAATCGGCTTTTAATCCGAGAGTTGTTTCAAATTTCGCTGCGTGTAGACCCGATTACGAAAACGGAAATAGAGAAAGTGAGACAGGCGGTACATCAGTCATTCGGTATATTAAGAAAAGACGCCAACTACCTTTTCTCCTATGGCACAGTAAGCAATGAGGCCTACATAACGGGCGGCCAGCCAATCAACATTTTAACTAAATCTGGACAAGTGATTGATATCGTTGAAGCATCCGACTTACCCACTATTAGAGCAATGAGCAAAATCGTAGAGAAAAACTATTTATGCTGGCCTAAAAACATATATTTGTAACTAGACGGTTGGTTATGAGTGAATTGAGACTCTTTTGATCCTCGTTGCGCAAGTTTAGAAAAAAACTATGGAGTTTACTGTTTCGCAAATAGCTGGCATGCTAGGTGGGCAAGTAAGTGGAGATGGCACTCAGACTATCACTATGCTCGCCAAAATTCAGGATGCTAAAAAAGGGCAGATCGCGTTTCTCTCCAATCCGAAATACGAACAATTTATATATTCGACTCAAGCGAGTGCCGTCATCGTTAAAAAAGACTTTCAACCTAAGCGTGAAGTTGGTCCAGCATTGATTTTAGTAGACGATCCCTACAGTAGCTTTACAATTTTACTGGAAGAATACCATAAGCTGATCAGCTTTCAAAAGTCAGGCGTTGAACAACCAAGTTTCATCGGTTCAAATACTACAGCGGGTAACAATATTTATCGCGGAGCATTTAGTTACATTGGTAATGGTGTTAGCATTGGGAATAATGTAAAAGTGTATCCACATGTATTTATTGGAGATAATGTAACGATTGGCGATAACACCATTCTTCACCCGAACGTAAAGTTGTATGCCAGATCAAAAGTTGGAAACAATTGTGTGATCCATGCAGGTACTGTCATTGGAAGTGATGGTTTTGGATTTGCGCCACAAGCCGATGGCACTTATAAGACAATTCCACAACTGGGCAATGTTGTAATCGAAGACAACGTTTCAATTGGAGCAAATACAGTTATTGACTGTGCTACTTTGTTTGGTGATTCCACAATCATCCGAAAAGGTGTTAAACTCGACAACTTGATTCAAATTGCTCACAACGTGGAAGTTGGACAGAACACGGTGATTGCAGCCCAGGCAGGTGTGTCAGGTTCAACGAAGTTGGGCGAGGGCAATGTCATTGCTGGCCAGGTGGGAATTGCTGGGCATCTGGAAATTGCCAACAAAACCAGTATTGGCGCGCAAGCAGGAATTTCAAAATCGATTAAGGAAGAAGGACAGAAGATACTTGGCTATCCTGCATTTGATATAAAAGACTACTTCCGCTCCTACGCGGTCTTTAAGCGTTTACCCGATCTAAACGATCGACTGCGTACACTAGAAAAGCGACTTGACGATGGAATGCCAATGCATGGCGGAGGCTCCGAAAATGGCAATCACACAGAATAACTACTCATTTCCACTATTTTTTAATCAAAAAAGGCTCAATTACGCCCATTTAGCCTGATTCTTGGGATATCTACTAAATCTGGGTTAGATTTGCGAACTTTTTAAAATGCTAAATCACAAGCAGCAGACCATAAAAAAATCGGTCACTATTTCAGGAGTTGGCCTCCACACGGGGGTTCAAACTAATATGACCTTTTTGCCGGCTAAGCCCAATCATGGAATCAAGTTCCAACGGATTGATTTACCCGGATCGCCCATCATCGATGCAGACTGCGACAAAGTAGTTGATGTTTCTCGAGGTACTACTATTGAAGAAAGCGGAGCGCGAATTAGTACCATTGAGCATACCTTGGCTGCTTTGGTAGGGTTAGAGATTGATAATGTGTTGATTCAACTTGACGGCCCTGAACCACCCATCATGGACGGGAGTTCAATTCAGTTTGTAAATGTGTTAAAGGAAGCAGAGACCGAAGATCAAAATGCGCTTCGTGATTTCTTCGAAGTGCAGGACTCCATATTTTATAGGGAAACAGCGCGGAATGTAGAGATCGCTGCATTGCCTCTGGATGACTATCGCGTTACAGTGATGGTCGATTACAACTCTCCTGTTCTTGGCAGTCAACATGCATCAATCACTAGTATTCAACAATTCGAAAAAGAGATAGCCTCTTGTCGCACATTTTGTTTTTTGCACGAGCTCGAAATGTTGTACAAAAACAACCTGATTAAAGGTGGCGATTTAAACAATGCCATTGTAATTGTGGACAGAGTGGTGGAGCCGGATGAGTTGGACAACATTGCAAAGATGTTGAATAAACCAAAAGTTGAAGTAAAAAAAGAAGGCATATTAAATAATGTTGAACTGCGCTACAACAATGAACCTGCACGTCATAAACTGTTAGACATTGTTGGAGATCTTGCCTTAGCAGGTCGCCCCCTAAAAGCGCAAATATTAGCTGCCCGCCCCGGTCACGCGGCCAACGTGGCGTTTGCTAAAAAGCTAAAGAAATTGATGTTGGCCGAAGGGAAGAAGGGTGTGCCAAAATACAACCCATCATTACCTCCTGTGATGGACATCAATAAAATCATCAGCACACTTCCCCACCGTTATCCTTTTTTGTTGATTGATAAGATTATCTATTTAGATAAAGAGCGGGTAGTGGGTGTCAAGAACGTGACCATGAATGAAAATTATTTTCAAGGACACTTTCCGATGAACCCGGTCTATCCGGGCGTTTTGCAAGTTGAATCAATGGCGCAGATTGGTGGTATTCTAGTGCTCAACACGGTTCCAGATCCTGAAAACTACTGGACCTATTTTCTGGGGATTGATGAGTTCCGATTTAGGAAAATGGTTCTGCCGGGCGATTCATTGGTTATTCAATGTGATCTACTGGCTCCTATCAGAAGGGGTATCGCAAAAATGTCGGGAAGAGCCTACGTGGGCAACACTTTGGTTTGCGAAGGAACGATGACCGCAAGTATTGTTAGAAAAGATCTATGAGTTATCATCCACTAGCCAACATCCACCCAGATGCCAAAATTGGCAACAACGTAACCATCGAACCTTTTGCAACCGTGAAATCAGATGTTGTTATTGGAGATGGTAGCTGGATCGGCCCTAACGCAGTGATTTGGGAAGGAAGTCGACTGGGAAAAAATGTGAAAGTCTATCCGGGTGCATCAGTATCCTCTATTCCGCAAGATTTGAAGTTTGCAGGTGAAAAGACTGAGACGCACATTGGTGATAACACAGTGATACGAGAATACGTCACAATTAGCCGTGGGACCACGGATAAGTTTAAAACAGTGATTGGCAGTGATTGCCTGTTAATGGCCTACGTACACGTGGCTCATGACTGTGTCATTGGCAACCACTGTATTCTGGTAAACGCAGTGCAAGTGGCCGGTCACGTCCAAATTGAAGATTGGGCCATCATCGGAGGATCTAGTGCTGTTCACCAATTTGTAAAAGTGGGCGCCCATGTAATGGTTTCAGGAGGTTCATTGGTTAGAAAAGATGTTCCCCCATTCACAAAAGCAGCCAGAGAGCCACTTACGTATTGTGGCGTTAATTCCATCGGCCTTCGCAGACGTGGTTTTGACACTGATAAAATCTCTGAAATCCAAGAAGTTTACCGCTACATTTTTCTAAAAGGTCTGAATAATGCCAAGGCGTTGGATCTGGTTGAAAAAGAGTTGCCGAATAGTACTGAGCGGGATTATATCGTGAACTTCATTAGAGGTTCGGAGCGAGGAATAATGAAGGGGTTATCAAATGGCATTGGGTCATTTGAATGAACATCACAGCCACTGAACTAAGCAAGCGTTTTAACAGAGAGTGGATATTCCACAAACTTTCTTACCGATTTGAGTCTGGTAAGACCTATGCCCTAGTGGGGCCGAACGGCTCCGGAAAATCAACGTTGCTTCACATCTTAACAGGTCAAGTGCCGCCTACTGGTGGTACGCTAAACTTTGAAAATGATATGGGTAAAGTGGACAGCCACGAAGTGTACAAATCGATGGTTATCGCAGCCCCTTACATGGATTTAATTGATGAGTTTACCCTAGATGAAATGGTGAAATTCCACTTTTGCTTTAAACAAATTCGTGATGGCAATACTATCGATGAAGTGATCGATAGAATGGAGCTGACGCACGCGCGCCACAAGACTGTTGCTAACTTCTCTTCCGGCATGCGCCAGCGCCTAAAGTTGGGTCTCTCATTCTTTTCAAAGTCTGACGTGCTTTTTCTGGATGAACCTACCTCTAATCTCGACCAGAAGTCGATTGACTGGTATTGGAAAAATCTAACTCAGTTGATTGGTAAAAATCTGATAATAATAGCATCAAATCAGGAGATGGAATATCCATCAACTGCGGAAAAAGTCGATATTTTGAATTACAAAAAGGGTTACAAAGCATGATATCGCAACATTAAAGGTTAGTTTTGAGTATTATTTTGATAAAATACTTTTGTCTTTTTCTTTACTAATGCCTTTTTTGTAAGTTTAGGAGTTCAATTTTAAAAATTACTTCGTTGAGGATCAATTCTCACGAAGGTTGACGAAAGATTAATTAAACATTAGCGCATGAAATCATTCAAACTCATTTTACTTTTTCTGTCCGTTGGGATACTTTTTACTCTTACAAACTGCGGCAGCGATAGCAAACCAGCAGAACCAATTGCCGACCAGCAATTGACCAAGCTTTCAAAAACCTGGAAGCTTACTTCAGTTACATTGGATGGAAACGCAGTAACTACTCCAAGCTATTCGGCCTTTCAACTTGTTATTTCAGGCACAAAAGGAGCGACCTCTTTTGGGTACACCACTGCGGGAAGGCCTTCGCTAAGCCCATGGAAAGCCAGCGGAACTTGGGCTTTCGTGAAAGATCAAGAGGCTACGTTAATTACCCGCGATCCGGACAGTTCTAACGATAAGTTAGAAATGACGTACGCGGTAGATGAGAGTACATTGCAAATTACTTTCGGTTTTCAGGGTGCCGGATATACTAGAGTTGATCAAGTGAAAGGGAATTGGGTTTTTAAATTTGGTCTTTAACAGACACGAAAAATACTTCAAAGCCCCGCTTAGGGGCTTTTTTTATGCAAAAGATGTCAATTGAAACTGTTCGAGTTTTGTATATTTGTTAAGTGGATATCTAAATCGAGCCGCACACCCTACAAAGAGCTGTCGAAAGAGGCGCCTCTAAGTCAGAAATCATAGAAACTCTTGAAAATGGCACTGGATTGATTGGCAAGAAAGGGAGACTCGGGAAAACCAAAGTTTTTAGTTTTCGAGAATTTAGAAATGGCAAATACTATGAAGAAAAAAAAACTTGAAGTGTATTTTATCGTCCAAAATGATACAATCATCACCGTCACGGTTTATGTTTTTTATGGAAAATTTTGATTATGACAATACATTATAACAGCCAAACAGACCTGCTTTACTTAAGGTTGGAACAAGAAGATCATTCAATCACCGATAAGCGAATCAGTGAAGATATTGTTCTTGATATTGGAAGTGACAATAAGATTATTGGTATCGAAATCATGGATGCCTCTCAACATGTCAACCTTGAAAAGGTAATGCCTATCGAGTATACAAAGGCTTCGTAGTTGATTTACTTCAAAATCACCACAGTTATCCCATCCCCTCCCCGATCCGCATGCTCATCTTTAAAAGAAGCGATTTGCTTTGTCCTTTTCAATTGCTCTCGAATTACCTTACGCAGAACCCCTTCCCCTTTGCCATGCAAAATCTTAAGTTCGCCCTGACCTAGTAAAATTGCATCGTCTAAAAACTGATCTAAAATCGCGCCTACTTCTTCTACCCGTTTTCCTCGAACATCTAATGTCGATTCAAAAAAAGATTGTTTTTCCAGTACGTTTATGCCGAAGGAACGAGCTCTTTTTGCTGATTGACCTGCATCTACCAAATCGCTTCTGACCAACTGCGAAAGTTTAAGGTGAGATTGAAGATTGCCAAATTGCACCACGGTGCCATTTCCTTTAATGGAGAGCAACGTCCCCGTCACCTCTTGGCCTATCATCCGAACCCGATCACCGACTTTCAATGTAACATCCGTGGTTAGTTTCAACGCCTTATTCTCTGGTTGGACTTTAGTGGCCAGTTCGTTCAGCCCCGCCCGCACTTTTCTAGTCTCCTTTTTCTCCGCTTTGTTTTCTTGTATGTGCCGGATCGTCTTTTCAATCTCACGATTTGTCTCTTTCAATAGATAGGCGGCCTCGGTCTTTGCCTTGTTCAGTATTTCCTTTCTTTTCAATTCCAACTCTGTACTGAGTGCCTGGTACCGCTGTAGTTCTTGCTCCAACTTCTGTTCGTTGAATTGAAAATCTCTCTGTTTTTTTTCCATCTGTTGCTTTTCTTCAGCGACTGACTTCATCAATGTCTCTAATCCGATAAGCTCACCTCCGATCAATTGTTCTGCCCGCTGCAAAACTCCATCTGGTAGCTTGGACTTTCGGGCAATCTCCAACGCAAAAGAGCTACCCGGCTTGCCAATCTCGAGCGTAAAAAGTGGTTCTAACTGCTTAGTATCAAAACGCATCGACCCATTGCGAACTCCCCCTCGCTTCTCAGCAAATAGCTTCAAGTTGTAATAGTGAGTAGTGGCCACTCCCCACACTTTTTTATCAACTAACCCTGAAAGAATTGCTTCCGCAATGCCCCCACCAAAATTAGGATCAGTACCCGAACCTAGTTCATCCAATAAAACCAAAGTATGGTGGTTAGAACTATTGAGAAAATATCCCATGTTCTTCAGGTGACTGCTATAGGTACTTAAATCGTTTTCCATCGACTGCTGATCGCCAATATCAATGAAGATGTTTTTAAAAATACCCATCCGCGATCTATTGTACAGCGGCACTAGTAGTCCGCATTGACACATGTACTGGATTAATCCAACCGTTTTTAGGCAAACTGACTTCCCTCCCGCGTTGGGTCCTGACACCAATAAGAATGGATCTTGATCTGTCAACTCAATGTCTAGCGGAACAACTTTCTTTTTTCCTTTCAGTGATAAAAAAAGCAAGGGATGGCGAGCTTGTGTCCACAAAAGTGTAGGGTTAGCATTCAATTCCGGCAGATCCGCGTCTAGCTCCAATGCCAATTTTGCCTTCGCACGAATCAAGTCAATCTCCCCTAGAAAAACGTAAGCTTTTTGAATTTCTGGAAGGTGCTGGCGCAATAAAGTGGTAAGCCCTTTCAGCACCTTAATGATTTCCCTCCGCTCAGCAAACAACAAGTCACGTATCTCATTATTGGCCTCCAACACTTCCGATGGCTCCATGTAAATCGTCTGGCCGGTAGCCGACTCATCCAAAATAAGGCCCCTTAGTTTTCGTTTATGCTCCGCCAAGATCGGGATCACTAGTCGCCCCTCACGTATAGTTGGTGATGCTCCTTCTGGAACCCAGCCTTGCGAAAAAGCTTGCCTGAAAAGCTGCTCGGTTAGACGTCTAACCTTGCCCTCTTCTTCCCTCAATGATCTACGTATCCTGGCTAAGTCGGGACTTGCCTGATCGCGCAAATAGCCATTCTCATCAAATTTTGACTGAATCGATTGGACTAGCTGCTTGGAGAGTTTAACATCCGAGGAAAGTTGAAAAAGGTTTGGATAACTTTCTTTATTCTTTTCTAAGAAATCAGTTGCCTCCAAAATGGTATGAAAAGATAAAAGCAACAAACGAAAGCTATCTTCTTCGATAAAGTTATCTTCTATAGAAATTGTTGGGTAGAGTTCCGAGGGATCGAAATAATGGGATGCTGGAAATTGCTCTCCCTTAACAAGTAGCTGCTTAAACTCATCACACTGAAAAAGCCAACGCTGTACCAGCTCGAACTCAGCAGAAAATTTAATGCCATCTACGTTGGCCGTACCTAATGAGCTAAGGCAATATGCCTTTAACTTTGCCCGTAGCTGGTCAAATCCAATTTTATACTCAAAATCATCTGGGTAAATCATTCGTGAGTTGTTCGTTGTTCGCGCAAACTCAACGAATCGATCAAAGCATCGTACACCTCTTCCATTTCCTTGGGGTGGTCTCCATAGTATTGATAGGTCTTTTTCAACGAAGAATCTGCTAAATGAAATTTTTGCATCAACTTTTGTTCGTAGGGATAAAACAATTTGATCGCTGAGTCTTTGGGGATGGGGAGATTATCAGCTCTTGCTTCGGCAAGGTACATCTCTATCAAAAAGGTCGTTAGCTCCTTTTTGCCTAAAACATCTTTATCCCTACTCCTCTCTTGCTCTTTTTGGCAACTTGAAAACGAAACGAAACATAAAACTAACAACAGCCCAAATTGTCTCATAAATTTTTGTTCAACTTCTATGATGCCCAGATCAGCAAAATTAGAGCCACGAAATTACGAAACTGCTACAGAACCTTGTCGAACTCCGGTCTAAAAAACACCTTGCAACTAGCTTTTGCTAACGGTATTTCACCAATAAAAGGTGAAAAGGTATGTGACGGATTAAATAAATCGTTTTCTTATTTTTGAGGTCTTAAAAATCGAACCTTTGAGGGAGTTACTTAAAAAGCTGAGAAAATACGAAATCCAAATTCGCAAGGCTGTCAATAGCCAGATGCAGGGGGACTTTCACTCTATTTTTAAGGGTACCGGACTTGAGTTTGATGATGTCAGGCCCTACCAATATGGGGATGATATCCGATCCATAGACTGGAATGTATCGGCCAAAGGACATGGCACATTTGTGAAGACATTTAAGGAAGAAAAGGAGCAAACTATCTTCTTCATTCTGGACGTTAGTGCCTCTCAAGAAATAGGCAGTCCTGGAAAAACAAAGGTTGACATCGGAAAAGAAATTTGTGGGGTTTTGGCTCTTTCAGGAGCCAAAGAATCCAGCCAGATTGGGCTGATCTGCTATTCAGACGAACGGGAAAAATTCATTAAACCAAAAAAAGGTATTCAACAGGCGTACGATATCATTTACAACATCATCAAGCTGGAACCAAAGTCTCTTAAAACCAATCTTTCCAAGGCCATTTCGTTTGCACTCAACTCCATTAAACGAAGAAGCGTTATCGTCATGATTTCTGATTTTATTGACGAAGGTTACTACCATAACTTAAAGTCTTTGGCACGAAGACATGATTTGGTGATGATTAAGATAAGTGACAAAAGAGAAACAGAACTGCCAAAGCTTGGCATTATCCCAGTGCTCGACAAAGAATCAAAAAAGACGCTTTGGGTCAATACTTCATTTGGCGGATTTCGCGAAGCGATCTCCTCGCACCATGGTTTACGTGAAAAGGAGTTGGCCGAATTTAGTCGAAAGCATCAAATCAATTTTATTTCAGTGGACACGAATGAAGATTTTGTTCCCAAATTGTTAAAGCTGTTTAAAGTGAGGAATAAATCATTTAAAAGTGTCTAAGCGATTTCTAATTTCCGTTTTTTGCATTCTTACTTCTTTATCTACTTCTGCACAAGAAGTAAAAGTAGCGGGGCGGTTTATACAAGACAGCGTCCGTCTAGGGCAGCCCGTATCATTCTGCCTAACTGCCCACTACCCAGCAACGACTACTATTCTTTTTCCAGATTCTACGTTTTCTTTTGCCCCTTTTGAGTTTCAAAAAAAATCGTTTGTGCCCACGAGCACGAAGCAAGGATTTAGCTACGACAGTGTTGTTTACACCCTTCTAACGTTCGAGATCGACAGTTTGCAGTTTCTACAACTTCCTCTTTTTGTGGTAAATGAAAAAGACTGTGTAACTGTATCTTCAAACACAGATACATTGTTGTTTTCGAGATTGGTAAAAAATCTGCCAGACACAGTACAACTGGCGAAGATGCCCCTAAAAACAAATACCAACTATTTGAAAGTTTCTTGGCTATTAAACTATCCAATTCTACTAATTGTTGGTGCAATCCTGTTGGTTTTACTAATCGTAGGCTGGATCGTTTTCGGCAAACGAATAAAGAAATATTTCCAGCTAAAAAAACTTACAAAAAATCACCAGACATTTTTGAACCAACTCAATACAGCAGTAGAAAAATTGCAAGCGAATTTCTCGCCTAGGGATACAGAATCGGCTTTATTGCTATGGAAGAAATATCTGGAGAATCTGGTCGACAGACCCTACACTAAGTTTACGACAAAGGAGATAAATGAACTAGAAAAAGACGAACGGATGATTCAGTCGTTAGCTTCCATAGACCGGATGATCTACGCCAATCAACCAGATCAAATCGATCATTTTGCCAATTTGAAGAGCTATAGCGAAGATCAGTTTTACAAAAAACTAGATGAGATAAAAAATGGATAGTTTTTTAGATCCGTGGTATTCATTGGAATGGTTCACTACTTCAGTGCTGAAAGGCTTTACCTGGGAGAACCAACTATTTCTTTATGGCCTGTTGGCGATACCTTTTCTTTTTATACTCCGTTGGCTATCGCGTTATTATTTGAATCAAAAGCTTCCCGTTGCCCTGGTAAAAAGTGATTTAAAAAGTTCCCCGCTAAATCTCATTCGATTTTTTCCAGAGCTCGTTTTGTCCATTGTTATTGCACTCCTACTAATCGCCCTCGCGCGGCCGCAACGCACGAATGAAAAAGTTGAGCAATGGACTGAAGGAATCGACATTATGATTGCGTTAGATATATCTCAGTCGATGCAAATCGAAGACTTCAAACCCAACCGGCTAGAGGCGGCCAAGGACGTTGCGCGTGATTTTATTAAAGGAAGAAAGCAAGATCGAATCGGGCTGGTCGTCTTTTCGGGCGATGCGTTTTCACTCGCTCCGCTTACTACGGACTACGACTTGTTAAAGAACTACCTCAACGATATCAGTTTCGAAATGATTGAATCCCGGGGCACAGCGATTGGTAGTGCGCTAGCCGTGGTAACCAACCGGATGCGTGAGTCTGAATCAAAATCGAAAGTTTGCATCTTGATTAGCGATGGTGATAATACAGCCGGTAATATTGATCCAATTACATCGGCAGAGTTGGCGGGCGCCTACAATATAAAGCTCTATACTATTGTTGTAGGCCAGGAAGGGATGGTTCCTTTTGGAAAAGACTTTTTCGGCCGGCCGCAAATGGTTGAGAACACGGTGGATGAAAGTACCATGCGCAAGATTGCTGAAATCGGTGGGGGCGAGTTCTTTCGCGTCACGGATAATGAAGCCTTAAAAAATGTTTTTAAAAGAATCGACCAGTACGAAAAAGCAGAAATCAAAGAAAGCCGATTCAAAGACACCTCAGATTTCTATTTTATCTATCTGAAGTGGGCGATTGCTTTTTTCTTGCTATGGCTACTGCTGAAGTCTTCCTTCTTGAGCAATGTACTACAGGACTAACATCATTTCACCCGGAACCTAAAACCTGCATAGACAGTAGCTCCAAAAATAGGCCCCCAAATCATTGAGCTGTCAAAGTGAGGTCCAAAAGGTGCATTAGTCGCCACAATTGGATTGGCAATAGTAAAATTTGTAAGATTCTCCCCACCTACATACACACTCCACTTATCGCCAAAATCTTTGGTCACTTGCGCGTTCATCAGATAATAGGGCTCTGACTGAGGCGGTAATTGATGGATAATAGGATTTGTTTCCATATCAGGTAATCGTTGCACACCGATGCGGTTCAATGTCCAATCAAATGACCAACTATTTTTAGTTTTGTAGGCCAGATTGATAAAAGCTCTGTCACGAGGCACCATCGGGCGTTGCAATCGGCCGTCTAAATAATCTGTCTGCACATCTAACCAACGATATGCGATTCGAACATCTAATCGCCTTGCCAATTGGTAGTCCACTTGCACTTGAAGACTATGTGAAAACGATTTTCCGGTAAGCCCAAAGAAATTAATCTCTTGTGCATTTCTATCCCAATCCATCACCACTTGATTGGCGAAGTCAGTGAAGAAGTAATCCACACTAATGTTTCCAGGTCTATAGTCAAGAGTAAAATCCTGCTGCAGGCTTAGTCCATAGTTCCATGCATCGTCAGGTCTAAAACCATAGGCGTTGTTCGTTTGCCGGTTTGAAAGAACCACAGAGCGGGAGGAAGCTAGAAAAGCAGAATTTTCGGCAATGATGTTAGCCAACCTCCAGCCTCTGCCAAAAGAAGCCCGAAGAACAGTGCTTTCGGTGAGATTATACTTGGCGTGAAGTCGTGGTGTCCAATAAATCCCAAACAAATTATGATAGTCTGCTCGTAACCCGGCCACCACAGAAAATTTCCTCAAATCATCGTAGGAATATTCGAAAAAGGCACCGTTGACTTGCTCTGTCCTGCTAAAATCATTCTGACTTGTATTGCTGTTGATCCCCAACGTTTCAATGTATCGATCATACAAAAAACTCAACCCTGTTTTAAACTTGTGAGAGGTATTGCTGATAATCGACTGATAAATCAAATTGGCATAGGCCGATTCTTCGTTCGCATTATGCACATTAAATCCAAAATAACTATCATGTACATGCCGGAGCGCGCTTAACTGGAGACCAAAACTCTTGTAAGGCTTTGTAGGAAATTGATAGCCTAACTTTCCTACGACTTCTATACGCTCAGTATTAATTTCCAATCCGTATCGATTGGTGGTAAATTTATCTCGCTCAGGGCTATACCCTGTTTGCCCTCCCAGTTTTCGATCATTCAAGTATTTTAAGGAAACTTGTCCGAGCCATCCGTTAGAGTTGTACACCCAACGATTAACAAAATTCACCTGTTGCCCGGTAGGGAAATCTAAAAACGAATCTTTATTCTGATCAATTTCCAAGGGGCGCATACTGCCATGAAGCAAAAAAGTAGTTGCCCACTTTTTTGAAACTTGAGCTGTCACTATCGTGTTAGCTTCTGTTCTGCCCGTATTGTTGATGTAGCCGTTGACATAAAGCTTGTCACTTTCTTGCGGTTTCTTCAACTCAACATTGATTTGGCCTGCAATGCTTTCATGGCTGTTAACTACCGAGCCAACGCCTTTTGTCACCTGAATGGAATTAATCCAAGTACCAGGAATAAATTGAATCCCCTGACTCGCGGCCAATCCGCGAACACCCGGCATGTTTTCAATAGATATCAACGTATTGGAACCTGAGAGCCCCAACATTTGTATTTGTTTTGTTCCGGTAAGCGCATCGGTAAAAGCTACGTCAACCGATGGATTAGTCTCAAAACTTTCCGATAGATTGCAACAGGCAGCTTTGAATAACTCTTTCTCACTCATTTCAATAACGTTGATGCCGGAACTCAGATTTGCGACCGTGGTAGGCTTCCATCCTTCTACCACCACCTCTTGCAATACCTGATCAGATTTCAACTCAACGCGTACGTTGGTTTGGTCAGTTACCAAAATAGTATCAGAACGATGGCCAACAAAGCTGATGACCAGTTTATCGGTTGCAGCAATTCGATCAATCAAGAACACCCCATTATCACGCGTGGTAACACCTTGGGTAGTTCCTAGCCAATAAACGTTTGCACCGGGAAGGGGTTGATCTTTCCCCATGGCATCTTTCTCAACTACAAGGCCGAATATTTTTTGTGCCGATGTGCCAAGCGGCCAAGCGAAAGCTATCGCCAAAAAGCAAATAGAAAAATATTTCATAGCTGTTGGCTTAGTGATCGTCTTTCATCTCATGGTCACGATATAAACAACAAAACGGAAGAGACGCATAGGTTTCATCTTTTGCTTTTACCTTGTCGGTATCGTGGCCAACCTTGGCTACTATCTCATGAATCTGTAGTTCTGTAATCTTAGACGAGTTGTAGACTACCTCGAGTTGTTTGGATTTAGAATTCCACTCGGCTTTTTTAATTCCTTTGTGATCTAATGCCGTCTCTATACGCTTCTTGCACATGGAGCAGTTTCCATACACCTTGATAGACGCGGTGACGACATTGGATTGCGCATACACACTTACAGAAAGCATGACTGCCAGAATAATGATAAAATATTTTGTTTTCATAGTTATGAATGGTTAAAATTTAAAAAAGATAGTTCGGCTTTTGAAAAGCCTTCAATCGATTTTAAACTTCCGACTCGTAAAAGACAAGACTGCAAACAGCCTCGTAGATGGGTATTTTGGGAGGTACTAAATCTAGCTCGGCAAAAGAAAACAGTTCAGGTTGGGGAAATAAATTTTCTATCTCGAAAAAAAAGACCGAAATCAAGTTATAAGTAGGTGTTGGTGAATGTACTACCTGACTTGTGGAATGATCATCTTCTATCTTCACAATTTCATGCTCATCCTCACAACAGGATTTTGCTTTTTCCATAGATCGAAAACAGGGGCACTTTTTGGCTTCAAATGAAAAAAGAGAAGAATTTTGTTCTCTACCCATGCAGAAATGGGTGGACTTAGCTATGCCCACCGATAAAAGCAGATAGAAGCACGCAAGAATGATCAATGTCAATTTCCTCACAATGCAAACTTAACTACAAAATGGCAGCAAAAGTTTCACTTTAGCCGAAATATGACTAATCGTGGCGAGGTTTTAAACAGTTTTTAACAATTTCAGTAGTCTTAGCAAAAATTAAGCAATTGAATCAAAGTCCTGTTTTTGCCATCAAAAATAGCCTGACCCCGAAAATGATTAGGCAAATACCGACAGCCACATTCATTATCAGTAGAAATCTTCTAGTTATGAGTGCGCGAAGTCGATCGGCTAAAAATGCCTTAAGGACATCGGTAACCAAAACAGTAATCAACAACGATACAAAAAAAATAAACATTTCTACGCCCCTACTGTAGCCAAAGTCGATGGTTGCAAAACTAAGTGTACCAATCCAAAAGATAAGTAGCATCGGAGAAATTCCATTGATGATGAACCCTTTTGCAAAATACTTAAACGTGTTGGGCTCGTTTGTAGGTCTAGCCACTTCCAATCGGGCCTTCCTTGTTTTTACAAACAGATGGTAAAGACCAAACAAAATGAGAATGGCACCTCCAGCATAGGCCATATGGGTGCGAAACTTTGGCTCATTCAAAAATTGAAATAAACCGAAGTAGCAAATTGCCACATAAACTGCATCACTCAGCGACACGCCCAACGCTACCCAGGCGCCATTCCAAAATCCACGCTCGATGCTGGTTTGAATAATGGTAAAAAAAACGGGGCCTATCAAAAAGGCAAGGATAAACCCGAATTTTACGCCATTGAAAACAATTTCCATTTGCGATAGTTAGGCAATGAATTTTTTCCACTCATCAAACTGCGCATTCTTCATTACCCTCGGAAATTTGTTTTGTCCACCCACCTTGCCTTTCGATTCCATCCAGTCATAAAATTTATGCAATGGCAGAACTTCTACAAAAACATCCTTCAACGCAGCACTTCTTTCCACAGCGTAATCATCATTTAATTCCTTCAGGTAAAAATCGATTCGATCCCTCAGCGCCTTTGCGTCTACTTTATCATCTGTGCCAACATACCAATGGTGTGCAAACAAATTTTCATGGGGTACTCCTGCCACCGTAAATTCATTAATCTGAATATTCAGTTCGTTTGACACCATTTCGATTGCCTTGTTCATATTATCCACCGACAAGTGCTCTCCACATAAACTCAGAAAATGCTTTGTTCTTCCCGTGATAATAATCTCCGACTCTTCCAATGATGTAAACTTGATCACATCACCAATCAAATAGCGCCAGGCGCCCGCACAAGTTGATAGCAACAACGCATATTCCTTTCCCTCTTCTACATCTTCAATCAAAATTGCTTCAGCATCCGGGCGAATATCCCCTGAGGGTAAGAAGTTCTTTTCTTCAAAAGGAACAAACTCGTAAAAAATACCATTATTAAGGACCAACTTCATCGACTTTTGCTTTGGAAGCGCCTGATAAGCTATAAATCCCTCCGATGCCAAATAGGTTTCAATAAAATAGATAGGGCGACCCATTAACTTCTCAAATCCTTTCCGGTACGGATCCATTGAAACACCTCCATGCACATAGACCAATAGATTAGGCCAAATCTCATGGATATTTGCCACTTGATAATAGGCAATAATTTTTTCGATCAAAATTTGAATCCAAGCGGGCACTCCTACCACAATGCCTATATCCCACTCTTTCGCTTTTTTAACAATCTCATCCAACTTAGTATCCCAATTTCTTCCCTTTGCGATTTTTTTACCAGGCTTGTAAAAGTGTTGAAACCAGAATGGAAGTCGCGCTGCTTGAATGCCACTCAAGTCACCTTCAAAATAATTACCCCTTTTGTTGAGATGGGTGCTTCCACCGATCATTAGAATACCTGACTCAAATACCTGAGGAGGTAAATCATACTTAGACAATGAAATGATTTGTCTGATGCTGGTCCGTTGAATCGCTTTCGTCATCTCTTTCGTGACGGGAATATGCTTAGAAGCTGCCTCAGAAGTACCCGAGCTCAACGCAAAGTATTTGATCTTCCCAGGCCATGCGATGTCTTTGGCACCCTTCAATGACAGCTGCCACCAGTCTTTGTAAATTTTATTATAATCATGGATGGGCACAACAGATTTGTAAGCCGAATAAAACGCGTGGCCCCCCTTCTTAAACCGGGTAAGTATCTTTGGAAAATCATAATACTTTCCAAACTCTGTGTGGCTTGCTGCAATCATCAACTCCTTGAGTTCATTCTTCTGCAGTTCCAAAGGAGAAGAATACTCTTGCTGCAAATTCTCCCTAAGTTTTATTCCTTTTTTAAGTAAGGTTCCAAGTATGGCCATAACTTTATGATCCGGTTAGTGGTTTGATAAGAATGGGCTAAGTTAAACAATGGACATTAAAAGTAATATAAAGGCAATTAATGACACCCTCACCGCGGGGTGTAAGTTGATCGCAGTGAGCAAAACCCAGCCTGTTGAAAAGATACAAGAGGCATACCAGACCGGCCAGCGGATCTTTGGAGAAAACAAAGCACAGGAAGTACAGGCGAAGTATGAAGCCCTGCCCAAAGATATCGAGTGGCACATGATTGGCCATTTGCAGTCAAATAAAGTGAAATACATTGCGCCCTTTGTTTCTCTTATCCACTCTGTAGATAGTGTGAAACTATTGGAAGAGATTAACAGACAAGGCCAAAAGAGCAACCGAGTTATCCCGTGTCTACTTCAAATCTATATTGCTGATGAGGATACCAAATTTGGCTTTAGTCAAGAGGAAGTCATTGAACTATTGAACAACTATCCTCCTTCGTTCACTCATGTCCACATATTGGGGCTAATGGGAATGGCTAGTTTCACGAATGACCAACAACAAATTCGGGCTGAATTCAGGAGTTTGAAAGTTCTTTTTGATGAGATCCGGATCATGCCATTGCCTCCTCAGGTAGAAATGAAGGAGTTATCAATGGGAATGAGCGGTGATTACCGAATCGGGATGGAAGAAGGCAGCACACTGGTTCGTATCGGCACCGGTATTTTTGGAGAAAGAAGTTACAGTATTTAAGATATGCTTTCACAAAGACAAACATTGATCCTCGGGTCGCTTCTTGGTGGCATTGCGGTGGCATTGGGTGCGTTTGGATCGCACTCTTTTAAATCGCTTCTTCTCGAAAACAACCGCGTGGCCACATACGAATTAGCAACCAGGTATCATTTTTTTCACGCTTTGACGATGCTAGTTATTGGTTTGCTAATGAACCACTTGAAAGGTAAAAGCATACAGGCGAGTGCGACATTTATTTTCACAGGCACGATGTTATTCAGTGGAAGTTTGTATGTGATGGCCCTGCTAAACACAAATAAGGTCGCGCTTATCACTCCCATTGGCGGCATTTTTCTTCTGACTGGCTGGGGATTTTTATTGTATTCTGTGGTGCGAAATCCGAAGACACTCTAATTTTACCTGGCTTCAAAAAATGGACAAATCGGTTTTGGAATTGTACGGAAATCGGCTTAGAGTCAGGGTTTGCGGAATTTGCATCAGAAATGACCAACTGCTTTTGGTCAATCACCGGGGGTTAGTTGAAGGCGATTTTTGGTCATTTCCGGGTGGTGGCATGCAGTTTGGAGAAACCGCCAAGGAATGTCTGACGCGAGAATTTCTGGAAGAAACCGGATTAACCGTAGAAGTTGGTGACTTTTTGTTCACCTGCGAGTTTATCAGTATGCCACTTCACGCGATTGAGCTATTTTTTATGGTAAATGAAAAAGGAGGAAACTTGAAAGTCGGAACAGACCCCGAATCGGGAAGAAATCAGATAATTCAGAACGTTGCTTTCACGGCAGAGGCCGACCTTAAAAAAATCAACACGGCTCATCTCCATGGGATATTTAAGAAAACAGGCAAAATTGACGAAATCATTGCGCTAAGAGGCTATTTTAAGTTGTAATTGGTTGCTTTTAACCACAGAAAATATCTATAATTGCAAGCTAAACCTGTTAACCTCATGAATATTAATAGAATCCTCACTATTGTATTAGTTGCCGCCAGCTTGTTTCTCGCTTTTCGCCTTTATAGAGGTGTGCAGGGCACCATCGAAGATAGAGAAGCAATACAGAATACTGAAAATGCCGTAATCGCCAGATTAAAGCTTATTAGAGAAGCGGAAATCGTTTTTCAAGAAGTGAACAAACGCTACACCGCCAATTGGGATTCGCTTAGCAACTTTATCGAAAATGGTAAAGTGCCTAACATTCAAAGGCGAGAACAAATCACTCAAGTCGGTTACGGCCAGGAGATCGTGAAGGTCTTTTTCGATACATTGGGCTATACACCTGCTAAAGAAAGAATTTTCAAGAAAAATTTTACAGTAAATGCTTCTGACAATGGGGTGTTTATGGGCTACAAAGTAAAAAATGGCGACCGCGTCATTAAAAATCAGAAGGCTTACCTTCTTAAGGTCGGAGACAAAATACAAGATGTTCCTTTCCAGGAACAGGGTGTCATTACGGCTTTAGCTTCAATCGCCACCGGTACGGAGGTGAAAAAAGGAGACCTGCTTATTAACTATTGGGACTATGCATTCGAGCCGAACGTGGATCTCAAAAAAATTGGAGAAGTCCCAGGTTTGGATGGCCAAAAGTTTAACATCTTTATTGGCAAAGTGGATAAAAATGGCGTGATGGTGCAGGTTATTGAGGTTCGTGACCCTAAACCGATTAACCCTATGCGCAAAGAAAGTAATGAGGCAAAAGGAAGGAAGCCATTACATTTTGGTTCTAAATTTGACGTAACTACTTCCGGAAATTGGGAATCGCAATAATTCCTTTCCTTGCAACCCCCTTTCGCCCAGTATAAGTTAATAAAAAAGATCAAAGATGATCGGTTTGATGAAGAAAGCCTTCATCAATATCGCCTCTTGATCCAACTAGGTGTGAGAGATTTTCAAATAGCCGTTGTCGCTGCCAGCGATCAACGGCTACTTTTTTTTGAAGATTACGTACTTGCAGACCTTCATACCCATCAGGAGTTGATGCAACTGGTAAAAACATTGTTTGAAGAACACTCCATTCTGCAGGCCGGTTTTTGGATGCAAGTGAAAATATCCATAAAAAATAATAAATTCGTTCAGATTCCTGCTGCCGTCTTTCAGTCTGATAAGGCGCTTGACTATTTGAAATTCAATGCCCGCGTTGATGCCACGGCAGAAACAGTTCTTTTCTGCCAGAATACCACACAAGATATTGTGACCGTGTTTGCTATTCAAAGTGACCTATACGAGTGGCTGTGCGGGATATACAAAAATACAAAACTGAATTTCTTTCATCAGTCAGCGGCATTGATCGAAGGCGTATCGGTTTATTCTAACAAGCATTCCAACGATCCTTTGTATTTATACGTTGACCGTTTCAAGCTGCATGTTCTGTCTGCACAAAAAGGTAAACTTGTTTATTACAATCAATTTGCGATCTCCCAGTTTTCAGATTATGTGAAGTACATCATGCTGGCGATGAATGGGCTGAAAATGGATCAGCAAACCAGCGAGGTTTTGCTTTGGGGCTATATCGGCAAAAAGTCACCTCATTATACAGAATTTGTGAAGTATGTCCGAAATGTGAATTTTGGCACTCGTCCCGAAAATCTAGGCTTTGGCTATATGTTTGACGAAGTGCAAGAACATCATTTCTTTGACCTTTACTCACTAGATCTGTTACGTGCCTGATATGAAAAGAATCGCCTTATTCCCCGGATCATTTGACCCATTTACGAGGGGACACGAAGACATTGTGTTAAGAGGTCTTTCACTATTCGATGAGATCGTTATTGCCGTAGGCTACAATAGTGGCAAAACGCAGCGATACTTTCCAATCGATTTTATGATCGATAAAATCAATGAAACATTTAAGGGCAACCCAGCTATCTCCGTTCAAACCTATTCAGAGCTGACCGCTGAATTTGCTAAGAAAAATAGCGCAAACTACTTGCTTCGCGGTTTAAGAAATACGACTGATTTTGAATATGAAAATAGCATCTCTCAAGTCAACCGGCATTTGAACGCTGACTTAGAATCGGTTTTCCTGATTACATCTCCAGGTCTTGCAGCAATCAGTTCATCGATCATTCGTGAAGTACATAAATACAATGGGGACGTGTCCGGATTTCTTCCCTACAAGTTAAATTAGCCCACCTTTTCTGTCTTATAGTATTCTTCGAATACAAACCGTATCGATTTGTAGGAATTTTCTAATGCATGATAGACTTCTTTCTGGGTCATCCAACGTAGCTCCTCAATGTCTTCCTCAATACTTGGCTTACTGTTCGAATCATCAACCAAGGCCATTTCATACCATTTGGTCTTTTTGAGCATACTATTCTTATTCATGGTGTAAGTATGCCAGGTGGTGCATATCTTTTTTCCAAGCTTTACCCGCACGTTACATTCCTCTTCAACCTCGCGCACAGCAGTTTCTACAGATCGTTCGCCACTCTCGCGCTTTCCCTTCGGTAAGTCCCATTTCTTCATCCGATAAATCATCAAAAACTTATCCTTTTTCTTGATCAGTCCACCAGCCGCTTTGATAACCTTAAATTTTCCTTTTAAGTATTTCTTGAACGCTTCATAGTCGTTGATACTGACTGTAAGCGACAACAGGTTGATTGGAACTTTAGAATTAATCAAGTCAAAAACCAGATCCATGTCCTGTACGCTCGCCTGATTTAGCCAGACATGGTGCAGCAGCTTGGCTTTGTTAATGGGTTCAGTGGATGCATTAATCTCAACATTAAAATGCCCAGCTTCGGGCCTTTCTTCAGGAAGTAAGATTCGAACAGGAATATCGTTGATGAACAGGTTCATAGGGTCTGATCTACTTTCTTAAGAAGTTGCAAAAACATAAATTATTCTCATTCCAACAAAACGTTCACGAATAAAAGCTTCCGTAATTGGGCAGTTACCCGATTCATTATAAATTGCTTGCCTCATGAGCAGAATAAAGATTCAAAATAAAACAGCCCAAGAAGTAGCTGCAAAGTTACTGGATATTGGGGCGATTAAGTTAAATCATCAAAAACCTTTTACATGGAGTTCGGGTTGGAAATCTCCGATTTATTGTGACAATCGGCTAGCTCTCTCCTATCCTCCTATCCGATTGTTCATCAAAAAAGCCCTGGCGATGGCCATTCGTGAAAACTTTCCCCAAGCGGAGTGCATTGCCGGTGTGGCCACAGCGGGAATTCCACAAGGTGCTTTGGTGGCAGAAGAATTAGGTCTGCCATTCGTCTACGTTCGCCCTAAACCGAAAGAGCATGGCATGGGCAACTTAATTGAAGGGAAAATTGAACTCGATCAAAAAGTCGTTCTGGTGGAGGATCTTATTTCCACGGGCGGCAGTTCTTTAAAAGCAGCACAGGCTATGCGAGAGGCAGGCTTTGACGTAATTGGAATGGTTGCCATTTTTACTTACGGTTTTGACCAGAGCGAAAAAAGCTTCGAAGATGAAAAAGTATCACTCATTTGTCTGAGTGATTTCAATCATCTCCTTCAAGAAGCATTAGATAGAAAATACTTAGATGAGAATCAGTTGGTATACGTCAAATCCTGGCGGCTTGACCCTGCTAACTGGAAGTAGTCATCGATCCGCTAATGGGTACAAAACCTCAGACTCGACCAGGTCTGATTGACCGCACAGACTTTCACATCTACCAGCCCGTTCCTAAGACCGGCCCAATTTCTTTCGCAATGGCCTACCCGGATATCCAGCCATATCCAAAAAAAAATCCCGACCATTTCTGATCAGGATTTCTCTTTCTTAACGCCAGCGTATTAATTGCCGCCTTTCCTTTTTTCCATCTCTTTATCGAACGTATCCTTGAATTTTTCGTAGTCGTAATCAATTTTCAAGCGATCATCTTTGGAAAGACGATCGTTATACTGTTTTACCAAATCATCCGCAGAAAGCTCCAACGCAATATAGGTTTTGTAGTTACCATCTTTGGTTTGAACCAGTTTTTCGCAGATAGTGCGAATGCCTGTTAAAGATTGCTCCACCACTTCTCTGTTCAAACTCTCAAACTTCTGCTCAAATTCCTCTTTGCGGTTCATTGACCGAGAGTTCGTATAGTTATCAGTGACTGTTTTTACAGTTGTCTGAATAGCTTGGGCTAGGTCATTTCTTGCATTTGTTAATGCTTTCTTTTTTGACGTTACCTGATCCATGCTTTCGCCAATTGAGTTTGCTCTGAATACTTTGTTAGTCGTAAAAAAATCAGGCCCCGAGCAAGGGATCACCACTTCTTTTTCGCCATCAGGAGTGGGCGTTGATTTCTTAGCACATCCGCTGATGATCGCAGCAGCAACAACCATGAGTACTAAAGAGAGATTTGCAATTCGTTTCATATTGATTTTAAATTTGGTTAGCAAGTTAATAAATGCAATTTACAGGCCATTATTATTTCAAATTAAAAATACGCCTGAATAGCCCTCAAACACTGATTTTTATTGCAAAATGGAGTTTAGCAGCTCGGGCAGCTTTTCCTTTTCCAAAATTTCAACAGATTTATTGTAGGCTTCCTGACTGGATCTTTCAAAATCCAGACTAAAACCCTTAACCCTGTCCAATGTAGTTGCATAAATCTCTCTGTTATCCTTGATGGCTGCTACCCTAATCACCGCTGTGACATAAGTGATATAGATGCTTCCAGAGACCGCTCCTCTCTCAGAATTTGCGTTTACGTCTACCATAAGTTCAGCCTTGCTTTTTTCTTCGGTAAATTCAAATCCTGCATTTGTCAAAAAGTTTCTAATTCGATTTGTGATTTGCTGGTTTTGCTTAACGGCTCCCAGGCTTTTTTCAATAGCAGCCAAGTAAACTGTTGGCCGTTGAACTTTCAAGAGCACAGTGGCACGCGGCACCACCATGCGTTGAACAATTAGTGAATCGATGATGGTGACAGAAGATCCAGCAAAACTAAGTGGATTAACTTTAACAGAAACCGTCTGTTCTAAGTCGCGGGAGCTAATTTTTGTCAGCAAAATTTTTGTCTGACCATTCCCGTCCGTTTTGTAAGTTGGGAAAACGTTGCCAGATCCCTTTTCAAATTCTGCTTTCAGCGGCACGTCTGCAATTAACTTCTTTGTGGCTTTATCAAAAACTTTGGCGATGATCGTCTGTTCGCTCGTGGAAACCCTGCGATTCAGCGTGATTTGAGATGGATTTAGCGCTATCTCCATTTTGTCAAACAAAACCTGCATACTGGCAATAATCTCACTGGTTAATAGAATCTCCTTGCCTTCATACTCCAATCGGATGGGTTCTGCCAAGTACTTTTGAATGGCTCTGAATCCCTGGTAGTAGAAGCCTAAGGCTAAAATCGGTTCCTTATTCCGTTCTGACTCTTTCGCCTTTTTAAAGAAATCGAGACCGATGGAAACAGCATTTCGCTTTTGTTCGTCTTTAATTTCTTTATAGCGCTGTTTCGAGAGTCTGTAATACACCCAAAAATTCCGCTCATCTTGCCAGGTGTCTACCTGCTCAAATTCCTCAATTTCATCGGCAGCTGTGGTTTGGATAATCTGCTCATATTTCTCCTGAAATTCTTTGTTAGCATCTATCGAACTCAACACAGAAGAGGATGAGATGTTAACTTTAATCTCTGATACTAAGTCCTCAAGAGCACTTTTTTTTGCAGCCTGTATGTGATTCGTAACACCGTCTTTCGTGCTACGACCGATCCCAACATAGTAGGAAGGTTGATTGGGCTTTGACGCCAACCAGTCCGGTTTTGGGTTTTTGTCGTCCTTTTTTGTTGGCGTGCTGGCGGGGCTACATGCCACCAAAACAAAAAGTATAAAAATTGTGTACCTCACAAATAGTATTGTCAGTTAAAGCGTTATCAAATAAACCATATCCATGCCAAAAACACAATTTACAAATCTAGTGTGAAATGACTGTTTGTGGGATAATTCTAAATTTTATTATCTAACTTTATACTCGATAAAAGAACAACTATGAAAACGATTGGTGGGATTGTAACTTTTTTGTGTTTGGCGAGCGCATGTTCGTCAAACGAGAATGTAAGTGAATTTACAGGGAAACAAACAACCTACGCACTTCAAAAGGCCTCACAATATGATGTTTCCGGAACAGTAGCTTTTCAAGAAAAGAGAGACGGATCATTAGTTGTGGTCGTAGATCTTACTGGTGTTTCAGGTAACGCGAAATACCCTGTTCATCTACATTTGGGTGATTTATCAACAACTGGAGCCAGCGTAGCTGCATTGTTAACGCCATTGGCAGGCCAAACCGGGAAAAGTGAAACTACTTTGACCAAGCTGGCCGATGAAACAGCAATAACCTATTCCGATTTGGCCAACCTTGAAGCTTGCATCAAAATACATTTGTCCGATGTGGGCCCCGAAAAAGACATTGTTTTAGCAGCAGGAAACATTGGTGCGTCAGCAACGAAATCTTATGCCGGGAGCCGTTTAGGTATTGCAACCTGTCAAAGTAATTAGTTTTTCGGAGCTTCTGAATTCGAAACGGTTACGTAGGGTGACTTGTATGTTTTCATGAATTCCGCATAAGAATTTTGGCCTTTCTTGTGGTGATTCCCGCCAAAGAAAACCAGATACGGATGAAACTCTTCCGGCTTCCGATAGCCTGGTATCGGATATACAGCGGTAAAATCCTCTTCTAAAAAAGTAACCGTGGGATAGCTTAGTTGGTTGTTTAGTAAAGCTGCGGCAAATTGGTGAGTTCCCTTGTTTCCATAGGGAACAAATTTGAATGTGGTTCCATTAAAAACCACATCTGCGGATTGCTCGGCATCAAATTTCACCGGATAGAACTTCTCGTTCAACAATTTCGCCACGGTAGGATCTGCAAACGTGTTTTTGTCCATGACTTTGCACCACCCGCACCAATCGGTATACACATCAATGAATATTTTCCTTTTTTCGGTCTTTGTACGTTCCACCGCTTGTTCAAAGGTCATCCATTTTACTGGCGATGCTCCGCTTGATTCCTGAGCCTGAACGGAGTCAGGGGTCGAAAAAATTGCTAAAATGAATAAGAAGACAATTATTTTGTTGTTCATGCTGTAATTTTTAGGCCTTCCATCCGACAAATTTAAGCAGAAAGAAGTTCGGATCATTGATAATATTTTGGCGGCTTTTGTAACTAGTTGCAATCCAAAAAGTATTCCATTTACGAAGTATGAAAATCACTAGAAAAGATATTTTGACTGTTTTTGGCGTTTTGATGGCCTTTCTGGTTGCTGCAACCCTGCACCTGTCAGAAAGCAGCGCAATCCCCACAGGAATGACCTCTGCTACTTCTGAACTTGCCTTTCAAGTAAAGAAAACGAGCCAAAAATTTAAAATTTTAGTACAGCTAAAAAGTCTTTTCAACCACAGCCATCACCGGTAGGCATAGTAGTGCAAAACCGTTTCGATCGCTTTTCGCATGGCACTATTTATCGGGTAAAACTGGTTTGTTAACTCAAAGTCAATGGCGTGAAGTTGCATATAAAACGCACTCATGACTGGCACTTCTTCGCCCTCTTCAATCTTGCTTTCGGCCAGCTCGTAGTTCTTTTTCTGCTCGGTTTTGATAATTTGACAGGTAATCAATTCCTTTTTTGAATACTTGTTGGTGCGAGCGGAATAGCCGAACAACCTACATATCAACCCTCGATGATGGTATTGCGAGCAAAGGCCTGCACCAGCCTGCGTAGGGTTAAAGATCAAACAAATCGAAGAATCGGTATTTTCCAGCTTCTCGAGCCACTCCTCTGCAAGTTTATTTTGGTAAAGTAAATAGGCAAAGGGAAGAAACTCAAGTATCGTTGCCTCAATGTCCGGTTTGGTACAACACTTACCACATCCAAATTTACAATGCAAGCCAGACCAAGATTGAAACGCGGCAATTTCCTTGTCCAGCTTTTCAAACACCGACTCCACTAAGTTAACTTTCTCTTCCAGGGACATCCCGCAAATGTAATCCAATGGACTTGTTGTCTTCGTATAGTTGACTGTAAATCCGTTTGTTAACTTGAACCCAGAAAGCAATTATGAGTAACGGAATATCAATCATCATTCCTGCTGTGGATGAAGCTGCGATAATAGCTAGAGCCGTATTACAGTTTACCCAACACATTCACAGCTCTTGTTTAGAAGTGATTGTGGTAGATGGAGGCAGCCAAGACGGAACGGTGGAAATTGCTGCTGGCACGGGTGCGAAAGTGATAGAAAGCCCAAAAAGAAACCGAGCTGCGCAAATGAATCTGGGAGCCCGGTCAGCCAAATTCCCTCTTTTGTATTTTGTTCATGCCGATGTTCAGGTGCCAAAAAGCTTTTATGATGATATTTTTCTTTCTATCAATAACGGCTTTGAATCAGGTTGCTATCGATCAGACTTTGAAAGCTACCCCGGCTTGATGCGCTTGAATGCATACATGACTCGTTTTAATCTACTGACTTTTCGAGGGGGAGATCAAACCCTATTCATTACAAAAAACGCCTTCGACAAACTGAACGGATTTGATGAACACTATACAATCATGGAAGATTATGATTTTATTGCGCGGCTTTGGAAAGCAAAAATTCCCTTTGAATTGATTCAAAAAGATGTTGTGATTTCTGTTAGGAAGTATGAAAAAAACTCATGGTTGCGAGTGCAATTTGCCAATGGTATTGCTATGTTTTTGTTTAAGCAAAAGAAAAGTCCTGAAGTGATTAAAAAATACTATCGAAAACTCTTGAACTATCGAGAAGAAAACTACCAACCTCCCAGTTAAGATGGCGCTCCGACAACCAGGAAAAATGCTACGCTTCTATTTCAAGGAGGCGAATGCCCAACTCCGCTAGCTCAGCTAGTACCGGCTCGTAAATCTCCCTAACTACCGGAATCACTACTCCCCTACTCTTGATTTTACCTTGAAGCAGCAACTTGGCAACGATGGCAAGTGGAAGACCCACTGTCTTCGCCATAGCTGTGTTGTTTTCGTCATCTCCTTTTGCGGTCAGGTAAGCCTGAATTTCTTTGCCAACTCCTCCCTTCTCATACCGAAAGCGATGCCACATAACAATAAAATCTTTATCCCCAGATTGGAGCTTCCATTTTTTATTCAGGATGTGCTCCAGCACTTGAGCCGGAGTTCCTTTGGTCAATCCTACTTTTTCATCTGTAAAAAAACCACTCCAACGCAACCGCTTCATTTCTTCGCCTTTCGCCTCCAGGCCAAACGTTGAGGCTATCCCTTCTTCGGTGGTTTTTCCCGGTTGTGCCTCTACAAAAGCATTGATAAAATCAATATGCCGCATTTGGGCAACTCCTTCCATCTCATACACATCTTCACAGCAACCCAACTGAACCAACACATTCCATGCACTGCAAAAACCTTTGTTTCTTAACGTGCCGCGCAGCATCGTTTTTATGCCCTGCAATCCGTAGGTGTCAAGGTACTTGAGAGAATCTCGATTGGCATACCCCTCGTACTCACCAAACCCGGGGACAGAAACGGGCGTTATGCGCTGAAACAATTGCTGGTAAGGGATATACTTATACACACCCTCTTGTAAATATTTGGCGGTGCTTTGTCCGGCCATCACTACGTTGCGTGGGTTCCAGGTAAATTTATATCTCCACGGGTTTTCGGGATCTGTTTCGCTGGCAATCAGCCCTCCGGTAAATGATTCAAATGAAGTTAGTTTTCCCCCCTCCTCTTTGATGCGATCAATCACCTGCATGGCACTCATGTGATCGATTCCCGGATCAAGCCCACTTTCGTTTAGAAACAGAAGACCTTTTTCAGTAGCCTCGATGTGAAGCGACTTCATTTCGTCAGATACGTAACTGGCTGTTAACAAATGTTTGCGCTCAGCCAGACAAATCTTTGCCACGAGGGGGTGAAGATTTGCGGGGATCAGCGAAACAACGATATCTGCAGAAGCAATGGTATTGCGACTAGAATTTTCATCGGTGATGTTAAAAGAAACGGCAACGCCATTACCCGCATCTCCGATTCGCTGAGCCGCAGCGTTGATGTCAACATCTCCGACAACAATTTGCCAGTTGTTCGTGCTTCCAATCTTTAACAGATAATCAATCAATGAACCAGAGGAGCGCCCAGCGCCCAAAATCAGAATTGTTTTAGCCCACATAGGAGACAATAATAGTTAACCAGTTCCTAGAGTATGACTCGTTGTGAAAAAAGTTTACACTTTTTGGTTAAAAGTCTTAACTCAAATTTACACTTTTTAATCAGTCCTGAAATCGCTTTACACTTGATTACTGGATGAAGCGGAAGCGGGCAATGCTGAGGAGCAACCCGCCAGGATTAATCTAGGTCAGGTGAAGCAATGAGCCCGTTATTGGTCCCGATGACTATCGGGATTGATAACGTATTTCATTCATTGCTTTTTTCCGAGGTGTGCCTGTGCATAACGTTTGTGTTTTTTCAGTGGTGCGCTTCCGAAGCAGCGTCCTATCCCCGACACCGAACGCCTTAAAGATACGAAAACGTTGTATTGGCGGTTCGTGCCGATTAGTAAGCCTGAATTAAAACGTCAGTCGGAATATTCAGCTTGTCGTGTAGCTGTCTGATCATGTCTAACGATAGTTTTCTCTTTCCGCTTAATATTTCACTTGCTCT
>JADBYQ010000006.1 GCA_020402945.1 Cytophagales bacterium | reverse complement strand
ATGAAAATTTACTCTCTTAACACTGTTATTATTATTGAAATCAATACCGAACCCACTTTGGGTAAGGGAGACTACGTCAGAACCATAACAAATTGAACCGAAAACGAAAAAATCAAAACAAAGAAATACACATGAAAAAGTATTTGACTTTGTTTATCGCCATTTTCGTAGCGTTGGCATCTTGCAAAAAGCAAACGTATGATCTAATTATTCGAGGTGGCACCGTTTATGATGGCTCCGGAAAGCCAGGAGTGATGGCAGATGTAGCAATGAATGCCGATACCCTTGCCTTCATTGGAGATTTAAAAAATGCAGTTGGAAAGAAAGAGATTGATGCGAAAGGATTGGCGGTTGCTCCCGGGTTCATTAATATGTTGAGTCATGCTGAGGGCTCTTTACTTTTTGATGGGAATTCTCAAAGTGATATTCGTCAGGGAGTGACATTGGAAGTATTTGGCGAAGGCTCTATGGGCCCGATGAATGATAAGATGAAGGCAGATGATGAGGAAGCCATGAAGCGCGATCCCGATTGGGCTTACAAGATTGACTGGACTACACTTGGCCAATACCTAGAAGGCTTAGAGAGAAAGGGTATATCAACCAATGTGGCTTCTTTTGTGAGCGCCATTACCGTACGTGTTCATGAATTGGGGTATGCCAATCGTGCTCCTTCCGCGGAGGAATTGGAACGAATGAAAGCCCTTGTCAAGCAAGCGATGGATGAAGGCGCAATGGGTGTCACGTCTGCGTTGATCTATGCGCCTGCGAATTATGCCAGTACTGAAGAATTGATTGAGTTAAGTAAAGTGGCAGCCGCTTCTGGCGGTATGTATATCGCACACATTCGAAGTGAAGGAAATTCAATTTTTGAAGCAGTCAACGAAACCATCCGTATTGCACGAGAGGCAAAGCTTCCCGCAGAGATTTACCATTTGAAATTCAGTGGCAAAGACAACTGGAATAAAATTGATTCTGTGATAGCTATGATTGACAACGCCAACCGAGAAGGATTAAAGATTACGGCAGACATGTATACCTATACTGCTGGCGCTACAGGCTTGGATGCAGCGATGCCTCCCTGGCTACAGGAAGGTGGTATAAAAGAATGGATTAAGCGAATGCAAAACCCTGTGATGCGCAAGAAGGCATTGCAAGAAATGCGCACACCGACAAATAAATGGGAGAACCTGATGATGTTGGCTGGCGATTTTGATAAAGTCTTGTTGATGGGCTTCACCAATGATTCTCTTCGAAGGAATTTCACAGGCAAGACGCTCGGGCAGGTCGCGAAAACTTATGGTAAGACGCCTGAAGAAACTGCAATGGATTTAGTGATCACTGATGGCACTCGTGTAGGTACAGCCTACTTTCTAATGACAGAGGAAAACGTGAAACGCCAAATTCAACTTCCATATATCAGTTTTGGATCGGATGCGGAATCATCTACTGCATCGGGTAATTTCTTAAAAACTCCAACACATCCACGTGCCTATGGAAATTTTTCACGATTGCTGGGAAAGTATGTGTGCGAGGAGAAAGTGATCTCACTGGAGGAAGCCGTTCGTAGATTGACTTCTTTACCTGCATCCAATCTAAAGATTCAAAAGCGTGGAGCGTTAAAGTCTGGGTATTTTGGCGATCTCGCTATTTTTGACCCAACCAAAATTGCAGACCATGCTACTTTTGAAAATCCACATCAATACAGTACGGGGATGGTTCATGTGTTTGTGAATGGAACACAAGTACTCGAGAACGGGGAGCATACAAATGTGAGACCGGGAAGAGTTGTGAGAGGGCCGGGATGGAAGAAGACGGAATAACGGACGTATCATTCATATTGTTATTCTGCGATGAGGGCTGAGTCGCTAATTTGCTTTTTGTAGCCATCTCAAAAACATTTGTAGTCTTGTCAGCCTGAGCCTGTCGAAGGCTATTTATTGTGGTAGTCTAGGTTTCGACAAGCTCAACCTGACACAAGTTTTGTTTTTTTATATAGTTTATATTTTTTCCGCTTTGTAACCAACTTTGTTAAGAGATTCGATGATTTTGGTTGCAGTTGTATTTCCTATTATGGTGAGGATTTTAGCTGGATCCGTAACATCTACTTGCCAGTTATTTTCTCCGGCAACTTCATTGAGGCTTTGTTTTACTTTAGCGATACAGCCATCGCATTTGATATTGGTTTTGAAAAGTAGCTTTTCCATACTGCAAATTTAACGATGTTGTTACAGCCTTACCCATTTTAATCGTAAACTATTACTTACTACACTCACCGAACTAAGCGCCATAGCCGCGCCAGCAATCATTGGATTTAGTAGGAATCCGTTATAAGGATACAATATTCCGGCTGCAAGTGGTATTCCAATAACATTGTAGATGAATGCCCAAAACAGATTCTGGTGAATTCCGTGCACGATGCGGCTCGATAGCCTGAGGGCTTTTGGTATGCTTTGCAAATCGGAAGTGAGTAATGTCATCGCGGCCCTGTCCATAGCAATGTCAGATCCTTTACCCATCGCCATACTCACATTCGCTTGAGCCAATGCCTGTGAGTCGTTGATACCATCACCTACCATGCCTACGATTTCCCCGGATTTTTGCAATCGCTCAATATATAGTGCTTTATCAGCAGGAAGCATTTCAGATTGGAAGTGTTGGATTCCCACTTGTCTGGCTACTGCCTCGGCTGTTTGAGCATTGTCTCCAGTTACTAAATGTACTTCAATCCCCATTTTTTGCAATTCAGCAACTGCACTTTTTGATGACTCCTTTATCTTGTCTTCTATCGCAACCATTGCTAGTACATTGACTGAGTCAGAGAAGTAGACAATGGTATTGGCCTTTGTTTGCCACTCCAGAGAAAGGGACTTTACTTCAGCAGAGAAAACAATATTGTTATCGACCATCAACTTCTGGCTCCCCACAAAATAGGTTTCACCAGCTACTTTAGCTTTGGCACCCTTTCCTGTGATGCTTTCAAACTCGGTAATAGTTGCCGTTGAAATATTGTTTCTTGTCAAGTTGTCAACAATAGCTTGTGCTAAAGGATGTTCAGATTTTAATTCCAAAGAATATAATGCTGATTGATGTTGGGCGGAAGAATGAGTCAACCAACGGATATCCTTTACGGTTGGTTTTCCCTCTGTAATCGTTCCGGTCTTATCCAGTGCGATTATCGAAATCCGATGAGCCTGCTCTAAGCTTTCTGCATCTTTGATAAGAATATTGTTTTCCGCGCCTCTGCCAATGCCTACCATCAAGGCAGTTGGGGTAGCCAACCCCAGGGCGCAAGGGCATGCGATGACTAGTACCGTCACGGAGGTCAGAAGTGCGTGGGTGAATGCATTTTCTCCACCAACAATCATCCAGATGATAAAGGTGCAAACTGAAATTGCCAACACAACTGGTACAAACACGCTGGCAATCTTATCTGCCTTTAACTGGACTGGTGCTTTGCTGCCCTGCGCTTGTTGAACCATTTTAATGATTTGTGCCAGCACCGTTTCGCTGCTTATTTTTTGTACTTCAAATTGAAAATTGCCTTTTTGGTTAATGGTGCCAGCAAATACTTTTTCGCCTATATATTTTTCAACAGCAATGGGTTCGCCCGAAATCATGGACTCATCTACAAAGGATTTTCCTTCAACGACTATTCCGTCCAAAGGAATTTTTTCTCCCGGTCGTATGACAATAATATTGCCCACCACTACTTGAGAGGTAGCTATTTCTTCTTCCAAACCATTTTTAAGAACGCGTACTTTTTTCGGTTGTAGGTTCATCAGTTTCTTGATGGCGGAAGAAGTATTTGACTTTGCTTTTTCTTCCAGCCATTTTCCGAGCGAGATGAATGTAATCACGACAGCTGCGGCTTCATAGTAGACGTGTGGATGGATACCCCGTTGATGCCAGAATTCCGGAAAGAAGGTGTTGAACATGCTGAACAAGAATGCAATGCCTGTAGAAAGCGCAACCAGGGTATCCATGTTTGCTTTTCCGAAAGAGGCTTGCTTATAGGCATGAACAAAATAGCTACGGCCAAAGTAGAATACGACCGGAGCCGATAATACCATTGAAATATAATTTCCATACGGCATATCCATCCAGAACATACCTGTCATAAAAACAGGGAATGATAGAATACTTGACCAGATCGTTCGCCTTTTCAGAAATTCGTATTGACTATGCTGGGTCTCTTCTTGAATGATTTGAGCGTTCTCGGTGTCGACAACAAGGTCATACCCTATGGCTCGAACGGCCTGTTGGATCGCCAGTGGTTGGATGCGTTTTTGATCGTATTCAATTAGTGCAGTGTGATTGGCATAATTCACCGCTGCTTCCTTTATCCCATCTATTTTTCTTAATAGTGACTCCACGCTGACCGCACAAGCGCCACACGTCATTTCTAATACCGGAAACGTTTGACGAATAGTAGTTTCTTTGTCCATTGAAGGCAATTTCATCTTTGTAGCATCCTATCAGGAGCACATTGATGAAACAAAAATAGTCGAAGTTTAGATCGTTTTGTCCTGCTATTATTTGGAGTTTTTCCAAGGCCCATATTTATGGCTAGTTTCGCTGAGCGTGTCAGCATAGGGCCCAAAAGGATGATCAAATGGCTTGGTTTCAATTCTAGGCCAATCGCTCTTAAAATTCTTTTTTGGACGAGGCATAGACACAACAAAAGCAGCTATATCCCAGGATTCTTCTTCTGTTAGTATGGGATTATCATAAGTAGCGCCTTGTGGCATATTGGCGCGAATGTATTTTGCGAAGTTTGAAATCCGGAATAAACCAGCTCCTGTATTGAAGCTATGTGTACCCCAAAGAGGTGGATAGACATAACTTTTTTCATTACTAGCTATCATCCCTTGTCCATTTTTCTGATGACATACCCGGCATTGAGTTTCATAAAGTTTTTTTCCCCTTACGGGATCAGCCGATCTGTTTAGAAATTTTATTTCAATAAGTCCGGATCCTTTTGCCTTCGTTCCCTTTGGCACTTCGTGACCGACCCATGTAATATATGCCACCAACGCACGCATCTCTTTTGAAAGAGAATCAAGTGGCTTGCCGTTCAGGCTACGTTGAATGCAATCATTCACTCTTTTCTCAACGCTTTCTGCTCCACCAGATCGTGCACGGAATTTTGGGTAGAGTGATGCGACTGATCCAAAATTGTTTCCATACGGTCTGGTACCGGCATCCAAATGGCAATTCTGACAATTCATTCCGTTAGAAATAGAATCCACAATCCCTTTAGGGCCGAGATAAAAAGAGGTGTTGGCGATTAACTTCCTCCCATAACGAGTGAGGTCGTTGGGAATGTTTGCGGTGTCAGGAGCATGCCATAGCGAATCAATGCGAGTCGTAATATTCTCTTTTTTTACAGGCGTGCATGAAAGAGCAAATACCACAAGAAAGAAGGATGGTTGACCGACTACTCTCATTCGCTGTTGTGATTGACAAATTCTAATGCTCGTAGTTCCATCCAGTTCTCTTTTTTGCCGGCCAATGAAAAGGCGGTATGGCCTCCATACTTAGGAGTTTCCAGGTACACATATTGGTGTGATTTAGCAAAGTCAGCGGGATAGCAGCTAGTAGGGAGGAAAGGGTCGCTCCATGCATTTACAATGAGTACTGGTTTTTGAATCGTTGGTAGGTAAGGACCGCACGAGGCTCTTTCATAAAAATCATCTGCATTTTTGAATCCATGCAAAGGCGCGGTGTACCGATTGTCGAACTCCCGAAATGATTTAATCTGGTCGAAGCCTTCCGCATTTATCAATTTTGGGAAGCGCTTAGATTTTTCTTTGATCTTGACACTTAGTTTCTTTAAAAAACGATTTAGATAGAATTTTCTGGACGGTTTGTCCAACTCGCTCGCGCTTGCTCCCAAGTCACAGGGAACAGAGAATACGACTCCCGTCTTTACAGTTGGATTTACTGCTATTCCCCGTTCACCCAGGTATTTCAATGTCATACTTCCACCCATACTAAAACCGATAAGAACAATAGTCTTGTAACGATTGCTATCAAGCGCATGTTGAACAACGGCTGCAAGATCTTCTGTCGCTCCATGGTGATAAAATCTGGGTAGGCGGTTAATGTCACCGCTACACCCTCGACAATTCCAGGCGATTGCATTCCATCCATTTTGAAAAAAATGCTTTGCCATTCCCTTTGCATAGTGCCGATCGCTGTTTCCTTCAAGGCCGTGGGTAATAATGGCAAGTTTCGAACTATCCTGGTTGAGACAATCTAAGTCAACAAAATCTCCATCGCTCAATTCCAACCGTTCACGTTGATAAGCTACTCCCTCAATTTTGCGAAACATACTGGGTATAATTGTTTCCCAATGTCCGTTCCAATAGTAGAATGGTTTTTTGTACGATGAGTTTTCGATGAGAGGCATGTGCTATGTATTCAACACGTCAGACAGTTCTGGAGATTTGTCAAAGACCGATCGCGCAAAGGGGCACAGCGGTAGAATTTTTATATGATTCATTCGTGCATGCTCGACAGCTTTAAGAACTAGTTGTTTACCGGCTCCTTGTCCACGGAGCTTATCGGATACATCCGTATGATCAATGATGATTATTTTTTCTCCGGCTTTAGAATAGGTCATTTCAGCCAAGCGCTCACTACCTACATCGATCACGAAGGCACCTTTCGAGCCATTCTCAATTTGTTTTATATCCATCAAACAAAAATAAGCATTAGGCTGATTTATACCTCGCGCTTAAAATGGTCATGATGACAAAGAGAAAAGCAACAACCATGAGTGCAATTCGCAGAGATTGCCAATTGGCCAGTAGACCAATGATGGGAGGCCCGAACAAGAAACCTGAATAGCCAACAGTGGTAACCATAGCAAGACCAACACCGGGAGGTAGATTTTTTGAGTTACCTGCAATGCTATACGCGATTGGGACAATCGATGAGAGGCCAATACCGATGATAAATAGTCCGGCAATGACTGAATAAGGATTGTTAAAAAGCAAAGTAAGCGCAATACCCATAGTGGAAATGAGTCCGCACATCACCATCAGTTTACGATCACCAAATTTCAAACGCGCGCCATCACCAAAAAACCGACCAATTGTCATGGCTAATGCAAATGCAGATAGACCAAGAGGAGCAAGGGCAGGAGAGGCCATGGCAATATTCTCCATGTAGTTTGTACTCCAGTCAGCCATTGCTCCTTCCCCCAACATGCAACAAAAGGCAATCACTCCGATGCTTACCATTGCAGCGTTGGGCAGGCGAAAAGCTGGGCCGTCTACTTCTTTTTCTTTTGGCTTATCGTGAATTAAATGATAACGTGCCCATGCTGCCGCTGCAACACTCATACCCACAATGACAGCAAAATGAACAAAAAGAGTGGTTTCTAATTTTACAAATAGAGCTCCACAAAAAGCTCCGGCCACCATGCCTATACTAAAAAGTGCGTGGAACGAAGTCATGATTGGTTTTTGGTGAATCTTCTCTACCATCACTGCCTGCGAGTTCATTGAAACATCCAGCATACCTGCCGTCAAGCCCATGATGAAAAATAATACAACTAGTCCAGCCAGTCCGGGCATGAGGGGAACCAAAGGAACGAATATGCAGTAAAGGAATATTGAGAAGATGGTGATGCGCCTACTTCCATTTCGAATTATGAGCCAGCCAGTAAATGGCATCGCTAACAAAGCTCCAACGGATGAGGATAGCAGCACGAAGCCAAGCGTTCCGTTATCAATGTCAAATAGCTCCTGAACCCTGGGAAAGCGGGCAGCCAGATTGGCGTGAACAAATCCGTTGATGAAGAAAATCAGTTTTACAGCGATGCGCGAGGGAGATATAGAAGAAGGTTTCACAGTGCTATTCTTTCAATCTGTTTTCGATATCCATTCTCTCATGCAAAATTCTAATTATTTCAATTTCTGATTCGCTTGAAGTTTTGTAAAAAATAAGATGCGATTTTACTTTGGAAGCTCTATATCCATTTTTAATATGGTTCATTGATTTTCCGCTCTCTTGGTTTTGACTAACATACTCCATCTCATTTATAAGTAGATTATAGTATCGGTCTGCTTGTTCAATAGACCAGTTTTTAAATGTATACAGCCAGATTTGCTCAAGGTCGATTAGCGCTTGGCTACTAATCTTATAAGCTCTTCTTTTCATCGAAATTTATCGTGCATCTTTTTTAGATGTTCCTTCGAATCAAAATTTTTGACAAATCCACTCTTCTCACCAACAGTGAGCGCTTTTTTTAGTTCGTTTACTTTTTGTTCCTCAGATTCTAATAGACGTAAAGCTGTCCGAATTACCTCGCTAGCTGAACTATATTTACCGGAAGCTACCTTGCTGTCAACGAATTCTTCAAAATGATCCCCGAGTAGCACGGATGTATTTTTACCCATATTTTTGGATTTTTGATATACCAATTCTTGGTATAAATGTAACAATCAAAACGGATACGTCAAAAAGTATGTTCTGGAAAAAGGGAGCTAAGTCATAGGCATATTAAACGTGACCGGGCTGTTTGCTTATTGCATCCCCTTTCTAAAATCAAGAGGCGGGTTACGATCTCCGATGAGGGATTTGTATTGGAATCCTACTCCCGTTTTTTCAAGCAACTCTTTTTTTGCCTTTTCTGCTAATTCAGGATTGTTAAATAAATCAATAGCAGTCATGGTCAACGTTTTTGCAGCATTGGACATTGCTTTTAATCCAATTCCATTGCTACCCGTAGCCACGGCCTGCCAAGAATGAGGTGGAACGCCTGGAATCCAAGCGGCAACACCAAGCCCTGCTGTAGGAACTACCCAAGTGATGTCTCCAACGTCTGTTGAGGCTGGAAAAAATCCTCCGAGATGAAAAGGCATTACTTGTTGTGCTTGATTTAAATCAGGTGCCTTAAAATTAAAACTTGATTGAATTTTTTTTGCAAACTCAGTCTCCTCGGCTGAGTAATTTACACCACCTACTTTTTTCAAGTTGTCATACATTAAATGCGATAACGTTTCATTGGGCATGAGATTAAATGAACCTGAGATGACTTCATATTTCATCGAAGTCTCTGTACCAGTGGCTGCCCCCTCGGCACACTTAACAATACGATCCCACAGTTCTGCCAGCACGCGTGCATCAGGATGTCGCACCATGTATTCAACTTCTGCAAAATCGGGAACTACGTTTGCGGCCATTCCTCCTTTTGTGATTACATAGTGTATACGTGCATCCGATGGTACGTGTTCACGCATCATGTTAGTCATATAGTTCATGGCCTCTATAGCATCTAAGGCAGATCTGCCTTTTTCGGGCGCGGCTGCGGCATGTGCCGAGCGGCCGTAAAACCTAAATAAGGTTTGCTTGATTGCCATGCATGACTCAGGACTTGCATCATTTTTGTTGGAAGGATGCCAATGCAACACAGCGTCAACATCTTTGAACAGCCCATCGCGCACCATATACACCTTTGCACCACCACCTTCTTCTGCCGGTGTTCCAAACAATTTAATAGTTCCTGATTTTTTATTTTTTGTGAGCCAGTCTTTCAATGTGATGGCGGCCGCTGTTGACGCAGTCCCAAACAGGTTATGACCACACGCGTGTCCAGCCCTTCCTTCAATAAGTGATTTTCTTTCAGGTACACTGTCTTGAGAAAGACCAGGCAATGCATCAAACTCCGCTAAGATTCCAATCACCGGCTTTCCAGATCCAAACGATGCCAGAAAGGCAGTTGGCATTTCAGCAATACCTGATTGAATAGAGAAACCTTCATTCCGTAACGTCTCTTGCAATAATGTAGTGCTTTTGTTTTCCTGAAAACCTAACTCTGCATACCCCCAAATTTGTTTGGCAATTTGCGAGTAGGCAGGATATTTCTTCGATAATTCTTGCAATGCGAATTGCTTGTCTTTTTCTCCATTGACTTTAAGAGTGTTTTGGGCTTGTCCGCAAATGCCAGCTAGTAAGAGGGCTAATGCTAAAAAGAATCTCATGGTTTTGGAGTTAAGATTATTTTAACAAAATACTAAAATATTGGTGAAAGTGAAATCAGTTTATGTGCCAACGGTGTTGCATATTGCAAATGAAAAAAGTTATCGTTGCAATACATCAATGAAACGTCATCAACTTTGAACATTTAACAGCCTAATTAGAACCGAGCAAAAGTGTTAATTTTTCTTATTTGATTGCTGTTTGTTGGAAAGCCTCTAGACATCGAACTGCCCGTTTCAAGCTTTCACAGTTTAGCATGGCCTCATCAATATTCCAGTGATTGAAAACGTATTCTCCTAGTCGGCCATTGTAGTTTGGTCCAACTTGGGCATTCTCGTTTTTAGGAGTAATATCTTCTTTGATAGATCTATTTCTGGATCTTGCAGCAATTGAAATCAATTTTCTCTTAGCATCCATTTCTGATTCTGGAGACAAAGGCAGATGGACAATACTGACCCCTAAATATTTTGAAAAACCTACACGATCAGCCAATAACCAAGCCTCAATTTCTCTTATCGCTACTCTAAATATGAGATTCTTATTTTTCGGAATTGCATTGAGCCAATTGTTAATTAACTCTGATGGACATTCATACTGGTCAAGATCAGTTAAAACAAAGAAAGGGATCGTCTTAGAAGCTTGATTGAAGCCTTTGATATTTTTCTTGATATAGCCAAAACCATTGCCATTGTAAGTGTTCCCAATGTAAAATTTATCTTTAAATCGGTCAATAATTTTGAGCATGACCATCTCGCTCAGATCATCTTCAAAGACAAAATTCAACGTGATCATTTCAAAATTCGAGTGCTAATTGATTTATTTTTTTAGGCTTAGTTCTTGGCAGAATTGCGGCACCCGGAGTCATTCCTTCTTCTAACATTGCTTTTATTTCCGGAAAGCTGTTTGCTGGTTTTATTTGTGTGCCTTCAGCCCTCGGCTCTAAAAGTAATATTTCATCCAATGATATTCCGATATCATTCAATAGATCGGTACTATGTGAAGTGAGAATTATCTGTTTTTTCCTTTGCTTTTGAAGTTTATAGATTAAAGCAGGTATTTTTGAAACTATCGCACCATTCAGGGAAAGTTCTGGCTCTTCCAATAGAAGAAGCCCGCTGCCCTCTTGCAGAGACCAGAATAGTCCGATCAATCTAAGTGTACCGTCTGAAAATTGCTCTTCTCGTTGTTTCCCGGCTCCATGACGCCAGTGATCATATATTGCTTCAAGATGTGGTTTGCCACTTTCTTCGGTATAGTTCAATTCTTTAAGTTGAGGGACAGCAAAACGTAATGCATTTTCAATTCTTTTTAACCAAGCCTTTCTCGTATTTTCATTTACTTTCGAGATTCTTTCAAGAAATCCTTTGCCAAAAGGATCGCCTGGAAGATCGGGACCTGTAAAAGAAGACGGATGTTTTAGCAGTTGGGGAATTAAATGGAGGTAAAGAACGCTCTCCAGAAACTTGTTGATTTCTCTAAATTCTTTATTTGCATTGATCTGCTCTAAATAGGTTTGGGTCAGGCGTTCATTGTCTTTTTTATCCTCTTTGTCGGGTCTTTCAACGATAAGCTCCTTATTTTTCCAAACCCTTTCATAGGATAAATAGGGTAATCGATTTCCTCTTGATTCTTGTCGAATTCCGATCGCATATTTCCAATCTGGCAAATCACTTCCAAACTCTGACAAAGAAATTTCAAGTTCTACATCAGGGTATCTACGCGCTGCTAAACATCTTATTTTCGATATACCGCCACGATCAGTAACAGCTTTTTGTAACCCTCCACCAGGTTTTGAAATATCTCTAAGAAAACGAAAAGCATCAAGAAAATTGCTTTTGCCAGCAGCATTCGGTCCTACTACAAAGACTCTATCCTTGAGCGAGATGTCCACATCTTGAAAGTTCTTCCAATTATTAAGCTTAATTTTTGAGATAATCACTTTTAAAGATAAGAAAAATGTAGTTGAAATGCTTTAGTTCATATTTTATTTGCCACTACTTCGCGTAGGCTACACTCCTCATTTCTCTAATCACCGTTACTTTTATTTGCCCCGGATACTGCATGTCTTTTTCAATCTTTTGCGAGATATCGAAGCTAAGTTGTGAGGCACGTTCATCGGTTGCTTTCTCTGCATCGACCATCACGCGTAACTCGCGCCCAGCCTGAATGGCATAACATTTTTCAACACCTTCAAAACTTAAACCTACATTTTCCAGGTCTTTTAGACGCTTGATGTATTGCTCCATCACCTCTCGTCTTGCACCCGGTCTGGCGCCAGAGATAGCATCGCACGATTGAACGATGGGAGAGATGATGCTCGTCATCTCAATTTCATCATGATGAGCCCCAATGGCATTGCAGATGATTGGATGTTCCTTATACTTGATGGCCAGTTCCATTCCCACAATAGCATGTGGCTTTTCTAATTCTTCAGGCCATACTTTGCCGATATCGTGTAGAAGTCCGGCACGTTTTGCTTGCTTAACGTTCAAGCCAAGTTCTGCTGCCATGATCGCGCAAAGATTCGCTACCTCGCGGGAGTGTTGCAATAAATTTTGTCCATATGACGAGCGGTAACGCATACGGCCGACCATTTTTATCAGCTCAGGGGCAAGACCATGAATGCCTAAATCAATGACTGTACGTTCCCCAATTTCTAATACTTCGTCTTCAATGTTCTTCGTTGTTTTAGCAACGATCTCTTCAATTCGGGCAGGGTGAATACGCCCGTCTTGTACCAAACGGTGTAATGAAAGCCTTGCAATTTCTCTTCTAACCGGATCAAATCCTGATATGATGATTGCTTCTGGTGTGTCATCTACAATAAACTCTACTCCCGTAGCGGCCTCAAGTGCGCGAATGTTTCGACCTTCACGTCCAATGATTTTTCCTTTGATATCATCACTTTCGATATTGAAAATAGAAACGCAATTTTCTACCGCATGCTCTGTTGCTGTGCGTTGTATGGTTTCCACGACAATTTTTTTGGCTTCTTTCGTAGCTGTTAATTTTGCCTGTTCCATGATTTCCTTGATATAAGAACTCGCCTTGGTCTGCGCTTCTTCTTTCATGGATTCAATCAATTGGTCTCGCGCCTGATCTGCTGACAGTTTAGAGATGCCCTCTAATACTGCCACTTTCTGCGCGTTGAATTTGTCGAGCTCTTCTTTTCTGCTTTTTACTAACTCGTGTTGGCGCGCAAGGCTTAGTCTTTCTTCGTCCACCTCGCCCTCTTTCTTTTTCAACGTTTCCAGCTCTTTTGAAATTTGTGCTTCGCGTTGTTTGATCTTTTGTTCGTTGCTGATGATTTGGTTTTTCTTGCGGTTGGCTTCTTCTTCAAACTCCTGCTTCATTTTAAAGAGCTTGTCTTTAGCTTCAATGATTTTGTCCTTTTTTAAATTCTCCGCCTGCAACTCAGCTTCTTTTAAGATCAATTTTGCTTTTTCTCTGGCGGATTCCTCATTCTTCGAAAGCTTTCTTTTGTAAAAGAGAGAGCCAATCAACAAGGAGAGCAAAATCGTGGGGACGAGGGTGAAGAGCGCAATAATGATCCACTCCGCACCGGAAGGCATACCAAATAAGAATATCATATAATTAAATCTTTAGTGTTAAAAAACACCGGGCGACCTACTTGGTCTGGGCGGGAGGGAGTGAAATTGAAATTAGAGGGCTTGCGAAACCAATTGATTGAGGTGATTGACCTTTTCGATCACCGTTTCATCAATTACCTGAAGGCTTTCTTCTTCTGCCATCTTATCCACCAGGCAATCGAAGGCAACCATAGCGAGCAGATCCTGTTTGTCATCCAGACCAAACTGCTCGCGGTAACGCTTTATTTTCTCGTTGATGAGCTTGCCGGCTGCACGTACCTTCTCTTCTTCCATGCGTTTTACCTTCATGGGGTATTCGCGGTCGGCAATTTTTATTTTTACTGATAATTCGTCCATCAACTAACCGGGTTATCTGCTCAAGTGAGCTATGCACTTATCGATTTCTCGGATATACTCGTCTACTTTCCTTTTCAACTCCGAAACACTTCCGTCTTCCGGGTTAATATGGTCTACAATCTTAGTTATTTTAATCTGATTTTTAAAATTATGCAGTTGCTCGTCTCGTTTGCGAAGATCTGCTTTGAGCTCGTAATTCTCCAATTTTAGCCCCCTTACCTCATCTTTTACGGTTTTATGCTCATTCAGCAGTACCAGAATTTTTCGCTCCAGTCCGTTTAAGTTGGTCTTTAATGCTTCTTGGTCCATGTCCTTACTATTGAATGTTGAATTTTTAATGTTGAATTCGCTCTTTTAACCTACCGATATTCATCATTAAACAGCTGTCAAAATTACTTCCTGATTACAGCTTCGAATTTCGATTCAAATGCCACAATCAATTTGGTCATTGTTTTGTCAATCTCCTCATCCGTCAGCGTTTTTGCGCCATCCAGCAGTGTAAAGCCAAGCGCATAGGCCTTTTTCCCTTCTGGAATTTTATCGCCTTCGTAAACGTCAAAAGCTATAATGTCTTTGATCAAACTCTTCTCTGTTGCCAGCACCAACTCTTTCATTTCTGCAAAGCTGATCTTCTTATCGACTACAAAAGAAAGATCACGTCTTACCTCAGGAAACTTTGACACTTCCGACACAACGAACTTAGGGTTTGCCGATTTGAAAAGCAAGGCCGTACTCAGGTCAGCATAAAATATTTCTTGCTTGATGCCAAAATCTTTGAGTAAAGCGGTTTTCACCTTCCCCAACTTACCAATTTCTTTTGAGCCCTTTATGATTTTCATCCCATAATCAAACAAGGGGTCAACTAACGACTCTTGTTTTATATTTTCTACTGTTGATCTCTGAATGACGTGTGCCACTTGCTGAGCCAGGTCATAATAGCTCACATTTCGTGTTTTGTTTTGCCAGTTTTCACTTTCAATATTACCCGTTAAGTATATCGCCAAGCGTTCTTCTTCCTGGTACTTGCCTTCAGCTGCATCTTTTTTCCAATAGACTTTACCAAATTCAAAAAGCTTTAAGTCTTTCTGCTTTCTGTTGATGTTGTAGGAGCAAACTTCAAGCCCGGTAAAAAGCATCGTTTGTCTGAGTATACCTTGCTCTTCACTGAGTTTGTTCAGGATTTCAACCGGCTCTCCGGCAAACGTTAATTGATGTTTTTGATGATAGGCTGCATTTGTCAACGAATTCGTGAGTATCTCGTAGAACCCGTTCCCTGCCAGCATTTCGCCCACAGATTTTTTGAATTTGTTCGGGTCCTTATCAGGAAACTCTGCCAGGTAATCGGTGCCTACTATTTCTGTCAGTTCGATGTTGTTAAAGCCATAGATGCGCAAAATTTCCTCTACCACATCGGCTTCCTGCGTCACATCTACCCGGTAAGGCGGAACGGAAACAGTGAAACGATCCTCTTTTTTATTTGAAACTGAAATGTCAAGACTTTCTAGGATGGAGAAGATTTCTTCGCGGGGCAGCATTTTCCCAATGAGGCGGTTGACATTCTTGTCTTTTACTTCGATGACTCTATTTGCAACAGGAGAAGAATAGATATCCACGATATCTGACGAGATAGCTCCACCGGCTAGTTCTTTGATCAAGAGTGCCGCTCGTTTTAGTGCATAAATGGTATTGTTAGGATCTGTACCTCGCTCGAAACGAAAAGAAGCATCCGTCTTTAAGCCATGATGCATTCCGGTCTTTCGTATATACTGCGAGGAGAAACAGGCACTTTCTAAAAAAAGATTGACGGTTTTCCCTGATACACCTGACTTGATTCCGCCAAAAACTCCCGCGATGCACATTCCATTTTCGTTTGCGTCACAGATCATCAGATCACTGCCGGCAAGCGTTCGTTCTTTCTGATCTAATGTCAAAAACTTGGTTCCTGTAGGCAATGTTTTTACGATGATCTTTTTGCCTTCAATCTGATCGGCATCAAAAGCGTGAAGTGGCTGACCTGTTTCGTGCAACACAAAATTGGTGATGTCTACCACATTGTTAATGGGAGTAAGACCTATTGATTTTAATCTATTCTTTAACCAATCAGGCGACTCATCGACTTTAATACCTGAAATAGTTACACCAGAATACCGCGGGCAGGCTTCACTATTTTCTACCGTTACTGGAATGGTTAAGCTTGTATTGTCAATTTCAAAATGATCTACTAAAGGCCATTTTAGTTCACGCTTTTTGGCAGCCTTCATATCTCGCGCTACTCCTAGATGACTGGCCGCATCAGCCCGGTTGGGGGTCAGGCCAATTTCAAACACATAGTCGGACTGCACGTTGAAAAATTCGGTTGCCAATGTTCCATTCGCAATTTTGGTGTCAAGCACCAAAATGCCGGCATGGCTTTCACCGAGCCCTATTTCGTCTTCCGCGCAAATCATCCCTTCTGATTGTTCGCCTCTGATTTTCGCACTTTTGATAAGAAATGGTTCGCCTTTCGTTGGATGAACTGTGGTGCCTACCGTGGCCACGACTACTTTTTGCCCAGCAGCTACGTTAGCCGCGCCACACACAATTTGAAGTGGACTTCCTCCTCCCACATCGACTGTGGTAATAGAAAGTTTATCAGCATTAGGGTGTTTGCTACACGTAAGCACTTCACCAATGACCAAGCCTTTTAAGCCTCCTTTAACGCTTTCAAATGGCTCGACACTTTCCACTTCCAGACCAGTTCCGGTTAGTGTTTGGCCAATTTCTTCAGCCGATTCGGGGATGTGGATATATTGCTTGAGCCAGTTGTAGGAGATTTTCATCGAGGAAAATGTGAGAGTTGAATGAGTTAATCGAAGGCTTTTTTACTATAAATTCAAGTTGCGAAAATAAGGTTTTGACACCGTTATTCGAAGAGCCTGGAGAACTCCTCTGGAGTAAGATTAATTTCGCGTAGAATTTTATGAATTAATGGTCTTCCGAGGTCTCTACCGGGATGATGAGGCAGCGTTGTATATCGCCCATCAGGATGTTTATAGAAAACATGACTTCCCTTTTGGCGAACAAATAAGAATCCAATTGAAAATAGAATCTTTTCAAACTTTTTGGAATCGATAATTGGAAGTCTGCTCATATCGACAAGCAATTTATTGAGCAAAACTAAATTTCATTGGTAAGAAGAGATAGGACGTGAAATCACAAAGACTAAATATTGACCATAACTTGTTGTGTGCCAACAAATTCAGACTGAATTCTATCTAAATCTATCTCAGCGAGCTCCTCGAGGCACAATGCAGCTACTTCTTCGAGATTTTTGTGAAGCTCATCCAGCGTCTCTCCTTGCGAATGTGCACCCGGTAGTGAAGGGATATATCCGATGTAAAGACCTGTTTCCGAGTCTTTTTCGATATGAGCCGTAAATGTGTATCTGCCTTTCATAGCACTAAGGTACTACTTTATCTAATTTGGTTTCAATCATGATATTTCTTCTCACCAGCCTTTACCGCAATTTTCATGATGTTTTCTTTGGGCGGAAAAGGACAAGAAAAATTATCTGAATAAGCACAGTATGGATTATAGGCTTTGTTGAAATCAAGAACGATGGAACTTGCTCCTGGCACTTTTTTCAAATCGATGTACCGGCCAGCTCCGTACGTTTCTTTGGCACTGGTCTCATCCGCAAAGGCAAGAAAGAGTGTTCCTTTGTAAGGACCTGCATCCATGATTTCCACGATCAACAAGCTGTTTTCTTGACCATCGAGGCTAAATTTTGCAAATGCAAATTCCAGATAACGTTTCTCCTTGCCATCACTCGTTGGCAGTACAATTACCTTTTTGTTTTCGATTGGCTCGAGGCTAGCTTTCAATTTGTATTTTAAATCGGGCGGAAAATAGTTGAGCTTGTTGACTACGACAGTTGCTTGTGCGGTGTCCATCGGCACAGAGGCTACACCCAGTGTACTTGCTTTGGTTGATCGAAAGGGAGAATCTTTATCATTTTTCATGAACTCATCCTTCTCCTGGCGTTCCTTTAGAATGGTGCTGATGTAATCTTCTGGCGAATCGGTTTTTGTAAAACTATAGTAAACCATTGTGGCCAAAAAAGCCGCAACCCCCAGTGCAATGATTTGTTTCGCTTTCATGTTGTCAATTCAAAAATCAAGATTTAAAGTTCAAAATTTGTTTTCGGTTTTGAATCTTGGATTTTAAATCTTGAATTAAACAATTCCTTCATCAGCAAAGCTATAATATTTTGAGCCAGCAATGATGAGGTGATCCAATAGTTGTACTTCCAGAAATTTTCCGGCTTCTTTTAACTTTTTAGTAAGATCAATATCGCTTTGACTGGCGGTTAGATTACCAGAAGGATGATTGTGTGCCACGATCACGCCACTGGCCAACTCCTCCAAAGCCATTTTGTAAATAATCTTTGGATCGGCCACCGTACCAGAGACACCGCCTTCGCTGACTCTTTTCTTTTTGATGACGCGATGGGCACGATTGAGTAACAGCACCCAAAATTCTTCGTGTGGCAAGTCCATCAAATCGCCTCGTAGTAATTCAAAGGCGTCTTTTGAACTGCTAATTTTTGGCTTCTCTTCACTATCGGTTTCTTTTCTTCTACGTCCTAGCTCTAGCGCAGCGACTATCGTGATGGCCTTTGCTTCACCAATGCCTTTTATCTTCATCAACTCTTTTACCGAGAGTTTGGCCAATTCATTCAGGTTGTTCTTTCCGTGCAGCAATACTTTTTTGGAGACATCGACTGCGCTCAAATTGGCAGTGCCTGAACCAATTAAGATGGCGATCAACTCTGCATCGGAGAGGGCTGAAGTACCTTTCAGCAATAGCTTTTCTCTCGGACGGTCTTCCGGATTCCAGTCTTTGATGTTGAGGGGTTTGCTATCTTCGATTTTCATCAATGAAAGTTAGAAAAAAACTGTGTCACGCAAAGGCGCTAAGTCGAGAAGAGGATTCCGGGTCTTTACGCCCAATTTTTGTAGAAACTGGGAATATTTCCAGAATTCTTGGTCACAAAAAAACCCTCCCCAACCGAAGTTAGAGAGGGAAAAATATTTTTTGGAAATGGAATTAAGCGAGTGCGTTTACGCGCTTAGCCAACTTGCTCTTTTGGTTAGCAGCTTTTTTCCAGTGAATGACATTCTTCTTGGCCAACTTGTCGATCATGCCGCTCACTTCTTTTAAAAGTACCGCTGCTTCATCTTTCTTAGTAGTGCCGGTCAATTTCTTTATTTGAGTACGGGTGGTTTTCGCCTGGTAGCGATTTCTCACGCGTTTTGTCTCATTTGCTCTGATTCTTTTCTCTGCTGATTTGTGGTTTGCCATATTGCTTTTCTAAAAGGACTGCAAAAATAAGGGCAATAAGCTGATTTGCAAGCACAAAGTCTTAAAATGTGCGGATAAATGACTTTGAAGAACCTGTTATTTTTTGACCAAACTACCCTCAAAAAGCAACCAGGTGTCTGGATCTAATGTCAGTTCCTGGGGTACAAAAGGGATAATCAAGCTTGTTTTGGATGTTTTAGAGTCAATTTGAATTGTTTGAGAGTGGGTTTTACCATCCCGTCCCATCATTTTTAGGTCTAACGGAAAGCGAAAATATATTCCCGGCTGCACTTGAGAAATCTCTAGCAGAACCTGGCTGGTCTTTGCGTCATAACGCCAAGTGCCGGTAATTTTAGGATGTCCCCCTTCGTACAACCATTGGTCGAAGAACAAGGTCAGATCTTTTCCGGTAGCTGTTTCCATAGTTCTCTCGAAATCGACCGTCATGGCATTGCTTTTTTGATACGTAGCATAGTATTGGCGAATGCCTTTCCAAAAATCTGAGTCACCCACTTTATGCCGAAGCATATGCAGCACCCATCCTGCTTTCTGATACGTATTGGTACTAAGTACTTTGTTGATATCGGTTAGCGTAGTATCGACTATGGGTGCTGGATTTTTTTGGTAATACTTGATGACTTGGTCGCGGTCAAGTAATTGTTCTTTCACCAGCCGATCGCGGCCATGGGCATGTTCTAAATACAAGTTCGCGAAGTAGGTGGCAAAGCCTTCGCTAAGCCATACATGATGCCAATCATTTTCGCTCGCTGAATTGCCAAACCATTGATGAGCTTCTTCATGCGCAATTAATCCTTCGTGATCGCCCTTTCCGTTGACAGAGCTCTCGGAATAAAAAATAGCACTCGCATTCTCCAGTCCTCCCCAACGGGTCTTCGACTGAACGTTTGCCAACTTCTTAAATGGGTATGGGCCGATGTTTCGATGAAAGTAGTCCAGCACTTTTACCGCGACAGCATAGTCATAAAATCCTTCGACCCGGTTTTGTGGATAGACCCAACTCTCTACACTAATATCATCGACCTTGCCAGCATGTTGTACTGCAAATCGGGCAATACCCACCACCATGACTTTCACCGGGATGGGCACCTCTTCGCGCCAGTGTGTCAATTTCCTTTTTGAATCAATAAAGCTCTCTTCGATTTTTAAGCCATTGGAAACAACCGAGTAATGCAACGGAGCTATGATTATAAAATCAACGGCAGACTTATCACTGGGGTGGTCGATTACAGGTAGCCAGTGGTGGCCGCGGTCAGGCCAATTGTCGCCAAAGAAGCCGCGGTCGCCAAATTTGTTTTTGCCAATGATGAGCCCATCTTGGGGGATGCCTTTATAGTCTATTTCGAAGCTAAGTTGTTCATTGATCGTTATTCGTTGGTCGAGAGTGATTTTCAAGCGATCATTTTTATGTTGAAACGAAAGTGTTTTCCCATTTTGCCTTATTTGGGTAACCTCCATTCCAAATCCTTGGGCGTTCTTATTGGTAAGGTCAAGTTCAAATTCAGCGATAGACTTTTTGAACAGGATTAGAATAGATGCTTTTCCATAAATCACATCGGTGGAGTCATTCACTTCTAACTGAAAGGTGTACTGTTTTACATCGATGAACGGATTCCTTGGGTAGGGATCTGTGGCAAATGAGGCCGTGGCGATGAAAAGGAGGAGCGAGAGAAGTTTGTTCATGCTTCGTATTTTATTCCGAAAGGTAAAGATTTCACACAAAGGCACTAGATCGCCAAGAAAAGTATTCGGTAGCCCTTTGTGTCTTGGCGTCTTTGCTTGAAATTTGTATTCGAATGAAGCATTTTCAAAAGATATTGCTAATCACTATTCCGTTTCTTTTTTTTAGTTGGGGATTTTTTGCTCACCAAAAAATAAACCGACTCGCTGTATTTACCTTGCCCGTGGAGATGATTGGCTTTTACAAGAAAAACATTCAATACATTTCTGAGGCCTCTGTAAATCCCGATCGCAGGCGATATGCTGTTCCAGAAGAGGCGCCCCGGCACTACATTGATTTAGATGAGTATGGTGATAGTGCCGCGACAAAATTGCCTCGCTATTGGAAAGACGCAGTAGCGAAATACGGTGAGGATAGCCTAACACGTCACGGCATTGTGCCCTGGCATATCAATCGAATTTATTTTCAGCTGAAAGAGGCCTTTTTGCTAAAAGATCCGGATCGAATTTTGCGAATATCGGCTGATCTCGGTCATTACATTGCAGACGCGCACGTGCCGTTGCACACCACAAAAAATTACGATGGCCAACTTAGCAATCAAATCGGGATTCATGCTTTTTGGGAATCGCGATTGCCGGAATTATTTTTTAGTGAGTACGATTTCTTTGTGGGAAAGGCCGAGTACCTCGAAAATGTTCAATTGGCGTCATGGAACGCGGTGATCGGAGCGAACACTGCGTTGGATTCTGTATTGCGTTTTGAAAAGCAGCTATCCATAAAAATGGGTGACAGAAAATTCAATTTTGAGTCGAAAGGGAAACAAACGGTGAAAGTGGTGTCGGTCGAATACGCCAGAAGCTACCATCAGTTGCTGTCGGGTATGGTCGAGCGGCAGATGAGAGCGAGTGTAAAGATGATCGGTGATGTTTGGTATACTGCCTGGGTCGATGCCGGTCAGCCAGACTTAAAAGTGTTAATCGACTATAAACCCACTGAAGAGGAATTGATATTGAGGAGAGAGGAATTGAAAAAGTGGAAAGAGCAGCGGTTGTCGAATCCGCGTGCGCACGAAACGGAAGGGAATTAGAAGCTGTCTCAAATTTTTTTTGAATTAGTTGGCGTCAGACGGCTATATTTTACACAGAATCAGCCGTCAGACGCCTTCAAGATATCGCTTGGCTCTACGATGCTATTGAAAAGATATTTTAACATCTTTGCGTTTACAATCCTCCATGACTTTAACCAGCGAGCTAGTAGTCAAAATACGCAAACAAGTTGTTTGGCTTATTGTCATCGCAACAATGGTCAGGCTGTTGTTGGCCTCACAGTTGGAATTAGCCAATGACGAGGTGTATTATTGGACCTATGCGCTATTTCCTGATCTGAGTCATTTTGATCACCCGCCTATGGTTGGTTTTTTGGCGCAGGTATTTACGGCCAATCTGTTTTTTACAGATGATTTTTTCTTGCGACTGGGAACCATTGTGTTATCCGCAGCAAGTACATGGACGATCTTTTGTATCGGGCGAAAAGTAAAAGACGAATTGGCGGGACTCTATGCTGCCTTACTTTACACCTCTTCCATCTATTGCTCCATCATCAGCGGCTTTTCATTAATTCCCGATGCGCCTCAGGTATTTTTCTGGTTGTTGAGTTTGAATGCGGCATTGGATGTGTTGCCCGTTGAGAAAATCACCAACGCACACCGGATAAAGATGATGAGTATCGCAGTATTTGCCGGATTGGCGATGTTATCGAAGTATCACTCTGTTTTTATTTGGATTGGCATTTTACTGTATGTGCTTTTTCAAAATCGAAAATGGTTGCTGGATTATTCGCTCTATGCATCAGGCATTATTTCGCTGCTGGTTTTTTCGCCAGTGATTATCTGGAATGTAAAAAACAATTTTATCAGTTTTACTTTTCATGGTGACCGGGTAGCACCCGCCTTCGAAATTCGACCCGATTATTTTTTCACGGAGATAGGGGGACAGATAGCTTACAACAATCCTCTGAATATTATTTTGATCGTAATTGCGCTAATGGCGCTGGCGAAGGGTAAACGCTTTTTGGATTCATCATTCAAGTGGATTCTATTATTCAATGCGATTCCACTCTGGCTGTTGTTCACCGGTTTTTCCGTTTTTAGAAGTACGTTGCCCCACTGGTCGGGTCCGGCTTTTCTATCGATGATCGTGATCAGTGCCGTTTATTGGTCTGAGCGAATAGCCCTGCAACATCTTTCCGAAGCCAACACGATTCGTCCTTTGCGAATGTTGCTACCAAGTTATTTTCTAGCATTTCTTTTGGCGGCTACACTTTATGTAATCAATTATTCGCCATTCCCGTTAGGGAAGCAATCGGATGTTCAAAATTTTGGAGAGTACGATTTCACACAAGACATGTTTGGCTACGATCAAATCGAGGATGCCTTTAAAAGAATTGCTGCAAGAGAAGAGTCGAATGGTTTGATGAAAAAAGGATCGGGGCTGATTTCCAACAAATGGTTTCCGGGCACTCATCTAGATTTTTATGTTGCTCAGCCCCATCACCGCAAGTTGTTTTTGATTGGCAGTTTGAATGAGATCCACAAGTATGCCTGGATAAATGAGCAGCGAGGTGGGTTAGAAAAGGGACAAGACTATTATCACATTGCCGTGAGTAACTATTACAAGAATCCAACTGAAGCGTTTGGAAACTACTTCGAAACGATTGTACCTCTTGACACCGTTCGTATCACACGAGGGGGCGAGACGATGCGCCACGCTTTTTTTTATCGATTGAAAAATTACCAAGGAAATTTCGAGAATCCGTTAACGCATTGATATGCTGGAAACATTATCACCCATAACTATTAAGTTTTTCCGGTTTGTGCTGGTAGGTGCTTCCGGTTTGATAGTTGATTTTGGTCTCACCTATTTATTCAAAGAGAAATGGAATATGAATAAGTACATTGCCAATGGAGTTGGCTTTTTTATGGCCGCCACCAGCAACTTTTTCATCAACCGCTCTTGGACGTTTGCAAGTGTAGACCCAAACGTGGGCAGTCAATACGTAAAGTTCATTTTGTTCTCACTGGTTGGGCTAGTGATCAATTCTATGATTGTGTGGCTGCTGAATGATCGCTTAAAAAAGAACTTTTATCTTTCAAAAGCAGTAGCTACCATTATCGTTACACTTTGGAATTTCCTCTCTAACTTTTTGTTTACGTTTCGGTAGGAACAAAGAAAGCTCCGGGAAGGAGCTTTTAGGTAATTAGATTTTTCTGCTTAGTTAGAGGTGGTTGAGTCTGACGGTGCCATCTCCTCACTAGGTTCGGCTGCTGGACTGTTCTCCACCAATTGCTTCAGTTCCTTCAGCCCATCTTCATATTGGCCTCCGAGCATCATTCCCATCGTTGCCCACATTGCTTTGCCACCAAGTCCAGTGTTTTCGCCATCATAGGTCCAGGTAACGTTCGTCCCATTTCCTTCCGGACTTAGTTTAAACTCTGCCCATATTTTACCTTCCATACCCTCGAAAACCAAACCGGTTTTGACGCGCTCATTTTCAACGCTTTCTTCTACCCATTGAGATCCTTTACCCAAAGTTTCTCCATCCCAGTTCATTTTGGCACCGACCCCCGCATCAGGGCCCTCAAAAGTCTGCTTGGCTTCGGGGTCCATCTTGCTCCAGGGTGACCAAGCGGTAAAACTCTTCAGGTTGTTCAAGTGTGGAAAAATGGCCGATGCAGGCGCATTGATCACAATAGACTTTTCGACATGTCCTTTAGAAGGCTGAACCAGAACAAAGGCGAACGCAAGAGCCAGAATGCCGATTACAACAAAGCCGATAATTTTTAATGCTTTCATAGTTTAGGTGTTTAAGGGTATTGGGATGTCGAAGTTGAACAAATATGTAATCAAAAGATTGCTGAATTGACCAAAAAAATCAAACTTAGGGTCAGTAAAACCCAAATCCTATGAACCTCTTCAACAATCCAAACCAAATTCCTCAGAGTTATGGCCTTAAGATAGCTGCAGGCCTGATTGCTTATTTTCTTTTGATGAAGGTGACTGGCCTTAGCCATATCGTAGAACTACGGTTGCTCAATCTTCTCGTATTGGTGGTTGGTGTATACTTTGCGTTGAAGAAGTTTAAAGAGACACATGGCAAGCACCTTAATTATTTTTTGGCGTTGGCGACTGGCGTTGGCACGGCAGCCATTGGCTCGTTAGTATTTGCGTTGTTTCTTTTTACATGGATGAAGTTGGATTCAAACATGATGCAGGAAATTATCAATAACGAGCCCATGGGGCGCTATCTGAATGCCTACATGGCATCGTTTATAGTTGCCTTAGAGGGCGTGTTCTCTGGCTTGTTTGTAACGTTTGTGTTGATCAACTATATCAATACGGATGAAGTGGGAGGGGCTTAATTAAACTTCGCGCCTTTTTTATCGATCGATTTCAAAAACCCATTGCAACCGCTTCAAGTGCAAAATGATCAGAAAGATCTTTGTTGCCATTACGCCAAGGATACCTGATGATTTGTACCTTTCGTTTTGCGATTGTCAGATTAGAAGTCATGGGTCGGAAAAGGAAATAGTCTAGCTGTAAACGAAATTCCTTTCGTTTTTTGCACAGGTCATTGTTGGGTCGGTCCATTGTAAACTGTTGTTCCCCGTCCAATTCACCATCGCTTGCTTGAAGTGTTTGCAGCATCGTTTCATATTTCGCGATTCGTTGCTCAAAATTCTTGGGTAGATTGCCAGGTATGTTTTTCGGTAACGTTTTGATGGTATTAAAATCTCCGCAAATGAGCTGCGGGATGCCGTTTTTGCTGTAGGCTTTCAAAAGCTCATCATATAATTGTTGATACTGGCTGTACATCGTTTCTTGCATTCCAAATGCTTGCAGATGGGTGCCAATAACATGGATGGGTTTCCCCTTAACTTCAATCTCAGCCAGCAACGCGCCTTTTCTGGATAGTCTATCGGGTCCGCTGCGATCGTTGAACCTGATTTCTCTTACTTCTTTAATGGGGTGGCGACTGAAAATCATCACACCACCATTTGTTTTCAGGGCGATGGATTTTTTGTTGAGGACGTTAGTTTGAGCAGGAAATTCAGATTGAAGTTCTTTTGCAATAATCCGTCTACTCCTTCGATAGAATAGCTCTTGAAAAACCACCACATCATACGGGCTTTTTTTCAAATGCTCGGCAATGAGCTTGGCTCGTTTTGCTTTCCCGTTGTGGTTGATGCCGCGCGGCAACATCTGAATGTTCCACGATAAAATTTTAAGCGAATCTTGACCTTGGCAAAAGGTAGAAGTAAGAACAAGCACCCCACCCAAAAAATAGGATCGCATACTAAATGCTATCTCTTATAGCTTTTGAACCAACTACCAATCGACATCGCCAACACACCGAGTACAGCTTCTTTGAAAATCCCGGCTGACATTTTTGATTGACCGAGCGTGCGATCAGTGAAGATAATGGGGACTTCGGTAATTTTAAATCCATACTTCCAGGTGAGAAATTTCATCTCAATTTGAAAAGCATAGCCAATAAACTTTATGTTATCAAGCTGAATGGTTTCCAGCACGTTCCTACGGTAGCATACAAAACCAGCAGTAGTATCATGAATAGGAAGGCCGGTGATGAAGCGAACATATTTGCTTGCAAAGTATGACATCAGCACCCGACTCATTGGCCAATTAACGACATTCACTCCTTTTGAATACCGTGAGCCAACGGCCAAATCATGGCCTTCTTCTTCGCAGGCAAGATATAGTCGCGTAAGATCTTTTGGGTTGTGCGAAAAATCCGCATCCATTTCCAATAAGTAGTGATATCCCTTTTGTAGACCAAATTTAAACCCCTCGATATAAGCTGTTCCCAGTCCCAATTTGCCCGCTCGTTGCAATAGATGCAGCCTTGTTTCTTGTGCGTTATACTTAGCCTGAAGACCCTTTACAATATCAGGTGTTCCATCCGGTGAGTTGTCGTCTACTATCAAAAGGTGAAAATCTTTTGGCAAGGAGAGCACCTCATTTACAATCGCTTGTATATTTTCTTTTTCGTTGTAGGTAGGAATGATGACTAATGCGTTGCTCAAAGCTTCTGGATTTTGGTAAAATTATTGAAAAAACTATTGGGTTCTATCGGCTTGCGTTCATTTAATTTGGCATACCAGCTTGTTTAAATTAATCTAATCGCTATTTTTGGTTGTTTATTTATGAGGGGCTTATACCAACCGATAGCATTAACAGGGTTTCTCTGTATTTTACTGGATGGTTTCGTCTGTTGCCAATCGAAGGGCAGAGTGAATAGGTCAGTTTTAGAAAATCAAATTAAAAAAGATAACTCTCCTCATCGGGTAAAAAAGGAAGATACAATGGTAGCTAATCCACCCGTTTTGTATAATCGACTAAACTCAGACATTGGGCCGGAAGATATCCGTGTGGTGGCGCGAATGTTGTCCATCAGAAATTCAGATAGTTCCTTGGAAGCACCGTGCAATCAATTTCGTTGTGTAGCGGAGATAATGATCGAAGAAGTGATTGAAAGGGGAAGGACCTATTATGGTAGTTTAGAAGCTGGAAAAAAAGCGATAGCATTTTTCCCTATGACAATCGAGCCAACGGTAAAGGTTTATCCGGGCGTTGTGAACCAGCAGGTTTTTTCTGGGCTAAATCTTGACGAATTGTTTGTGGCAGATATCAGCGGTGCACAAGCAATTGATCAAACGGAAATTGGTGAATTGAAGATATTGAACTACAAATTGGTGAAGTAAAATTGTTTTTGATTTATGCCGGATATGCGGAGCTGTTTATTGAACCTGGAATTTTATTAATGCTTTGTTTTTTGAGACTAATTTTAACCTAATAACTATGAAAGAAAAACTACTTACAATTTTTAAGTGCTTTGTCGTTACAGCCATTGTATTGGCTGCGTCTTTAGGATTTGCACAACAAAAGTCGAAGACAACTACAAAGATAGTAGCACCCAAAACGCAGACTTCCCTGCCTTCAGTAGATGAGATGGCGGAAGATATGAATAACGGAGCGCACTACAATGTAAAGAAGGTGCTTCAGGCAAATGATCCAGATGTAAAATTCTCTGGCAGAAAAGATAATCCTGAGCTACGTTATCAGTTTGACTTTGACCGATTGAAAGACCCGGCCACAGGTGAAGTACCCGAGGGAATTCGTGAGAAAGAACTCCAATATGTTTTGTCGCCAAGTTCACATTTGCAAGATGAAATGGCCATTCAAGGCAAAACCGATGATGGAAAAGGTATCAAAATGGCAGCTGGAGATCAGACCAGCACCTTTGTCAATCGGGGGCCGTTCAATGTGGGCGGAAGAACTCGCGGACTGGCATTGGACATTAATGACGAGAACCGAATTTTAGCTGGTGGAGCGTCTGGCGGCATATGGTTATCGACCAACGCTGGTGTTAGCTGGCAACGGGTAAGTCCTATCGATCAAAATGGATCCATAACTGCAATTGTGCAAGACCAGCGCGTTGGTTTCCGAAATATCTGGTATGCAAGCACCGGTGAAGCTGTGGGTGCTTCACAAAGCGGAAGGAGTGGCTCTGCACGATATCTTGGCAATGGTATTTACAAGTCAACAGATAATGGAAACACTTGGAGTTTGCTGCCGGCAACAGCGCCAAATACCCCGCAAAACAATTCGGCTGCTGAGCCATTTGAATTAATTGCTGCGATGGATATAGACCCCGTAAATGGCGATTTATACGCGGCCACTTACCGTGGGTTTTATCGCACGCAAGACGGTGGCACAAGTTTTCAATTGGTGCTTGCGATCCCTAACCTTGCAGCTTTTGGGCAGATGGATATTCACATCTCTAAAAATAGAATTTTTTACGCTACTATTCCTCGAAGTGTTCTAAGCAGTGCTGCAAATGCAGGTATCTACCGTTCTACTACGGGCAATTTAAATGAGTGGACGATAATTACGCCAGCCACTTTCCCAGCCACTTACGGACGCACGGTGGTGGCTACTGCTCCCTCTAATGATAATGTTATGTACGTTATTGCAGATGGCACACCTTCAACACCAGTTGGTCACGATTTTTGGAAATACACGTATGTTTCAGGCGATGGAACAGGCAGTGGTGGTGTGTGGGAAAACCGTTCCGCCAATTTGCCAAACTTTGGGACTCCCGTTGGGGATTTTACTTCTCAAGGCGGGTACGACTTGTATGTTCGAATACACCCCACCAACGAAAACCTTGTTTTCATAGGCGGTACAAACTTATACCGCTCCACCAATGGGTTCGCCACAAATACGAATACAGCATGGATAGCAGGTTACAATACGTTAAACAATGTAAGCCTTTATCCTAATCATCATCCAGACCAGCATAGTTTGGTCTTCTATCCGTCTAATCCAAACAAAGTGTTAACTGGACACGATGGAGGTTTGAGTGTGACGCAAGATATAACCACTAACTTGGCAACCAATCCGGTAGCTTGGACAAGTCTTAACAATGGGTACCTAACTACGCAGGTGTATGCATTGGCAGTTGGGCCGGGAGACTTAGTAATGGCTGGTTTTCAAGATAATAGTACGTGGTCTACCGTTTCAAATTCACCTTCTGCCACATGGATTGACCAGTTTAGCGGTGATGGTTGCGCAGCGGCCATTAACAAAACGGGTACGTTGCGATATGTGTCAGCCCAGTTAGGTGTGGTTTACAGAGTTGCTTACACCGACCAAAATGACAACACGCCAAATAGCTTTGTCAACATTGCCCCTGCTACTTCGCCATTGTTTGTTACTCAGTTTGAGTTAGACCCCAATGACGACAAACTGATGTACTACATTGGCTCTAGTTCGCTGTGGAGGGCAAATAATGTTACGACCGCCACCACTGGATCCGGATGGACTAACCTGCCTACAACTAATACTCAACAGTTGTCGGCAGTGGGCATTTCAACCAATCCATCAAATGTGGTCTACGTTGGTACTTCGGGCGGGCGGATTTACCGCTTGGATAATGCCAACATCGGAACTCCGACCTACATAGATGTGTTTACAAGTAAGGGCTTGCCTACCGGTAACGTTTCATGCTTGGCCGTTGACCCAACAGATGCCATGCGTGTCTTGGCCACTTTTTCCAACTACAGTATCAGGAGTATCTGGCTAACTACAAATGGAGGTGCCACTTGGACAAACGTAAGTGGAAATTTGGAACAAAACTCAGATGGATCGGGCAATGGCCCTTCTGTTAGATGGCTGAACATCGTTGGAAATAATGACGCGTACTTGGTGGGAACCAGCACCGGCTTGTATTCTACGAAAGCAATTAGCACATCTACTGTTTGGACCCAGGTTGATCCAACTGTATTAGGTGTTTCAGTTGTGGAGCAGGTTCGCTCTCGCAAAGACGGCCTTGTAGTTGCTGGAACGCACGGCAATGGCTTGTTCAGTGCCACATTTGAAACTACCCCCATCCCAATATCGGTCAACCAGCCAGTCAGCAATGTTTCAGTGCAACAGGGTTCTGCTCCTGTTGTTATTCCAATAGGAAATGTATTTTCTTCAACAGCTCCTCCTGTCACCATTACAGTTGACGCAAATTCAAATCCAACACTTGTTTCAACCGCTATAACGGGTGACAACCTCACCTTGACCTTTGCTCCCAGTTCTTCTGGGTCAGCAATCATTACCCTTAGGGGCACCAACGCGAATTCTCAATTTACTACTACCAATTTTGGGGTTACAGTAAATCCGATTATTTCTACTTTTCCTTTTTTGACTTCATTCCCTACCTCAACGTTTCCTTTTGGCTTTCAGGCATCAGGCGATATGAGTTGGGTTATTCGATCGGGCCCTACACCTTCAGCTGGATCAGGCACTGGACCGACCGGGGATAACACCACAGGCACTGGGTTTTACATATTTACAGAAACATCAGGCCCGGCCCCAGGCGCAATTGCGGACTTTACATTACCAATAACGAACATAAGCGCGTTAACTGCTCCTAACCTTACTTTTTTCTATCATATGTTTGGGGCGTCTACAGGCGCTTTGGAAGTGTATGTTCGTAATGTCGACACCAATGTATCCACACGCGTTTTTCAGTTGGTTGGGCAGCAACAAACAGCAACTAATCAGCCTTATCGTCAGGCGTTTATTCCATTGTCATCATTTGTGTCTGCTGGGCAAATTCAAGTATTTTTTAGAGGAATCCGCGGGTCATCTTTCACGGGTGATATTGCTATTGACGATATTTTGATACAAGAAGGATCCGCAAATGATGTAGGCGTTAAGTCAGTTACTCTAAAAAACTTTATTGCTCAAAATACGGATGAGGAGGTTTCTATAGAGATTTTCAATTTTGGCACTTTGCCACAGTCTAACTTCGATGTATCATATAGTGTGGCAGGTGGTACACCGGTGGTCGAGTTATATACTGGAACTGTTGGAGTGGGAGAAACAAAAATATTCAAATTTGCCACAAAGTTTAACCGCTCTACACGAGGTGTATTTCAGGTAACTGCTGCTACAGCATTGACAACTGATTCCCAGTTATCCAATAATTCAGCGGCAGGAAGTTCAACCGTACTCCCAACTTCAACATTACCCTATGCAGATAGCTTCGAAACTTCAGATGGTGGATGGACAGTGGGTGGCTCTCCTAGCTCTTGGGCACTTGGCACACCAGCAGGCACAATAATTAATACAGCATCAGATGGAACTAAAGCCTGGGTTACCAACCTTTCGGGCAACTACCCTGATAATGAAAGGTCTTTTGTGGTGAGTCCCCTCTTTTCTATTTCAAGCCTTAGTGAAGTCAACATTGATTTGGATATTATGCATCGAATAGAAGAGGGATGGGATGGCGCTGCCTTGCAAGCCTCAACTGACAATGGAGCCACTTGGGCAAACGTTGGTGTATTGGGCGACCCTAACAATTGGTATAATTTCAATTTGATAGCACAGAAGAATTCTGCAGTTCTGAGCTTTTCCGGTGGTAATGGTGATGCATGGTCGGGCAATAGCCCGGGGGCAGGATACGTAAAGGCGTCTCATGCCATATCTGGACTTACGGGTAAAACGAGTCTTTTGCTGAGGGTAGTTTTCGCTTCAGACGGATTGGACAATTTTGAAGGAATGGCCTTTGATAATGTAATTATTAAGCTACCTCAAGCAATAACCTTCAATGCTTTGACAAACAAGACTTTTGGCGATGCACCGTTTGATTTAACCGCAACGGCCAGTTCCGGGCTAGCGGTTACTTACACCAGCAGTAATCCGGCAGTGGCCACTGTTAGCGGTAGCACAGTGACTATTCTGGCGGCAGGCCAAACGACCTTCACCGCCTCACAAATTGGAAATTCGGGTTACATGGCAGCTTCAGAGGTTAGCCAAATTTTAACCGTTCAAAAAGCTGTTCAGACCATCACCTTTGCAGCTCTGGCAACCAAGACTTTTGGAGACGCGGACTTTGCCTTAACAGCTACGGGAGGGGCATCCGCGCAGCCGGTAACATTTACCAGCAGTAATCCTCTGGTGGCCACTGTTGTTGGAAGTACGGTTACTATAGTTGGGGCAGGCACCACGGACATAACTGCCAGCCAGGACGGGAACGACAATTATCTGGCTGCTACTGCTGTCGTTCGGCCTTTGGCGGTAAACAAAGCCAATCAAACAATCACCTTCGCGGCATTGCCAGCCAAGACTTTTGGAGACGCTGCCTTTGCCTTAACAGCTACTGGAGGGGCATCCGCGCAGCCGGTAACATTTACCAGCAGTAATCCTTTGGTGGCCACTGTTGTTGGAAATACGGTTACTATAGTTGGAGGGGGCACCACAGACATTACTGCCAACCAGGCCGGGAACGACAATTATCTGGTCGCTATCCCTGTAGTTCGTTCTTTGGTGGTTAATAAGCTTGGTCAAACAATCACCTTCGCCACTCTGCCCACCAAGACTTTTGGAGACCCGGCCTTTGCCTTAGCAGCAAATTCAAATTCAGGGTTGACCGTGGCATTTGAATCCCTTAATGACAAAGTTACTATCAATGGCAGCACCGCCACTATAGCCAAGGCAGGGTCAGCAACCATCAGAGCTAAACAGATTGGGAATAACAATTACCAATCAGCGACTTCTATCGACCGAACTTTTTGCATTAATCCACCAAAGCCTTCCATTGCTCTGTCAAATGCCAATACCGAAAACGCTACTTTGACTAGCGATGCCACAACTGGTAATCAGTGGTTTCTTAATGGATCAGCCATAGGCGGGGCAACTAGTGTGACCTATAAACCAACCAGTGCAGGTTCTTATACGGTTATCTCTACCATAGAAGGTTGTTCGAGCTTACCTTCTAATAGCCAGGCGTTAATTATAACAGGTGATATTAGCTCTGCTAAAACTGATTTTGCATTGTTCCCAAATCCGGTTGTTGATGGGGAGTTAAATGTAGTTTTGAAAGGGTTTGAAAACGGTAAAGTGAGCATAAAAATCGTTGACATGCTGGGAAGGGTACTTCAAGAGTTTACAGGCGATGGAGGCGAAGTAGTGAAGGCAGATGTTTCACGATTATCTACTGGTCAATATATTGTTCTGGCTTCTCAACACTCCAAGAAAGCTAATAGAAGCTTCGTGATTAAAAAATAGGTTAATAAATCTGACTAAATTGAAAAATGATATGAATAGAAAAAAAGTAAGCATGAAATTCATGGTAAGCATGTTTTCGACATTATTTATTTTGACAGCTTTGTTATTGTTTTCTGGTTGTAGCGAAAAGACCACTGAGCCCGAGTCTGAGCGAGTAAAGAAGCTGCTCATTGCGGGTGAGTGGAGTGTGCAGAATGTTAATGGCAACGCCATTGACTTAACTTCTGTTTACAAAAATCTAAAATTAACCTTCAAGGATGGAACGTTTACATCTCCGGGGGGCGAACCCATCTGGCCGTCTTCGGGTTCTTGGAGCTTTACTGATACCAATGCAAAGAAAATTAGTGCTGGTAACTTAGAGATAACTATAATCGAGGTAACGGATAAAAAATTCTCGTATTCCCTGCCTTGGACAAAAACTACCGTCACTGGCGGTAGAATTGAATCTATTCCTGGAGATATTACTTTTGTGATGGCAAGGTAATTTTTTTGATTTTAGTTTTGAAAAGGAGGTTGCCATAAAAGTGACCTCCTTTTTTTATTCGAAATTGTATTTTCATAGTAAAGCTACCCTTGTAGCTAAATAAATAGCCATGACCAAAACCAAAGTCGTTTTTCTAGATCGTGATGGTGTTTTAAACGAAGACAATCCCAATTACACCTATCGTGTTGATCAATTCAAAATTTTACCCGGAGTGCTAGAAGCGCTACGAGAACTAAAGTCTGCTGGCTATTTATTGTTGGTGGTCACCAACCAATCAGGCATCGCTCAGGGCATTTATACGCAAACAGAAATGGAAGCCTGCCATGAATACTTGCAAGACGCTTGCGGGCATCTCATCGATCATTTCTATTTTTCACCTTGTCACCCGACCGTTTCTGCTTCGTTGGCCCGCAAGCCAGGCACACTTATGTTTGAAAAGGCCAGAGCAAAATTTAACATTGATTTTTCCGCTTCTTGGATGGTGGGCGATCGTGGTAGGGATATCATTCCAGCCAGGCAGTTGGGCATACGGACCATTCAGATAGGCCATGACGTTGAACCTGAGAATAAGGCGGACTTTACTTGTATGAATTTGAAAGAGGCGACTTCACTGGTTATAAGCCAATGAGACTGTCGAAGGAAATGTAACCAAACTTGGTCAGTTTTCGAGAAAATCAGACTAGTATTCGATAGGATCTTTGGGCAGCTGCAGCTAAAGATTCCCCCTAATTTAAACCGTGCCCGTTACTTTCAGTTTCGTTGGTTTCTGGCGTTTCGGTGCATGAGCTTCTTCATAGCCTAATATCTTCATCATGCTTTCGCTGGTCTGTTCACTGGCAAAAAGTTCAGTAGAAAGTTCGCCATCTTCATTGCGATCAATGAGAACGTGCTTGGGTGCAGGAATCAGACAATGTTGAATGCCACCATAGCCTCCCAATGATTCCTGATAAGCGCCTGTATGAAAAAAGCCAATATGCAAAGGCTCTTCGTCCGTAATCATCGGCAAGAAGACTTCTCCCGTATGTGCTTCGGAATTGTAGTAGTCTTGGCTATCGCAGGTGAGGCCTCCAATATTTATTTTATGATAGGGATCATCCCATTTGTTCAACGCCATCAAAATATACTTTTGATTCATTCCCCACACATCGGGTAAATGTGTGATGAACGAGCCATCAATCATATACCAAAGCTCTTTGTCGTTTTGCAGTTTTTGATCGACTACAGAGTAAAGTACGGCTCCACTTTCGGCAACAGTAAAACTTCCGAATTCAGTAAAGATGTTGGGTACAGGTACGTTATTCTTTTCACAGATCCACTTGATGTTCTCCACGATTTGTTCAATCATGTATTTGTAGTCATACTGAAACGTCAACGAAGTTTTTACTGGAAATCCGCCACCAATATCAATCGAATCAAGTGTAGGACAGATTTTTTTCATTTCGCAATACTTGAAAATAAATCGGCTCAATTCACTCCAATAATAGGCGGTATCTTTTATTCCAGTATTAATAAAAAAGTGAAGCAGCTTCAGTGATGCTTTGTTGCTGGTCGCAATTTTTTCCTTGTATAAAGTGTTAATGTCATTGTAGCGAATACCCAGGCGAGACGTATAAAATTCGAACTTCGGTTCTTCATCGGCAGCCACACGAATACCTACGTTGTAAGGCTTTGTGACATTCTTTTCGTAGGTGTCGATTTCGCTTAGGTTGTCGAGGATGGGCATGCAGTTAAACCCATCGTTCAACAGTTCGGTAATGTAATCCCGATACTTCGGCATTTTAAATCCATTGCACAAGATAAACGTCTCTTTACTGATTTTTCCCCGACCATAAAGCGTACGAACAATTGGGATATCAAACGCTGAAGAAGTCTCTATGTGGATATCATTCTTCAAAGCCTCTTCCAGCACAAAATCATAGTGTGATGATTTGGTGCAATAGCAGTAGGTATACTTGCCATTGTACTTAAACCGCTCCATGGCGTTATTAAAGGCTGCTTTTGCGAATCGGATATTCTCACTAATCTTTGGGAGATAAGTGATTTTTACAGGCGTTCCATATTGCTTGATGATGTCCATCAACGGCACATCATTAAACAGTAATTCGTGGTTTCTAACCTTAAATTCCTTTTGTGGGAATTCGAAGGTTTGCTCAATTAGTTCGCGATAGCTCTTCATTTCTTTACTAGTTGTTCGGTGGTGGGCTGGTGGAGGTCTTCGAACAACGCTGAGCGATCAACCAACAACCTAAAAATTTGGGTGCAATATTGCCATAATTTTGCCATCTTTGCAATAATTCAAAAGGTATGGTTAGCTACAGTTCACTGGTTTTTGCAATCGCACATGCGCTCCCCGATTTCTGACGGGATTTAGCCAGAGAATGTTCGTTTTTTATTGGTAGTTAATCGTTTTATTCAAATCATATTTTTGTGAAGGGGAAAGAAATAAAAATCATTGAGGTTAAGTCAGAAATCGGTGCCGGAACACGCGGTGCCAGTTTGGGCGTGGAAGCGATGAAGATCGCCAGCCTGGATTTGAAGTCGGATTTGTTCAGAAAATACGATTCGATTGAAGTTGAGAATGTCAACGAATTGCTTTTTGATGGTGCCGAACATGCCTATGCTAAGTTCATTGATGGCGTTTTAATCATGGAAGAGCGCGTATGCCTGGAGGTATATGAGCAGTTGTTCGATGATTTCTTCCCTTTGATTATGGCGGGTGATCATTCTACAGCCTATGGCACCATAGCAGGTATAAAGAAGGCCTACCCAAAAAAGAAACTGGGCGTGGTGTGGATCGATGCGCATGCCGATATGCATACGCCATTTACAACTCCTTCTGGCAATATGCACGGGATGCCCCTTGCTATGGCGCTTGGCCTCGATAACTTTGAGTGTAAAGTGAATGACCCACGAGGTGAAACGTTGGATTATTGGGAACAGATCAAAAATGTGGGCATGCAAGGGCCAAAGATTAATTCGGAAGATCTCGTGTACATAGCTGTTCGTGATTTTGAGAAACCCGAAAATTACTTGATCAATAAAAATAACATCAACTTTATTGAAGTAGAAGACATCAAAAAATTCGGAGCGGAACAGATGGCGCAAAAAGTATTGCAGATGCTCGATCACTGCGACTTGATTTATGTTTCATTTGATGTAGATGCCATTGACAGTCGCTTTTCAACCGGCACTGGCACACCGGTGCCCAACGGACTTACCGTAGAGGAGGCAAAAGTGGTCAATGCCGAACTTTGCAAAGACCCCCGTGTGTGTGCATGGGAAATTGTAGAGATAAACCCAACTCTGGATACCGAAAACAGAACAGCAGAAAGTGCGTTCGAGATTTTGGAAGCTGCTGCGAAGTCAGTTGAGACGCGGCCGGTGTTAGCCGAGTAGTTAATCCTAATCTGTTACTTTTTTCTCAATATCCTCAATAGCAAAGAGATCGATCTGTCCAAAAGTCTCTACATAAGGCCTATGCATATAATAGCCTTTTTCGAATAGACTCTTTGCCTTGGCTATCTGCTCTTTCGCAATTTGTTTTCTACCCTGCTCAAAGTTAATCGATGCTAGGTGATAATAAGCATCAGACGAAGAAGGGTAATATTTGAGACATTTTTCTAAGTCGACTACAGCCTTTTCATATTCTCTTAGCTTCATAAACAAAATAGCCCGATGGATAAACGCGAATACGTCTACCCAATCTTCACCACTTTTAGCTGTTACCTCATTGATATATTTAGTGTAATAGTCTAATGCCTTTTCTTCTTCGCCTAGTTGAAAATAAGCAAGCCCTCGAAGATAGTCAACACTCATGCTTTGGGGATAATCTGTAAAACCAGGCGTTAGCGTATCTGTTGCATTAAAATCAGCAATGGCAGATTCATAGTCTCGGTAGAAGAACAATTTCAGATAACCTCGCCATCCTTGCCAGGTCACTGGGTCAAGTTCAACCGCTTTGTCAAAAAGTGGTTTCCATTCATGAGGGATGCCGCGCTTCAAATAGGGTACTGATAGTTCTCTCCATGCGGCAGCATTAGCGGGGTCTAGCTTTATGGCAATCTCAATAAGTTCCATATTTTCTGGACTTCCTTGGACGAAATTCTTTTCTCCGTTTTCTAAATATTCTATTGACATCTTTTTCCTCTCAGAAATTGAATAGTCTTTATAATTGTCAGAGTTTTGACAATTTGAAAGCGACAATAGAGCGAATAAACTAAGGCAAAATTTCAATGATTTTACTATCACGCAATTTGTAAGTTAAGTATATGTTATAATCCCTTGATTCATTCTCCCAAATGGCAGGTTGCCATTCTTTAAATTGTTGAGTAATTGAAAATAGATGCGAAACCAATTCTTTATTAAATTTTTTTGGCTTTAAATCCAGATCGTTTTCTATGATCTGATATCGTCCTGCCGACCCTTTGCAGTTGACAACGAAGCGAAAGGTTAAGTAACCAGACTCATTACCAATCGTAGAATATTTCTTTGCTATAGAATCTCTCAGTGCTCTTTTTCCATATTTATATCCAGCATTCGGTTCGAAGTCGTAATATTCAAGGATACGATCACTACATGTTTTAAATTCCTTGTCACTCAAAGCCGTGGCTGGATCAATGTATCCTATATCGTGAGAATACTTCTTACTCTCTTTTTTGCAAGAGAGCAGAATAACTAAAAATCCGATGCAATAAAAAGTGCTTTTTAATGGAGTATTCATTCAAACCAACTAATTCGCCTTTGCCAAATTTACAATCACTTCCCAGTTAAACTGAACAAACTTGTGCAGCGATTCTTCGAGGATGCGCTCCTGGTCGCTGTGGGCGCCAAAACCTTTAGGGCCATCTTCTATGTCCGTCATCGGACCGATGCCATAGCACTCTACACCTTTTGCCCGTAGGAAAGCCATATCGGTGGCGCCTGTTGGCATGGTTGGGATTGTAACGGTGTTGTAAATTTTCTTGATTGCAGCTTCGGTTACTTTAAAGGCATCCGATTCTAACCGCGAGGGTCTGGCTGAAGGGCGCAGGTTTTTTGTATTCGCAACGATCTCGATCTGCGAATCGTTGATCACGCGTTTCATTTCGGCCAATAGCGCTGACATGTCTTCATCAGGCAACGCGCGTATGTCCAATGTGGCTTCGGCCTCACTGGGGATTACATTACTCAAATAGCCACCTTTGAAAATATTGGGCGAGATAGAGGTACGAAGTGTGGAGTACATGCGCGGTTCTTTGGCTGCGAAGTACTCTTGTGCTTTTTCGGCCTCTTTGTCGTTCACCACAGCAAGGTAACGTGCTGCATCGGCAGGGTTGCTAACGGATGCTAGTCGTGTAAAAAACGCGCGGGTTGTTTCGTTCAAGCGCATGGGTGTTTGCCACGCTGCAATTTTCGAAATCGCTTGCGAGAGATGCACGATCGCATTGTCTTGCAAGGGAACTGATCCATGTCCAGCGGTGCCGCGTGCGATTAGTTTTGCACCTCTTGGCACTTTTTCGGTAGTAGAAACCGCTGCATAAACTATTTTGCCGTCTTTGCGCGTGACGCCACCACCTTCGGCAAAGCAAAACTCTGCTTCGATATCCGCCCAGTGTTCGCTCACCATAAAATCAATACCCACTTTTGTATTTGATTCTTCGCCTGCTTCTGCTAAGAATATCACGTCTCTATCCAGCACGATACCTAGTCTTTTTAGTTGCAGCATCACCATTAAAGCGGCCACTACGTTGTCTTTGTCATCTACTGCGCCACGCGCATACACATAACCACCATCGCGTGTTGCGGAGAAGGGAGGATGTATCCATTTGGTGGTGTCTACACTTACCACATCAGTGTGAGCCATGATCAATATTGGTTTCTTACTCCCGTTTCCTTTGATGCGTGCCACCAAGTTGGGGTGCTTGGGATCGTTGGAAAATACTTTTGTGGAAATCCCTTCTTTTTCCAAAACTGATTTGAGGTACTCTACCACTGGCGCTTCGTATCCAGTAGCTACGCTCGAGTTAATTTTTAAGATGGCTTGAAAATGTTTGAGTGTTTCATCCTGCAATTTTGCCCAATCGGGTTGTTTGGTTTGGGCGTGTGTGAAAGAGAGTGCCAGAGTAAAAAAAGGCAAAAAAAGAAATTGTAATGAGAAGCGCATATCGTTGGGTTTAGGTCAATATTTGGTAGGACAAGATAGGGATTTTGTTCCAAGTGCAGATTTTTTTTTGCGCCAGGGAGTTGATTTCAGGTGGCTGCAAAAGTTAGAAAGTTTTAGTGGATGCGTATGTCAGATGGAAAACGAGTTGAAATCATCCCTGCAAATTCATTTTTTTAGTTTAAATTTGCAGGGATGATCCAAAGGCATATTATTCAACTTATACTTGATCGGGCAAAACGGTTTCCGGTAGTAGGCGTTATTGGGCCACGGCAAGTGGGTAAAACAACACTGGTCAAATCGATCCTTAAAGTGACTCCCAAAGATTCGGTCTATTTGGATATGGAATTGCCATCTGATCTCAATCAGCTTCGTGAACCTGAACTATATTTTAAGGAAAATATAAAAAGAACCGTAGTATTGGATGAGATACAACACAAACCAGGACTATTTCCTGTAATGAGATCAGTGATAGATGTCAATCGGAAACCCGGAAGATTTATTGTTACTGGCTCGGCTTCACCAGATTTGCTTCAACAAGGGTCTGAGACATTGGCGGGTAGAATCATCTTTTGTGAATTGGGTCCTTTGTCATTGGTAGAAGCAAAGTACATGGAGTACCAGAAACTTTGGTTGAGAGGTGGATTTCCTGGCGCCTACTTGGCAAAAAGTAACAAGGACAGTTTTGAATGGCTCAATAGTTTTCTCAGGACTTACGTTCAGCAGGATATTGCCGTATTAGGGTTATCGATAAATAGGTCGTTGGTTATGCAGTTGTTACAAATGATCAGCAGTACGAATGGGTCAGTCATCAATTATAGCTCTCTTTCAAAGTCGTTGGGTGTTTCAGTAACCACCATCATGAAGTTTGTAGATATTTTGGAAGATACTTTTATGGTGCGCAGGTTAACCGCCTATCATCACAACATTAAAAAGCGGATTGTTAAGGCTCCAAAAATTTTTATACGCGATACCGGGTTACTTCACACGCTTTGGAATACCCATAGCATGAAAGCGTTATTTAGTCACCATTTACTTGGGCATTCATGGGAAGGATTTGTGATTCAGCAAATTGCTACTCACCTGCGTGATGACGCCCAATTGTTTTATTACAGAACACAAGACGGCTCTGAAGTGGACTTGATTATTGTGAAAGGCAATAAACCTTTTGTTTCCATTGAAATTAAATTTACAGATAATCCGGTGTTGACCAAAGGGAATCATTTGGCCATTGAGGACATAAAAGCTAAGCATAATTTTATCGTGACTCCTTCAGCTAAAGAGCATCCATACAATAAAAACGTGCGAGTGGTCAGCCTTCCGGTAGTTTTGCAAAGATTACAAGAACTTAACATTTTGATATAGTCGCTACCTTGCATCGTTTTTCGCTTTGTGGAAGATGTTGATCTATTCTCCCAATCCGTGGTTAGTGTCCCCAAGAAACTCTGTTTGATTTTGGATGGGCATACATTACAAACTCGTGCTAGCCGCAGGTTATATTGTTTGATAGAAGGCACAAGCGAGACGCTTGCACTATTCGAGGCTAGGAAGATCAAACAGTGTTAAAAACAACACAAAAAATTATCTTCTTCGCTTTTTTGCACTTGAAATTGAATAAACGAAATAGATAATTATGAAAAACAAAGACATCCCAAGAAAAAAACTGTCAAGACCAAACAGCCTATCGAGGCTATGCCCAAAATACATTATTGCAATCGGGATGACCTTATAGATAAGAAGTCCTAGCAACATTGCAAGGATAAATTTCCAAAGACAACCCAAAAGATCAATTGCTTGATTTACCATACTCAATTTTGGCTTTTGACTGTTTCGGGCAATAATTTCACTTAGTTTATCTATACCAGAATACGTACTTTCAATCTTTCTTATTGCTCCTTGCCTCTTGATATTCTTTCTTAAGTCCTCCAATTTCAAAGTGAGAGTGGGGTCATAAATCTTTCCAAACCATTTTTCAGAGATTGTAAAGAGATGAGCTAAGATTGATTCGCGGTTTTGATTCCAATAATGATTTTCATCGTGGATAAATGGTAAGTCCATTATATCATCTGTCATCTTTTGATATTTTCTAAGAATTTCAATACCATCTTTGTCTTGTGCCAAAGAATTGAACACCTCTTCTGACGAATGCTTTGATAAATAGCTTGTTACATGCCTAGATGCAAATACTTCTAGGTCTTCTATCCTATTTAAAAACTTGAACTTTTCATTAATACTAAAACTATTCCAGTTACCTCGTAAATCATTATTGCTAACTGTCATAAACAAAAAGCTTTAAATAATGAAAGAGTTAAAACAAACAAAAAATAACAATTTTCGCACAAGTCACAGTTGCTTTTTTACAATAATATAAACCCAAATTGAGTTTTTGTGGACGATAAAATTTACATCTGTTATTGGCAATTCTTCGTAATCAATAGTTATAGTTCTTTTAGATTCTTGTAAAAGTTGTAGCTGTTTTACGTTAACATGCTTTTGCATTTCGTCAAAAGTCTTTACTTCTAAGAGGGCAATATTGTTTTCGTTTTGAATAATAAGTTTGCACGGTAAAATATCTTCCATAAAATTCATCATCTTTTTAGTAAATATAGCCAATCGATTCTTCATGCGTGAGCGATAGTAGCGAAAGCCCGAAGCGTGGTGGCGATCTAGTAGACGGACTTGCAGCGGAAAGCGCAACCCGAGGGCCACACCAACAAGTAGAATGTTGAAATTGCTCTTTGGTGCTTGCTTTCAAATTTTTACTTTTAACTATTCCTTCTACACCCTACTATCAACTTATTCCGTATTTTCGCACCAAATTCTAACCACGTCATGAGCACAAATCGCCCTATTTCCGATTTTATTGAGAAAAATTACTTGCACTTCAACTCGGCCGCATTGGTGGACGCTGCGAAAGGCTACAAAAAACATATTGCCGAAGGCAAAAAAATGATGGTAACCCTCGCGGGCGCGATGAGCACGGGCGAGCTGGGCATCAGTTTCTCGGAGATGATCCGCCAAGATAAGGTGCACATTATCTCTTGCACGGGTGCCAACTTAGAAGAGGACATCATGAACCTGGTAGCGCACTCGCACTATCGCAGGATTCCGAATTATAGAGATCTAACCCCAGAGCAAGAGTGGGATTTGCTGCAAAACCATTTGAACCGTGTGACGGACACGTGTATCCCTGAAGAAGAGGCATTCCGCAGGCTGCAAAAGCATTTGTTCAAAGTGTGGAAGGATGCCGAAGACAAGGGCGAGCGATTGTTTCCACACGAGTTCATGTTCCGCATGATCAACAGTGGCGACTTGAAACAATATTATGAGATCGATCCAAAAAATAGTTGGATGATTGCCGCGGCAGAAAAAAATATGCCGATGGTAGTTCCAGGATGGGAAGATAGCACGATGGGAAATATTTTTGCTTCCTATTGCATCACAGGTGAACTGAAAGCCAGTACGATGAAAAGCGGGATCGAGTACATGGTGTGGTTGGCAGACTGGTACACGAAAAATTCTGGAAAAGATGGCATCGGCTTCTTCCAGATTGGCGGTGGCATTGCAGGTGACTTCCCAATATGTGTGGTGCCAATGTTGCACCAAGATTTAGAAAGAGATAGCATTCCGTATTGGAGTTATTTCTGTCAGATCAGCGACTCAACAACGAGCTATGGTTCGTACTCAGGGGCAGTGCCAAACGAAAAAATAACGTGGGGCAAATTGAATATCGATACGCCTAAGTTTATTGTAGAGAGTGATGCTACGATTGTGGCTCCGCTTATGTTTGCGTATATTTTGGATATGTAAAATAGTATTGAGTCGTGAGATGTGAGTATTGAGAAAGCGACTACCGTTGATCTCACGTCTCATATCTCATATCTCACATCCAACACTAAATGAATTTAGACCTCACCCTCCGAGCTGAAATCCAAAAAGCAATGACTGCACTTTTCAATCAATCCGTTGAGCAAGTGCAGGTACAACCGACTAATGTTGAGTTCGAAGGCTCGCATACGTTGGTATGTTTTCCGTTAACAAAACTCTCTAAGAAATCTCCCGAGGAAACCGGGAAGATGATTGGTGAATATTTGCAAATCAATTCAGGATTGGTGAGCAGGTATAATGTGGTGAAAGGCTTTTTGAATTTGTCAATAAGCGATTCCGTTTGGGCGCAGGTGTTTGAATCGATTTATTCGAATTCTTCTTTTGGGCAACTGCCAGATAATGGCAAAGAGATGATGGTGGAGTATTCATCACCCAATACCAACAAGCCATTACACTTAGGTCACCTGAGAAATAATTTTTTGGGATATTCTGTTGCTGAAATTTATAAAGCACTAGGCTACAAAATTCATAAAGTTCAAATCATCAACGACCGCGGCATACATATCTGCAAGAGTATGGCTGCCTGGCAATTGTTTGGCAATGGAGAGACACCAGAGAGCTCTGGTTTGAAGGGTGATAAATTGGTAGGAAAATATTATGTAGAGTTCGACAAGCATTTTAAAGCGCAGATTGCTGAACTGGAAAGTAAGGGCTTAACGAAAGAAGAGGCGGAGAAGCAAGCGCCCATCATGCAGCAGGCGGTGGGGTTATTATTGCAATGGGAAGCGAATGATCCCGCTACCGTTCAGTTGTGGAAAACCATGAACGGTTGGGTTTATAAAGGTTTTGACTCGACCTATAAGCGCATGGGTGTTGATTTTGAAAAATTGTATTACGAATCACAAACATATTTATTAGGCAAAGATGAAGTCCTTCGCGGTGTGGAGCAGGGCGTGTTCTACAAAAAAGAAGATGGCTCGGTATGGGTGGACTTGACATCCGATGGATTGGATCAAAAAGTTTTATTACGCTCGGATGGTACTTCGGTGTATATGACACAAGACATCGGCACGGCCATTTTGCGTTTCCGCGATTTTCCGAAAATAGAAGGGCAAGTATATACGGTTGGCAATGAGCAAGAGTATCACTTCAAAGTGTTGTTTTTGATTTTGAAGAAGCTCGGCTATGCGTGGGCCGAGAAGTGCTATCATCTTTCGTACGGAATGGTCGATCTGCCTACAGGGAAAATGAAAAGTCGCGAAGGTACAGTGGTGGATGCAGATGACTTGATGCAAGAGATGGTGGACGAGGCGGAGAAGCAAACGCGTGAACTTGGCAAGATAGATGAGATGGGTGAGGAGGAGATCAAGAATCTTTCTGAGATGGTGGGTTTAGGCGCCTTGAAATTCTTTTTGCTAAAAGTTGATCCGAAAAAACGGATGATGTTCGACCCAAGTGAGTCGATCCAATTGCAAGGTCACACGGGGCCGTTTATTCAGTACACCCATGCGCGTGTGAAGTCAATTTTACGGAAGGCCGAATCAATAGGTATAAAAGTAGTTGCATCAGATTTAAAAAATATCGATTCACTGGAGCCTTCAGAAAGCGAAATCATTTTCACGCTCAACAATTTTCACAACAAACTGCACGAAGCATCGCGTGAGTATTCGCCATCCGTAATTGCTAACTATGCCTACGAACTAGCCAAAGAATATAATCAGTTCTACCAAGCCATTCCTATTTTTAATGAGTCAGATCCGACCAAATTGAAATTTAGAATTGCTTTTTCTAAAGTGGTGGCAGATGTCATCAAGAGGTCGATGAGTCTACTCGGGATACAAGTGCCGGAGCGGATGTAGTTGTTAACTAGTCAATTTAACAGAGTTATCCTAGGTAAAATTGATGATACAAGTGTCAAAGAGAATCGGTTGACTATGCCTTATTGGTAACTCATTTTTTAGCCAAAGCCTCTCTTTGTTGACTTGTCTGTCTTAAAAGCTTGCCCAAAGCTTTTAGTTCCCTTTTTTCAATGGCCCGACAACGATCAGGGCTCCTGTTAATAAATAATTTGTTAATTCTGACATAATAACCAATTCATTTTCTGCTACGAGATTTGTATCAAATAAATCATTTAAAAAACAGATATTATGGCAACAAAAAGTTATGTAACGATGGCTATAGCTACAGTATTAGCTGCTTCGTGTTTCGTTTCTTGTAACAAAGATGATAGTACTCCTGCTGTGACGGTAGAATTTAAAAATCGCTCCATAACCCCATCCTTTGTAAAAATGGGATCAGAGTTTTCAGATGTTGGAGTGTTTACGCTAGTTAGTAGTGAAGATGCTATTCCAAATTCAAACGATATGATTTTTGGTGGCGCCCCTGATGGTCAAGGATTTATCAAAAACCCAGATGGCAGTGGTTACATTATGGTTACTAACCATGAAAACACTTGGGCAATTTCTAGATTGTATTTGGACAAAAAATTAGACATAGTTAAAGGCGAGTACATTGTTAATACCGATGGTGGTTTGTTTAGATTGTGTTCAGGTACAATGGCAACACCTGAAATTCATGGATTCGGCCCCACTTTTTTAAGTACTGGTGAATCTAACGTGAATGCAATGACACATGCGATTGACCCTATTGCACCTGCAAACCCATCAGACAATTCGAGAGTAAAACCTGCCTTAGGAAAATTTAGTGGCGAGAATGCTGTGCCATTAACTAAAGTCGCGTATCCTGGTAAAACGGTCATTATTTTGGGAGAAGATGCCGGTAACGGTCAAGTATATCTATATGTTTCTAATACGGTTGGTGATTTAGACAATGGAAAACTATACGTGCTAAGAAGAGTTGACCAAAATCAAATTGAAACAGCAATCACCTGGAATAATAACTATAACGTTGAGTTTGTAGAGGTTCCGAACGCTAAAAATTTAACTGGCTCTGAAATCGAGAATTTAAACGCGTCTTTAAAAAGCATTCAATTTGCTCGTGTTGAAGATTTAGATTACCGTAAGGGCTCTGCTTCGAATAACAGAGAGTTGTATTTTGTTGCAACTGGCGTAAGTGGTAGTACAGAAAAAACATATATGGGCAGGGTATATCAATTAAAATTAGATGCTACCGATCCACTAAAAGGCGTATTAAAAATTGTTGCCGATGGCGATGTCTCTCCTTCAGGTGCTAACGTAAAAGGAAACGATATCATTAACCCCGACAATCTTTGTGTTACCGAAAACTATGTTTATATTCAGGAAGATGGAGATTCGTTTTGGCCTGAAGCTACACACAACTCTTTAATTTGGCAGTACAACATTGGTACGGCCACAAAGAAAGTATTTATGGATATGACACATGGAGATGCCAATTTCTTAAATACAAAATATAATCCTGCCGGTGCCAATCAACTGAAAAAGGGAATTTGGGAGCATGGGGCAATGGAAGATATTTCTGACGTGGTAGGAGTTGCTGGTACATTTACGATCAATATACACACTCATACATGGGTAGAAGGCGACAAATTTTTAAACCCGAGCAAAGCTACTTCTGTACAGTCTTACAAATCAGGTGGACAAACACTTATATTGAAAGGTGTTCCTAGGTAGAAAGTGATTATGTATACAATGAGCCCTTCACCAACAAGGTGAAGGGTTTTTTGTTTTATGAATAAACGAACGTAAATCAAATGAACAGAACTATACTTTTGCTATTTATTTTGGCTTTTAGCTTTTCATGTGTAGATAAAAGACATCAGACTTTAGAAAGTAAACTACATACTGATATTTCAGAAAAAATAGATACTCTAATTGGCACTTTGGGCAACTTGGAGAAAACAAAAGACGAAGAAGCGCTAATCCAACATTTTAAAAGGAGTAGAGAAGAGTATAAAAAAATAGAGCCTTTTGTTGAGTATTATTTTCAAGGTCTTGCTCGCAGAATTAATGGGCCTGCCTTACCTGAGATAAAAACGGATGATAATGTTGTAAATGAGGCCGTTGGATTTCAGGTTATTGAAGAAATTGTTTTCAGCGAAGGTGTAGACTTAGTTGAGTTAAAAACTCAAGTGCGCATTTTAGAAACCGATTTAAAATTTGTTCAGCAAAATTTTAAAGATTTACCCATTCAAAATCACCATTTCTATGAACTGATTCAACATCAAATCATCCGAATTGCCGTTTTGGGTATTACTGGTTTTGATTCTCCAGTGGCACTTAGTTCAATAGCTGAAGCTAAACATTCCATTGAAGGAATAGAAGAGTATTATAGGAAATATTGCGAAATAAATAATGAAAAAGTCAATGCTGGCTTTACGGAATCATTAGAGAAGACCAAGCAATACCTTAGTAACAATAATGATTTTAATAGCTTCAATCGGTTACATTTTATTAAAAACCATTTGATGCCATTGAGTATTTCTTTAGAAAAGAATTTTAGAATTGTTATTGAAAAGTCACCAAGTTTATTTGAAGGTAAGGTTTTCTATGGTCATTTAGCGGATTTGATGCAAGGGAAAAACCTGAATCCTGATGCTTTTTCACCTTTTGCAGAATCAAAATCTACTGAGGAAAAAGTGGCTTTAGGCAAAGTATTATTTAATGACGCAAGCTTGTCAAGAAGCAATAGCTTGAGTTGCGCCACTTGTCACAATGCAGAGAAATCTTTTACAGATGGCAAAAAAGCTTCGGTATCCAATATTCACGGTAACGCGTTTAAACGAAATTCTCCAACATTATTGTATTCAGCTTTTCAAAAGGCCTTTTTTTATGATTTACGTTCGCAAGATTTAGAAAATCAAATAGAAAGTGTAATGAAAAGCCCTGATGAATTTGATCTTTCCCCAAAAGAAATCTTAGAGAAAGTTTCAAAAAACAAGGAAACAACTTTGATGTTTTCAAAGGCGTTTCCAGATAAAAAGGAAATAACGCCTTACGAAATTAGAAATGCCATAGCGTCTTATGTAAGAAGTTTGATGCCTTTTAGCGCCAAGGTAGATCATTACTTTGCAGGGAAAGCAATACTTACCGAAAGTGAAACCATAGGTTTTAATTTGTTTTCAGGAAAAGCCAAATGCGCTACCTGCCACTTCATTCCAGTTTACAATGGCACAGTTCCACCTTGGTACAACAATACAGAGTCAGAAGTTATTGGGGTGCCTAAAAATATCGCGTGGAAAAATGCCGTCATTGATTCTGATGAAGGCAGATATAAATTTAATCAAATAGAGCAACTCAAATTTTCATTTAAAACTCCTACCGTCAGAAATATTGAGAAAACAGCACCCTATATGCACAATGGGGTTTACAATACGTTGGAAGATGTGATTAAATTTTATGAATTAGGTGGTGGAAATGGTATAGGATTGAACTTACGGTACCAAACCCTTCCCTTTGATAATTTACAACTAACGGAAAGTGAGAAGCAAGACATCATAAATTTCCTAAAAACTTTAACCGACAGTAGTGAAAATAACTAAGCTGCTTTTATTGAATCTGCTATCGTTAGGGGGCATATTTTCTTGTACAAATAACGATGTTACATGCAACTTACAAGTAACAATTGCAGTTGCGACAGTTGCCTCTCACCCCTGTACATATAGCGGTTCTATTCAAGTTACGGAGCCTCTGGGTGCAGAATATCAATACAGAATGGATAATCAGCCTTTTCAAAATCAACCGATATTTCTAAATGTAAAAGTGGGCAGTCATAGTTTGGTCTTGAAGGATGGAAGCGGTTGTGAAGCAGTAAGAGAAGTTAATCTAGACACTATTGCCCAAGGCATTACATTCAAACAGGTGAGGCAAATTTTGACCAATCGTTGCGCAAGTTGTCATTCAGGAAATAACCCACATGGTGGTTTGGATTTTACTAGTGTTTGTGATATTTTAAACCATTGGCAAAGAATTGACGCAAGAGCCTTGCAAGGTATACCTTCGCCTATGCCACAAGCGGGGTTAATTCCCCAAGAAGAGAGAAGTAAAATCCTAGAATGGATAAAAGCAGGGCACTCATATAGCAACTAGTGACTTAAAGTTGACCCCGAGAAACTAATAATATACACCCTAGAGTCGATACAATCACAAGTGTATGCGGAACCGTCCATTAGTCGTTCATGTGCCGGAGAAGATGTAACAATTTTAGCAAAGAAGCCTAAATAGGTCTGTAAGTCGTTAAGTTTGTGATCTTATGATTGGCCTCAACACCAGGAGTACGCTCCTCTTGATTTCTATTTTGATGGTGACATCAGCTCGCGTTGGCGTTTCACAAGTTTTTTCAATTCAGTCGATCGATAAAAGTATGCAGGTATACCAGTATCTTGCCTATCAGGTCGATTCAACGGGTAAGGAATTGCAAACTATTTTGCAAGGAGAGTTTTCCAGCCAAGTTCCGTCAAAATACTATTCACACCAAAACATAGTGTTTTGGACAAAGTTGCAAGTGACTAACAATACAAATGCAGATCAATTTGTCATCACTATCGATCAGTGGAACGAGGCCGTACTATTCGAACAAAATAGCAGCGGATGGACCGCTGCTATTTCCGGTACCAATCATCCGGTACTTGATCGGCCGCTTTCGTTACATCGATTGCTTAGTTTTCCTATTGTGATCCAACCCGGGCAAACAAAGACGTTTATTTTTAGAACGAATATCACGCAACCCATTATGAGGTATTATGCCCAGCGGTTTTCGTTTTTATCAAAAGTAGAGCTAGATGAATCGGCACATGCCTACCGAAAATACATTGGCAACCAACTTCTGGTAATGTTGATTTTAGGAGTAACCGGTATTTTGTTTTTCTACAATCTTGTGCTTTTTTTCTTCGATCGGCAGAGGACTTCTTTTATTTTGGCCATTTACTTTATCGTGATATCGTTGCTGGTCGCAAACATACATGGCATTACCACCAATTATTTATTTGTCGGCTGGCAGGCTTTTGAGCTACCCCTAGGCCTTCATCTGGCGCACCTTACACCTATTATTGTGGCCTTTTTTTTAGTGACTTTTTTAAAGTTAGGTTGGCGCAATTGGGAATTCTACCTGCTGGGTATTTTCTCTCTCTTTATTTTACTTTCCTGGATTTTTTCTGTTGCTACCGATCAGTCGCTCTTCTTTTTTGAACGAAGGTATTTTGAATACTTAACTTTTATAATTGTGATGGCAAGCTCCATTTGGAAAAGAAGGCAAGGCGCAATCATTGTTTCCGTAGCGCTGCTTGTCTCTATTGTCACCACATTCTACGCTGAACTTCGGTCTGTATTTTTTGCGAACATTAATTTTCTGGGGCCTGATACGCCTTATTTAGTGGGCATACTCATCCAGGTGATTATTTTTTCAGTGGCAGCCACCTATCGGGTGAGATCGCTCCAGCAAGGAGTTGATCAAATGAAAGAAGAGCAACGGAAATTGGTTGAGCAGCAAAATGAAAATTTGAAGGTACAAGTTGAAGACAAGACCAAACAGTTGCAGAACGCGCTCAATATTCTACAACAAAAAACGAATGAGCTCGAAGAGGTCAACCAAGAACTCTCTCAGCAATCGACTTCCATTAATGAATTGAACAAACAGTTAGAGAAATTAGTGTTGCATCGAACAGAGGCACTCAACGCGACCATGCGCGACCTAGATACATTTTTGTATCGAACATCCCATGACCTTCGCAGACCGTTGATGACCATTTTGGGCATCAGTAACCTGGTCGCAAAAGAAAAAAGTGTCGAAGCGATACAATCCATGATGGCTCACATCAGCAAGACCGTTTTAGATTTAGATCGCATGCTGAAGAAATTGATTGCGATCAGTTTTTGCCGTAGCGAACGGACGGAGAACGAGCCTACGGACATTGCGGAATTAATCAGAGAGGTATCGAAGGCAACTCTCAATGAATACGGTTTGGTGGATTCAAACGTTCAGTTGAATCTGCCCACTACGTTGCCAGTAATCAAAAGCAATAGCTACTTACTAAAAATGATTTTGGGAAGCATTTTTGAAAACTCGGTTCAGTATGGCGGCCCCAACGTACTTATTCGCATCTCCGTAGAATACCAACTTTTCAATTGCATTATCAAAGTGCAAGACAACGGAGCGGGCATAGATTTGGCCTATCAAAAACCGGTATTCGATATGTTTTTCAGAGCCCACGAAAAATCGACTGGCAACGGCTTAGGTCTCTATTTGGTTAAGATTGCTATCGAAAAACTAGGTGGAAGCGTAAAGCTCTCTTCTGTGTTAAATCAGGGCACTGAAATTACGTTGTTCGTACCCAATCAATCCTGAATAAATTAGTCTTCGTTTTGTCGGTTTCTCATTCACGTTACAACCTATTCGGTTCAACGTGAATCAATACATGATCCAGTTGCGGTAGTTGTTCACGCAAAGTGTCCTTCAGTTGATGGGCAATAGCGTGCCCTTCTTTTACAGTCAAGAGCCCGTCAACAATCGCATGCAAATCCACCTGATATTTCATGCCTGTTTTGCGGATGAAACATTTTTCAGTAGCAATTATTCCGTTCACCTGTAGTGAAATTATTCTGATTTCCTCAACCAGATCATCGTAAACATGCTCATCCAGAATTTCTCCTAACGCAGGTCGGAAGATGAGATAGCTATTGTATAAAATAAAACCGGAAGCAAACAGTGCTGCCCAGTCGTCTGCTGATTCGTAGCCCTTTCCAAAATAAAGTGCAATAGAGATGCCGACAAAAGCAGCCATAGAAGTGATGGCATCGCTACGGTGATGCCACGCATCGGCACGGAGAGAAGAACTTTTAGTTTCAATGCTTTTTTTCAACACCAAACGGTAGCTGATCTCCTTCCAAAGAATGATTGCGCCAAGAATAAAAAGTGTATAGGGCTCGGGCAAATCATGAGGCGTGCCGATGTGCAGAATACTTTCATAAGCAATAATGGTAGCGGAGGTGATTAAAAAACCAACGACCAGAAAAGTCGTGAGCGGCTCAATTCGCCCATGGCCATAGGGGTGATTTTTATCGGGTGGGCGGTTCGAATACTTTAACCCTATCAAAACCAAAATAGACGAGAAAATATCGGTGGTGGACTCAATGGCGTCCGCAATAAGCGCGTAAGAGTTTCCAAAGAAACCAGCCAACCCTTTAAGAAGGGCCATGGCGGTGTTACCGGCAATACTGAAATAGGTGGTTCGAATGGCTATTTTCTCCCGGTTCACTTTCAAATATAGGAAAGGCCAATCATCGAATCACTGCCATTAAGAGCGAGTAGTTTTAGCCGCCTGTAAAAAGTTTGGCGATATCGTTGTAAAATACAAAGACCATCAGCAATAATAGAATGGCCATTCCCACTTTGATGGCGTTCTCAAAGAATTTTTCAGAAGGCTCGCGACCACTGATCATTTCGTAAAGCAAGAACATAACATATCCACCATCTAGTGCAGGTATAGGCAAGAAGTTCATAAATGCTAACACCATGGACAGCAATCCGGTCATGCGCCAGAAGGCTTCCCAATCCCACACTGGACCGAACATCCCAACCAGAGCAACAGGCCCGGAAAGTGACTTCCTCGGATCCAATTTTCCTGTTAACAGTTTGCCGAAGGCCTTAATTTGGAGTAACACTACTCCGAAGGCTCGTGATGTACCAAGTGGTATTGATTCTGTAAGACCATAATTGATAACTGCAAATTCTTCCTTCCCAATGTTCCTAGGAGCGAACCCAATCATCGTTTGATTTTTGAAAGACTCACTAAAAGTCAGAATTTGATCTCCTCGTTTGATTTTAAATGAAATTGAGTCACGTGGGCCGCTTTTTACAATTTCCGAAAGTTCATCAAAATAAGATATCGGCTTGCCATCTATTTCAACGAATTTATCGCCAGCCTTTAGACCAATTTTTTTTGCGATTGATTCATTTGATTCTTTGGCCTTTATCACTTCGCCCTTTTCATCGTAAACAGAAGTCACTTTTTCCTCAATTTTGCCAACTATTGCAGGTATTCGATAGGAGATGAATTTGGATGCTGTTTCTTTCGAGTTAAAATTTTCAATAAAATTCCCAGGGATCGGTATTTTTACTTCTTGACCCTCTCTCAATACCGTGTAACTGGCATTTTCGGACAACATAAAACCCGGTTTTAATAGGTCGTCAAAATTTTGATAGTCATTGCCGTTGATCTTAATAATCTGGTCACCGGTTTTTAGGCCTAGCTGCTGAGCAAGAGCCATCGCGTGAATTCCACCATGGCGATTTACATACTCTTTAGGCAGCGTTGTGTCACCGATAAAATAGGTAATCCCGATGAAAATTAGAACGCCCACAACAACATTCACAATAATTCCGCCCATCATCACAATCAGTCGTTGCCAGGCTGGCTTCGAGCGAAATTCCCAAGGTTCGGCAGGTGCTTTCATTTGTTCCTTATCCATACTTTCGTCCACCATGCCCGCAATTTTCACATAGCCCCCTAGAGGGAACCAACCAAGACCATATTCTGTATCACCCTTCTTAAACTTCAACAAAGAGAAGTTGAGCACATTTGCCATTGGAAATAAAAAGTCAAAGAATAGATAGAATTTTTCAACTTTGATTTTAAACAGCCGTGCTGAAGCGTAATGACCCCACTCATGGACAACTATTAATACTGACAAACTCAAAAGCAGTTGAGAAATTTTAATCGTTAATTCCATAATCTAATTTGAAAATCGTCTTTGGTGAATAAAATTGCTCGCGACTCTTCTTGTTTCTTTATCCGTTTCAACATAATCCTCAAGGCCTGGTTTTGGGAGATAACTGATTTTTTCCATGCAGGTTTCCACCACTTCACTCAACTGCAAAAAACCGATATTACCATTCAAAAACCCCTCTACCGCTATTTCATTGGCTGCATTTAGCACACAAGGCATATTTCCACCTCTTTCCATAGCTTTAAAAGCGAGTGCAAGATTACGAAAAGTTTCTGTATCCGGGGGCTCAAAAGTGAGTGCCGGATAACTGGCAAAATTGAATCGGGGGAAGTCTGAATTCAAGCGTTCCGGATAGCCAAGCGCATATTGAATAGGCAAACGCATATCTGGCAAGCCAAGTTGGGCTTTGATCGAGCTATCACGGAATTGAACTAACGAATGGACAATGGATTGGGGGTGTACAACTACTTCAATTTGCTCTGGTCGAAGGCCGAAAAGCCATTTTGCCTCGATCACTTCGAGCCCCTTATTCATTAGAGAGGCTGAGTCAATCGTAACTTTGGCGCCCATTACCCAATTTGGGTGTTTTAGTGCCTGCGCTTTTGTGATATTCTTCAAGTCGTTCTTTTTCTTTCCTCGAAAAGGGCCACCCGATGCTGTTAAAATAATCTTTTCTATCGGGTTATCGAACTCACCCACCAAGCATTGAAAAATGGCAGAATGTTCTGAATCTACCGGATAGATGTTTACGCCTTTTGACCGAGCCAATTGAGTAACCAGTTCGCCAGCGACTACCAGTGTTTCCTTGTTAGCCAGCGCAATAGTTTTTCCGGCTTCAATTGCCTTAATGGTTGGTTTGAGCCCGGCATATCCTACTAATGCGGTAAGCACTAAATCGATGGTGTCCATTTGAACAACAGAAGCAAGTGCTGACTCACCAGCAAAGACTTTGATGTCAAGAGGAATGAGTGCCTCTTTCACTTGCATATAATAGTCTTCGTTCCCAATGACGACTGCATTGGGCTTAAACTTCTTGGCCTGCTCAATCAGTAGATCTGCATTATTTTGTGCGGTCAGCACTTCTACTTCAAATTTTTCTGGATGAGCGGCAATGACATCCAATGCTTGTGTGCCAATTGAACCAGTTGAGCCTAAAATGGCGATATGCTTTTTATGATCTTCCCTCATGTGGCTTCATTAACTGGCGATAGTGTACTTTGTTTACGCTTCGATTTAAATAAAACAATCCGATCCGAAAAATAATATATAAAAAGCTAGCCCAGTTCTTTGCTCGAAAAGGACTTTTTGAAATTGCCAGCCGCCCATTCTCGAAAGCTAGATCGTTTAGTCCCCAATACAAAAGAAAGAAAGCCTGATGGCGAAAAAAGAAAGAAGGATCTTGGTCATATTCTGCTTGCACTTTAGACAAAAATAAATTTGCTTCTTCAGGAAGATTCTGTTGCAAACAATCTTGCCCTTGTGTTCTTCTTTGCGATGATAAAAATCCAATTAATCGATGCAAATTAAGATTACGCACGGTTACTTTCTTTCGGGTAACCGATGATTTGACAATTCTATAAAAATACAGAGGTACTGCTACGTTGGTAGATGGAAAGGAATCTAAAATGAGGCAAGATAAATCGGCATCTGCATGATTGTCGATAAAGTATTCTCTGTAGAAATGCGGGAATTTATTGATTACCTCGTGGCGCATAATGGTGGTTGGTCCCAAAAACTGAGATTGCTCCAATGCTGCTTTCCGCAACGCCTTTATATCTTGTAGAAGTGACATTTTACGAACCAAAAATCCTTTCTCATCCACGGCCCAAAACGAAGTTCCACACATCATCAATGTAGAATCATGATTTAGTAACTCAACCTGCTTCTCAAGACGTTCGGGGTGAGACACATCGTCTGCATCAGTAATGGCAAAATAAGGCGATTGAATCTCATTGACTAGCTTGTTGATCGTTCGTACTCTCCCTTGATTCACTTCGTTAGTTATTGTTTTGATACGCTGATCCTTAAATGAATTAATAATGTCTAGTGTTTCGTCTGTGGAAGCATCGTTAATAATCCAAAGGTCAAAATCTGAAAAGGATTGAGACAACAGACTGTTCACTGCCTCTTTAATGTAAGGGGCTGCATTGAATGCAGGCATGAGAATCGTGAGCTGTGGCATCTACGACTAGAAATAATTTAATGTCAACCGATATCGATAGAAGCACACGTCAGAGTTCATTGCGTATCTTTTTCAGCTCTACAAGCAGCGAGGGAAGGATTGCAGAAATGGCTTCCCAAACAGTCTCTAAATCAACATGAACATAATCGTGTATTAATTTATCACGCATCCCAGCCATCTTTTTCCAAGGAACAGATGGATACTCGATTTTGAATTCTGGTCTTATCCTTTTGGATGCTTCACCAATAATCTCGAAGTTTCGAACAACGGCATCTTGTACTAAAAAATTCCGGTTGAAGGACTCTTCATCCATTCCCTCAGTATAAGAAAGAATATGATTGATACTGTCGATGATATGGCTAAGGTATACTCTGTTATCCTTCACTGTTTCTTTTTTTCAGGGAAGAATCGATAGATAATCCTTTTCTACGAAAGGTCTTACATAGGGGCTAAGTGCCCGTTCGGTAACCAGATCTACCCGAACCCCTAGGAGTTCTGAAAGTTCTTGTTCAAGGCCAACCAGATCAAATAAACTAATTCGGACTCCAAACTCAACAAGAATATCCAAATCACTATTCGGTGTATTTTCGCCACGGGCATAGGATCCAAACACACCTAGTTTCCTGGGTTTGTAGGGAGCCAGGTTTTTAAGTATAACGTCTTTTTGAGCCTGATCAATCATATGTAAATTTAACCAATTCTTCTGCAATCTTTCTATCGTTGGAAAGTCTAGGTACTTTGTTTTGCCCACCTAATTTCCCCTGCGATTTCATGTAATCAATGAATCCATTTTTTTGTAGTGAGGAGATTTTTAGCACGGAGAGAATATTCCCACTAATCAGGTCATCGTAGTATACATTGAGTTGGCGCAATTGATTGTCTAGTTCGGTTCGAAACGCGTCCATATTATTTGGTTTGTTAGCAAACTCAATCAACCATTCGTGATGTGGCATGCCCTCTGCTGGAGCTACGTTGGGAGCCACGGTAAATTCTACCAACTCCACCTCAGGAAATTTTTGCATTGTAAACTTCATCGCTTTTTCCACTTCTTCACCAATCACATGTTCTCCAAAAGCAGAAATGAAATGCTTAATCCGACCTGTCACTATAATCCGGTAGGGATTTTTTGAAACAAATTTTATCGTATCTCCTATAGAGTAGCCCCACAAGCCCGCATTGTTATTGATAATGACTGCGTAGTTTTTCCCAATCTCCACTTCTTCAATAGAAAGCCTGCTTGGTTTTTCATTAAAATATTCTTCGGTGGGAACGAATTCAAAGAAGATGCCTGTATTTAGCAGCAGCAGTAATCCTTCTGCGTGCTGGGAATCTTGATAGGCGATGAATCCTTCTGATGCGGGGTATGTTTCAATCGAATCAATTTTCTTTCCTATTGTTTCAAATAACTTGGCACGGTACGGTTCAAAATTGACACCACCATAGACAAACATCGAGAAGTTTGGAAAAACATCTTTTATTTTCTTTCCGGTTCGTGCCTGAATGCGATCAAAATACATTTGTGCCCAGGGTGGGATGCCCGAAATTAATGACATATCGACTTTGATCGTTTCATCGATAATCTTTTCCAATTTCTCTTCCCAATCTTCGATGCAGTTTGTTTCATAACTGGGTTTCTGATTCGATCTAAGATATTGCGGTACGTGATGATTGACAATGCCCGAAAGTCTTCCTGTTTTGATTCCAGCTTTCTCATCCAATACTGGGCTGCCTGAAAGGAATATCAGTCCTCCGTCCAGAAAAGATGCGTTCCCTGTCTCATGTATATAGCTAAGCAAAGCGTTACGGGCACTATTGATATGGTTCGGTACAGATTCTTTGGTTATTGGAATATACTTGGTGCCTGAAGTAGTGCCAGATGTTTTCGCAAAATATTCTGGTTTGCCTTTCCACAGAATATCCGATTCTCCATGAAGTACCTTTTCTACATAGGGTTTCAGCGCTTCGTAGTCGCGGATGGGCACTTGCCTAATAAAATCTGAATGCGATCGGATATCTGCAAAGCCATGATCCTTGCCAAAAAGGGATCTCTTTCCTTCTTTGATTAGATAATTGAAAACGTTTTGCTGGTATTGTACTGGCCGCGATGACCATTCATCTGTCTGTTTGGCAATATATGCGGCAAACGGTTTAGCAAGGATTGAACGAATTCCCATAGATGCCGCAAAGGTAAAAAAATGTGTGGAGGTTCGGATCCTATCTTTTACTGCCAAAATTTCATTTTTTGGTTTTGGTTCGACATTTGCGCCCCCGCCACTCAACAAAAGCAATCGCTTTGCGTTGACGGACTAAACTGGAATCAGATGAATACATTTAAAACAATACTAGTAGGATTTCTAGCGGGATTAGCCGGTGCTTATGCTTTTTTTGCCTACCAGACAGAAAAAACTGCCCGCCAGCAAGCGAAACAAGAATTGAATGTCAACAATTTTGAGCCAAAAGAAATCTATCGTCCCAACATTGTTCAGCCTTCCACGGCTGTTGCTAGCGACAATGTGGACTTTAGCCTTGCTGCTACTAAAGCAACACCCAGCGTGGTATACATCAATAGTATTTCGCAGAGCGGAGCAACCTATTCCTATTGGGATCTATTATTTGGAGGAGGAGGTTCTCAAACTCAAGTCAGCTCTGGTTCGGGTGTCATCTTTACGCAAGATGGATATATTGTTACCAACAATCACGTAGTGGAATCGGCCGAGAAAATTCAAGTTCTCTACAACAAAAAATCCTATGATGCGGAGTTAATTGGAACAGACCCATCAACCGATTTGGCGGTTCTGAAAATCAAAGAAACAAATCTTCCAGCTATTACACTTGGAACTTCAAAGACTTTGGCGGTGGGCGAGTGGGTTGTTGCCGTAGGAAATCCCTTCTCACTTTCCTCAACGGTAACGGTGGGTATTGTGAGCGCGAAGGGGAGGAGAATAAATGTTGTCGAAGACAAGTTCCCTATTGAATCGTTTATTCAAACAGATGCAGCCATTAACCCTGGCAATAGCGGTGGAGCTTTGGTCAATAAGAATGGCGACTTGGTTGGAATTAATACAGCTATTTTATCGCGAACGGGTTCTTACACTGGGTATGCGTTTGCCGTGCCAGTGGATATTGCCAAAAAAGTAGTAGAAGATTTGATTAAATACGGCCTTCCGCAAAAAGCAATCTTTGGTGGCGATGTGATGGAATATGATTACCAAAACGCCAAAAAATATGATCTGGATGTGAACGTGAAAGAATTCAAAGGTGTGTTACTGGGCGATTTGTCAAGAGGAGGAGCTGCTGCCAAGGCAGGGCTACAAGAAGGAGATATCATCATAAGGCTAAATGAAGCAGAGATCAACTCAAAGAGTGCGTTTGAAGAGGAATTGAGCTATCGCTATCCGGGCGACAAAGTGAACATTGATTATTTGCGGAATGGAAAGAAATTGAGTGCAACTGTTACCCTTTTCAACAAAAATGGCGATACTAATTTAGTTAAGCGTAAGATTTTTAGTGATGCGACTTTGGGAGCCAACCTTGAGGCAGTCGATTATGGCGTTAGGGTCAATAAAATACGAGATGGACTTTTCAGTAGATTAGGGCTCCCTGAAAATTATACGATTGTTTCTATTAATCGGCAACGAGTAAAGAACCCGCAAGAGGTAATTGATTTCTTTAATGAATTCAAAGGGCAGGTATATCTCTACGGGTTTAATAGCTCACGGCAAGAAGTACCACTTCGGTTTAACTTGCGATAATTGCTGGGTAAGATATCCCTTTTTTACAAGTGAGACTTTCTGAAATGAAATGCTCTAAAAAAATTCGTATATTGTAAATCACTTCAACCAAATCCCAATTTTATGTTAAAGAAAATACTCGTTGGTGTTGGCCTGCTACTAGTGGCCTTTGTAGGTTTTATTGTGTATAGTAATTTATTTCCAAAAAGTCCCCCGACCACGACAAGCTTCAGTGAAAATGGGCTGGACATTAAAGTGGCCTATTGCCAACCCTTTAAGAAAGGAAGATTGATTTTTGGTGAAGAGAAAGATGGTGCGTTACAGCCTTATGGAAAATATTGGAGGCTTGGAGCAAACGCCCCCACCGAAATCACATTCAGTAAGGATATCAATTTTGCAGGGAAGTCTGTAAAGGCTGGTAGTTACCGTATGTATACTGTGCCAGGACCGCAATCATTTCTCGTATCATTGAATAGTGAGGTGGGCTCATTCTCTGGTGCATTTGAGCCCGATTACAAAAAAGATATTGCGAAAGTAGACGTGCCTGTAATTATCTCCCCAACAGAAGTTGAACAATTTATTATCAATTTCGCAAGCGATTCTATAGGTGTAAATATGGATTTTGTTTGGGATAGGATTATCGTTCGGGTGCCGATCACCGCTCAATAGTCAAATAATAAAGCGATTTTACATACTTTTTTTTAACCATGTCATTTTCTAAACGGAAGTGGATCGGGCTTCCTAGCCTTCTGCTTATTTTTTTGGCCATTGCCTTTTTGCTCATTGGCAAAATTCAATACCAATTGGACGTAATGGATGTAGAGGAATATGATCCGATCTCTACATTAAAAGTTCAGGAGCATCCACTTACTCACTCAAAGTTTCCTTTCATCGATGTGCACAATCACCAATGGATTATGCCAATTCAAGATTTAGATAAATTGGTGGTTGAAATGGATTCGCTCAACATGGGCGTGATGGTAAACTTAAGTGGCTTTCGCGGAAAAGTTCTGGAGTGGTCACTGGACAACGTGAGCAAAAATCACCCGAACCGATTTGTCGTTTTCCTCAATATCAATTTCGAAAATCTGGATGACAAGGGCTGGCCAGAAGAGACACTTGCCATGATGGACGAGGCTGCGAGACAAGGTGTAAAAGGATTGAAAGTGTATAAAGGACTTGGTCTAACGGACAAAGACAATGAAGGCAATCGGATAGCCGTGGATGATCCTCGACTTGATCCGATCTGGGCGAAGTGTGGAGAGTTGGGTATTCCGGTTTTAATTCATTCGGGCGAGCCGAATTCGTTTTGGAATCCGAAAGACAAGCACAATGAACGTTGGTTAGAATTAAAAAAGAATCCGGATCGATATCGCGACCCCAAGAAAATTCCACCCTTCGAGCAGATAATGAGCGAACAGCATAATGTTTTCAAAAAACATCCGAACACGAAGTTCATTAATGCTCACCTCGGTTGGTTTGGCAACGATTTGGAGCGATTAGGAAAACTGTTCGATGAAATGCCTAACGTGTACACTGAACTGGGGGCGGTGTTAGCAGAGCTCGGCAGACAGCCGAAAGCAGCTCGTGCTTTTATGATCAAGTATCAAGATCGCGTGATGTTTGGCAAAGACACCTATAAAAAAGAAGAATACTACACTTACTTCCGTGTATTAGAAACAGGCGATGAGTATTTTGACTATTACAGAAAATACCACGCCCATTGGAAGTTGTATGGGTTAGAACTTCCGGACTCAGTACTGAAAAAAGTGTATTATGAAAATGCGTTAAAGGTGATTCCGGGAATTGATCAAACAATTTTCAGAACCGTGCCTAACTAAGACTAAGCCGAAATACGTGACTTAAACTTCTTTGTCAGTTCTTCTACGCTGTTTTTGAAGTTGGCATCTGTTTTCATCATGTCTTCAACGGATTCCAAAGCGTGGATCACCGTGCTATGATCTCTACCGCCAAAGTTTTCGCCAATCAGTGCTAAAGTTAACTGGGTGTAGCGTTTGCAGAAATACATAGCGGTTTGGCGAGGAATAACGATTTCGCGCTTCTTCACCTTGCTCTTCATTGCTTCCAAGTCAACTTTGAAGTAATCGCCCACTGTTTTTTGGATGAAGTCAACACTTACATCCGCTTGAATTTCTTTAACGATGTTCTTGAGAACTTCTTTTGCAAGCTCTAAATCGATTTCTTTTTTCAACAGAGTCGCGTGGAAGAGTAATGAGTTCAAGACTCCTTCCATATCGCGCAAGTTGGTATCTACACTAAACGCGAGGTATTCCGCCACCTCAGTTGGAATTTCGATACCATCGGATTGCATCTTATTGTGAATGATCGCAAGTTTTGTTTCGAAATCAGGCTCTTGTAAGTCTGCTGTAAGACCCCATTTAAACCTAGAGAGGAGTCGCTCTTGGAATCCTTTCAAATCACGTGGCGGGCAATCGCTCGTCATGATGATCTGCTTACCCGACTGGTGCAACTGATTAAAAATATGGAAAAATATTTCTTGTGTTTTTTCTCGGCCCGCTAAAAACTGCACGTCATCCAAAATCAGCAAGTCTACCTGCAAATAAAAATTCTGGAATTCCTGCATCTTGTGGTTTTGCAGTGCATTTAAGAATTGACTTGTGAAATCGTTCTGATCTACATACAAGACAATCTTAGAAGGTAGATTTTTTTTGATTTCATTTCCAATGGCTTGAACCAAGTGCGTTTTACCAACGCCCACTCCACCATACAGCATCAAAGGGTTGAACGAAGTAGTACCTGGTTTTTTCGCAACAGCTACACCGGCTGAGCGAGCAAGTCGGTTACAGTCTCCCTCTACAAAGTTGTCAAACGAATAATTCGGATTGAGCCTTGAATTTACTGTTTGTGGGTTTAGTGCCTTGAAGCTAAAGGGTGAATATTGATCGTGGCCATTAGTATTAACGGCCTGCGCGTTGCTTTTTTTAAATCCATTTCCGTTGGGGTAATTTACCAATACGGGTGGGTTATTATGGTTTCCACTGTCAACGATGACGGAATATTCAAGCCGACCATTTGTACCTAAAACTTGATGCACCGCTTTTTTGAGAACGGGAACATAATGCTCCTCCAGCCACTCATAGAAGAATTGAGAGGGTACTTGAATCGTCAATACCTCTCCTTGATTGCGCAAAGGAGTAATTGGTTTAAACCACGTGTTAAAGCTTTGTTCGTCTACGCTCGCTTTGATGATGTGCAGGCAATCATTCCAGACAGTAGCGGCTTCAACGGGCATTATTGAGTTCAATGAATAGGGGTTTTTGTTGTTTTTTTCTCTTGGGGGAGACAAAGGTGTAAAAAAAAATGAAATCCAAAAGTGATATAAATTAAAATTCACTCTTGACTTTTTGAAAAGAATTTCAGTAGTGGAATCTGATTCTTTTTTTTAATTCTTATTGAAAAAGTGCAAACTAAATTCCAACTTGAAAGCAGAACCAAAATTGAATTCGTGAAACAATTCGTGGAACATATCTTTCCTGCGCAATCAACCCAAAATTGGGCAACGGCAGCAGCAAGTGAGCTGGAAAATGGAAGCAGGTTGGAAGATCTGCGCATAAGAAAGGAAGGACTTGAGTGGAATCCTTACTATTCTGCAACGGATGTAAAAAGTTGGCAGGCAGCACGACTGCCCGCTTCTTCTGAAAATTTTGGAGGTGCCCGTCATTGGCTTAATATGCCGAGAGTTTTAGTTAATGATGCATTGCAAGCGAATGCACAAGCGCTAGAACATCTACAAAACGGTGCTGATGGGATTGTTTTCGATTTGCCCGCTGAATTTGAAGACGCGGGGAAACTTCTGGAAGGAATTCAAATGCCCTATTGCGCGACACATTTTTTTATAAGTGGCAAGTCTGAACGTTTTTTGGCTTCCTTGCATGCGTTTGCAGACGAAAAATTCGTCAAGGAAAGTATTAACACCAGTTTGTATTGGAAAGGTGATCCTGATTTTTTGCAGGTTGTAATGTTTCGAGAATGGGCAAACTTTAGGGGTGCTGGTGTTCTGTTAGCGAATGAAGAGACAGCAGCCGATCAATTGGCAACAGCATTGCTAAAAGCGGTGGAACGAGTAGAACATTTGAAAGAGCTTGGACTCTCGGCCGAGAAAGCGACTTCTCACATATCGTTTTCCCTTCCAATAGGAAACGATTTTTTTTTAGAAGCGGTTAAGCCGCGGGTCTTGCGTGCATTGTGGAACTTAATCTTAGTTGCTTATCAAGTCAACTCTTCGAATCCGCTTTTTATTTATGCCGTATCCAATGCGCGGGTGAGTGCCGCATTTCAGCCTCACGGAAATCTGATTAAAGAAACTTATGCAGCGATGGCCGCGATAATGGGTGGTTGTGACGGTCTAACACTAGAACCAGAAGATTACACGAATTCGACCATGGTGCGAATGGCGAGAAATACATCTTCCGTTTTGCGGGCAGAATCTTTTTTTTCGTTAGTGGCTGATCCACTGGCTGGTTCTTACTTAGTAGAACAACTCACTAAAGAATTGGCAGACGAGGCTTGGAAAAAATTTCAACTTCTTACTAACGCATGAAACCGGATTTTTCAACTGTCACCCTCAATTCATTAGTTGCTTCACCAGTAAGTGGGGCAAATGAGTCTTGGATTTCTCCAGAGAAAATTGAGATTAAGTCGGAATATTCTGCTGCAGACATAAAGAACAAGAAACTAGGTGACTTACAAGCTGGTCTTCCTCCTTATTTGCGTGGCCCTTATGCTACCATGTATACCGTGCGCCCATGGACGATCAGGCAATATGCTGGATTTTCTACGGCAGCAGAATCGAATGCATTCTATAGAAGAAACTTAGCGGCCGGTCAAAAAGGCCTTTCAGTAGCGTTCGATCTTGCCACGCACCGGGGTTATGATTCAGATCATCCACGTGTGGCTGGTGATGTAGGTAAGGCAGGTGTGGCAATCGATTCTGTATTGGACATGAAAATTTTGTTTGATCAGATTCCGCTTGATAAGATGTCGGTTTCAATGACGATGAATGGAGCTGTTATCCCTATCATGGCTTTTTACATTGTAGCTGCTGAAGAGCAAGGTGTAAAGCCAAGTCAACTAAGCGGCACAATTCAAAATGATATTTTGAAAGAGTTCATGGTACGCAATACGTACATCTATCCGCCTGCGAGTTCCATGCGAATTGTTGCCGATATTTTTTCCTATTGCTCAAAGCAGATGCCTAAGTTCAATAGTATAAGTATAAGCGGGTATCACATGCATGAAGCTGGCGCGCCAGCCCATCTCGAATTGGCCTACACATTGGCTGACGGATTAGAATATATTCGTGCAGGTTTGAAAGCCAGAATTGCTATCGATGATTTCGCACCGAGGCTGTCTTTCTTTTGGGGCATCGGCATGAATTTTTTTATGGAAGTGGCCAAGTTGCGTGCCGGCCGTTTACTGTGGGCGCGTATTGTGCAGCAATTTCATCCGAAAAATCCAAAGTCGATGGCGTTGCGCACCCATTGCCAAACATCTGGATGGAGCTTAACCGAACAAGACCCATATAACAACGTCACGCGCACGTGCATTGAAGCACTGGCCGCTGTGTTCGGTGGAACGCAGTCGCTGCATACAAACTCATTAGACGAAGCTATTGCATTGCCTACAGATTTTTCGGCCAGAATCGCCCGTAACACACAGTTATACCTTCAGAAAGAATTGGGCGTAACAAAAGTGGTCGATCCACTTGGCGGTTCCTTTTATGTGGAATATTTAACAGAACAATTGGTCGATAAAGCGTGGGCGTTAATCGAAGAAGTCGAGAACCTGGGTGGAATGACAAAGGCGATTGAGAGTGGTATTCCGAAAATGAGAATTGAAGAAGCAGCTGCAGCCAAGCAGGCCCGAATCGACTCGGGTAAAGATGTGATCGTTGGAGTAAATCAATACCAAACGGACGAAAAGCCCGATTTCGAAATTTTGGATATCGACAATACAGCGGTACGACTGGAACAAATTGCAAGATTAGAAAAGCTGAAACTTGAACGCAATCAGCAAGCCGTTGCCTCCGCATTACAAGAATTAGAGAGGGTAACTTCGACAGGCGATGGGAATTTGCTAGAAGCTGCCATTATTGCTGCAAGGCATAGAGCAACACTTGGTGAAATTTCAGCAGCGATGGAGAAGACGTTTGGCCGCTACAAGGCGACCATTCAATCTATTTCTGGTGTATATTCGAATGAAATGAAAAACAAAGATGAGTTGGCAGCAGTGAGAGCGTTGTCCGATGAGTTTGCCGAATTGGATGGACGAAGACCGCGCATATTGGTGGCCAAGATGGGGCAAGACGGCCATGATCGTGGTGCTAAAGTCATTGCCACAGCCTTTGCTGATTTAGGTTTTGACGTAGATATCGGGCCGCTCTTTCAAACACCAGAGGAAGTGGCAAAACAAGCCGCAGAAAATGATGTCCACGTAGTGGGTGCCAGCAGTTTGGCTGCAGGGCACAAAACGCTTGTGCCGGAGTTGATTGCAGCACTGAGAAAAATTGGACGCCCGGATATTCGCGTGGTGGCGGGTGGTGTAATTCCAAAAAAGGATTATGATTTTTTATACAATGCAGGCGTTACAGGAATTTTTGGACCAGGAACACCGATTACCGAAGCTGCAAAAACAATTCTCCATCAACTGCTAGAGTCTTAGTCTTATTTCCTGTGACTTTCTTAGCGAAGTGTTTGACTCTCGATTTGCCAAAAGTTAGCATCTTTATTTTGTAAATTTTTTATCTATCTCAAATTTTGCAGTAGCAAAATTTGCTTGCGGTTGACGCAAAATGTATGGCATTTTGGTCAAGATTAACCCTGAAAAAGCCCTTTTTGGGCTTTCCTCAGCCCTCTGGGCAGATTTTGCAGTTGGCTGCAAAATCTGGGTTTAAAAATTTACACCATCAATGAACCACCAAATTTTCATTGAACTGTACACGTGGTTTTTTGAGCATGTCCAATTTGACAATTACACGTTGGATATGGACAGCAGTGCGATCACCCGTTACGGGGAACAGGAAGGCAGCAAAAAAGGGTACAACCCCAAGAAGCCTGGCCGTGGCAGCCATCATCCCTTGTTTGCTTTTGTCAATGACATACGCATGGTGGCCAATTGCT
>JADBYQ010000059.1 GCA_020402945.1 Cytophagales bacterium | reverse complement strand
GGCGGGGTCCACCTCTTCCCATTCCGAACAGAGAAGTTAAGCCCGCCAGCGCCGATGGTACTAGAGTAAAATCCGGGAGAGTAGGTCGTTGCCTTTTTTATTATATCAAACCCCTATAAAACAAAATTATAGGGGTTTTTTATGAATTACCCTCTCCTGACAAGACCATTAAGGAACTGCACAATTTCAGTCTGGATAGATTGTAATTCTTTCTCTGAAATAACATACGGTGGAACTATGTAAATGACGTTTCCCAGAGGTCTTACCAAGATTCCTTTAGAGAGGAAATGAGAATATATCTTCTTCCTGATAGGATTATAATAAGAACTGGTGTCATTGGTCATTAACTCGATAGCCAAAATCGTCCCGCAAACACGCACGTCTTTAATGACAGAAAAACCAGAAAGATTGGCCTTAAAGTTTTCAAGAGATTTGTTTATTGTTTCAATCGCTGATTTACACTCCTTTGATATCAGCAGTTTAAAGCTTGCATTAGCCGCAGCACACGCAATCGGATTTGCTGTGTAAGAATGACCATGATACAAAGTCCTTGAACTCTCTGATGACTGAAACGCTAATGCAATTTTAGAAGAGCAGCTAGTAGCTCCCAGCGGTAAACTTCCGCCTGTAATGCCTTTTGATAAAGCGAAGATGTCTGGGGCGTTTTTAAGATAGTCGCACGCAAAGAATCTTCCGGTTCTTCCAAAGCCTGTGAACACTTCATCCGCTATACATATCACATCGTATTCTTTCGCAATAGAAATAAGTTGATCAAGTATCTGTGGAGAATACATTCTCATCCCGGCTGCTCCTTGAACTAATGGTTCGAATATAAATGCAGCTACGTCTTCTCTACTTACCAACTTTCGAAAGTCGCTTAGTATTTTTTCTTCATTTTGATTGTTTGGGAAATCGATGAAATCGACATTAAAAAGATATCGATTAAACGCCAGGTTAAATACGTCTCTTGCCCCCACAGACATGGCACCAAATGTATCGCCATGGTAGGCTCCCTCTAACGCAACAATTTTTGTTTTAGTCGTTATACCTCTATTATGCCAATACTGCATTGCCATTTTTAATCCAACTTCTACTGCTGTGCTGCCATCATCAGAGAAGAAGATTTTAGATTGATTCTTTGGTAGAACGCTTAAAAGATTTTCAGCAAGTGTAATGGCGGGTTCGTGGGTAAAGCCAGCAAAAATAACATGCTCTAACTTTCCAGCTTGCTCGGAAATTGCTTTGGCAATAACCGGATTACTATGTCCGTGAAGATTTACCCACCAGGATGAAACCGCATCAATGATTTTTTTTCCGTCAGCAGTATACAGATAAACACCTTGCGCTGACTCGATGACAATTGGATCCTCTTCGACTTCCAGAGGTGTAAAAGGGTGCCAAATGTAGTTTTTATCTTTTTCGAGAAGAGTCACGCAATTTTTTGTTTTATTTTTTCCGCATAGTTCGCAATTGTTTCCGAATTTATTTCAGGTTCTTCTTTGACGTGCCAGATTGTTTTATGCCCAGAATGTTTCAAAATGATTCTTTCACTTTCAGGGTTTGATTTTCCATTGAAAATGATTCCGGCCACAGAGAGTTTACGTTGCTTTAGTAATTCAACAGTCAATAGCGTGTGGTTGATGCTTCCTAAGTAAAGGTTGGCAACGAGAATGATTGGCGCATTGAATTTCTGAGCAATGTCAATTACAAAGTCCTTATCATTTAGTGGTACCAAGCACCCGCCCGCTCCCTCAATGATTAATGAATTGTTTGTCTTCGGCAAGAGCATTTTTTCCAAGCTAATCTCGATACCATCAATTTTAGCCGCTGCATGTGGTGAAGCGGGTGTGTTCAACAAATAGGATTCAGGATGAATTGTACAATTTGGAATCAGGCTTTTTATAGTGTCTGCATCGCGTGGAAAGCCAGCTTGAACGGGTTTCCAATAGTCGGCATTGAGCGCTTTACATAAGATGGCAGAAACTAAGGTTTTTCCTGAGTCTGTGCCTATGGCAGTTACGAAGTAGTTCATTTTTTACGTTCAAAATAGAAACGCTAAAGGTAAGAGTTAACAATTAGATTTTTCGCGGAGACGAAGTCGCGGCAGGGATAGAAACGGAAATCCTTTTTGCCCTCTGGAACGAAAGCAGCATGGGCAAAAAGATTGCAGTGAAGAGCCCGGCTGCCGCCCCAAAGATTAACCAAATTCTGTTAGTGCCTTTATCAATTTTTGAATATCAGCTTCGGTATTGAATGAGTGCAGGCAGATGCGAACGCGCTCCGACCCAGGCTTGACTGAAGGTGAACGAATTGCGCGGCAGTCTAGCCCTTGTTGCTGTAGATGATTAGCGAATCTTTTTACTTCGGTGTTTCCTTTTACCAATATGGACTGAATCGAGCTGTTGCTTTGAACTTTTGGATGATTTACCTTTTTATATTGTTCTAAAAAGAAGTGAATATTCGAACGGAGTTGTTTCTGCAGATGCAGTTCGTTTTGTAGAAATTCAAAAGCGCACTTAATAGAAACCAAGCTATGTGGAGACATGGCCGTTGAGAATATGAAGGGCCTGGCAAAGTTAACCAAGTAGGAGATCAACGTCTTAGAGCCAACAATACAAGCACCGTGTATGCCCATTGCTTTGCCAAAGGTGTAGATTCGAATTGCAATTTCTGATTCCAGTCCCAACATCGCTGCGTATCCTGAACCGTTTTTGCCATAAACACCCGTGCTGTGTGCTTCATCAAGTATTATATGTGCACCATATGTTTTCGCCAACACCACAACTTCTTTTAGCGGGGATTCATCACCATCCATGGAGTAGATCGATTCGATGGCAATAAATGTTTTTCCTTTTGCCTGTTTTAGCTTGTTCTCTAAATCGAATAGATCGTTGTGTTTAAAACTGTGTCGATCCGCTTTACTAAGTCTTGCGCCATCGTGCATGCATGCATGAACAAGTTCATCATATAGAATTGTGTCTCCTTTTTGAGGGATGCATGACAGGACAGCCAGATTTGCTGTATAGCCGGAACCAAAGAGCAGTGTTTGTTCTGAGCGAAAAACAGATGCTAGCTTGGACTCAACCTCTTCGGCAAGTTCGCTGTTTCCTGCGAGGAGACGTGAACCTGTTGATCCATTCGAAGGGTTTTTTAGTGAAAGGTATCGGTCGTGAATTTGGTGACGAAGCTCTTCTGATCGTGCTAACCCAAGATAGTCATTCGAGACAAAATCAATTTTGCTTTTTGTTAGCGAGAGCTCACGAAACCTTCCTTGAGCTTTACGTTCTTTCAAAGCCGCATCCATCCAGTCATCTAGTGCCATTGTTATGCTCCCTTTCCCCTTGTTTTCTCAAGAACATCCCACATTTCTGATGGAATTTCTTCCAGGTGGCTGAACTCGCCCCCATTGCGCAGCCATTCACCCCCATCTATTGTTACCACTTCGCCATTTATGTACGCAGAGTAGTCTGACAAAAGATAGGCGGCCAAATTGGCCAACTCTTGGTGATCACCCACTCGTTTTAAAGGGATGCGAGCTGCCGGATCAAATTTCTTCACAAGATCACCTGGAAGAAGACGACTCCATGCTCCATCTGTTGGGAAAGGACCAGGAGCAATTGCGTTACTTCTAATTTTGTACTTGGCCCATTCTACTGCGAGTGATCTGGTGAGCGCTAACACACCCGCTTTGCTGCAAGCCGAAGGCACAACATATCCGGAGCCCGTCCAGGCGTAGGTAGTAACAATATTTAAAAAAGTACCAGGTTGTTTTTTTGCTATCCAATGTTTGCCTGCCGCCAATGTCATATAGTAGGTACCTTTCAAAACAATGTCAACAACGATATCAAATGCGCGATGAGAAAGTCGTTCTGTTGGGCTTATAAAATTTCCTGCTGCATTGTTTACCACGCCATGGATTTGCCCGAAACGGCTCTCAGTTTCACGCAACACTTTTTCAATTTCTTCATATTTGCGCACGTCACAAGCCACTGCCAATACTTGCCCCCCTGTCTGGAGTTGTAGCTCAGCAGCAGTTTTTTCCAACACCTCTTGTTTACGACTGGTAATCACCAAGTTGGCACCCAACTCCAGCAGGTACTTACCCATCGATTTGCCAAGCCCCGTGCCACCGCCTGTGATTACAATGGTTTTGCCTTTAAATGCGCCTGGTTTAAACATGCCTTCCATACATTCCTGATTTTATGAAGGTGTAAAGTAGCAATTGTATTTAATTTAAGATATTTGTCTATTAATTTTTTAAACTATGAGAACAACCTATTTTTTTATTCTTCTGCTCTTTACTTTTTCCTCGTGCATCGTCTCCAAAAAAAAATTTGATGATATGCTAGCTCAGAAAGTAAAAGCTGAAGGTGACCTTTCTGATCGGAACAAAGAATTGGACAAGGCAAATGGATCCCTGCAAGATCTGGCAGAGACACTTAAGAAAATGCAACAGGACACGGCAAATCTGAATGTAACCTACCGAGCCAATCAAAAAAAATTAGCGAGTTTGAATAAAGAGTATGAGCAACTCAATGGCAACTACAAAAACTTGTTGACTAACAGCGGCAAACTTAACCGTGATGTTGCACAGCAGCGTGATCAATTGTTGGCGATCCAAGACAACCTAGAGAAGACGCGGAAGCAGAACGATTCACTTAGCTATAGTTTGCAGGAACGCGAGAAAAAAGTGAAGGAACTCGAAACGATCATGGCCAACAAGGATAAGGCCGTTCAGAATTTGAAAAATAAGATTAGTAATGCCTTGTTAAATTTTAAAGAAAACGATTTGACCGTTAAGGTGAAAAATGGGAAGGTGTATGTGTCGCTGGCCGAACAATTGCTTTTTGGATCAGGAAGCATTGACGTGGATGCGAAGGGTGTTGGGGCATTGCAGCAGTTGGCCAAAGCATTAAAGGATCAAAAAGATATTCAAGTGATGATTGAAGGTCATACAGACAACGTACCCATTTCGAAGAAATCGACTTACATGAATGACAACTGGGATTTGAGTGTGATGCGTGCCACATCGATCACAAAAATTCTAACTGGCGCTGGTCTATCTCCCAATCAGATTACAGCAGCGGGCAAAGGAGAGTACGCCCCACTAGCACCAAATGACAATGCCCAGAACAAGCAAAAAAATAGGCGCACAGAAATTATTGTGACGCCTAATTTGGATGAGCTGTTTAAGATTCTAGAAGCGAATTGAGAACTACGAGATCAGAAGTACGAACTACGAGTTAATTTGCTAAATCGTAAATCGTACTTCTGAGTTCTTAATCAATGATGATGTCCACCTGGGCCATGTACGTGGCCGTGGGCAATTTCATCTTCCGTGGCAAAGCGAATGTCCATAATTTCTACTGCAAAATTGAGCTCTACACCCGCCAACGGATGGTTGGCATCCACTGTAATTTCAGAGAGACCGACATGAGTAACAGTGACAACACCGCCTTGGTTGGTTTGAAATTGCATACCTACTTTCACCTCTTGGCCACCAAATGCAGTGCGTGGCACGCGTTGGGTCAGAGTTTCATCTTTTACTCCATAGCCTTTTTCTGGGCTGATTTTAAGGCTTAGTTTTTCGCCTTTTGACTTTCCTTCCAAACCTTCTTCCATGCCCGGAATTAAGTTACCAATACCCTGGATGTAAATGAGGGGCTCCCTTCCACTGCTGGAATCGAGAATTTTGCCTTCATTGTTAGTGAGTGTGTAGTGGATGGAAGCTACTTTGTGTTTGGTGATTTGCATCTTTTTCGTTTTTAAAAATAAAAAATAGGTTGCCTTTTACAGACAACCTATAGTAAAGTACCTAAGGCCGGAATCGAACCGGCACGCCCGAAGGCACACGATTTTGAGTCGTGCGCGTCTACCAATTCCGCCACTCAGGCTTTTTTGCTAATTGGGTTGCAAATATGCCCAAAGTTTAAAAGCGAACCAAATCACAGTTCAATAAATTTCTCAAACGAAAAGGCCTCTGTTCTCTTTGAAAAAAGGGGTTTTACCCGATTCCAGACAGACGAAAAGAGTTCGGAGTTTCGATAGTTGTCTAAACTCTCCAGTTCGTCCCAGTGGCTAAGTGTTGTATAGCACAAAGGATCTCTGGCGTCTTTAAGCAGTTGAAGGTGGTGGCAGCCTGGGAAGTGCCTGATGGCTTCTTTGTGTTCATCAAAAATCTCTAAGAACACAGAAATGTTTGTTGCCGTAAAATGCATGCGAACGATTCGGATGATCATAGTCAGTTATTAGTATCAAGACATAAGTATTGAGACATAGGGCATAATTCAATCTTACTACTTATGTCTTGATACTGGCGTCTATTCATCAAAAGTAATATTCACAGGGCTATCATGCTTCAATCCTAGCAATTCACTGGCGTGTCCTTTGTACATGCCAATTTCAAGAAGCCCAAGACTATTAAAAATCAAGACACAATCGCCAGGTTCTGCTTCAAAATAGTTTTTATGTATGCGTCTGAATTTTTCACCCCCAAATTGAATAGTAAATGTTTTTCCTGCACTTAGAATTTCAAAAGTGTCCTTGGAAATATTCGTGATCAAGTTTCCGTAACCATCCACGCGTATTACGTTGCCCGCAATAATTCGCTTGTTAGCTTTAACATGGCGGTCTGTCATTTTCTTGAATGTCGACAGTGGCTTACCAAGAGTTGTGATGGCCACTCCGCTAGCTAGCTTGGCGGCCGTGGGTGCGAAAATATCTTTTTCCGGAAAGGTCGTCCGGATTGGATTTATAGAATTTAATTGAACGACTTGTTGATGATTTTTGTCGCTAATCAGCCCCAACATACCGTTGTCAACACCCACAAAGAAGTGGTCTTCCAACTGCAAGGCGATGTAGGCATCGTCTTTATTTCCAGCCGAATCGACACCGGTAAGATGAACAGTTCCGGCAGGAAAATCTCGAAAAACAGATTTTAGCACAAACGCACCATGAGCGATGTCGCAGGGTGCGACTTGGTGTGTAATGTCAACCAAAGTTAAACCCGGGTTTACACTTAGAATTTTTGCTTTAATGGCCGCTACATAATGATCACTTTCACCGCTATCAGTAAGAAGAGTAACTATGGCCATGGGTGAACTTTCTACCAACACTCGTGTTCTTACAAGGTTGGATTTTCGTAAATTTACAGGGATAAAATTACTTCATTTAAACCATTTTTTCATTTGATCGAAAAAACCATTACGCTCGAAAGCATTCCGCTACTAGATTTTCTGGGAGTCGAAAACAAGAACATTAACGAACTCGCTCAGGCTTTCCCTAAGAGCCGTATCATTTCGCGCGGCAATGAGATCCTTGTGAAGGGGGAGACACCAGACATTCTGCAGATTACCGAGATACTCCAGTCACTGCAAGAGCATTTTAACCAGTTCGGACGGATTACCGAGGAGAATGTTCGCGGCTATATTTCTCAGGAGCGTTCAGATTATTTTCCGGAAGATTCAATAGACGGCATTATCCTTTATGGGACAAAAGGGTCCCCCATTAAACCAAAGACGGTAAATCAACAAAAGCTGGTTCAATCGGTTAAAGACAATGATTTAGTGTTTGCCTTGGGCCCAGCGGGTACGGGCAAGACATTTGTATCTGTGGCACTCGCTGTACGGGCTTTGAAGAATAAGCAGGTTAAGAAAATTATCATCACACGGCCAGCGGTTGAAGCTGGTGAGAATCTCGGATTTTTGCCGGGAGATTTGAAAGAGAAAATAGATCCATACTTACGACCTATTTACGATGCACTCAACGACATGGTGCCATTCGAAAAATTAAAGTATTACCTGGAACGCGAGATTATAGAGATTGCCCCACTCGCTTATATGCGTGGAAGAACACTCCATAATGCATTTATTCTTCTGGACGAAGCGCAAAATACCACTGCGATGCAAATGAAAATGTTCCTTACACGCATGGGACCCGAGTCGAAGATGATTGTAACGGGTGACACTTCACAGATTGATCTTCCGAAAAATCAAAGTTCTGGCCTGAAAGAAGCGGTAAGGATATTAAATCAGGTAAACGGAATCGGATTTGTAGAATTGAGTGGTCGAGATGTGGTGCGACATAAATTAGTGAGAGATATTATTGAGGCATATGGCTCAAAGGAGTAATTCGTGATTTTGAATTCTTTTAAAAAGAAAAAGATCAGACCATTTCCAAGATCAAATTTCCATCTAGGTGAATTTTTTGATGCAGCATTTTAGCGAAATTCAATGTCAATGGCTTCTTCTTGCTTAAGATACTGTTCAAAGTAGAATTATCTACTTCCAGCAAGGTTGCCACCTGCTTCTTGGTAAGATGATTTTCTTTCATGTATGCGTCAAGCAATGTGGTTAAATCGTGGTGAACTGGCATTGGGAAGTGGACTTTTTCGAAAGCCTCAATCTGTAGAGATAAAAATCTTAATTCCTCGTTTTCAATCTTAGTTAAGTTCTTAAATCCCTTTTCTAGAAAGGTCTCGATTTTAGCCATGACAGAGTAATACTCTTTTTTTGTTTTAATGAGTTTCATATAAGAAATCAAATTTTCATTAACAGATTCTTTTTATTTAGTTCGTTGTACTGAGCGTGCGTACCTATGAAGCGAATATACAAAGTCCTTATGTCAAAATGAATCATCGCAACTAATCTATACTTGTTTCCTCCGATATCAAAAATGTACCTATCATTTCCAAGATAATCAGTGGCATTGAAAGATTCTTTTACTTCCAAAAAATTCCGCCAGTTTGCTTGACTAGCAATTTTACTCCATCGATTTAATGGATCAGCGGATAGTGGGTATTTCGTGGCAAATTCATGGATAGCTTTTTGTGAGATAATGACCATACTTATCAATACGCCCTCACCAACTTCCCATCCATGTAGTTCATGTATGATTTGTTGGCTACCTTCATCCCTCCGGGTGTAGGGAAATTGCCAGTAAAATACCAGTCACCAGAATGATTGGGGATGGCCTTGTGCAAATTCTCGACTGTTTGATAAACTACTTGCAATTCAGCCTTCATTCCCTCGGGACGTACTATGTCAGCGATCTTGTCGGAAACTTGTTCGTATTCAAACTCTTCGTACAAACGCTTTACAAAATTGATGGGGATGCCTTCTGCCCGGGCGCGTTGACATTGCTCGTAGACTTCACCTAGCAAATAATCTTTCCCCTGCTCTTTCAATAGTTTGATGACAGCTCTAAAGGCCACGAAATCGCCCATCTTGCTCATGTCAATTCCATAGCAATCGGGGAAGCGAATTTGTGGCGCAGAAGAAACAACCACGATTTTCTTAGGACCGAGACGATCAAGCATTTTTAAAATACTTTTCTCAAGTGTGGTGCCGCGCACGATCGAATCATCAATCACGACTAGCGTATCTTTTCCTTTATTTACCACTTCGTAGGTGGTGTCGTAGACGTGAGCGACCATCTCATCACGATGGTCATCGTCTGTGATGAAGGTGCGCAGCTTCACATCTTTAATTACAATTTTCTCCATCCGTGGGCGGAAAGAGAGAATGTCTTCCAGTGAATCTACGGTTGGTTTCCCATCAAGTATAAAGTCCTTCTGTTTGCTGATGAGATAGTCTTCAATACCATTCATCATGCCTAAGAAAGCAGTTTCCGCGGTATTGGGTATGTAAGAGAAGATAGTATTTTTTAAATCAAAATTGATGGCTTTTAAAATTTGCGGCACTAACAATTTGCCAAGCCTTTTTCTTTCCTTGTAAATTTCGGGATCGGTGCCACGGGAGAAATAAACACGCTCAAAGCTACAAGACGTTTTTTCTAACGGAGTAATCACCTGGTGCTGTGCAAACGACCCGTCTTTGTTGATGACAAGAGCATGACCTGGCTTTACTTCCTGTATTTGTTCGTAGTTGATGTTGAACGCAGTCTTGATGGCCGGTTTTTCAGATGCCACTACTACAATTTCGTCATCGGCATAAAAATAAGCTGGGCGAATGCCTGAAGGGTCACGCACGACAAATGCCGAACCTGATCCCGTCATTCCGGCCATCGTATAACCACCGTCAAAGTCTTTGCATGCTCTTCGTAGAACATTTTGCAAATTCAACTCATTCTCGATGATGTCTGAAACTTCTTTGTTGGTGAATTGGTCTTTGTATTTCTGAAAAAGCGATTGCACCTCTTCATCGAGGAAGTGGCCAATTTTTTCCATTACGGTTACCGTATCTACTTTGTCTTTTGGGTGCTGGCCTAAATCGACCAACACATCAAAAAGCTCTTCTACGTTGGTCATGTTAAAATTGCCCGCCATCACCAAGTTGCGACTCCTCCAGTTATTTTGACGTAAGAATGGGTGTACGTTTTCTATGCTATTCAAACCATGTGTTCCGTAGCGCAGGTGGCCCAGCCAGAGCTCTCCTGAAAATGCCAGGTTCTCTTTCAACCAATCTTCGCTTTTAAACTTCTCTTTGCCGTCTTTTTGCGCCTTTTTATATTTTTTTCCTATTTTTTTGAAGAGATGAGCTACAGGAGAAGGCTTAACAGAGCGGTAGCGACTAAAGAAACGGAACCCTGGTTTTTGATCGATTTTAATGTTCGCAATTCCAGCGCCATCTTGTCCACGGTTGTGCTGTTTCTCCATTAAAATGTACATCTTATTCAGGGCGTACGTTGACCCGTATTTTTCGATATAATAGGATAAGGGCTTTCGCAATCGAATGAGGGCAATGCCGCACTCATGAAGGATGTTATCGCTCATAGATTTGGAAAACACAAAGTTAGATTTATTAGTTTATATAGGCTAGAAAAACTATGCTCCGGATGCACTTAACTCCTTTGTGGCCCTTATGAACAATGCCCGATTATTAACTATTTTTGCCCCCTCTTTTTCGTTATGATTGAAACTGATATCATTATCATCGGTGCGGGGCCGGTTGGCCTTTTCACGGTATTTGAAGCTGGGCTTTTAAAGTTGAGGTGCCATCTCATAGATTCTTTGCCTACTCCAGGAGGTCAGCTGATAGAGATTTATCCTAAAAAGCCCATTTACGACATCCCCGGCTATCCGATTGTAAATGCGGGGGAGCTGGTGGAGAAGTTGCTTGAGCAGGGCGCTGTTTTCAAACCCGGTTTTACGTTGGGTGAATCGGCCACTGACTTAGAAGAAACAGCGGACGGGAAATTTATTGTTACAACTGTGAAGGGTACCAAACACAAGGCACCCATCGTGATGATTGCAGGAGGGTTGGGGGTGTTTGAGCCTCGCAAACCGCCCATTCCTAATTTGGATCAATATGAAGACAAGGGGGTAGAGTATATTATTAGAGATCCGGAGTTTTACAAGGGAAAGAGAGTGGTTGTTTCAGGTGGGGGAGACTCTGCTTTAGATTGGTCGATCTATTTGGTGGAAAACAAAATTGCCAACGAGTTGTCGCTCGTGCATCGCAGAACTTCCTTCCGTGGTCATTTGGACTCTGTGCAGAAAGTGATGGACATGGCGGCTGCGGGAAAAATAAACTTAATCACCGATGCTGAGGTGACGGGCTTGAGTGGAAATGGAAAGGTAGAATCTGTGACCATCAATCATGCAACGATGGGGAAAATAGAAAAACCAACTGACCATTTTGTACCCTTATTTGGCCTTACGCCTAGCTTGGGCCCTGTAGCCAACTGGGGTCTTGAAATAGAGAAGAATGCTATCAAGGTTGATACATTAGACTACTCTACCAATCGTAAAGGTGTTTATGCCATTGGCGATATCAATACCTATTCGGGGAAATTGAAATTGATTCTGTGTGGTTTCCACGAGGGAACGCTAGCGGTTCAGTCAGCTTTTGCCAGAATTTTCCCCAACAAGAAAAATGTTTTGAAATATACTACTGTGAACGGAGTGAGCGGATTTTGATTTGTTGATTTATTGATTCGATGATTCGTTGATTGGAAGAATACATTTTATGGAAAACATGATCAAAGTGAATATCATTGACCGCGAAGGCAAATCGCATTTGTTGGATGCGCCTACAGACATGAATATGAACATCATGGAAATTTGTAAGTCGTATGAGTTGCCAGTGGAGGGAACGTGTGGTGGGATGGCGCTTTGTGCTTCCTGTCAGGTTTACTTGGAATCTGATACGGCCTTGCCCGAACAAGGAGATTCTGAATTGGCCATGCTCGATCAGGCATTTCATGTAAAAGACAATAGTAGATTAGGATGTCAAATAAGAATTACTGAAGAGATTGATGGCATTGTATTGCGGTTAGCTCCTTGACCCCAAGCTTTTAACTGCCCCATCTGTTTTTTTCTGAACGCGCTTTTAAAAAAGGATAGAAAGCGACAGCACTCAAGATGACGAGCGTACCCAAGTAAAAATTCCAGCCCATTACTTCTTGTTGTCCGAATACTACTAGCGCAATTAGAATACCATAGACAGGTTCTAAGTTTAGTGCCAGGTTGAGAAAAAACACAGAGAGCTTTTTACTTAAATTAATCATAACGGAATAAGCATACACGGAACAGGCCAAGGCCATGATTCCGATATAGAACCAATCCATCATTTCTGGAGTGAGATGAAGTTGTTGATCATCGGTGAAGAAGGTTTGATAAAGTGGAAAGAAGACGACTACAGTAATGCAAGCGCCTATCATTTCGTAGAACGTAATTGTATAAGCGCTCACTCTTGCAGCTAACTTTGAGTTGATCACACTGAATAGCGCAGCAGTCAATCCAGATGCAACGCCCAAAAATAGTCCAAGAGCATAGTCGAAATTGAAAGAAAAAATAAGGATGAGGCCGAGTATCACAACTACTCCCAACACCACTTCCAGTCCTTGAATTTTTTTTCGCTTTGCAATAGGTTCGATAAAGGCCGCCCAAAAAGAGCAAGTCGCGAAACCAACCAAGCTGGTAGAAGGGTTGGAAACACGACCTGAGGCAAAGAAGGTGAGCCAATGGACGGCCACAATAATGCCCGTCAAACTAATTTTGAAAAAGTCTATTCTGGTTACTTTAAAAGTTCCGCTTGTAGCAAGAATCAAAACACCCATGCCCCCGGCTGCCAATAGTGTCCGATAGAAAACCATTTCTACAGATGGAATCGTTACGAGCTTTCCAAGGATAGCCGTAAATCCAAAAAGTAAAACTACAAAGTGTAGCTTGACATAATCTTTTGTCGTAGCGATCAACGGGGAACGTATTTATACATGGCCAACGCGATCATACCGAATACAATATTGGGCAACCAGGCTGCCAGCAACGGTGAAATAGAGCCAGTTTGTGCAAAGGTACTGGTGATGGTAAAAAATAAAATAAAGATAAAAGCCATCAAGAAGCCAAGTGCAATTTGAAAGCCCGTGCCGCCTCTACTTTTTTTAGCCGATACAATAGCCCCCATAAAAACCAATACGTAAATGTAAAAGGGTGAAGAGAAACGAATGTCTTTCTCTACTTGATAGGCCTCCACTCCCGTAGAGCCTCTGAACTTTAACGTCTCGATTTTCTCTGTCAATTCCGGGATGGTCATGCCGGCATACAACTTACTGTCGTTTTCAAAGTCTTTTGGTGTAATCACGAGTGTGGTGTCCATGCTTTCTCCCTTTTCTGTGATGGGGATATCACCGTGTGTTTCTACCCGAAAAAGGCTATCAACCATTTTTCGTTTCCATAGCTTTAATGTCCACTTATGTTTCGTAGAGTCCCACTGGATATTTTCGGCAGAAAGTTTTTCCACTAGGCGGTCTTGATCAAAGCGTTCGAGTGAAAATTGGTATCCGGTATTTGCTTGATTGTTAAAATTTTGAATAAACAGATACACATTAGGAGCTACCTGCATGTGTACATTACGCTTTTCAAAATAGAACTTATTCTGAAAATAGCGCATTTCAAAAATCAACCGATCATAATTTGCCTTTGGAATCACCCAGCCGTTCAACACGAAGCTCATCAACGCCACGATGGTCGCTGCCAGAAAGTACGGAAAAAGGAATCTACGAAAACTAATACCACTACTGAGAATGGCAACAATCTCCGTTTGCCCCGCCATGCGAGAAGTAACATAAATCACCGCAATGAATATTGTGATGGGCGATAGAAACCCCGCAATCCAAACGATGAAATCAAAATAGTAGCTTAAGATTTCCCATCGCGTTAATTTGAACAGAATGAATTTGTCGATCTTTTCGGTTAGGTCAATGATGCAAATAATCGCCACCAAAATCAATACCACAAAGAAAAAAGTGGAAAGGATTTTTTTGAGGATGTATTTATCGAGGATTTTCATTTTTTGGTCGATTGTCGATAGTCGATTGTCCATGGTTTGTACGAGCTATCGACCATTGACGATTGACTATGGACTGAATTTACAATCGCGTAGAAACTATTTTCACCATTTTATTTTTCCATTCTAAGAAAACACCTTCTTCTATTTTTTGACGTGCCTGCTGCACCAGCCAAAGATAGAAGGTAAGATTATGGATAGAAGCAATTTGCGCGCCTAAAATTTCTTTAGAGATAATCACGTGGCGCAAGTAAGCCTTTGAATAGAACGTACTCACATGACCGCCTAACTCAGCATCAATGGGCGCCAGATCGTCTTTCCACTTTTCATTTCGAATATTGATAATGCCTTGGGTGGTGAAAAGCATTCCATTTCGGGCGTTCCGTGTAGGCATCACACAATCGAACATATCTATGCCTAGGGCAATACATTCCAAAATGTTTTCAGGTGTGCCAACGCCCATTAAGTACCGGGGCTTGTCTTGTGGCAAGATGTCGCATACCAAATCCGTCATCTCGTACATCATTTCATGTGGCTCGCCCACCGACAAGCCACCGATGGCATTGCCCTCTTGGTGTTGATTGGCAATGAACTCGGCCGATTGCATGCGAAGATCCTTGTACACACTTCCCTGCACAATTGGAAAAAGAGTTTGCTGGTAGTCGTATTTGGGTGAGGTTGAATTCACACGCTCAATGCAGCGCGTAAGCCAGCGATGGGTCAGGTCCATTGATTTTTTGGCATAACCGTACTCGCAGGGGTAGGGTGTACATTCGTCAAAAGCCATGATGATATCGGCTCCAATGATTCGTTGAATGTCCATCACACCTTCGGGTGTAAACGTATGCTTTGATCCATCGATGTGCGACTTAAAAATCACTCCTTCTTCCGTGATCTTTCTATTCGCGCCAAGCGAATACACTTGGTAGCCGCCACTATCTGTTAAAAGGGCTCTATCCCAGCCATTGAATTGATGAAGCCCGCCAGCCTTTTGAATTAACTCCAGCCCCGGGCGCAAATAAAGATGATAGGTGTTTCCTAGAATGATCTTCGCATTGATGTCTTCCTTTAACTCACGTTGATGCACCGCTTTCACCGAACCAGCGGTGCCGACCGGCATGAAAATGGGAGTTGGAATGTCGCCATGATCGGTAGAGATCAGACCCGCTCGAGCCTTTGAGAATTTGTCTTTCGATTGTAATTTGAACAGCATATTTGCTTCAAAGGTAAGACGATAAAAGGTAAGAAGTGTGGCGAAAGAAAAGAGTTTGGGCGGATGATTTGCCCCGATAATCCCTGCCTCTTACTATCTTTGAACGTTTTTTCACTTCTAAACGAATTGGCTTGCTTCTTCTGACTATTATTTGCTTTGTAGCACTTGGCGTGCAGCTCATTTACTTGATTTTATTCTTGTTTGCATTTGGAGGAAAACGCAAAGACATTGTCACTGAGCCACACGCAGTTTCGGTGATCGTTTGTGCGCATGACGAGGAGCAGAATTTGCGTGAGCTCGTGCCCCTACTTTTAAAACAAGATCATCCTCATTTTGAAGTCATTGTAGTGGAGGACAGGTGCAACGATGGAACCTATGACTACCTATTGCAAGCGACCAAGCAACACGATGCACTGAAAATGGTGCGCGTAACAAACAAACCCGAGCACATTAGTGGAAAGAAGTTTGGCTTGACATTAGGAATCAAAGCGGCAAAGCACGACTGGGTATTATTGACCGATGCAGACTGCCGACCGGAGAGTGATCTTTGGCTAAGGCGAATGACAGAGAAGTATCATTCAGAAACACGCCTGGTAGTTGGATTTTCGCCTTATTTTAGAAAGGCTGGTCTGTTAAATTCTTTCATTCGATTTGAGGCGTTTGTGACAGGCATCCAATTCATTGGGTTGGCGCTGGTCGGAAAGCCGTACATGGGTGTAGGCCGAAATCTGGCTTATGCAAAGGCGCTTTTTTTGGACAACAAAGGCTTCAATAGGCATTTAGCCGTGGTTGGGGGCGATGATGATCTCTTTGTAAATCAACACACTACCACCAAAAATACCATGGTGCAATTTGGGCGAGAAGCGCTCACATTCTCCAAACCTAAAACAAGCTGGGGGGAATTCTATCATCAGAAGTTGAGGCATTTGTCCGTAGGCAAACGCTATAAATTTTCAGACAGATTTATTTTGGGTCTTTTCGCAATAACCTGGCTGATTAGCTGTTTTTTGGTCATTCCGGCATCATTTTTCAGCCCATTTGCATGGTGGTTGATTGGCGTTTTCCTGTTGCGTTCGCTGCTTTTGACGGGTTTAGTTCATTTGGGTTCGCGCAAGTTAGGCGACCCATTTGAAGCCTGGAAGGTACCGATCTTAGATTTTATTTATGCCTTTTATTATCTTGTTGCCGGGGCTGTAGCGTTGGTTTCAAAAAAAATACGATGGAAGAGGAATTAGAAGAGGGTAGGTTTTCGTCAAAAGCACTCGAAGATTTTCGACTGATCGATATGGCGGTTGGTGGCGATGACAAGGCGTATGCTAAGCTTTTGCAAAGGTACAAGCGTCCTGTTTACCACGTGATTTTAAAGATGGTTCGCAACGTAGATGACGCGGAGGATCTGATGATGGAGTCGTTTTCAAAAGCATTTCGCAGCCTGCATCGATTTAAAAAAGATTTTACATTTAGTACTTGGCTGTTTCGCATTGCCACGAACAACACGATTGATTTCATTCGAAAGAAGAAGTTGAATACACTTAGTATTGAAAACACCTTTACGGATGACGATGGAGGTTCGGTGTCTATTGATATCCAGGATAAAGGAAATCTAGATCCTCAAGAGGAGGCTATTCGTCTTCAAAAAGAAGAGTTGATGCAGGTATTTGTGAATATGCTTCCACCGAAGTATCAAAAATTAGTTCGCTTACGCTACTTTCATGAGTTGAGCTACGAAGAAATTGCAGCTGAGCTAGAAGCACCTCTTGGTACGGTAAAAGCGCAGCTCCATCGAGCGCGCGAGTTGTTGTACGATCTGGTGAAGAACAAAAAAGAACATATTTAAAAATTGATGTAGTGAGAGGTTGGGAGTGTAGCCACAAATGCACCAATAAGAACGAATCAATTAAAGGAGATATTCGTGTACATTCGTGTTATTCGTGGCAATGCCAATCTTATTCGTAAGTCCAGATAAGAGTTGTTTCTTTAAAAAAATGAAAAAGACAGTATTGTTTTTTTGTATAGCAATAAGTGTATCGGCTATGGCGCAAAAGAAAGAATTTATTAATCCGAAGTCGGTAGGTTATAGCGATGCCACAGTGGTGCGTGGAGGAAGGACGATTTATATTTCCGGGCAAGTGCCTTTGAATGCGGAAGGTGCAGTAGTTGCCAGGGGCGATTTGAAGGCTCAAACGATTCAGGTATTTGAGAATATTCAACGCGTGCTGGCTCAAGCAGGTGCTACTTTCGCGGATGTGGTTAAGGTCAATACGTATATAGTCAATTGCCAACCTAAAGACGTGGCCGTTTTCCGCGAAGTAAGAAAATCTTATTTATCAACAAGTCAACCGCCAGCCAGCACACTGGTCGGTGTTACTTCACTGGTTGATCCTGATTTTTTGATTGAAATCGAAGTAGTGGCCGTTATTCAATAAGGCTTTCAAAGCCAGTTGATTTGTTCTATTTTTGCAGTTGATTGTATCTGGCTCCGTAGTACAATGGATAGTATTTCAGATTCCGATTCTGAAGATGCAGGTTCGATTCCTGCCGGGGTCACTTCTTTTAGTAATACTTTTTGTCAGAGATAAAGGTCAGTGCCTCACAGGCGAGGTTAAATAACTGACGTTCCAAGTATTCACCAAGTTACTTCTTACCCTTCTTCTTTTTCTCGGAACCGAATAGTGGTTGGGTGTATTGTTTGTACAAGTCAAATAAAAACTCGATTCGCTGCATTTCCGTATCAAAAGGTTGTGCGCGGTAGCAAGTATCTACGAATTTGTCTAAGTCTTGATGGGCTTTTATCAAATCTGCAGGCATCGTAAGCGGGTCATAGAGGTCGGCTAATGAACTTTTTGGGTAACGCTCACGGACTTTTAAAACTTGTTGTGCTAATTTCGCTACTCCTTGAATTTTTTGTTTTGGTAAATCTTGAGGCCAAGGGAAGTTGTTGTAAACAATGGTGTTTGAATAGCTATAATCGCTCTTAAGGCGGCCACAAACATATCGCATCCATGTCATGTGCATTAACGATGTAAGAACGCCAAAATGGTAAGACGATGCTTTTGGAACGAAGAAGTTTTTATCGGTGATGATATCATCCTTGGTCATGTAACCGATAGGTATATAAGTCCTGTTTTCCGAACTCACTTTAGGAATAAGTAGAAAATCAGATGTCGGTTGTCTTTCTTCAGAAAAAAGATATGGAAAAGCAGCCATGCGCTTTGTTTGAGTCCTAGAACTATTTTCACGAAATTCTTTAACTTTTTTAAGTCGTTCAACTATGAAGGAATTAGATTTTAATTCTGACGGTTCTGTAAATTTTAACCATAAACACCAGCGATTAGATCCATTTAAAAAATCTTGGCCGCTGTAGAATTTTTTAATCAGCTTTTTGTATTTGGAGTCTGCGTTAACTATCAGATTTACTTCTTCTTCAGTAAGAATTAAGAAGCCTCCATCATTTAGTGCACTTCCTGACTGCATAATCGGTGAAGAACAAATGGGTTTTGAAATGGATGCAAGCGTCAAGTCATCACCGGCTACTAAATAAGGATTAATATTCTTCACTTTTCTAGATAGCGGTTCTCCGCTAATGTCATGGTATTCATAAAGCGTTTTGTTTTGACTGTCGCCAAATTGAAAACCGATGACCACTACATGAACTGCTGCTTTACCTTTGGCTTCATTATTCCATTTGAACGTACGATGACTAAATTTAATTTTAGCACCGAGTTTAAGTAATTCACTCCAAAGTACGGCTGGTTGCTCTCCTTGAGAAATGGAATTTGTTGAAACAAAGGATACTTGAGTTGTTGAGTTTTGTATTACTTTAGCCGAAATAATATACCAAGCACAAACATAGTCAAGCATTCCAAACGACTTTACCCCATTGAAGACCCTGGCCATGTCTTCTTTTTGCTCTTTACTTTGATAGGCCGTGCCTATAAAGGGTGGATTCCCTAAAATGTAATCAAACGTTGTTTTTTCTTTTGTTTTGGGTTTGGCTCCCTCAACAATCGTTACTGTTTTAGCTTTTATATTGGCTACTTTATATTTCTCTACAGGCTCTTCGCCTTTATAGATGTTAACATGCTCGGCCTCTATGTAGATACTATTTACTGGATTCAGCAGACTTTGCCAATCAATGCGTAAAGCATTTCCGTGCACAATGGTTGCACTTTTTCGCAATGGCAAGCGCTTGTAGTATTCTCCAAATTCTGCAGAGAGTTTCATGTTCATTTGATGATCGATCAACCACATGGCCACTTGCGCAATCTGCGAAGCAAATTCTTCGTACTCTATCCCATAAAAAGCGTCTACATCAATTTTGCTTAGGGCACTTACATCGGTAACGTATTGGCCCCTGAATAATATTTTGAGTATTTCAATTTCCAACAAACGCAGCTCGCGGTAAGTAATGATAAGAAAGTTACCACTGCCGCAAGCGGGATCGAGAAATTTAAGTTTGGCGATCTTCTCTTGAAATTTTATGAGTTTTGATTTGTTGGTTTTGATGTTTTCAAATTCTTCTTTTAACTCATCTAAAAATAAACCATCGATTACTTTGCGAATGTTCTTTTCACTGGTATAGTGAGCGCCCAAATTTCTGCGTTCTTTTGGATTCATTACACTTTGAAACATAGAACCAAAGATGGCAGGTGAAATAATGCTCCAATCGAAATAGCAGCACTTCAATAATTTGCTGCGCATTTCGCTGTTAAACGATGCAAGGTTAATCGTTTCGGCAAAGAGTGAACCGTTCACATATGGAAAAGCGGCTACTTGCTCGTCTAGATTTTTCTGTCTCTTGTCTTCGGCTGCATTTAATGTTTGAAAGAGTTGCCCAAGGTGAATGCCCAGATCGCTGCCGTCTGGGTTGGTGCGTAGCTCAATGTATTCGGTAAACTGCTGCTTCTCAAATATGGTTGTGTCTTCGGCAAAGAGACAAAACAACAAGCGCACCAGCATCACTTCCAATTCATGCCCCTGATAGCCATTGGCCAGAAGTGCATCGTGCAAACCTCCCATTAGTTCGGCTGCCTTTATGTTTACAGGTTCCTGATCTTTGTAAACTTTTTGCTGGTATCCACTAATAAACCCGAATAGGTTTATGTTTTTGTACAGATCTTTTAGTTTGAATTCTGAGTCGGTATTGCTTTCCAGATCAAAAAGCTTAATGTCTTGAAAGTTGGAAACCACAATGTACCGTGGCAACTCCTCGTCTTTGAGGCCAGGGAAATAATCTTTTGCTTGTTTGTAAGCAGTTTCAAGGTCTTTGCCTTTGCTTTTATGTTCTACCAGTACAATCCCTTTCCAAAGCAGGTCAATAAATCCCTGATGTCCATCGGCTTTCTTTACGGGCTTTTCAAAACTGGCTACTCGCTTGCGTGATACACCAAAAATATTGAAGAAGTTATTCCAAAACGTCTGCGCCTCCGCACGCTCGTCAGTCACATTCTCCCATTCTTTGGAAAATTCGGTAGCACGTTTTCTAATTTCGTTTAGACTAAGGGGCATGTTTTGAAAAAGTGGAGATACAAGTTCCCAATTTAGCTAAAATACCAACTACTCATTAGCGAAACAAGAAACGAATGTTTCTTTAAAACCGATACCCCAAGCGCAATGAATTGCCGGAGAACGAGAAATAGGTCTTCTTCAAAAAAGGATCTAAATGAGTTCTTCTATTTTTAGTAGTAAGCAGTGTCATCGCAATATCAAAAGCCATCAGGCCTGCACCTTGCAGGATAATTGCATTGCCAAACCCATTAAATCGTTCTTGATCTTTGAGTGCCGACTGGTTGCTTGCATACTCTTTCAGGTAAAAGCCTCCTGCAATGTAGGCCACGTCAAGCACCGCGTTGGCTAAGAATATCTTTTCAAATTTTGTTTGATTTCTTTGAAGGTCGTATAGCGATGCGGTTGGTTTGGGTTTGGCCAATAACGCAGGTAAAGCGAGACCAAGGTTAATGAGTCCCCACGAGCCGTTCATGATGTAAAACTCTTTTTCTTCGTTACTGGTTGAAAGCCCATACCCGATGGCACTCCCGATGATATTCGCACTTGCCCACGAACCCAATACAACCATGCCATCATGTTGTAATTTGTTTTTGCGGTTGTCAAAGTCATTAACAAAAACTTCTGTTTCTGTTTGAGAAAAAGCTGGTACAATATTGGCAAAGAAAGCAATGAGCAATACCTGTTTCATAAACAACGTTTGATTTCAAAGATACGAAAGGCAAGAAATTGATCGCTTGACAAGATCCTACAGATATTATCGAAATAGACATGGAATAGTTTTAATCCCCTGTTACCACTATTTTTGAATTCGTATTGATCCGTGTGAACTATTATACTAGCATAAAGGTGGGGCTTTGTATGAGAATGTTGGCTTTTGGGCTCATTTTGTTCTCCCTTTCTGCAAGCGGGCAATATGCCAATAGTTGGATTAATGGGAATCAGTCCTATTACAAAGTCTCGGTTGCAAAAGACGGCATCTATAGACTCACTTACTCAGATCTTTTAGCGGCAAGTTTTCCAGTGAACTCGGTAGACCCACGACTGATAAAGCTATATCACAGAGGTGTAGAGCAAGCTATTTTTGTGCAAGGCGAATCGGATGCTGTTTTTAACGCGACTGATTTTATTGAATTTTTTGGACGAAAAAACGATGGCACACTCGACAAAAAACTTTATCAGCCGTCCTCTGCACAGCCTCACAATTTTTATAACCTTTACAGCGATACAACGGCCTATTTCCTAACTTATTCATTGATTCCGCCAGCTGGAAAACGCATGGCAAATTTCTCTGAGGTGAATGTTTCGAATATTCCAAAAGAAGTTTTTCATAACGAGGAAAGGCTGTTGGTATTAGGGAATAGTTATTCTGCAGGCGCTACTCAAAATAGTGAGCTAAGCTATACTCAGTTTGTGCAGGCGGAAGGATGGTTTGGAACTGCACTACAACAAAATCAATCGATCGATTACGTACTTGACCTTGTCACTAACTCGGTGCCCTTGGCGGGATTGCCGCAGCTAGAAGTATTTTTAGTCGGGCGCGACAACATTGCGCATGGTGCTGAAGTTTTGGTTGGTGCAAACACGGGAGCCATGCGGTCAATTACTTCCACCAATTTTTTTGGATTTGAAACACCTTTGCTTTCATTGCCGATCAATTGGAGTGACATAGGTGCCGATGGAAAAGTAACGGTTCGATTAAAAGCGGCTACCTCCACTACCAACCGGTTTCAGTTTAGCACTGCTTTTGTGAAAATCACGTTTCCACAGAATTTCAACGCTTCAACCCTAACCGAGAAGAAATTTATTCTTCAAGTGAACGGTTCTAATAAATCGTACATCGAGATTGACAACCCGTCTCCCAATACTCGCTTGTGGGATGTGACCGACCCAGATGATGTACTTACTATTGGAACACGCGCAGCGGGAAGTGCACTGAGCGCGGTGGTTTCAAATACTTCAACAGCGAGAAAGTTATTGGCGGCAAGTATCACAACAACGCCCATTATAAAGCCTGTCTCGTTTCGGTCTATCAATCCAACGATTCCTAATTTCTTAATCATAACGCACCGGGCCTTGATGAAACCCGCGCTTGGCTACGCCAATGTGGTACAGTCCTATGCTGCGTACAGAGCTTCAAACGCGGGCGGAAAATACGATACGCTTACCATTACTTCTGATCAACTCTACGATCAATTCAACTATGGAGAGACCTCTTCACTTGCGATTTATGAGTTTATGCGATGGATGGTTGATAAGGGTAATCCAAAATACTTATTTATCATTGGCAAGGGTAGAGATATTTCTTCTTACTCCAGCTATCAAAGAAAAGCATTGCCCCCCAGTGAATTTAGAGACCTAGTGCCTTCGGCTGGTTATCCAGCTGCCGACATGGCATTTACAGCAGGGTTGGGCGGCACTACGTTCGAACCGAAAGTGGCAACAGGAAGATTGTCTGCTTCGAACGCCACACAAGTGGCTGCTTATTTGAATAAGATAATTGAAACCGAATCGGCTTCGGTTGCACAAGAGTGGAGGAAGCAGGGACTTCATCTCAGCGGTGGCATTCAACCTTTTGAATTGCCTTTGTTTCGAAGCTATGTCGATGGGTTTAAAGATGTGGCAAAGGGAGCAAGTTGGGGGGGCAACATCACGACAATTGGAAAGAGGGAATCAAATCCTTCTCAGCTGATCAATGTATCTGATCAGGTGAATAAAGGAACAAATCTTATTACGTTTTTTGGACATTCATCACCCGGCACTATCGATATTGACATTGGTTTTGTTTCAGATCCGGTTTTAGGTTACAATAATCACGGCAAGTATCCCGTGTTTTTGATTAATGGCTGCAATGCGGGTGCATTCTTTTTGAACGGAACTATTTTTGGAGAAGACTGGATGTTGGCCACTAATAAAGGTGCCAGAAGCTTTATTGCTCATAGCTCATTTGGTTTTAGTAATACCCTTCGGGCGTATTCTGATTTGTTTTATCATGTGGGTTTTGCCGACACCACATTTATTCAAAAAGGAATTGGCGATGTTCAAAAGGAGGTAGCGAGTCGTTACCTGAACTCCTTTGGATCAGATATACTAAGTGTTACACAAGTACAGCAAATGGTTTTATTGGGAGATCCGGCCGTAAAACTTTTTGGAACGGCTAAACCAGATTATCTTCTTGAAAATACCTCCCTCTCCCTGTTGTCACTTGATGGGTTGCCGGTGACTTCTCAAAGTAATTCCTTCTGTGTTCGGGTTGTGCGAAAGAACCTAGGTGCGACTGGTACTGGTAATTTGCCCATGAGGTTGATACGAACATTCAGTGATAATACATCCAAAAGCTACGACTCCATTTTTCAAAATGTGCTTAGTCAAGACACGGTAGTTTTTCGGGTGAAGCGAGACGCAGCGGGTGGTGGCCTCAATCAATTCACTGTAATTATTGATCCTCTCAATACTATTAAAGAAATTAGTAAACTCAATAATTCCGCTACGTTTAATGGATTGATTTCATCGAACGGAACAAAAAATCTTTTTCCTTCTCCATATGCATTGGTAAGCAAGCAGTCTCTGGATCTCGTGTTTCAAGCTACTGATTTGATATCCAGTGTCAGAGATTTTCGCATCGAGATAGATACGACTAATTTGTTTAACAGCTCATTCTTAAAATCTCAAGTCGTGTCGGGCGAAGTACTTGCCAAGGTTTCGGTCAATTTGCTTCCGGTTGATTCCACGGTTTATTATTGGCGTACCCGATTCGATAAGCCTAAGTCAAATGAAAGTACTGAGTGGATGACCACCTCGTTTACCTTTATAAAAAATGGATCGGAAGGATGGGGGCAATTGAAGTTCCCCCAGTACAATGAAAATCAAGTGTTCGGTCTGCTGAAAGATGCACAATTAAGAAAATTGAGTTACTTGGAAAGTGTGCAGCCGTTTTCTGTGACCACGTTCGGAAGTACTAATCCCACACCCGCCACAAGTGTATCATTTAAAATCAACAATGTAGAATACAATGTGGCATCTCAAGGTCAACCCTGCAGAAGCAATACCATTAATCTTGTGGCGTTTAACAAAAACACGGCTGTGCCTTATGCGGGCATTCCATTTAATTTTCAAGACCCACGCACCTGCGGAAGGGAACCACAGTTGATAAACAGCTTTTTGTTGTCAGAACTTGAGACTGGCTTGAATGATGATTTGGCAACGTACATTGATGCCATTCAACAAAGTGACTCAGTAGTTCTTTTTTCTATTGGCAACCCTGGCTACACGACTTGGTCAAATAATGTGAAAACCAAATTGGGGAACTTTGGAATCAGCGCGGCACAAATCAATCTTTTGTTGGATGGAGAGCCAATCGTAATACTGGGTAGAAAGGGCGCAGCCGTAGGCACAGCCCGAGTTTTCAAAAGCAGTGTTGCACCAGCTACCGCGCAATCATTGTCTGTTGCAAAAACAATCACAGGTCGGTTTTCAAATGGAAGTATGAAGTCGACCGTGATAGGCCCTGCAAAAAATTGGGTTCGTTTGGTCAATCAGGTTACCGAGCTTCAAACGACTGACGTAGTTGGTTTTACGATTTATGGTGTTTCATTACTTGGTGTCGAAACAATGTTACGAGACAATGTAACGGGCACATTGGACTTGAGTTTCATCGATGCGAAACAATACCCATTGCTAAGACTGGAAGTGAAGATGGAAGATGCAGTAAATCTTTCAGCAGCCCAATTGCGCAAATGGATCGTTTTGTTTGAGACAGTTGCGGAAGGAATACTTGTACGCAAGGGAGCTATTGCTCAGCAGACAGTACAGGAAGGGCAGACATTTACCGACCAATCATTTGGGTTTACAAATATTTCTGATAAACAGTTCTCAGGTCAACTCACTGTACGAACCGATGTATTGACAAAGAATTCCGGAAAAAATCAATCCTCATCTTTTTTTATCAACGCTCCAAAGCCAGGTGAGACCATCGGCATTTCATTCAGTATAGACACGAAATTGAAAGCTGGGTTAAATGATGTTTCTGTCTTTGTAAATCCAAAGGAATTACCGGAACAATACTATGACAACAATATTGTAAATGGTTTAGATTATTTGAAAGTACTTCCCGACTTAACTGCACCAACCTTAAAAGTGCGAATAGATGGTCGGGTGATTCAAAACAAAGATTTTGTGTCTAACCAACCTAACATTGAAATTGAACTTTCGGACGATAATCCGTTTTTGCTGAAGAAAGACACAGTAGGTATGACCATCTTTCTGAAATCGGAATGTGGCAATTCCAATTGCCCCTTTACACCAATTTATTTTGGCCGGCCGGATGTTACTTGGTCACCGGCAACTTCCACGGAGCCGTTTAAAGTTAAATTTGCTCCTCAAAGTTTGACAGAGGGCTTGTATACATTGCGGGTAGAAGGCACAGATGCAAGCGGAAACAAAAGTGGCTTGAAGCCTTACGAGATTGATTTTCGAGTGAGTGACAGCACTGTTCTTGTTTTAAAATCGGTGTATCCCAATCCTTCTACTTCCTCTTTTTATTTCAGTTTCGTCTTGAGTGGAAATAATTTACCGGATGATTTCTCACTTCAAATTTATTCATTAGACGGTCGCCTGATTCAGAATTTCGGACGAGCTCAAGTAGAGAATTTTATCATTGGGACAAACGAATTTTCATGGAGTGCAGTTGATAGCGCTGGAAACGAAATGCCCAACGGAATCTATATTTTTAGAATGAATGTGACTGCAAAGGGAAAGAGTGTTTCCCAAAAAGGCAGATTGGTGCTAATGAGATAGCGAATCGATTATTTTTCTGAAACAAAAAAGCCCCCATACTGGAGGCTTTTGTTGTTGTAGAGAGAATATCTTCTACATAATGTCACCAATCGAAATTGCATTCACCTGTTTTTGTTTAACGAGCTCATTGAACTTAGGTACTTTGTCTGTCATTACTTTATTAAGCAAGTTCAGTTGTTCGTCAATTTTCTCAGTAATTTCTTTATACACCGCTTTTACTTGCTCGGTCGGTCGGAAGTCACTGCCATCAACCTCAGAGCCAAGTGCACCCAATTTGTTGTTTAATCGAACAGGGTAGTTCAAAGGATCCTGTCCACTCTTGTTCTTGGTTTGATAAAGCGTTTCTTCAATTTTCTTCATATCGTCTAAAATTGACTTTGCCATATCATTGACATCTTTCATCTCCTCTTTGCCTTTCATCGGCTCTGTTACGCGATTGATTTGTTCGCGAGCGGTACGAATTTTTTTAACAGCTTTGTTTGTTTCGGAGAGTTTGTCGCGAACCGCGATAGAGAAATCGAACTGTGCTTTGATATCTGCCAGAGTGCCACTAGTGCGCGGGTCTTTTACAATTTCAAATTCGGTCTCCATCACTTTTCCATTGACAGTCAAGCGAGCTTTATAAGTACCCGGCATCGCCTTGGGTCCGGTGAGTGATGCAGCCCACATAATAATTCCGTCAAAACCTTCAGCATCTGCATAGCGCATATTCCAAACCTGACGGTTCATGCCCGGCTTCAGCTTTAGTTCGTCTTCCTTTTCTTTTGCTTTCTTGTCGGGCTTGGTGGCGAATTTTTTGATCAGTTTGCCATTACTCTCCAATATCTCCAATGACGCCACTGCTTTGGTGGTGTCTTTGATGAAGTAGTGAATCATCACACCGTTGGGGTGATTCACGCCTTCTGTTTTAGGCTGCCCTCTTCGTCCGGCTTGGCCACCATTCATTCGGTAACTTGGCATTGGTTTGTAGAGATGCACATCTGCCTTACTAACGGCCTCATTCAACTGGTGCAATGGAGTAAGGTCATCGATCAGCCAGAAGCTTCTTCCTTGCGTGGCCGCAATGAGATTGTCGTTTTTAATAGTGAGGTCGTTGATCGGAACAATTGGCAAGTTGAGCTGAAAAGGTTTCCAGCTTGCACCATCGTCAAATGAAATATACATTCCAAATTCAGTGCCGGCATACAACAAACCAGAACGTTTTTGGTCCGCTCTTACTACGCGTGTGAAATGAGTAGGATCTATGCCATCGGTGATTTTTGTCCAGGTCTTTCCATAGTCTTTTGTTTTGAAAAGAAGGGGACGATTGTCACCTGATTTATAACTTGTAGCGGCCACATAGGCTGCACCTTTTTCGTGAGGCGTAAATTCAACGCTGTTGATCATCGTCCACTCGGGCATTCCAGCCACAGAAAGTTTTGTCCAATTTTTTCCACCATCGCGAGTGATGTGGAGTAATCCATCATCGGAACCCGCCAAGATGAGATCTTTTTCATATGGAGATTCCGCTACTGCGAAAATCGTACAGTAGTATTCGACCGAGGTATTGTCTTTTGTGATCGGTCCACCAGACGAACCCATTTTAGAGGCATCATTTCTGGTTAAGTCTGGGCTAGCTAGTTCCCAACTCTCTCCGGCATTGTAGCTTACATGCAAATTTTGCGATGCGGCATATAATTTTTTTGTGTCATGCGGAGAAAAGAAGATCGGGAAATTCCACTGGAAACGGTACTTCGCTCCCTCTGCTCCGTGGCCCATCGGGTTGTCTGGCCACGCGTTGATACCGCGCTCTTCACCGGTGCGATGATTTTTTCTTGTTAATAGACCATCGTAGCTACCACCAAACACCACATCATTGTCTGTTGGGTCTACCGCAATATGTCCGCTCTCGCCACCTGCTGTTGGCTCCCAATCACGATCTCCAATTGAAAAGCCATCTGTCCGGTGGGCTACTCGTTGGGTAGAGTTATCTTGTTGTGCTCCATAGATGCGATAGGGGAAATGATTGTCGGTAGTCACGCGATAGTATTGCGCAGTGGGTTGATTTCCATAGGTCGACCAATTTTCTCCGGCATCAAACGAAACCTGGGCGCCACCGTCATCGGCAATAACCATACGCTGGTTGTCTTCTGGCGCAATCCAAAGGTCATGATGATCGCCATGTGGAGCATTGTAGGATTGGAATGTTTTGCCACCATCTTTTGATTTGTGGTAGGAAACATTCATCACATACAGCATATCTTCATCTTTGGTATCGGCATAAATTTTTGTGTAGTACCATGCCCGTTGGCGGAGGTTCCGGTCGTCATTCATTTTTTTCCAGGTTTGTCCTGCATCATCTGAACGATAAACACCTCCATTGTCATTTTCAATCATGGCATACACGCGGTTAGAATTGACTGGAGAAACCGAGACACAAGAAATGCCCCAAATTCCTTTGGGCAATCCATCGTTAGTAGAAATGTTTTTCCAGGTCTCACCGCCATCGGTACTTTTATATATCGCAGAGCCTTCGCCTCCACTTTCCATACTATAAGGCGTTCTTTTTGCTCTCCACATTGATGCGTAAAGTATGCGTGGATTATTGGGATCCATACACAAGTCAACTGCACCCGCATTGGCGTTAGCAAATAAAATGCGTTTCCAATTTTTTCCACCATCGTCACTTCGATAGACGCCCCGCTCCTCTGAAGATTTGAACAAATCGCCTAATACGGCCGCATACACCAAATCCGGATTTTTGGGGTGTATCCGAATGCGAGGAATGTGCTTAGATTCTTTCAATCCAACAAAAATCCAAGTTTTTCCAGCGTCCGTTGATTTCCACATGCCATGACCATAAGAGACATTTCCCCGGATGGTGCCTTCGCCCTGCCCAACATAGATTACATTGTTGTCCCACTCGCTAACGGCAACCGATCCTATTGAGCTACCAAAGAAACCATCTGAAATATTTCTCCAGGTATTTCCAGCATCATTCGTTTTCCAAACGCCTCCCCCGGTTGCGCCCATGTAGAAGAGATTTGGCTTTCCAGGTACTCCCGTCACTGCGGCTGATCTGCCTCCACGGTAAGGGCCGATACTGCGCCACTCCAATGCTGAGTACAACTTTTCGTCAAAGGTTAGTGTTGTTTTTGTTTCCTTTTTTTGCGCAAGCACATTGGCTGCAGCAAACAGAAACACGAGAAAGTAAAAGATCTTTTGCATGTCGATGAGGTTTGGTTTCTAAGTTCGATATTAAATCGAATTGATGAACAAATCGGGTGGTTTTTTATAAATGGCAAAAACTTGATAATGATGGATGGATTGAATGTCCGATAAAACCGCTATTTTGACCAAATTTTTTCAATGAAAGAACATAGCCTGAAGCCTTTGTGGAGCGTCCCCGTGATAGTAGCCGCGCTGGGGTACTTTGTGGACATCTATGATTTGCTTCTCTTTAGCATTGTCAGGCGTACTAGTTTGCAATCCATTGGAGTTCCTGATGACCAACTGCTGACACAAGGAGAATTTGTGTTGCAGAGCCAGATGGTTGGTCTTTTGCTGGGCGGATTAATTTGGGGAATAATGGGCGATAAGAAGGGTCGATTGTCTGTACTTTTTGGCTCGATCTTGTTGTACTCACTTGCCAACATCGCCAATGGATTTGTTACCACCGTAAATCAATATGCAGTGCTTCGTTTTATTGGAGGCATTGGTTTAGCAGGGGAGTTGGGTGCGGGAATTACGCTTGTGTCTGAGGTACTGCCTACGCGCTTGCGCGGATATGGCACTACACTGGTTGCCACTGTCGGTTTGATGGGAGCTGTTCTTGCCAATTTTATTGCCAAAAAATTTGACTGGCAGATAGCCTACTTCATAGGCGGTGGCTTGGGAATTGTTTTGTTGGTTGCCCGCGTAAGTATTTTTGAATCAGGTGTATTTTTAAAATTGAAACAGCAAACCGTTCAGCGTGGCAATTTTTTTCAGCTTTTTAACAACGCAGCCCGATTTAAAAAATTCGTTGGCAGTGTTTTTATTGGGTTGCCTATCTGGTTTGTGATTGGCATTTTGATCACGTTTTCTCCCGAGTTTGCAAAAGCGCTACATATCAATGGCACCATTTCGGCAGGCGATGCTGTGATGTATAGCTATATTGGTTTGGCAGTCGGTGATTTGGTCAGCGGTTTTATTAGTCAGGCACTGCGCTCTCGGAAAAAAGTCGTGTTCTTATATGTGGTCGTTACAACGGGGATGATTTTGATCTATCTGTTTACGCCTGGCCGTTCCGTGTTTAATTTTTACCTCACCTGTTTTCTACTAGGAGTAAGCATTGGCTACTGGGCTCTTTTTGTTACGATGGCCGCAGAGCAGTTCGGCACCAACCTTCGATCCACGGTGGCTACTTCGGCACCAAACTTTATTCGTGGCATGGTGGTACCTCTTACGTTGGGCTTTCGTTTTATGCGCGAGCAATTGGGTGGGGGAGAATCCGCGGTGATTTATGGAGCTTTAGTGGTCGGAATTGTTACCATTATCATCGCATTCCTTTCATTGCAGTGGGTGGAGGAGACCTTTAGCCGAGATATGAATTTTGTGGAAGAGGACTGACAAGGTTACTCTCAATTGGCACCTCAAATTCAACACATTAATAACACAAATAATATTGATCGCGATAGCTTTATCGGTATCTCGCTGTGGTGATATAGGAGTGCGAAAAAAATGAGGAGTCTTTTACTTTTTTGCTTGCTAGTGGTGCTGACAATTCCAGTCATTGGCCAGAATAGGGCACTCATTGATAGCCTCAAGCTAAAGCTGAAAGAAACATCCACAGATCAGCAATTCGAACTCTTAAATTCAATTGGCTGGGAATACCGTTTCGCAAAACCAGACAGCACTATTTACTACTGCGAACAGGCTTATGAACTTGGCAAAATAGGAAAACTGAAAACTAATTTGGCCAAGCCTCTTAATTTTTTGGCGGTTGCTTACAATTATTTAGGAAACCTTTCAAAGGCCTACGACCTTGGACAAGAGGCAATTCGAGTGGCTACAATCCAACAAGATTCTAATCAAATCGCATATGGCAATAATAATATTGGCAGGCTCTTATTTGAGCAGGGCATCCTTTCAAAATCACTACCCTACTTCATAAACGCCCAAAAGATATTTACTTCAACTGGTGATCAATCTGGCATTGCTTACACTAAACAAAGTTTGGCAGTTCTCTATCTGGCGCAGCAGGATTTTGCGAAAGCAGAACAAGCGCTACTCGGTGCCTTGGCCACTCGATTGCTGCTAAAAAAAGTGCGAGATATCTCGTCTGCCTATACACAATTAGGTACGCTCTATCAGAAAATGGATGACTTGGAAAAATCGAATTTTTATTTTTTAAAGTCAGATTCAGTATACCAAACCATTGATGATGCGATTAACCTGGCTAGAACGAAAGTTCTGTTGGCGGAGAACTACTTGCGGCAGGGCAGGATTTCCGAAGCGAGAAATATTGGTGAAAAGGGATTTGCTTTTATTGAGAAATCAGGCAATGTTAGGAGGTTGCCTGAAGCGCATTTGTTGATGGGTAGAATCTATCTGGCTGAAAAGAAATATGGCCACGCCAGGCAACAGTTCAGTAGTGCACTCCAACTTTCGAAATCGAGTCAACAATCTGCTCTTCAGTTAGAGTCTTATTATTTGTTAGCACAAGTATCCAAGATGCTAAATAATCGCCAGGAGGAAATACTGAATATGAATCAGTATTTGATACTGAAAGATTCGGTTGAGGATTTAGAATTGGCTAGGAAAGTAGAGAGATTACAATTTGAATTACAAATTGAATCACAAGAAAAGGAAAATGAATTGCTTAAGATACGTCAAACACAGACCGAAACGTTGGTGAGTCGTCAACGCTTGGCGAATATTTTGTCCGTGCTCGTCATCGTCTTTCTCTCAATATTGGCCGTTCTGTATTGGCAGATTGGTAAGCGAAGAAAAATGCTGAACGATAAATTGGCCACTCAAAATGACCAGATCGATAGTCACCAACATGAGATAGATATAAAAAATGAAGCATTGTCTAAGCGAAATCAGCAACTTTCGGATATCAATCACGAGAAAGATACAATCATGAGCATTGTAGCACATGACCTGAAGGCACCACTAAATAGAATTTCAGGACTTGCGTATTTGCTCGAAAAGGAAGGCCCGCTCAACGTGAATCAAATGACTTATATTCAAATGATCCGTGATTCAACTAAATCGGGTGCGCGTCTGATAGCTGATTTGCTTGACGCGCATGCTATGGAGGAAAACTCAAACGCGCCATCTTATCAGGATTTTGATTTGGCTAAGTTGCTTAGCGACAGTATTTTGTATTTTCAAGTTGTTGCTTTAGAAAAGGATATAAGATTGGAAAAGACCTTGCCTAGTACTGCACTTTTCACATCAGATCCATCTTACATCAATCGAATCGTAGAGAATCTGGTATCCAATGCGATCAAGTTTTCAAAAGTGGGCAGTTCTGTTTTTTTAGAGTGTCGAATTGAGAGTAAAAACGCAATTATCAAAGTGAGGGATCAGAGGCCTGGATTTACTGACACCGATAGGTTGTCACTTTATAAAAAATTTAAAAAGTTAAGCGCAAAACCAACCTCATCAGAGAGTTCCAATGGTTTAGGTCTTGCCATTGTCAAGACTTTGATTGATCGATTGGGGGGTACTATTGAACTCATCAGTAGCGAAGGGAAGGGAAGCGAATTTGTCGTTTCAATTCCCTACATCGAGACAAAAAGTTAGTTAAGCCAGTCGAATTATTTCGTGACGGTGGTTTATACTTTTGTCAGCGTGTTTTCCAAATCCTGAATAAGATCTTCTATATCCTCCACTCCGATACTCAATCGGATCAACGAATCGCTCAATCCATTTTTCAATCGTTCCTCTTTAGGAATGCTGGCATGCGTCATGGATGCGGGGTGATTGATCAGTGATTCAACGCCACCCAAAGATTCTGCCAATGAAAACAGCTCAACATTCTCCATAAAAGAAATGGCTTTTTCCAGTCGATCATCTTTCAAGGTAAATGACAGCATTCCGCCAAAATCCTTCATTTGTTTTTTTGCAACGATATGGTTTGGATGATCCCCGAATCCAGGCCAATATACTTTTCCGATTTTAGGATGACTACGCAGAAATTCAGCTATCTTTTTTCCGTTGAAGCAATGACGCTCCATACGAAGATGCAATGTCTTGATTCCACGTAAGACCAGGAAAGAGTCCTGTGGTCCGGGAACTGCTCCGCACGAGTTGGCAATAAAAGCCAATTCTTTGTAAAGCTGTTCATCGTTGACGACAAGCGCGCCCATAATCACGTCACTATGTCCGCCTAAATATTTCGTAACCGAGTGCATCACCACGTCAGCTCCAAGATCTAGCGGATTTTGTAAATAAGGTGAAGCAAACGTATTATCAACGGCAATTTGTATAGCGTGTTTTTTGGCAATAGCCACGCAGGCTTCTATATCGATAATCCGCATCAGTGGATTAGAAGGAGTCTCTAACCACAATAGCTTCGTCCTTTTGTTGATAATCGGTAATATATTCTCAGGATTCGTCAAATCGATGAAGTGGAATTTAATGCCCGCCCGCTCATACACTTTAGTAAAAAGACGATAAGATCCACCGTATAAGTCATTGCTTGTAATTACCTCGTCATCTGGGTTCAGTAAACGAAGCACGGCATCGGTGGCACCCATTCCAGAAGAGAAGCACAATCCGAATTTTCCGTTCTCTAAAGCAGCGATATTTTTTTGTAGTTGGTTTCGAGTAGGATTTGCACCTCGTGCGTAGGCGTATCCCTTGTGCTTACTCGGTGACTCCTGTACATATGTAGAGGTTTGAAAGATTGGTGTCATAATCGCGCCAGTGGACGGGTCTGGCTCAACTCCTGCGTGTATAGCTTTGGTTCCGAATTTCATTCTTAGAATTTATGATTTTTGAGATAAGATTTAAGATTTTTCCAGTGATCAGAAATTTTAACTTCTGACTTCTAATTTCTTTCTAAATTCTTCGGTTCGCATCAAACTTCTCAAGGTAGTCTGCCACTCTTCTTACAAAACTTCCGCCCAAAGAGCCATCCACCACGCGATGGTCGTACGAGTGGGATAGGAACATTTTGTGTCGCACTACAATCGCATCTCCGTAGGGAGTTTCCATAACGGCCGGTTTCTTTTGAACCGCTCCCAACGCCAGAATCGCGACTTGTGGCTGCATGATGATCGGAGTGCCCATCACATTGCCAAAGCTTCCAACATTTGAAACCGTGAATGTACCCCCTGCCAATTCATCAGGCTTTAACTTATTTTCACGTGCTCTTTTCGCTAAGTCATTCACCACTTTTGCCAACCCTGTGATATTGTACTGGTCTGCATTTTTTATCACTGGCACTATCAGGTTTCCACTTGGCAACGCTACGGCCATTCCGATGTTGATATCCTTCTTTTTTATGATCCGATCTCCGTCTACCTGTATATTGATCATTGGATAGTCTTTGATGGCCATCATCACGGCTTCAATAAAGATAGGTGTGAAAGTAAGTGCATCTCCCTCTCTCTTTTGAAAGTCATTCTTCCATTTATTTCTCCAAAATACAATGTTGGTTACATCCGCCTCCACGAAAGAAGTAACATGTGGAGATATTCGTTTACTGTCCACCATGCGCTCGGCAATCATTTTGCGCATGCGGTCCATTTGAATGATCTCATCGCCACTGCTAATGGATGCGGGGACTAGTGGGGCAGAAGTAGTGCGCGGAGTAGATGCAATTGTCTGACCAAGCTTTCTTTGTTGAATAAATTCCAGCATGTCTTTTTTTGTCACTCGGCCTTCGGCCCCAGTTCCGGAAATCGACTCCAGTTCTTTCAGCGCAACCTGCTCTTCTTTGGCTATGTTTTTTACCAGTGGCGAATAGAATCGACTCGCATTCTTGAAATCGGTAGGTGCTACAACAGCCGCAGCATGGCTCGCAGTGCCATTAGTGGACGTAGAAACTTCTTTTTGTGCCTCTGTAATTTTTCTTTCAACTACAACATTTTCAGTTTCGACTCCAGCCGCTACATCCGATGTAATGATAGCTATTGCTTTACCAACTTTAACAACCTCACCCTCTTTGGCCAAGATTTCTTTTAGGACACCCGCATGAGTAGACGGTACTTCAGTATCTACTTTGTCAGTAGCCACTTCAAGTACACTCTCGTCTTGTTCAATTTTATCACCGGGCTTTTTCAACCATTTTAAAATGGTAGCCTCCATTATACTTTCGCCCATTTTAGGCATAATCAACTCTACTTGTGCCATGATTTCAATCGTTTGAGTGGGGTAAAGGTAATTAGTTTTTGACTAGGAAAAACTCAAATTTACTTCACTTTGTTAGGGGCAGGATAATGTCAAGTTGTTCTGGGTATTTGGGGTTTTGACAAATTCTGTGATGGGATTTAGAGCATCGATACTATTTTGTTTTGTGATCTGGAATTCCAGTAGTCTAGGTTGCTTTAGGGTTACAATTTATTTAGGCAAACTTGTTCTTATCAAATTTATGACAGCCATACTAGCCATCCGAATATTGATCGCTCTATCGTTGGAGATTTGAAGTTTTTTAGTCACTGTGTGATGCTTATCTGAGTAAGCAATCCACACCATCCCTACAGGTTTTTCTGGTGTTGCGCCACCCGGACCAGCAATCCCACTGGTCGCAACTCCAATATCAGTATTGAATTTGGCACGGACAATGTTGGCCATTTCAATAATGGTCGGTTCGCTGACTGCTCCATATTTTTCCAGCACTTCAGGTTTTACACCCAGCTGGCGCATTTTTATTTCGTAGGCATAGGGAACCATGCTACCCAGAAAATAATCGGAACAGCCCGGTACACTGGTGATCAAATGCGAGAGGTACCCACCCGTACAGCTTTCCGCCATTGAAAGAGTGAGCTTGCGCTGGCGCAACATTTTGCCAATCGCCACCTCAATCGATTCGTCCCCGTATCCATAAATATAGTCGCCAGCAATGACCTTCAACTTTTCTACTAGCACCTCGATTTCGCTTTCTAGGTGTGAAGAAGAATTGCTAAACCCTGTTAAGCGAAGCTTTACCTCTCCTAAACTCGGAAGGTACGCGAGTTTAATATGTTGGGGCAAGCTATTTTCCCACGGTGCAATTTTTTCGGCCAGAAAAGACTCTCCGATTCCTATGGTGCGAATGACCTTATGATAAATGTTGGGTGTGTGAAATTTTTCTTTCAATTTCGGAATGACTCGTTCGGTCATCATCTTTTTCATCTCGTGCGGCACTCCGGGCATCGACATAAAGACCTTACCATCTTTTTCGAACCACATGCCCGGTGCGGTGCCGATGGGGTTTGTTATCTTTGTACAACAGACAGGAAGCGCAGCTTGTTGTCGATTGGGTTCTATCATTTCTCTACCACGGCTTTTGAAAAAGGCAGTAATTTCTTGCAATGCTTCTTCGTGAATTTCTAGTTTACAGTTAAAATATCTTGCCAACAATGGTTTTGTCAAATCATCGCTGGTGGGGCCAAGCCCTCCGGTAATTAAAATAATATCAGCGCGTTTTTCGGCTTCCGCGAAAGCGGTGAGGATTTCCTCTTCCTGATCACCAACAGTAGTCTTGCGGATAACCTTTATGCCGACTTTGTCCAATTCCACACTCATCCACTGAGAGTTCGTATCCACGATTTGACCATACAATATCTCATCGCCAATAGTCAATAGCTCTGCCAGAATTTTTTTCATTTTTTTTGATTTGATTAATTGAACGCAGCCGATCCTACAAAAATCACGTTTGCCAGTGCATAGACGATAAGAATCCCTCGCGATCCAATCTTATTTACGCGTAAGCATTGATCTTTTTTGCCAGCGTCATACAGACGCAAGCAAATAGCGGAGACCAGGAGAATACTAAAGATGGCAAAGAAGGTTAGTGTATGCAACGTGTCTACTAGCGTAAAAGTAGAAGATTCCGGCAGCAATGAATCGATGATGTACTTGTTACCAACAGCTGCAAACAGACCACCCACTGGCAAGCCAAAGCGAGGCTCGTGTTCCCACGGCTTAGGTGCAAAACTGATCATGGCAATTAGAAATGCGATGTACATCCCCAGAAATATTTTCATAAAAAGACCAACAGCATCGCGCTGCAAATTCATTTCAATTGTAAAGGCAGAAAAAGTCTGTGGGTTACGACCCGGACGCGAATCTCCGAAGCCCGTTTCGTAGTGATTGGTTCCAACAGAAACTTTGAAATCACGGATGTTCCACCCATCAATTGCTTCGGTGGGACTGAAACGGCTACCTTTTTTGTCCGCTTTGAAAATCATACTACCGCGATCGTATTGAGAGTTTTCAATTTGCATGCTCAAATGCTGCTGATCAAAAGGAAAATCCTGTACGTTCCACTTTTCTTTCATTGTGGCTTTCATCTTCATCATGACCCATTTCTGTCCGTTTAAGCTATCCTCAATAGGGGTAGATTGTTCGTAGCTTTTCGCTGTTGGCATGTCCAGTTGGGTGAGAAAATCATATTTTGGATTTCCATACAAAAACCAAAGCCAAAATCGGGCGGTGTATTCCTTTTCGTGAAAGTTAATATCGTGTACGCTAAGGACGTAGGCACCAACGGTCACTGTGTCGGGTTGTGCCAGTGCCTTCCCACTTGGAAACGCCAACACGAATAGGAGCCAAATGGTTTTGGATTTCATAATATCATGAATTGATATGGCAAGATAGCTACAACTGGTTCAAACAAACAATTAATGGTAGCTAGCGGAAATATGCTTTTCTTAAGCTAATTTTCCATTTGAAAACTAAACTATCGCATATGCATTCGTTACTGCTAGTCACCCATTCGATTCTTCGTTATTTTATATTAATCAGCCTTGTATGGATAATCGTTCGGTCGTTGACTGGGTGGTTGAATAAGACAGGTTATGTTAAGTTGGACGACCAGCTAGGACTAGGCCTATTCATGCTCACACACACGCAGTTGCTATTGGGCATTATTCTTTTTTTTGTAAGCCCCGTTGTGATTTTTAGTGGAGCCTCGATGAAAGAACCTTTAGCTCGTTATTGGCTGGTAGAGCACAACACGGGAATGCTCGTTGCCGTTGCGTTCATTACGATGGCGCGTATAACGTCAAAGAAGATGACCGATTCCATTTCCAAGCATAAAAGGATGTTCATTTTTAACGGCATTGCATTAGTTGTAATTCTGCTGATGATTCTCCAGAGCAAACGCGGGCTGTTAGGTATCACTTACTAGTATCAGTTTATTATTTTCTGCAATTATTCTATAAGCGAAGGGCGAGCCAACAAACACAAGGTGTAATTTACAGTATTGAAAAAGCGGAGCGATCTATTCCACGTCTTCAAGAACTTCTTTTGTCTGAATAAAATCTCTTTCAAAAATATGGAGTCGTACTCCAGGAAAGATATCGTTGCGTAGTGGATAGAGACCGGTAAAATTTTCTTCCGTTAGAAAGCAGGGGATGCCATAGGCGTCTAATTTAGTCTTCGCAATGTTAGCGGCAATTACATTGTCGAAGGAAGTGAAGATGATGATTTTTTCAGTTTCGTCCATCGTTAATTCATGTATCTAAAGATAGTATTTAACAGCGACTGCTCGTAACTTTATTAACTTACAACTGCGGCAGGGATAGAAGCGAAAATCCCACGCGCCTCGCGTGGATTGTAGCGAATAGCCCGCAAGCCGCCCAAAAATAATTGAAATTCTTGTGTAACATCTGTAAACCCTTGCCGTCTAGCTCTTGAAACGATGAATATCGAAGTCTTTGAAACCCGGGTGCTGCCTACGAAAAACAAGCTTTTTCGATTTGCTTTCAGGCTTTTGGGCAGCAGAGAGGAGGCCAAGGATGTGGTGCAGGAGGTGATGATGAAGGTGTGGAACGGACGCGAACAGATAGGCGCGATTGACAACATGGAGGCTTGGTGTATGCGCATCACCAAAAATCTATCGCTCGATCGCCTTCGCTCAAAAGAACGCAGAACGACCGATTCGATGCAAGAAGGCTTTGAAGTTCGTCAGGAAAGTTTAACACCTTACGAAAAAACAGAAATACATGAAAGCATGCAACGGGTAAACGAATTGATTGAAGCACTGCCCGAAAAGCAGCGGCAGGTGATGCACCTTCGTGATATAGAAGGGTACAGTTACAACGAGATTTGTGAAATTCTGGAACTGGACATGAGCCAGGTGAAAGTGAATTTGTTTAGGGCGAGAAACTTTGTGCGGGAGCGGCTATTAAAATTGAATGCGTATGGACTCTAATGAAGTAAAAGAACTGCTGGAGAAGTATTGGAATTGTGAGACCTCGCTGGAGGAAGAACAAAAATTGCATTCCTTTTTTCGCGGCTCCGTGCCGGCAGAAATGAATGAGACGGCAGAACTTTTCAGGTATTTTGAACTGCAACGCAGAACAAAAATCGAGGCAAGCGGTTTTGACGAAGCTGTAAAAAGGAAAATAAGGGATAATAGACCAGCTGGAAAATCGATCAAAATGTATTTTAACTACGCTCGCATTGCAGCTGGGATTGCAGTGGTGGCCGCTGCTGGATTCTTTATCCGGGAAGAAGTGCGAAAGGCATACCCGGCTGAAACGGAGGATACCTTTAGTGACCCGCGAATGGCATTAGAAGAAACAAAGAAGGCACTGATGATGATTTCGAATAGTTTTAATAAGGCACACAAGGAAGCGGGGAAGATTGAGTTATTTAATGAAGCAGAACAAAAGATTCAGGGGAAACAGGTAGATCAAAAAAAAGTGAACATTTAAAAAGTAAAAACCTAAAATAAAAAATGTTATGAAAAAGGAAATGTTGGGAGTGGTGATGATGGTGTTGTTGTCGGTGGCTGCGCAAGCACAGAACGATGTAATTGCGAAGTTCTTCAATAAATATGATGGAGACGAAAGCTTTAGCAAAGTGAGCATCAGCGGAAAGATGTTCAGTATGATGGCGAATATTGACGGGAACACCGAAGATGAAAAAGCGATGATTAGTGCCATCAGCAAGATCAAAGGATTGAAGATTCTGAAAAAAGATGATGCGCGCAATTCTCGCGAGCTTTACAAAGAAGCTTTGTCAATGGTGCCTGCAGGACAATTTGAGGAATTGATGACAGTGCGCGATAAAGACAAAGACATGAAGTTCTTTACCAAAGAATCGGGCGGAAAAATCAGTGAATTGGTGATGGTGTTGGGAGGCAATGAGGAGTTTTTGGTGATGTCACTTTTCGGGGAGATTGATTTGAAAGAGATGGGCAAAATTGGTAAATCCGTTAATATTGATGGCCTTCAAAATTTGGACAAAATGAAGGATAAAGTGAAAGACAAAAAGAAGGACTAAATATCCTTTTCAAAAGATCACCCCTGCTGTTGCATTAGGTAAATAGTAGGGGTGATTTTTTTTGTCCAAATTGCATCTTCTTTTCCAAAAGCACGTTACGGTTACCAGCTGATTTGTTGATTTGTTTAGATTGCCTTTCAAAATTGATCCAAGAATAAAAATGAAAACTCTTTTTTTACTTCTGTTTGTTTCGTTCGAGCTAGTGGCCCAAACAAAGACAACTGTGGAGCTCGACAAAAAATACGAGGGCATGTCCTTGTATTTTTATAAGAACACCTTGAAAATGCTTAACCAAAAAGATGACAAAGATTTTGATGAGTTAATCAAGGATATTGAGAAGATGCGTTTTGTGATGATTAATAAAACCAAAGAAAAATTTCAGGATGCAGGTTATGCAGCGTTGAAAAAGAGCTACCGGAGGGAGTCTTATGAAGAAGTGATGTCGGGAAGATTGGAAGGAAGGAATTTTGATGTATTTGTGAGAGAAGTAAATGGCAACGTGAAGGGCACGGTCATTTTAGCGAGTGATTCTGCAAGCCTCTATGTATTGGATGTGCTCGGCAAAGTAGCCATCAATAAAGTGAGCGCCTTATTCAATACAATTGATGGAAGCACTGATATTGGAAAGAAAATTAAAGACTTTGCTAGTGGCGATAAAGATAAGAAGCAGAAGGGGCGTAAAGAAGATGAAGAAAAAGAAGAAACTAAAAACAACTAACCTTTGGAAACTGTCTTATCTATTCAAAAGCTAACCAAGAATTTTGGGAAGCTTTGCGCGGTCAACCAACTTGACCTGGAAGTGAAAAGAGGTCAAGTGTTTGGCATGCTCGGCCCCAATGGAAGTGGTAAAACAACCACACTGGGTATGTTGATGGGCGTAACGAATCCTACGTCCGGTAGTTTCTCCTGGTTTGGAGAGCCTTCCACCCACCTAACACGCAAAAAAATTGGAGCTGTGTTGGAGCATCCTATTTTTTATCCCTACCTGAGCGGACAAAAGAACCTCGAGTTAAATGCGATGATCAAGGGTGCTAATCCTGCCAACATTGCCAAAGTACTGGATATTGTTGAATTAAGTGCACGAAAGGATGATAAATACAGAACGTATTCACTGGGGATGAAGCAACGATTGGCAATTGCTTCGGCTTTGGTGAGCGATCCGATTATTTTAATTTTAGATGAGCCAACAAACGGCCTCGACCCCATGGGGATTGCAGAGATACGGGAAATCGTGAAGAGAATTGCAGCCGATGGCAAAACCATTATTTTGGCAAGCCACTTACTAGATGAAGTTCAAAAAGTATGTACTCACTTTGCCGTATTGCGTAGAGGCAAGCTCATGCACAGCGGGCCTGTAGATGAAGTGGGCAAGGGCGAAGAGACGGTAGAGGTAATGGCTCACCTAGCGAACGGGCAGGCCTACCAGGATGATCTCTCTGTATTGTTACAGCAATTTGTTGGCAGTGCAACTATAAAAAAAGAGAATGGCATTTTTCAAGTAATGATGAAAGACGGTTTTCATAGCCAGGATTTGAATAAGTTTTTGTTTGAAAAGGGGATTATTTCTTCTCACTTGGTCACTAAGAAGAAAACGTTGGAGAGGCAGTTTTTAGAAATACTGGCCGAGGCACATTAGTTCGTAAATCTTAATTCGTACATCTAAAATTTTACCATGCTTCACTTACTGAAAATCGACCTTAAGAAAATGACTAGCTACCGCACGTTCTGGATCATTTGCGGATTGTATTTCATAACCCTAGGGTTTTCAACCGCCAGCGGGATGGAGATCTTGAAATGGATCGCCAGCAAGTTTGAAGACTTTGGCTCTTCTCTGAATGTAAACCGCATCCCATTGTATCACTTTCCAGATATCTGGCAAAACCTGATTTGGTTCAGCGGATTATTCAAACTGGTGTTGTCGATAATGGTTGTAATTTCTGTCACAAACGAATACCAATATCGTACGCTTCGGCAAAATATTATTGACGGCATGAGTCGTTTCGAGTTCGTGTTATCAAAAGTGTTGACCAACCTTTTGCTAAGTGTGATGAGTGTGGGCATGCTGTTGTTGATCGTGATGGTTACCGGCTTGATTTATACGCCTGAATTGATTTGGTCAGACATGCTGGTAGGCACTGAGTTTTTACTTGCCTACTTCATTGAAATCTTTGCTTTTTTGTCTTACGCATTGATGCTCGGAATTTTTGTACAGCGCTCAGGACTTACGATTGTATTATTGATGCTATCACACATGATTGAAGCGATTATCAAAGTCAATCTGTTCCGAGAAGGCCTGAATCCAAGCATCGGATGGTTGAAGCAGTTTTTCCCATTGGAGTCTATCACTAATTTGGTACCGCTACCTTTTGCACGGTATGCATTTCAAGAGATACAAGATTATGTGAGCATTACAGCCGTGGCTATTGCGCTTGGTTGGACTGTTCTCTTCAACTACTTCAGTTATTTGAAGTTGAAGAAGTCGGACATTTAGTGTTCGCAGCTACAATATTTTTCGGAAGTAGCTTTTTCAAAGCACTCTTTACCTTCTTGAAAAGAAAACCAGGCCAGGCCCAGCGTACCTATTGCATCGGCATAGGCAAATCCTGTCAGTTCATAGATCCCACTTGATATCAGTAAAACACAAGACATGTAAATACAAACCTTGGTGCAGCTTGCGTCCGCCAGAATTGCATCGGAGTGTAAAAGCTTGCCGAGTCGAAGTTTGCTACGAAGTAAGAATAGCATTACTAAAATTGAAACAATAGAAATGACAACTCCCCAGAAAGTGGTTATAGGTATCTTTTTCACGTAAAGCGTCAGAGCCGATGAAACAATGAGGCCTGCTACCAATAAGTAGAAAGAAGCACCGGTAATTCTCAATGCTTTTTTCTCAAACTCGCTTCGTTGACTAGCTGCATTTTTTTGTATTCTGGTGACCATTACGGCAATGCCAAGACCGGAGATCATTTCAATAAAACTATCGACCCCAAAACCAAAAAGTGCTAACGTTTCGTCTTGATAGCCAAACCAAGTGGCAATCAATCCTTCAGTGAGATTGTAAAGAATGGTAAAAACGGCAAGCCCAAAGGCGATTTTAAAATAGCTTTTTTCTTGTAACCCGGTTGTCTCTAAATCACTCACATTCAAATGTAGCGTATATTTTTTCGCGGCAAATTTATTTTTAATAAAAGTTGGGTTGTTGCAAACTGGCTTCTTTAAAAAACACGCTTGTTGCAACCTGGCTGCCAAAATTTCATGTAAGAGTATTTGTATTTATTAAATTTAGGACGAATAGGCTCAGTCTAGTGTAGTGTTTTCATAGTTGCTGTCCTTTTGTCTTGGAACTTTCGATGGTATGTTGATTGTTGGTAGAGCAAGACAAAATAGTGAAAATGAAAAAGAGTAGACTGATTCCGACCGAGTTATTACATTCTATTGATATAACCAATACGATAGGTGGTGGAGTAAGCCAGCCTATTGTTGATTTAGAACAACACGAAGACCATCGAGAGATAAAGTGTAAGGTGCCAGGTGTGGCAGAGTCGACACTTCAGGTGGAAGTGATAAATAATTTCCTGAGTATCTATTATAAGCAGGAATTCTTATCAAACGGAACAAACATCGAAATACCAAAAGTGATCTATCACAAAGCCATTCCTTATTTTATTGATGTTGCCAATATCTCTGCTACGGTAGAAGAAGGGTTTCTGTGTGTGACGCTGCCATTCAACAAACTCGCCAACGGCTATCACAAAAAGATTTCTGTTCAAGAGTAGGCGGATGTTCGTAGTTAGTGCAGTGCATTATAATCAATCTGCGATCGCCTGGTAGGTAAGCACTTTAAATTTATCACCGACCTGATAGTTCGGTGATGCATACATGTTTGTGTAAATTAGCCCGATCAATTTTTCTTTTGGATCGGCCCAGTATTGTGTATTGAATGCACCACCCCATGAAAATGAACCAATACTAAAAACAGATTGATAATCATTTTTTTCCGTCTCCAATCCAAAACCCAAACCAAACTGGTTGGTAATAGGTGGTTGGCATTGATTGGTGAGCATTAGTTCTACGGTCTTGCGACTAAGCAGTCGAACACCGTTGTATTCGCCTTTGTTTAAAAACAGTTGAAGGAGTTTCGCATAGTCCTCAACAGGGCCGCTCAATCCTGCACCACCTGAGAAGTATGTTCCTTTGGTCGCGGGATAGTCAGGGTTGATTCCTTTACCGGTCGGTGGCAACATTTTTTTCGGAGTACCGCCACTTGTCTGATGAAGACCTACCAATCGACTGTATTTTTGTTCAGGCAGGTAAAAGTAGGTGTCATTCATCCCAAGGGGTTGAAATATTCTGGTTTTGAAAAATTGATCAAGTGACTGACCTGAGACCACTTCTACCAAATAGCCAAGCACATCGGTATTCAGTCCATAGGTGAATTGTTCACCCGGGTTATGTTTGAGTGGGAGAGTTCCCAGTATTTTTATTTTGTCTGCCAGAACAATATTGTTGGTGCCAATGCCGCTGGGTACTTTTGACTTTGCGTAGATGGCTTTGAATTCCTGACTGCCAATGTCGGCATAGTCGATACCGGATGTGTGGCTGAGAAGATGCCTGATTGTAATTTCATTTTTAGCTGGACTAGTGGAGTAAGTGGTATCCGACCAATTCACCGTGCCCAGCAATTTTGGGTTTTTAAACTCGGGAATGTAACGAGAGATGGGATCGTCCAGCGAAAATTTTCCTTCTTCAAAAAGCATCATCACCGCCAGACTGGTAATTGCTTTTGTCTGCGATGCCATTCGAAATATGTCGTCTTTTTTCAACGGTGTTTGTTTTTCGAAATCGCTATAACCGTAGGCTTTATATTGGACGATCTTGCCATTTCGTGCAATGAGCACCACCGCTCCAGGAATCCACTTTTTTGACGTATAATCATTGATCAATTGATCAATTCGAGCCAAACGATCGGCAGAGAAGCCGGCTTCTTCTGGTTTGCCGGGTGCAAGATTTTTGATGGTCTGAGCGTGAGCGCCAATGGCGGCCATTGCGAGCAAGAATACCAGTAGTTTTTTCATCTTTCGAGCTATTTTATTCTACAATAAAAAATTTTACAATCCTTTTACACTCATGCCGCCATCTACCATAATATTCTGTCCGGTAATATAACTTGCCATATCCATAGATAAGTAGGCCACCAAGCTAGCCACTTCTTCGGGCTGACCTACACGGTTCAGGGGTGTTCGCGCAAGAATCTTTTCAAGTCGATCGGGTTGAGACAATACCGATTCAGTGAGGGGTGTTTGAATATACCAGGGCGAAACGGTGTTTACCCGAATTCCGTCTTTGGCCCACTCCGCAGCCAGATGTTTTGAGAACTGAATGATGGCAGCCTTGGTCATACCATAGGGCGGCCCGGTTTGAACATCAAAAGAACCTGCGACTGAAGCTAAATTAACCACACTCGCATTGCCTGCGGCTTTAAGAAAAGGATAGCTCAGGCGCGTGATTTCAGTAAGGCTGAAAAGGTTTGTCTCGAAGAGCTGCTTATATTCTTCTTCCGTATAGTCAACAAATTTTTTGCGCACGTTCGTGCCGACATTGTTGACCAACAGATCTAATTTGCCCCAGTTCTCTTTCACCTTTTGTAGTAACGCGATGCGAAATGCTGGATGGGTGACATCTCCCTCCATCGTGAATAGATTGGCCGAGTGTTTTACTTTGCCTTGAATATTCTTTGTATCGCGCGCGACCACCAGTACTTCGGCACCCAGTGATAAAAACTCTTTTACAATGGCCAGGCCTATGCCTTTGGTGCCGCCTGTCACTAATGCCTTTTTACCTTGTAGATTCCACATAGGATAAATGTAGTTGTTTGTTCGTTGTTGCTATCGCCATTTAAAAATCGTAACAAAATAATCACATGGTTTCTTTTTTCACGACCAACAGGTACCAATTGTTTTCCACGGGCAAGTAGCCTTGTTCAAAACAATAATAGTAAATCGCGTTTTCCTTGGTTTTGTATTGGCTGGTATGATAGTTAAAATCAAATCCTTTCTTGGCCAATGACTCTTTGCTCACACGCGTTTTTCCCGTTGTGTTCAGTTCCATTAAGATCCTCCGATTTTTCCTCAACAGGTTCACCACATTGGTCATATAATTCGACTCATCGCGATTCAATTTGTTGTTAAAAGCTACCCTGCACTGGTCCGAACAGAATTTTTTGTCTGCACGGCCTTTTATTTTTTCGCCACACTCTAAGCAGGCTTTTTCTTGCGTTTTGGGCATAAATAATCGGTTTTTGGCTGTTTCTATATCCGTTTATAAACGTTTATAAACGAATATAAACGAAAGTAATTGGATAACAAACGACTATTTTTTTGGCCTCCCCACACCTTTGCATCGTCAATCGCTGAACAACTCAGTCGGGGACAAAAACAAAAAACAATTTTTAACCATTTAAATTTTACAATTATGAAAAGCTTAAGAAACAGTGTGCAGTTGATCGGTCGGTTAGGCAAGGATGTGGAGGTGAAAGACTTCGACAAGTCAAAGAAGGCCAGCTTCACCATGGCCACGACCGATTCGTACAAGAATGCAAAAGGAGAAAAGGTGGAAGACACACAGTGGCACAACATTGTGATCTGGGGGCAACTGGCAGACGTGGCGGGTAAGTATTTGAAAAAGGGATCAGAGGTATGTGTGGAAGGCAAGCTGGTACATCGCAACTACGAAACCGATAAAGGCGAAAAGCGCTACATCACTGAAATCAACGTGAGTGACCTGGTGCTTATGGGTGGAAAGCAGAATTAGTTCTGTCTGTTGTCCACTCAAAAAAGGCTGTCTCCTACGAGGCAGCCTTTTTTTGTTTGTCAGTTTTCGACCTTCGATGGTTCTGCAATTGATACATTCATAGGTATTCCTTCCTTCGCCTTGTCGTGCAATGCTTTCCTTTGTGGAAACTTTAGGTCGAGATTTCTAAATTCTTTTACGCTCATATTAGCGCGAGAGGCGTAAATCTCAAGATAAGCTGCGTGGACTTCATCCAGGGCCGCTATGAAACTTTCATAGGTTGTGCCGCGATCTGCCTTTAAAGATACGATTGCCTTTGTGGGGCTTTCTGAAAGTTTGGGGCTGGCATTATTATTTAAAATGAATTTCTTGATTCGTTCTCGTATGCCAACTAGATTTTCCTTTGGTTCTCCTTCAATCAAATATTGGTTGGATGAGTTGATTTGGATGTTAAAGATGTTTCTTGTGTGCTGTGGCACAGGCTTCTCAGGTACCCATTGTGGCAATAGCATAGGAATTCCTCGTTGCTCATCAATTACAGTAGTAACTAAAAAAAAGGTCAGTAGAAGGAAAGCGATGTCGGCCATTGAGCTTGTGCTCACTTCTGCCGAAAGACGAACTGTTTTCATTTGTTTGTTTTCTAACATAATTCGTTCACATGCGTTTAGTCACAATAAAAAATCAGTGCATGGTAATTGAGATATTCAAAGATTGACCCCTCATCTTTGAAATCTTCTGCGGTATCCGTTCCTTCGCGTAGTCAAAAATTAGATTGAGTTGAAAGCACTTCGCATCATTTTTATGGGTACGCCTGAGTTTGCTGTACCCAGCCTAGAGATACTGGCGGAAAACAAATTCAATGTAGTGGCCGTGATTACTGCCCCCGATAAGCCGCAGGGACGTGGGCAGAAGCTGGTAGCCTCACCCGTGAAGCAATGCGCAGAGAAACTGGGCATTCCGGTTTTGCAGCCCACTAATCTAAAATCACCAGATTTCATCGAAGAGTTAAGAAGCTATAACGCCAATCTTCAAGTGGTGGTGGCCTTTCGGATGCTGCCAGAAGTGGTTTGGGCAATGCCTAGCTATGGCACATTCAATTTGCATGGATCTTTACTTCCGCAATATCGCGGAGCTGCGCCTATCAATTGGGCAATTATCAATGGAGAGAAACAGACTGGTGTGACCACTTTTTTTCTTCAGCATGATATTGACACCGGTCGAATTATTTTTCAAGAGACAGAACCCATTCTTGATGATGACAATGTGGGAACACTCTATCAACGCCTGATGAAAAAGGGTGCAGCCTTGGTGTTAAAAACAGTGCGCGCTATTGAAGCTGGCGAATATCCATCTTTGCCACAACCGCTAGGAGTGGAGATACGCCATGCACCTAAGATTTTCAAAGAAACTTGTGAAGTGAATTGGGATAAGCCAAGCAACGAGATACATAATTTTGTTCGAGGGTTAAGTCCCTATCCCGGAGCCTGGACAGTCTTTCAAGGAAAGACGTATAAGTTGTTTCGCGTGACGGAGGAAGCCTTGAACCATACAAATGGTGCATTGCCCATCGGTGCAGTTGGTACCGATAACAAAACATATCTTTGTGTGAGAACAAATGATGGACTGATCTCCATTCATGAATGGCAGCCTGAGGGGAAAAAGAGAATGACTATAGCAGATTTTTTTAGAGGAAATAAAATGTAACGTTTATTTATTGACCATTGACCTAATGATCGTCTCCCTCATCGCAGCACTTACTCAAAATCGCGTTATTGGCAAGAATAACGACTTGCCCTGGCATTTGCCTGACGATATGAAGTATTTTATGAATACGACCAAGCAACATCATGTGGTGATGGGGCGCAAAAACTACGAGTCAATCCCGGAAAAATTCAGGCCGTTGCCAAACCGTAAAAATATTGTAGTTAGCAGAAACATCAACTTCCAGGCGCCTCAATGTATTGTGACCGATTCATTGGAGAAAGCGATGACTATTGCAAATGAAGCCGGAGAGAAGGAATTGTTTGTCATCGGTGGAGCAGAGATTTATCATCTTGCTATGCCGCTTGCCGATCGACTCTATTTAACCGAAATTGCTGCAACACTGGAGGGGGATACTTATTTTCCTGCAGTAGATAAATCTAAATGGCAGGAAGTATCTCGCGTACATCATGATGCTGATAACCGGCATCTTTTTGCGTTTGATTTTGTACAATATCAAAAGAAAAATTAACTCCCTTAAAATCATGGAAACTCATAAACGAATTTTGGCGATACTCCACATTGTGAGTGGTGTATTTTTATCTATGGCGATGTTGTTTTTGTCTGTCTTTTTAACTGCGCTATTGCCATTTATCTTTGATCAATCCGAAACGGATGTGCCGCGAATACTTGAGATAATCATGCCGCTTGTTAGTATTATTTCTACCGGCATCATTATTTTATTTGCGATTCCAGCTATTGTTGGAGGTATCGCTTTGCTCAATAATAAGAGTTGGGCACTTACCCTGTTGCTTGTACTTGGCTGTTTTCAATTATTTTCTTTCCCTTTTGGAACAGCCCTTGGTGTTTATTCCATTTGGGTTTACGCAGAAGATAAGAAAAGTATCTCCGCAAACTGACATTAAGGATGGCTCAACTTACAAACAAAGTAATTTGGATCACTGGAGCTTCGTCCGGCATTGGTGAAGCACTTACTTACGAACTTGCAAAAAAAGGAGCAAAGCTTATTCTGTCGGCCAGAAGAAAGGAAGAATTGGAGCGAGTAAAAGGCAATTGCATCGCATCTGTCCAGCCCAATGTTCGAGTGTTGCCGTTAGATCTCGCTCAATCTGGTACGTTGCAACTCAGTACTGAGGCGGCTATCCAGATGTTTGGTCATGTGGACATATTGATTAACAATGGGGGTATTTCACAACGAAGTCTGGCGAAGGAAACCAGCCTTGAAGTCGATCGGGTATTAATGGAGATTGATTATTTTGGAACGGTTGCATTGACAAAATTTCTTTTACCGCATTTCTTAGAAAGAAAATCGGGGCACTTTGTGGTGACGAGCAGTGTTATGGGAATTATTGGCACACCCTATCGTTCGGGCTATGCAGCTGCGAAACATGCGCTGCATGGATTTTTTGATTCGTTGCGCGCGGAGGTTTGGAAAGAGAATATTTTCGTCACGTTGATTTGTCCGGGCTGGATACGCACCAACATTACACTCAACGCTGTAGTGGGAGATGGGAGTAAATTAAACCAAATGGATAAAACTACCGACCATGGGCTTTCACCCGAGGACTTAGCTAAGCAGATGGTGGTCGCGATTGAAAAACGGAAAGAAGAAGTTTACATTGGTGGCGCAAAAGAAGTTTTTGCTGTTTATGCAAAACGATTTTTCCCAGCTTTGTTCTCGAAGATTGTACGTAAGGCAACGGTAAGGTAATAGTGCTCGGTTGACCATCAAATGAAACGTTAATAAAATAATATGTTAAAGTGGAGTGACGTGATTCGATTTTCAACTAAGGGCAATCCCGTTCCGCCAAGCCGGGTCGAGAAGTCGGAGCAAGAGTGGAGAAAGCAGCTGACCGCTGAACAATATCAAGTGGCACGGCTTAAAGGAACGGAGCGAGCCTTTACCGGAGAATACTGCGAAGCTCATGAGCCGGGGCTTTATGCCTGTATTTGTTGCGGAACACCTTTGTTCGATTCTCGATTAAAATTTGAGTCTGGCACCGGATGGCCCAGTTTCACCCAACCAGTGGAAGAGAACGTAGTTGCTTATCACAAAGATGTAACCTATGGTATGGTGCGGGTAGAGGTGCTTTGCAATGTGTGCGATGCACACTTGGGGCATGTGTTTGCCGATGGACCCGAGCCGAGCGGCCTGCGGTATTGCACTAACTCAGCTTCCTTAAAATTGTTAAAAGATGCGTAACTACCTTTTGGTGTTTTTACTTTTTTGTTTGGCAGTAAGTTGCATTCCTTCCAAAGAAAAAGAGGCTAAAACCTATAGCGAACTTTATCGTCCCCGCTATCATTTCTCACCCGCTAAAAATTGGATCAATGATCCGAATGGGTTAGTTTATTTACAAGGCGAGTATCATCTGTTCTATCAATACAATCCTTTCGGAACCACGTGGGGGCACATGAGTTGGGGGCACGCAGTCAGTACCGACTTGTTGCATTGGAAACATCTACCCATTGCGATTGAAGAGTATGCCAATCCAGCCACTCAAGATAGCACCATGATTTTTTCAGGAACTGTGGTAGTAGATCATGCCAATTCAGCTGGGTTTGGAGCCGATGCGATGATTGCTATTTACACATCCAACGTTCATAAAAACGGTCAAGGGATTACGCAGCACCAGAGTCTCGCGTATAGTACGGACAAAGGCAGAACGTGGAAACGATATGCCAACAATCCAATACTGGATATCCAGCGAAAAGATTTTCGCGACCCCAAAGTTTTTTGGCATGATCCTGCAAAAAAGTGGGTCATGGCATTAGTCGTGCCCGATCTTTTCAAAGTTCAGTTTTATGAATCATCGAATTTACTAAAATGGCAACTGACCGGGGAGTTTACTGGTGCGGGCGATACGACCCGTGTTTGGGAATGCCCGGATTTGTATCAAGTGAAGGTGGATGGTACCAATGAGATGAAATGGGTTCTGTCCTTATCGGGCGCACATCCACAGGGTAGCAAGTTTGTGGGCATGCAATATTTTGTGGGTGAATTTGACGGGAACACTTTTCGAAAGAATGCCAACAGCGAGCATCAATTTTTGGACTACGGAAAAGATTTCTATGCAGGAATCACTTTTAACGATATGCCTGACCAGCGGACGATCATGATAGGTTGGTTAAACAATTGGACATATGCTAATCAAGTCCCTACTCAACCGTGGCGAGGTGCCATGTCATTGCCAAGAGAACTCCGCTTGGTAAAGGTAGAGGACAAAATCCAGTTGGTGTCAAACCCCATCCAAGAGGTGACTTCCCTTAGACAGAAAGAAATAGAAATTTTAAATCAACCGGGCTCCGGAAGTTTTGAGATGGAAATTCAAATGATGGATAGCAGCCAACTTTTTATGTCGCAAGGTGCAGAAGATAAAATTGTTCTTGGGTATGCCAATGGCCAGTTCACCTTCGATCGCACCAAAAGTAAAAATCATTCCTTTCAAAAAGATTTTTCGTCCGTTGAGTCGGTGTTGATTGCTTCGAAGCCATCAGAGATTACAGTAAGATTCTTTGTAGATCAGTCTGTGATCGAAATTTTTGTAAATGGTGGAGCTTATACAATAGCTGACCAATTCTTCCTCGAGTCTGGAAAAATGACACTTCAAACAGTAGGATTTGTAAAACTACAGCGCGGTTGGGAAATCGGTTCCATTTGGTAAGCTGCCTTGGCACGCAATAATTTTTTGTTCAAGCATTTCGCGTTCTGGGGTATGAAAAGTCTTTGCGAGTGCGTTTTGAAAACTAGTTAACGCAGCATCGTAGTTGTATAACTTCAAGTAAAAATTTCCGAGCGCAACATAGTAGTGGCTATTGGCTTCCAGCTTCACTATTTTTTGAAGTTCCTTAATTCCTTGCTCGGGTGAAAGAGCATAACCGATTGCAATGGCTCTATTGAGGCTAACAATAGGACTTGGCTTGATTTCAAGAAGCACATCATAGAGCACAATCAACTTGTCCCAGGACGTATCTTCAAAGCGTTTGGCAATCGCATGAACAGATGCAATCGATGCTTCAACCAGGTATTCGTTTAGTGTGGGGCTGGTTGATGCCTTCTCTAGAAACCAAAGGCCTTTTTGAATCAACATCTGATTCCATTTGTTTCGATCTTGATGTTCGAGTAGGATGATTTCCCCCGACACGCTCGTTCGTGCTTCAAATCGAGACGATTGAAGACACATTAGCGCCATCAATGCATTTACCTTTGGCAGATTCGTGGCCGAATGATTGACCAACAAATAGTTGAGGCGCATCGCTTCTGCGCACAAGTCTTCGCGTATAAGTGCGTCTCCACTACTTGTGTAATAACCCTCATTAAACAAAAGGTAGAGAACGTGAAGCAAGCTATTGAGCCTTTGTGGCAGTTCAAAAACACTGGGTGGATCTAGTTTTATTTTTTGCTCTTTGATTTTTTCTTTGGCGCGATAGATACGTTTGGCAATTGTTTCCTCGGTGGTTAGGAAGGCGTGTCCGATCTCTGCAACACTTAAACCACCCAGTGTTTTTAACGTGAGCGCTACCTGCGATTCTACAGGTATTGAAGGGTGACAGCAAGCAAACATCATTCGCAAAACGCTGTCTTCAATCTCTTGTTCAGCAAATATCGATTGTTCGGCAACAATCGGATCTAGTTTGTCAGATTCGTTCGGCAAGCGTGATTTTGCTTTTCGTTGTTGAGATCGTACCCAGTCAATCGCTTTATTGTGAGCTACTTTGTACATCCACGCAGATGGATTGTCGGGGATGCCGCGCATGCGCCACGACTCCATCGCTTTCAGGAGCGTGTCTTGCACGATGTCTTCGGCTGTGTCGAAGTGTTCAGTACCCAGTAGTCGGGTAAGCACAGCGGCCATCTTTCCCGCCTCAATGCGAAAAAGATGGCCGACTAGTTGCTCCACATTTTTTGGCGGTTGCGCCACTGTCTACATGTCAATTTTTTGAACCGGACGCACTTGCACTTTACCGTTGAATATGAAATCAGGATAGTCATGCGTCAATTTCACTGCATCGTCCAGGTCTTTGGCCAATACAATAAAATAGCCGCCCACCAACTCCTTACTTTCTGCAAACGGACCATCTGTGACCAGTTTGTTTGGACCGCTCACAAATTTTCCGTGAGGTAACAGGGCTTCGCCACTTTCATAGCGTCCCTCTTTTTGTAGTTTTTCGATCCAGGCGAACCACTTCTGCATGTGGTTTTGCATCGCTTCAGGTGATTTCATTTCTGGCGCCACATCGCTGCCGCCATGAAAGATGAGCATAAATTTTTCCATAAAAATTGGGTTTATTTTGGTTTTGTTTCTTCTATGACGCGGGTCTCTTACCCTTTCGGACAATACGATAAAAAATATTTTTAAGATCGTTGGATAAACCGCAATGTATTGCCACCGGGGTCATCCACATAAAACTCTGTTGTTCCCCAGGTTTGTTGGGTTGGCCCCAGGTGAACCGGAGAATCGTTTTTTATGGGCACCAAACCACGGGAAACATACAGCCGAAAAAGGTTTTCAATGTCATTTACGACAATTGCAACGACTGAGCCCAATACTCCGTCATCAGGATAAGTCGACAAGTGTAATTCAGCTCCACCACGATGAAGGATGCTAAAAGCTGGCGAACTCATTTCTGGCCATGTGCCCACTAGTTCAAAGTCGAGTATCTCCAGATAGAAGCGGATTGATTTCGCCATGTCCTTACAAGCAAGTACGGGGATAATATTCATACGGTTAGCGATGATAATGATGTAGCTACCTATCTTCTATTGGCCACCAAGAAACCAAGAGATGTGCGTGCAATCTGAGCAAATAAAGCAACTCGCACTTTTGTTGGCCCAATCCATATTGAAGAAAGTAGCCACTGCCGTGTTGAGTTGGGCTTGCCTTGTCCAGAAAAGTGTATTGCTACATACGGGACATCGCAATTGGCGACCACTTACTTCGACAGGTTGTGGTTCCTCCTGATGCCGGGGTTTAGATAAGTTCATATGCTAATCGTTTATTTTTGGTTCAAATCTTTTGTTGCAAAAATTTTCTAGATTTTTAACATCTGTCTTGTAATAGGAAGCAAACAACGCAACTTCTTTTCCGACTCAATATACAGATTACTCAGGGTTCAAAGCAATTGCAAACGTATCACGTGATCCCAAGCTGTGAGCTTTATTTCTGAGTCCACGCGTTTACCGCGCAACAAAGGCGATAAGTCATTTACAAACACCAAAATATTACTTCCAACAATAGCAATTGCATTTCAATTTTATCTCAGCCGTTTGTTTTGAAAGACGCTCAATACCTTCCAGTATTGCGCAAATTTTTATTCATCCACGTTCACTTTATCATTTATGCATACCATCGTCCAACTCGCCTGTCTGGAGGTTGAAGGCTTCCAAGACGTGTACTTTCGTTTAGAAAAGAAAATCCTGATCAGCGGTAAAAGCATGAGCACACTCCACAATTACACACGATGTGTTGCTCACCTCGCGCTTCATTTTAAGTCGCTGCCAACCCACCTCACTGTTGAGCAGATTGAAGATTATCTATTTCATTTGAAAAAGCGCGGGGCAGCAGAATCGTTTTTTAAGCTGACTGTCTTTGGCATGCGCTTTTTATTTCGGGCGGAGGGATTGCCAGATCGGGCAATTAAGCTGCCGAAATTAATTGTTAAAAAGATACTGCCTACGGTATTGAGTCAAGCAGAAATGCGTGAGTTATTGCAAGCCCCTATTTTGTTGAAGCATCGCGTCATGATTTCGGTTCTCTATGGATGCGGCCTTCGCTGCCAGGAGCTAAGCAAACTTCAAATTCAGGATATTGATTTTGAGCGGAACATGATTCATGTTCGGCAAAGTAAGGGAAAGAAAGATCGATACGTACCAATGGGTCACTTGTTGATGAATGATGTTAAGAACTACCTCCTGCGCGACAAACCGGTAAAATGGTTATTCAATGGAAAAGATAATCGAGAGTGTTCACGCGCGGCCATTCGAAGGGCCGTTCGGGAAGCTCTTCGAAAAACAACGATCCGAAAAACAATCTCACCGCATACCCTACGGCACACGTATGCTACTCATTTACTAGAACAAGGTTTGGATATTGTTTCGATTAAAGAGTTACTTGGTCACGCGTTTGTCGAAACTACGATGGTTTATCTGCATGTGGTAATGAAAAATAATAAGACAGTGTTCTCACCATTGGATACACTTTTTAAGCAAACAGATGATGAAGTGGTGGGCGATAGTAAAAATCAGCTTGTTAACTATGAGCATCAATACTACCTGAATATTTTAAAAAAGCGTGAAGCAAACCGATTGCGAGCTTCTACTCAACCCAATCGGCAGTTTGAGTTTTCGTTCAAATAAGGGTCGACTCAAGAATAATGTCTATCCAATATGGAGATCAGATGGCTGTGTAGGTCTATATTCTGGTGGTGGCACTCGTTACGCGCGAGTCAACTGGCAAAGGGGGTTTAGTCTTTTGGTATTTGGGTGAATGGGCCGTGTGCAGGTGCTTAATGCGAAAGGTAATTTGCAAATGTGGAACAGACTAAAAGAAAATATCGGGTTTCTGTGAGTTTTAGATTTTGTTCATTCATCAATTCGTGGCCTTCCTTTCCGCGTGTGTAACTATAAAATGAATTAAATTTACTTGCCAATGACTTTCTTTTTCTCTAATTGCCTTTTTTTGTGTTAGAGTTCATTCGTTATTGTTCATCGTGGTTTTGCACTTAGCCACGGTACTATTTCATTTGTAAAACATCCGAAATCAATTCATCCCCGGCTGCTTCAGCACAAACCCAGCCTTGGCTTTTTCGTCATCCACTATTTTCTTTACATCAGCCAATAGTTTTTTAGCATCGTACACAATTCCGTCTTTTACAGTGTACTTCACCCCGCCAACACGAGTTACTTTATTCTCGTCCGTTAATTTCACGGCTCCCATACCATTCAGGGCCTGTAAATTTTCGAGCGGGTTAATTTCAGTAATTGCAAAATCAGCCAACTTTCCAATCTCTACAGATCCAATTTCTTTATCCATGCCCAAGGCTTGCGCTCCGTACAAAGTGCCAGAGCGAATGATTTCCAGGGGGTGAAAGCCCGCCTCTCGTAGCAGCTCCATCTCGCGCACAAAAGAAAATCCGTAGAGTTGGAAAATAAAACCAGAATCGGTGCCGATCGTTACGCGCCCCCCTCTGTTTTTGTATTCATTGACAAACGTCATCCATAGCCGATAATTTTCTTTCCAGGCCACTTCTTGTTCCGTTCCCCAACTAAACCAAAACGAGCCATGAGCTACTCGGTTGGGTTGGTAGAATGCCCACAGTTGTGGCAACGTATAGACTTCATGCCACTCTTGTCTTCTCGCTTTGTGTAAATCGCGGGTGGCTTCGTAGATGTTGAATGTTGGGTCGAGCGTAAAGCCCAACGCAATCAATGAGTCCATCACCGCATTCCATTTAGGAGTAAAAGGTGCCGCTGCTTGTTTCCACAAGCGCCCGGCTTCTTCAAACCGATGTTGTTCGTTGGAGTAATTATAGGAGAGTGGATAATTTTGCAAAGTAGAATTTGCCAGCAAGGCTTCTGGCAAACCATACCAATGTTCCATGGTGGTCAATCCGGCTTTTGCAGAATTCAAAACATTCCATCGGGCTACCCCTAATTGTGCATGGTGGCAAGCAGAGCGAAGCCCAATGCGTTTGTTTTCGCGCAAGGCGGCATCCATTACTTCTGGCGCAGCACCAAAAAACTTGACACCGTCCGATCCTTTCAATTTATTTTCGTTTACCCATACGCGCGCCTGCACTGCGTTGGTGATGGGCTCCTTGCTCCCTTGCCCGAAAACGGTGTACGCCTTAATGCGCGGAGCGGTGATCAGGTTTTTTTCACTTTTGTTCTTTTGATCAAGCACCCAATCCAAACCATTGCCACAGGCGGGGTCTCGCACGGTAGTAATACCATGACTCATCCATAATTTAAAAACATATTCTGCATTGGGTGCCTGGTTGCCGCCAATGTGGCCGTGCATATCCACAAAGCCGGGCATCAAATACATACCTTCACAGTTTAGTTCTTTACCTCCGGCTTCTAACTTTGGTCGGTTACTATCGCTGCTCATGCCCGGTGTAGGTAAGCCAATACTAACAATGTTTACAATGCGATTTTGCTTCACCACAATATCGATGGGGCCAACCGGTGGCGCCCCCGTTCCATCAATGAGCATTACCCCACGAATAATTAATTGCGCGTAAGGACCATCACCCTCTTTCAACTCTGGCGCTTTTTTGATTTCGCGTTGAGCGATTACTGAAAATGATAAAACGGCTGTGCAAAATAGTAGCAATGCTTTTTTCATGTGTTAGTGTTTAGTTTTTTAAGGTCACATGGAATGGTCAGAATTATCATGCCGTTGGGAGTAGACAATTTAATGGCCATTTCATAGTGTTTAAGTTGGCAAAACTAAAGCTAAGAAAATATCTGATAACAACTCGAAAGTTTTGATAAGTGGTTGGTCGTTTACTACGGAATGCTTTACCTTTATGTAACCTAAACCGTATGCAATGAAATTTATTCAGACTTTCTTCCTTTTGGCAATTGCAAATTTTGCTTTCTCGCAAACATCAAAGCAAGCCGTCATAAAATCAATTGATGAAAAAAATGAGCTTTACTCAGGCACGGCAAAAAAGATTTGGGAATTTGCCGAAGTGGGTTATCAGGAAGAAAAAAGTTCTGCGCTGCTTCAGCAGACTTTAAAAGATGCTGGTTTCTCTATTGAGGCAGGCATCGCTGGCGAGCCCACCGCGTTCATCGCTACTGCCGGATCGGGTAAACCAGTCATTGCCGTGTTAGGTGAGTTTGATGCATTGCCCGGTGTTTCGCAAGAGGCGGTGCCAGAACTAAAACCGATCGTAGGACAAAAAGCAGGGCATGCATGTGGTCATCATTTGTTTGGTACTGCATCTGCTGCTGCAGCCATAGCCGTAAAAAATTGGTTAGTGGCGACTAAAAAATCGGGAACTATTAAATTTTATGGCTGTCCTGCCGAAGAAGGAGGATCAGGCAAAGTATATATGGTGCGTGATGGGTTTTTTAAAAATGTAGATTTAGTTTTTCATTGGCATCCGGGTGCAACCAACTCAGCCGCTTTTGGGAGCGCACTTGCCAACAAGTCAGGCAAGTTTCGTTTCTATGGAGTCGCCAGCCATGCAGCAGGTTCGCCCGAGCGTGGGCGTTCGGCACTAGATGCTGTGGAAGCGATGAATAACATGGTAAACATGTTGCGCGAACATGTAAACGAAAAAACAAGAATTCACTACGTAATTACGCGAGGTGGCGAAGCGCCTAATGTAGTCCCAGCGTTTGCTGAAGTTTACTATTATGTACGTCACCCTAACAGGGAACAAGTAAAAGCTACATGGGAGCGTGTCACGCAGGCGGCTCAGGGCGCAGCGATTGGCACCGGCACCCGGTACGAAGTAGAGCTAACAGGCGGCACCTACGACCTTCTTTACAATGAGACGTTGGCAAAAGTGGTCAACACTAATTTGCAGTTAGTGGGTGGGTACACTCTTTCTGATTCGGAAAAGGAATTTGCTACCAAAATACAACAGACATTCTCATCACCACCGCCTATTACTGCTACATCCACGATTGAAAAATTTGAAGTTAGAGAAGGTGGGGCAGGTGGCAGCACAGATGTGGGTGACGTAAGTTGGATAGTGCCTACGGCAGGCCTTTCCACCGCAACGTGGGTGCCGGGCACAGCTGCCCATAGCTGGCAGGCCGTGGCCGCGGGTGGCACAAGTATTGGCAGCAAGGGAATGCTGGTGGCAGCCAAGACCTTAGCAGCATCGATGGTCGATGCATTCACAGACCCAAAAATAACGGAAGAGGCTTGGCTCGAATTTAAAAAGCGCGCGGGCGAAAAATTTGTTTATGAGCCTTTGTTGGGTGATCGGAAGCCGGCTTTGGATTATAGGAGGTAGTTAAACCATGTTTTCTGATTTACAGATGGCAAGCGAAAACAATCTAATTGATAAGTTGCTAAATCCAAAACTGCTGTTAAGGATTTTTTCCACTCTATTTGGTTTCGTTATCTGTCTAATAATCTTTTTACATATTGAGTACTCGACTGATAAGGTCGGTCAATTTGGCGACAGCTTCGGTGTCCTAACTTCTTTTTTTTCTGGCGTTACTGTTATCGGACTTCTTATAACAATATATCTTCAACGTAGGGATTTGGAGATTGCCAGAAGGAGTTTAAGAAATCAAATTCGAGAATTAAAGCAAACTCGTGATCAAATCGAAATATCAAACAAAGAACTCGAGCTTTCTCGTAAGGAATTTCAAAAGCAAAATCAAACCTTAAAGAACCAGAGATTTGAGAATACCTTCTTTAACATGCTTTCGATACATATAGGAATAAATAAAGATATCATAGGTCGATCAGCTACGTTAATCAATGCATATTCTAAAATTGTTCAAGCTGTCGATGAAACCAATGATCTGAATGCGATGAAAATTGCTTATCATACTAAAGCGAGAGTATTCGTTGAGCAGGATTTTGATTCATATTTAAAGCACTTTAATGCTTTTACAGAATTTATTTGTTCGCAAAAGAAAAGACCCCCAAATCAACATAAATATTTAAAAATCTACTTTGCTCAGATTAGCGAAATAGAAAGAAAGATACTTTACTATCATTTGCATTTAGGAAGTGTGTTTCCAGTACCTTACTTCTATTTTTACCGAGATGCTCTTTTTAAAGAAGTAGTTTTACAAAACGTAAGTCATCAGCAAATAATGAACAACATGAAAGCAGGTGATTAAGGGTGTGGGCGAAAAATTTATATATGAGCATCAGCATGGTAGTAGGAAGCCTGTCTTGGATTACAGAAAATAAGGGTGAACAGCAACTTTTTAAAAGGATTGGTGTTAATTTAGCATAAACCGCTATATGAAAACACTATTTATCTTACTACTATTTATGAACACTGCAGTTAGCTCTATTTATGACTTTAAGATCAGATCCCTGGACGGCAATGTGACGGATTTTGTCCAGTACAAAGGAAAGACCTTGTTGATTGTAAATACCGCATCAGAATGTGGATATACTCCTCAATATGCTGATTTGCAGGAATTACATCAGCAGTTTGGTAGCAAAATCACTATTCTTGGGTTTCCGGCTAATAATTTCGGAGGGCAAGAGCCGGGCAGCAACGCACAGATTGCTTCGTTCTGCAAAAAGAACTATGGTGTTACTTTTCAGATGTTCGAGAAAATTTCGGTGAAGGGGAGTGACCAACATCCGCTCTATCAATTCTTAAAAGAAAAAACAGGCAAAGAGCCGAGTTGGAACTTTTGCAAGTATTTAGTGAAGCCTGACGGCACGGTGAAATTTTTTGCATCGGGTGTCAACCCCGGAGATGACGCGATCTTGAGTGAATTGAAATGAAAAAAATAATAGGTATCACCTTTTTAATTATTACTGCTATGGGACTTGCTTCATTTCTTTCCAACAAATTGGCCGGCCTTAACCAGAAAGAGGTTTCCGGATCGATCTATGATTTTAAACTAAAATCGCTAGATGGAAAGGAAATAGATTTTGCGCAGTATAAAGGCAAAAACTTACTCATCGTCAACACCGCTTCCAAATGTGGATTCACCTATCAGTACGAAGACTTGGAAAAGCTTCATGAACTATATGGCGATAAAGTAGCTGTGTTGGGTTTTCCGGCCAACAATTTTTTATGGCAAGAGCCGGGTGGTAATGAAGAGATTGCTACGTTTTGTCAGCGTAACTACGGAGTAAAATTTCAGATGTTCGAAAAGATATCGGTGAAGGGCAAAGATAAATCGCCTCTCTACAAGTGGCTGGAAGCGAAGTCAGGCAAATCACCCTCCTGGAATTTTTGTAAGTATGTAATCGATAAAAGTGGCAATGTAGTGGGATTCTTTCCACCTAAAGTAAAGCCTTTGGACCAGGAGATTGTATCGAAGATAACGCAGTAAACTTGCGTTACGCCTTTTTTCTTTTCTTGTAAATTTCCCGAGGCTCCATTACGTGGGCGGATTTTCTTTTTTTGTCAGACTTCTTGTGCAAACCCGTTGGCTGAATGAGAAGACTCACCGGTAGAGACAATCGATCTGCCAACTGGCGAATCATAGATAGCGAAAGTCCACGTTGATTGTTGAGCACTTTCGAGGCAGTTCCCCTGTCGCCAAATATGTTCAAGAGATCGGTGATTTTTAGTCCTAAATCTTCCATTCTTATTTTGATCGCATCAATAGGTTGCGGGTATTCAACTTCAAATGTTCGTTCTTCATATTGATCGATCAAATAGCCAAGAAGCATCAATTCACGACCTTCTTGTGAGTTTTCTTCAGGAGGGTTCGTAGACAATTCTTCGAGCCGCTTAGTGGCAAGTTCATACTCTTTTTTTGTTTTTATAATGGTCCACATAATTAGCAGTTAACTTTTTTTACATCGATTTTGTCATATTCGGCATGAGTGCCTACCCACTTGATTTGAACCTGTTTAAACACAAATAAAACTCTCGCGACAAGCTGATATTTGTTTCCTTTAATATCGAAGACTACCCTATTGTCTCCGACCGGAAACGCCTCGGGATAATCGAGTTGCAGTTCGTGGTACGATTTCCATTCGGCCTTTTTACAGGTTGCGAACCACGTGTTGAGAGACGTTTTTACATCTGGATGTCGGAGATAAAACTGTTCTATTGCTTGTCGTTTTATTACGTTCACACTCAAAGTTAATAGATTGATGGCAATTTGCCAACACTCAGGTGTCTGTAAAAGGCATTTCCGGTTTCACCGATATAAACCTCTGGTTTCACCGACTTTTTCCGGTCGCTAGCCTTTTTCCCTTATTTTCTAAGCGGTTTGTCCCGTTACATTTGACAAACAATAACACAATTATGGAAAAGCAAAACACAAAATTTGGAAACAGCTTCTGGCTGGGCATTATTGTCGTAGCGGTAGGGGCAATGCTATTGCTTGATCGGCTAGACTATGACCTCGTTCCGTATTGGCTGATCTCGTGGAAGACGCTTTTGATTGCCATCGGGGTAGCCGTTGGGTTGCGCAAAAACTTTCAGGGTATCGGTTGGATCGTTTTGATCATTGTAGGTTCTTTCTTTTTGATCGAAGATATACCAGGAATTGATTTTGAAGTTCGCAGGTATGTATTCCCTGTTATCATCATCACAGTTGGATTGGTTATTCTATCGCGATCAGTACTCTCTAAGTCGGCCAGTGAGGCGCGCAAGAGTTGGATAGGTGGTGATGAAAAAAAAAGTGATTTCGTGAGCGGCTCTTCTTCCGGTGATGAGGGCATCGATATCACCTCTATATTTGGCGGAAGTAACCGAAAGATTTTTTCAAAGAATTTTAAAGGCGGGCAAATGACTGCCATCTTTGGAGGCTCAGACTTAGATTTGTCTCAAGCGGATATTCAAGGACCTGTGGTGGTAGATGTAGTTTCTATCTTTGGAGGGGTGAAGCTAATTGTGCCTGCCAACTGGGAAGTGAAAACAAACATATCGGCCATTTTAGGTGGGGTAGAAGACAAGCGCAAAGATCCTTCTTCCTTTTCGCTCGAGAAGAAACTAGTGCTAACAGGTGTCTGTATGTTTGGGGGTGTAGAAATAAAAAGCTACTAAATCACTGGACTTACGCGAAACAAAAATGGCATCGTGAATAGATTAAAGGCTAGTCAGAGGAATTCAGATTAGTTAGCGTAAGTCCAGACTTGATAATTCACCACAAATTGCAACTGAACATGAAATGGTATTTGGCCAAGTTTGTCTATCAGGTGATCAGCGGAAATGGAAACCATTCACCTCAGTTTGACGAGCAAATGAGATTAATTCGAGCCGATGAGTTTGCATGGGCAAAAGAAAAAGCAAGCATACTCGGCAAATTGGGCGAGTGTTCTTTTCTAAACGAACGAAAAGAATCCGTTCAGTGGAAGTTTATTAATGTAGTAGACCTTTGCTCCATCACCTCTATGGAAGACGGAGATGAACTTTACTCCTCTACGGAAGAGCCGGAAAATGTCAACGATTATTTGGCGAAAATAAAAGCAAAAGCGAGTAGATTGCAGCAGGCGTTGTAGTAGCGGTTATAAGACCTGACCCAACAAAAAAACGAGTCACCCATGCGATTGAGTCGATCTTCTAAGGTAGTTGCCAGATTGCTGATGCTTGGTTTTGGTGCGATGTGGGGTTTAGCCAATATTGCGGTGCTTGTCAATTGGTTTGGCTTCGATTTGAAAACGGCTGCAATAGACTCACTTGTCTCGGTGGTCTGTGCAGGTTTTTCCGTGGTGCTTTTGGAAACGATATTGAATCGGTACACACCCAAAGCCAGCAAGTACCAATATGTGGTAGGACTAAGTTTTGTGGTAGCGTTTTTATGTCAATGGGTAGCGCAACAAATTTATGTTAAACTCGCTACCGGCAATGACTTGTATAGCCAATTCAATTCTCAAGCCATTCCCATTCGTCTTGCCATCACATTTCTGATTACTTTCGGCTATGGCATGGCCTATTTGTTTTTCAAGCAGATGAAGGAACTTCAAGAGTCCGTCAGTCAGCAAACAACCAACGAGGTAATGATGCGCGATGCTGAACTTCAAAAATTGCAGCTACAGCTACAGCCACATTTTCTATTCAATAGTTTAAATTCCATCAACGCACTGATTTTAGTCAACCCTTCAAGAGCGCGTGACATGGTTCAGCAGCTTTCAGATTTTTTGCGGACAACTCTCAAGAGAGCAGACGAGCATTGGATTACCCTTTACCAAGAGTTGGTCTATCTTCAATTGTATCTCTCCATTGAGAAAGTGCGTTTTGGGCATCGATTGGATGTGCAAATAGATTGTGATGAACAAATAAAACTCTGGTTGATTCCGCCTTTGTTGATACAGCCGTTGGTAGAAAACGCCATTAAATTCGGGTTATACGGCACCACAGACAGTGTTGTTATTCGAATGCAGACCCAACGGATTGGTGATTCGCTTCAGATAATCATCTCTAATCCTTTTGATGCAGACATGCAACCGGCAGAAGGAAGTGGCTTTGGACTAAACGGTCTCAAAAGGAGACTTTATTTACTTTATGCGAGAAATGATTTATTGACTACAACTATTGAGGAAAATCATTTTACCGTGCAACTTACTCTGCCAGAAAAAATATGAGCAAAGCGACAATCATTGACGATGAGCCGTTGAGCCGCGAGATCATCAAAGCCTATTTGAAAGCCTATCCTGAAATTGAGGTAGTGCAGGAATGTGGCGATGGATTTGAAGGGGTAAAGGCCATTCAGCAGCATCAACCGGATTTACTATTTCTGGATATTCAAATGCCCAAGATAAATGGCTTTGAGATGTTAGAGTTAGTCGATCAAAAGCCATCTGTGATATTTATTACCGCCTATGACTCATTTGCTATCAAGGCCTTTGAGGCAAATGCCGTTGATTATTTATTGAAGCCCGTTGCGGAAGAACGATTTCATTCTGCCATTTTAAAATGGAAAAGTAAATTAACCCCCACCAGTCCAGATCCAATGGAGCGGGTGTTGAATGAGATGTCTACAACGACAGCTCAACAAAATCGAATTGTGGTAAAAACAGGAAGCAAAGTAAAAATCATACCTATTCACGACATTCAGTTTATTGAGGCCGATGACGATTTTGTAAAAATCACAACACAGGAAGGTTCTTTTTTAAAGAACAAGACAATGAACTTTTATGAGCAGTCATTAGACCCCGCTCAGTTTGTTCGTGTACATCGTTCCTACATTCTGCACATCAATCAGATCACGAAGATTGAGCCCTACCAAAAGGAAACTCATTTGGCCATCCTTCGAAATGGCCAACAGATTCCGGTTAGTAAGACGGGCTATGCAAAATTGAAAGTGATACTTGGTTTATAAAAAAAGAAAGGTAATCAACGCGCAAATTTGATGAGCCACTTGAAAGAACAACTTTGGTTGCAGTGCAAGCAAATAGTGGAGCAGAGATTGGCCACGGCTCAACAGGCGATGGACGCTGCACAAGAATCGGCCAATCAGGAAGAAAAAAGTAGCGCGGGCGATAAATATGAAACAGGCCGGGCAATGGCGCAACATGAAAGAGACAAAGCAGCAATGCAAGTGGAAGAAAATAAAAAGATGCAAACTGTTCTTAACCAGATTGGGCAAAGCACCTCTACTGATAGAGTTACTTTGGGTAGCATTGTAGTGACTGATAGTAACAAATTTTATGTATCGATTAGCGCGGGCAAACTGGAAATAGGAGGGGAGTCTTACGTTGCGATTTCCACGCAATCGCCTATCGGGCAGGTGTTGCTTCACAAATGCGCTGGAGAGTTCTTCAGCTTTTATAATCAAAAGCAAACTATTGTTTCTGTATCGTAGTTGGCGACTAAGCAATGGCCGAAGTAGTATATTTACGATCGATAAATTCTTATGACTGTTTCTACCTGGTTAAATGCTTTTCGACTGCGCACACTTCCGTTATCTCTTTCCTGCATTGGCATGGGCGGCTTTTTAGCGGCAGATGCGGGCAAGTTTGATGGATGGGTTTTTTCGTTTTGTTGTCTGACCACTATTTTTCTTCAAGTACTTTCAAATCTTGCCAACGACTATGGAGATTCGGTCAACGGTGCAGACCATTTAGGTCGAAAAGGGCCACAGCGAGCCGTTCAATCAGGAGCCATTTCATTGACGCACATGCGAATGGCAGTGGTCATTTTTTCACTACTCAGTTTGGCAAGTGGCATTTTTCTGTTGTGGTTGTCCTTTGGCACAAATTGGCGTGGAATATTTTTGTTTTTCGGCTTGGGTTTGTTGAGTATTCTCGCTGCAATTGGTTATACGATTGGCAAACGTCCTTATGGATATATCGGGTTGGGTGACATATCGGTGCTGATCTTTTTCGGGTTGGTCGGGGTCATGGGTTCTCTCTATTTATTCACTCACGACATTTCATGGAAGGAAATTTTTCCGGCTCTAAGTTGTGGACTTTTTTCAATTGCTGTATTGAACATCAATAATATCCGAGACATAGAATCAGACAGAACGGCTGGTAAATTTTCAATACCTGTTCGAATCGGAAAAGCCAATGCTTCAAAATATCATTGGGTACTCTTGATAGGTGGACTATTTACAGCGTCTATTTATGTGGGGACAAGTTATGAGTCACCCTTTCAATTTTTGTATTTACTGGCAACTCCACTGTTTGTTTTCAATGGCATCTCTGTATCATCAAAGCCATCTTCTGAATTGGATCCATTTTTGAAACAGATGGCACTGTCAACCCTTTTATTTGTGTTGTTATTTGGAGTAGGCTTGCTTCTTTGATAGTCTCCAGTCTTTAATTTGAAATCAATAACTAACTCTGCCTCCCAGTATCTCCTTCGCTATTTCCAATTCTTCTGGCGTATCGACACACATTGTTTCAACCGTAGTCTTGACCACTTTAATGGTGTAGCCATTCTCCACCCAACGAAGTTGCTCCAATGATTCTACTTTTTCCAGAGGTGACATTTCGAGTTTGGTAATTTCTTTTAAGATGTCCGTTCGATAGGCATACATGCCGACATGCTTATAGAACTCGAAATGATCGAGCCATTTCCCCGGATCAACCTTCTGAACAAATGGAATGACAGCTCGGCTAAAATACAACGCCTCGTTTCGGGTATTAAAAGTCACTTTGACTTCACTGTTGCTACTTAATTGTTCATAAGTGTCAATCTTTTTGATCAATGTAGCCAGTTGTGTATTTCCATCAAGATAACTTGCCAATAAATCAATTTGACTGGGCTCAATGAATGGCTCATCGCCTTGAATATTTATCACGTAGTCGAAAGATTCTTTTTCTTTCGTTAATGCCTCGAAGCATCGGTCGGTACCACTCGGATGATTTGCAGAAGTCATACACGCGTTCCCGCCAAAAGCAGTCACATGATCATAAATACCCGTGTGTTCCGTTGCAACTACAATCTTTGAAAGTGATGATGCACTTTTTGCTTGTTTGTATACTCGCTCAATCATTGATACTCCTCCTAAATCGGCAAGCGGCTTGCCCGGAAATCGCGTAGACGCATAGCGTGCAGGAATAATTCCAAGTATTTTCATTTACTGTTTAGTAATGCGAAATTTCTATTGAGTTTTGTCAACTATCGCCAGTCAAATTTGATTGTTAATTTCATCTTCAAATTTTCAAATCAACAAATCAACCAATTGATTTCTTAACCCTCAATGTTACCCCTTCTATTCCAACCACTTCAATTGACTCTCCTTTTTCTACATACTCTCCACGTGTGAAGGCATCATAAACGATCTCATCAATAAATACTTTTCCACTTGGACGAAGTACCGTATGGGAAACTCCCTTTTTGCCAAGCATATCAATCGTGGAGGTATTTACCGAAAAGCCCCGTGAGCTCTCTTGTTGATCGGTGAGTGCCATGCGTTGAAACGCTTTTGTTTCTGTCAGCCTGGCTCCGCCAAAAAAGAGCAGTAACATCCCGCCAGAAATTCCTCCAATCGCAGCAAACGTAGCTCGGATGATGTCACCCATCGGCACAAATTCGAAATTGAAGAAGTCGTTATTCAACATAATTAGCACCAGGGACATCACTGTCAAAATAATTCCTGCTATGCCCGCAACACCAAATCCCGGAATAACAAAGACCTCAGCCATCAGAAGCAGAATCCCGACAAACAGCGCGATAATTTCCCAATACTCTGCCAACCCATTCAGATAGTAAGGCACAAGATAGAGGATCAGGGCAGTGACAGATGCGAAAAGTGGAAACCCAATCCCCGGTGTTTGAAGCTCAAAATAAATTCCGCCAAGAATGATAAGAATCAGAATTCCACTAATAAATGGATTGATCACAAACGCAATGATTTTTTCAGACGTGCCAAGCCGGAAAGTCTCCAGTTCGTAGTTCGTTACCTTATTTCGTTTGAGGATTTCTTGAATCGTTTCTACTTGCGCTTCGCAGAATCCGTATTTCAACGCTTCTTTAGTGGTGAACGTAATGACGCGTCCTTCTTGCTTAATACTATCAATTACAATTCGCTCATCTACCATGCCTTCGGCAATCCGCGGATCTCTTCCGTTTTTTTCTGCAGTCGAGCGCATGATACCACGCATATAAGCCTGGTACTTATCGGGCGCTGCCTGACCTCCAGCTCCTTCTACCACTGTGGCTGCACCAATGGTTGCGCCTGGCGACATGTAAATGCTATCGCACGCAATCGAAATCAAAGCTCCTGCAGATGCTGCATCGGAGTTTACATAAACCCAAATGGGTTTCTTAAAGTCCATGATTAAATCCACGATTTCTTTGGCATCGGTGAGCACGCCTCCATAGGTGTCCATGTCAATCACTACGTAGTCTGCCTTTATCTTTTCTGCGTTTTCGAGGGCCAGTTTAACATAGCGAAGCATGCGCGGATCAATCTCGTCTTTGATTTCCATCACCATGACTTTTGATTTTGCCGTTTGCGCTTTCGACACGGGTGTTTGTAAAACAAGAAATACCAATGTAACTAACGCTAGCTTCTTCATTTTTATGGATTGTTTGACACAAAAGTAATAGACTTCACCCAATAAACGTTTTTACCTTGGCAAGGTTCCTGTTTTATTAGCGGAGACTAAGAGAATTTTGAATTTGAATAGCGCTCTATAATTTGGTAACTTTTCGGTTTGTTTCAGTACTATGGTAAAACTATTGTTTGTATTTCTCTCTTGGTCGGCATCGTCATCAGATTCGTTGCGTGTAGAAACGATCAAGGGAAAGCAATTTATTATTCATCAGGTCGATGCAAAAGAGACACTCTATTCTATTTCCAGGAGATATGGTGTGCCCGTGACTGCGATTTTAGAGAGTAATCCATCTTCGGAGGGGGGAATTTCTGTCGGCCGCTTGCTTAAAGTTCCCTATACTCTTAAGATAAAGCCCGAAGTGAAGGAGGGAAAACGACATGTGGTGGCTGCTAAAGAAACATTGTTTTCAATTTCTCGTCAATATGATGTTTCTGTAGAGGATCTTAAAAAAGCAAATGGGCTAGCAGAGAACAGCCTTGCATTGGGCCAAGAACTAATTATTCCGTCTACATCAAAAGTAGTTACAGCCCCGGTGCCTACCCAGATGAAATCAGCCAGTTCCATTCATACGGTGGCTCCGAAGGAAACTACGTATTCTATTGCCAGGCAGTACGGCATCACGGTGCAGCAATTAAAAGAGTGGAATAATCTTCAGGACGAATTGCCCGTAGGGAAGATTTTATTGGTCGTTCAGCCAAAGTATAGTACTCAAACAATTACCGAAAGCGCGCAAAGGCCAATAGTCACTTCAACTGCAGGGATAAAAATCTCCGAAAATGTAATTGGAACCGATGAAGTGAAAGAATCTGGTATGGCCGAATTGATGGAGGGCACTGAAGCTAACCGGAAATACCTTGCGTTGCACCGATCGATTAAGCCGGGTACTATTTTGAAAGTTCGCAATGAAACTACTAATCAGGAAGTTTTTGTACGCATTACGGGTGTGTTACCATCAACTGCAAGCCCCGACATCGTTATTCGGATTTCTAAGTCCGCGTACGATCGACTTGGGGCAACAGAAGCCAAGTTCAGGATTGAACTGACTTATTTTAAGTGAGGTTGTGTGATTCGAATTTGTTTTCGCCTTACGTTCCTGGGGTCACTGCTGGTTTCCTCGTCTCTTTTTTCGCAAAACATGGTTCGCAACGGGAGCTTCGAAGAATATTATACGTGCCCGGGTTCTTACAACCTGGCACAAGATGGAAAACTTGCCCCTGGCTGGGTGTCTGCAAACAGAGGAACTCCCGATCTTTACAATGCATGCAGCAGGGGAGATGCAGGTGTGCCCACAAATTGGGCGGGGTACTCGACAGCTTACAGTGGAAAAGGCTATTCGGGGATTTATTGTTTTACCAACACTGGTTATCGTGAGTATTTGCAAACTGAATTAACAACACCGATGAAGAGGGGTGGCAATTACTACATCGAGTTTTATTATAAACTCTCCTCCAACTCTAAATTCAGTATAGATCGCATAGGCTTTTTCTTGAGTGATTCTGCTAAAAGGCGAAATGACGATTTTGTGGTGTACTCTAAACCAACTTATCAATTGGTTTTGCCGGCACCCTATACACGAACAACGGGCTTATGGGCAAAATGCGGAATAGAGTGGCAAGCGAAAGGGGGCGAGCGTTTTTTAACGATCGGTAATTTTTCCGATAACAAGACGACTCGCACTTACCAAATCAAGTTTTCAAAAGCGAAAGAAGCAATGCTTAACCAGGCTGCCTATTATTTTATTGATGATGTGCGGGTCATTCCACTCGATGTGCCTCCAGAAAAGGAAATACCAGTCATCTCTGGTTATCCGGAGATAGAGATCAACAAGACATACGTATTGAAAAATATTTTTTTCGAATTTGATCGGGCTGAATTGGTGACTGATTCATTTTCTGAATTGGATAAGTGGTTGGAGGTGATTCGGGCGAGGCCAAAATGGAAAATTGAATTGACAGGTCACACGGATGAAAGAGGTTCTGACGAATATAATCTGCGTTTATCCAAGCAACGTGTGGAAAACGTAGCTGCCTATTTAATCAAGTCCAACGTAGACACCAATCGAATTACTACAAAAGGTGAAGGAAAGTCGAAGCCCTTGGCACAGGGCAAAGATGAAGCCGCACATGCCATCAATCGTAGGGTTGAGATTAGATTCTCAGAGAAATGAATAGGAATCAAGAAGTAGCATGAAGATCGATTTCAAATGACGTCAAGGAAACGTCAGCACATTCTTAGCCTCAAAGACTTTTTAGATGAAAAGGTAGATCAATTTAACCGACCCCATTTTATTGAGCTAGATCCCATCTCAATTCCCCACCAATTCTCAAAAAAACAAGATATTGAAATTGCCGGTTTATTGGCAGCTGTGTTAGCCTGGGGGCAACGAGTCACGGTGGTAAAGAAGAGTAATGAATTGCTGGCGTTGATGGACAATTCTCCACACGAGTTTTTGCTTCATCACCAGCACAAAGACCTCAGGCGTTTTGAGAAGTTCAAACATCGCACATTCAACACCACTGACGCACTTTACTTCATCGCTGCGCTACAGAATATTTATAGTCAGTATGAATCACTGGAGGAGGTGTTTCTTCCAAACACGAAAGAAGAGGGGAGTGGATTGATTCGGTTTCATCAACAATTTTTTAGCCTTCCCGATTTTCCCGCTCGCACGAAGAAGCATGTCTCTACCCCTGAACGAAAGTCAGCATGTAAACGGCTGAATATGTATTTGAGATGGATGGTTCGTTCAGATAATCGAAAGGTTGATTTTGGGTTGTGGCAAAGGCTTAGCCCTGCGGACCTCATTTGCCCCTTGGATTTACACGTTGAACGAGTAGCTCGTAAATTGAGATTGATCACCAGAAAACAGGTTGACTGGGAAACGGCACTAGAATTGACCGATAGTTTGCGGGTATTAGATCCTATCGATCCGGTCAAATATGATTTTGCCCTTTTTGGGTTGGGGATCCAACGGGATTTTTAAATGTAAACAAAAAAATGTGTTAAACGGGGACAGGGTTTAGGTAAAAGTTTTTACCTTTTGCACGAATTTATCTTCACTAGTACGCGTCACACTTTACAAAAATATAGCCCATGAATTTGAATACAGAAGCAGAGAAGAAAAATACCTATGATGCCATTGTGGTAGGTACGGGAATTAGTGGTGGCTTTGCTGCCAAAGAATTAGCGGAAAAAGGATTAAATACATTGGTGTTGGAACGCGGGCGCGATGTGAAACACCCCGATTATCCAACGGCTACGAAAGATCCGTGGGAATTCGAAAATGCAGATTTGCCCACCCAAGAAGATTTGCGCAAACAAGGCGTACAAAATAGAACTGGTTACACCATCCGGCAGTCTACCAAGCATTGGTTTGTCAATGATCTTGACCACCCATATACAGAAAAAGAAGGAACACGCTTTGACTGGATGCGCGGCTACCATGTAGGCGGTCGTTCGATCATGTGGGGACGACAAAGCTATCGTTGGAGTGATTTGGATTTTGAAGCAAACGCAAAAGATGGGTTTGGCGTAGATTGGCCCGTGAGGTACAAAGACATTGAGCCGTGGTACGACTATGTGGAGCAATACATTGGTGTAAGTGGCCAGAATGAGGGGTATGCGCAACTGCCAGATGGAAAGTTTCTTCCTCCGATGGAGTTTAACTGTACCGAACTAGAATTGAAAAAAGCAGTACGCGAAAAATTTGGAAGGCCATTCACCATTGGCAGAACAGCGCACGCTACAGCGCCCCTACCACATACTCCATGGAGAGGGCAATGTCAATTTAGAAATCTATGCAGCAGAGGTTGCCCTTATGGTGGTTATTTCAGCAGCAACTCGTGTACTCTTCCAGCCGCTGAGAAAACCGGCAAAATGACACTTCGACCAAACTCGGTCGTGTACGAAATAATCTACGATGAAACCAAAAGCAAAGCGACAGGTGTAAAAGTAATTGATGGAGAGACAGGCGAGCAGGTGGAATTTTATGCCAAAATTATTTTCTTGTGTGCTTCTACGTTCGGCTCAACTTTTATTATGCTGAATTCAATTTCTAATCGTTTTCCAACAGGTTTTGGTAATGACAGTGGTGAATTAGGTCATAACATCATGGATCACCACTTAGGCGTGGGTGCCGGTGGCGATGTGGAAGGCTTCGAAGACCAGTATTATTTCGGCAGACGAGCCAATGGATTTTATATTCCTCGGTACAGAAACTGGGGTAATGACAAACGCGATTATGTTCGTGGTTTTGGCTACCAAGGCGGAGGGAGCAGGCAGGGTTGGGATAGCTTAGTGGCTGAGGCGGCTATTGGCGCAGATCTAAAACGATTGTCGGCCACACCCGGAAAGTGGTCCATTGGTATGATGGGTTTTGGAGAAGTACTTCCTTACCATGAAAACAGTGTGAGCATCACTAAGGATAAGAAAGATATCAACGGCTTGCCTACGCTACTTTTCGATACTGGCTTTAAAGAAAATGAAAAGAAAATGCGGGTGGATATGAAGGCCGATGCAGCCGAAATGTTAGAAGCGGCAGGCGTAAAAAATATTCATACATACGACAACGAAACCGGTTTAGGCTTGGGCATTCACGAAATGGGTACTGCGCGCATGGGCAAAGACCCTAAAACATCAGTACTTAACAAGTGGAATCAGGTACACGCTTGTAAAAATGTATTTGTTACTGATGGCTCCTTTATGACGTCAGCAGCTTGTGTAAACCCATCGCTTACGTACATGGCATTTACAGCCAGGGCAGCCGACTATGCCGTTAGTGAATTGAAAAAAGGAAATTTATAACGATTAAATTTTAAAGACATGAATCAATTAATCGATCGGAGAGAAGCACTGCGCAAAACCGCTTTACTGATGGGCGCAGCTGTTTCAGCCTCTGCTATTGCAGGTATTCTAAATGGTTGTAAGGCAACACCAGATCTAACCTATAAGCCGGTTTTTTTCTCTGAAGATCAGGCACGACTGGTTAGTGAATTAGCAGAAATCATTTTGCCGAAAACGGATACCCCCGGAGCCAAGGAAGTTGGAGTGCCCAACTTCATTGATAGGATGCTTGCACAGTGTTATAAGAAAGAAGATCAGGAATTTTTTATCGCGGGGTTAACAGCCTTCGAAGAGGAAGCCAAGAAGTCATTTGGCGATAACTTCATCTATTGTAAGCCAGAAGATCAAATTAAGTTAACCACTACGGCATTGCAAGCAGCGATTCAAGAGAAGAAAGAAAACAAAGAAGCAAAAAGGCCGTTTATTTTGTCGGCAAAAGAATTGACGATGTTGGGCTATTTTAGCTCTGAGCCTGGCGCAACACAAGTACTTCAATACGAAGCAGTGCCGGGAAAATACAATGGCTGTATTCCGTTGAATGAAGCCGGTAATGGAAAGACTTGGGCCACCGGATAGAAGGTAATCCGAAAATGAGCTGAACCTTGTTGATACGTGGTATTAGCAAGGTTTTTTATTTTTAGACGAAAAAGCAAGTAGGCGAAAACATCAGAATGTAGTCGGCTGTTAGTTTTTAAAATTCATTGAGTTAAATTGTGTATGGCGCAAAAGCGAATTGTTATTGTTGGGTCAGGAGTAGCAGGGTTAGCGGCTGCAGTACGTCTTAGTGCTGCGGGGCATCGCGTTACAGTAGTCGAGGCAAATGACTATGTTGGAGGTAAACTAACTTCCAAAAATATAGGGCGTTATCGATTTGATATGGGGCCATCGGTACTCACATTGCCCCACTTGATTGAAGATCTTACAAAAGTGAGCCGGCAAGACGACAAGTTCGAATACGTAACACTAGACAAGATTTGCAACTACTTTTATGAAGACGGAACGAACTTAATTGCTTATGTAGATAAAGAGAAGTTTGCCACCGAGGTGGCGTCAAAGCTAGGGGAAACAAAACAGTCGGTGTACGAGCAGTTAAAGTATAGTGCTACCGCCTACGAATTGACCTCCGATCTGTTTATGCAACAATCGCTGCATAAGCTGTCTAACTTTCTCAACTTGAAAACGGCCAAAGCACTTTGGAATATTCGAAAACTAAAGCTCGGCAAAACAATGAACGAGGCGAATGCTGCCCGATTCAAAAACAAAAAGACCATTCAGCTTTTCAATCGCTTTGCCACCTACAATGGATCCGATCCTTTTCAGGCACCAGCGTTGATTAATATTATCGCACATCTGGAGCACAACATCGGAGCCTTTGCACCAAAAGGGGGAATGCATGACATTACCAAACACTTACATACATTGAGCCTGAAGCTAGGGGCCGAGTACGTCATGAATACCCGTGTGCTGAAAATTAAGACACAGAATGATCAAGTGACGGGGGTCGTTACTACTGCTGGCGAAATAGCTGCCGACATGGTAGTGAGTGATGCGGATATTAAACACGTGTACACCAAATTACTTGACCCAAAGTATTACCCTGCAAAAATCCTTGATCAAGAAAAGTCGCTCTCTGGCTTGATTTTTTATTGGGGTATAAAAAAGGAGTTTAAGGAATTGGGACTTCATAATATTTTATTTGGAGATGACGGGGAGAAGGAGTTTAAGACGGTATTTGGCGAAAAAAGACCGTACGAGAATCCAACAACATATATTAACATCACCTCAAAAGTGACACCGACAGATGCTCCTACGGGTTGCGAAAATTGGTTCGTGATGGTTAACGTGCCCCACAACGCTTCCGCACAGCCGATCCAATATGTACAGGAAATGAGAAAGCATATTGTAGCCAAGATCAATCGGATTTTAAAAACGGATATTGAATCATATATAGAAATAGAAGACACGCAAGACCCCTATGTGATTGAGCAGCGAACCAGTTCATCCGGTGGATCTCTTTATGGCAATTCTTCCAATAATAAATTCGCAGCTTTTTTGCGCCACGCCAACGAAAGCAGTCGCATCAAGAATATGTATTTCTGTGGTGGTAGCGTTCACCCGGGTGGAGGTATACCTCTCGGATTACTTAGTGCAAAAATCGTGAGCGAAATGATTGCGGAAAAGGGCTAAGCGGTTTGGTGCTTGCCTGATAGTCTATTTGATTTGCTTGTAGATTTGTTTCATCCCGCCCTAGCGGGAGTGTTCTTTGATAGATTGCATACAGAAAAGCAATTTCAGAATGCTCAAGAATGGGCTCGAATACTAATTTGTATTCCGCAGGCGACACAGGCTATATCGATACACTGGGCAAAGCCTGCTTCCGTGCAGGCGATTGTGCTATATACAACAGCAATCTTTTGACACAACTGAACCCAAGGGTGTTTCCCCAGGCGCTTAAGACATGGGAGTAGAACGAGAAAAATGAAGAAAACTAAAATAGAAATCGGCTACTTGTTCAACCACTTTTTAAAAGTTGTTACTTTTTCTTCGGGTACGAATACCTCCATTGCAGGTTTAGGCACAAGATCTACTTTGTATTTGCGAAGAGAATATTTCGATACCTCTTTGATGGCGTGAATGTTTACAACGACTTGCCTGTTTAGCCGGAAGAACAACTTTGGATCAAGCTCACGATCGAGTTCATCGAGCGTAGTTTCGACTAAGTGAGTGGAATTGGTAAACGTAGTTAAGTATATACCCTTTTGCTGAACAATAAAATATGCAATATCGCTAACGGTTATGCTTTTGCTCTTGCTGCCGTAGCTAATCAACACCCGATTGCGATAGGCTTGAGTCGCCTGGTATTCGGAAAACACTTTTTGCAAATTCACCCGCAAATGAGCGGGCAGCAACTGCCGCTTCCGATATTTCTCCAGACTTAATCGCAGGTCTTCCTCGGTGGTGGGCTTCAATAGATAGTCAATGGCGTTGTGTTTGAAAGCGCGGATGGCATATTGATCAAATGCCGTGGTGAAAATAATGGGCGTTTCCACTTGTACCTGTTGAAATATTTCGAAGCTGATGCCATCCGAAAGATTGATGTCAAGAAAAATCAGATCCGCCTCGTTGGCAGTAAACCAACGAACCGCCTCCTGTACAGACGTAAGAACATCCATCACGCAAAAGCGCGAGTCAATTCGACCAAGCAAGAGCTTGAGCTTTTCAGCGGCCAGCGATTCGTCTTCAACTATGAGTACACGTTCCATGCGGCTGTGTCCAGTAGGGGTAAATGTACCTGATAAAAATTGTCTTTTAGAAAAAACTGTGGCGCGCGTTTGCCTAGCAACACATACTTCTCACACAAATTATTTTGGCCAATGCCCAATGATTCGTTAAGACTATTGTTGGGCTGGTAGTTATTTCGAATCACCAGCTCATTGGCGGTTCCCTCAATCCAGATATGAAGTTGCTGATGATTGCTGATGATGTTGTGTTTTATGGCATTTTCAATGGCCAGTTGCAACGACAGTGGAGGCAAAAGTTTTTGAAAGGCTCCAGCCTCGACCTGCTGGTAAATGACTAGCTGGTGATCGTACCGGATTTTTTGAAGAAACAGATACGATTCCAAAAAGCGAAGTTCCTGTTTCAACGGAACCAGCCGCTCTTTGTTTATTTCTAAAACATACCGAAACACTTCCGAAAACTTTTTGATAAACATATCAGCCTTTTCAGTATCGCGATAAATGAGGCTCGACAAAGCATTGAGCGAATTGAAAAGAAAATGCGGATTCAATTGGTTCTTCAGCGCCTCGTACTTGGCGAGGTAGTGCTGTTTTTGCAATACTTCGTTTTTTAGTTCAAGCGATTCTTTGGCACTGCTCAAGAAAACAAACTCATGGTAAGCAAATGCAAGAAAGGTGGTAATGATGAGCATGATCAATGCCAGAATTTCGAAGCCAAAGTCAGGGTCGTTAAATTCAGGATCGTCAAAGAAAAACACATTTTTTATGCCGGACGCCACTAACGTAAGTACCGACACCATCGATAGGATGATCATCATCTCCACTGCAAACCGCTTGAACAACGAACTCTCCCAGGGCATAAGGGCATTCAGCAGCCGCACGACCTGTAAGGAAAGCCAACTGATAAAAGAAATCACAACTGAGAAGACGGCAACATCCACCAGAAACTCGCTGACGGAAGGTTGCTGGCCTTGTTCTAACTGATCCTCTAATTCCAGCAGCCCGGCTATGAGTAACACAATAAAACTATGGAACGTCCAGTAGCGAGGATCGCGAAGCATACCAGCAATTTTTATTGAATGATAATCAATTTTTCGGAAATCTCACTTACCCCAAAGTATCCCAACGCTGGTTTGCCCGGGTTGGTGAGGTTGCGCACGTTTCCGCGGATAGGAGCTGCCGGCACATCAATCAACTGCCCGGTTTGACCGGTTTGCTCCAACAAAATAAACAGGTAATCGTATTGGTTGCGCGATATACCAATCTGCCGCGCCAAAACCTGTTGCCCCGGGGTAAAAACCTTCTCCTCGTTGGGAAAATAACCCTCCACGGTTTCGCCATCGAAGAATTTATCGGTGGCCACAATGTTCCCGCTGTTTCCAGGGTCTGGCACCAGTACGTTTTCTCCATCTAAAAACAATTCCCATAAGTAGTTGTCACCGGTTCCACTGGGGTCAGTAAAGTCAATCGCGACCTTAATGCCACCATCCTCAAATAGATTCTCTTCTTCAAATTGCTGATAAATTCTTTCAATCTCCGCCACGTTAGTGAATGTTTCGGTCGCTTCATACAATTCATTGTTCCACTCGATGCGGAGCGTATAGGTCAATTCATCCTCAGGCACTAACGTTGTATTGACGTATGTGCCGGGTTGGGCTGTGCCGTGAACAAATGCGTGCGTGACTCCTGATGGCTCTCGGACTGTAACAATGGCGTCCGTTACACGTGGTGTTTGCTCATTGTCAAAGTAGTCGTTTACCTTGCTCAATATTATCGTGTGGCGTTGTGTGGATTGGCCTTGTACGCGCTCTAACCGGCCTTCCACGACTAGTTGATTTTCGGGGGAGGGCAGTGTTAAAGTGATTTCTTTTTCGCAGGCTGTCAGCAATATTATCGACAATAGCAGGACAACTGATGTTTTCGTTTTCATGTTTTTCTGATTTTGATTTAGAACTTGAAATTGTAGGTAACGCTCGGCAGGATACCGAAGAGGTAACTCTTGAATGCTTTGACGTTGCCGGGGTTCTCGGCATCTTCTGTAAAATAAATGCTAGTAGCATTGGCACGATTATACAGGTTGTAAACACCAAACACCCATTCATGGCCGCCATTTTTCCAGCGCTTCTTCTTCCCTTTTACAGTGGCGGAGACGTCCAGGCGGTGGTAGGTAGGCAGACGTTCCTGATTACGAAAACCAAACTGAGGCACCACCAGCCCTGCATACTCATACCGCCCAACGGGGAAAGTGCCTGGAATGCCTGATGTGATGACAAAATTAGACGACAGACTCCAACGCTTATTGATTTGATAACTACCCACCACCGAAAGGTTATGCGGCTTATCAAAATTGGCGTTGTACCACTGTCCACCGTTGATACCGGGATCAGATTCGGTAATCCCCTTCACCCTGCGTTCTGCTTTTGATAGTGTGTAGCTAACCCAGCCCGTCAGCGGTCCGTTTTTCTTTCTAATCAAAAACTCTAATCCATAGCCACGGCCAATGCCGCGAAGCAGTTCCGTTTCGATGGTGTTGTTCGTAATCAAATCAGCACCATCCACATAGTCTACCAGATTGTTCATGTCTTTATAGAAACCTTCTATAGAGGCTTCATATTTGTTGCCATTCAGGTTCTTAAAAAAGCCAATGGCATACTGGTCTACCATTTGCGGTTCAATAAAATTACCGCTGGGCACCCACAGGTCGGTGGGTTGGGGCGCGGTGGTATTCGAAATTAAATGCAGGTATTGATACATACGGTTGTAGCTGGCCTTGATGGAACTCGATGAAGATGTAATAGCCGTTAAGGCAAGCCGCGGCTCCCAGTTATTGTAGGTGTTGATACGCTGTGAAGAAGTACGAGACGTTGACCCTACCACTACACCATTTTCATAACGGCCGATCTGGACATTGTACACCACCGGTTGATTATTTTCGTACACGGGTAACGTCTGTGGGCCTTTGCGTGCAAATGAAGAATGTCGAATGCCCGCGTTGATGGTAACGGGCCCCATGACATGCTCAATGGAAAAATAGGCACCTGTTTCGATAGCATACTTGTTATCCAATGTTCGCGGTTTTACAGGAGAACCCTTAATCGGGGTGATGTCACCCGGCCTGAACTCGTAGTTCTTCCACTCCCCACCAAACGCCAAATGAGTTTTGGTTCCGAGGTTGTAGGAAAAATCGGCTTTAGCGTCACGGCTGATGATGCGCGAGATCCAGTTGTATTGAGCTCCGGTGGTAAGCTGGTCGAGCGAATAGTCGTAGTTTGAATAAACAGCGGAAAAATTGGCAAACAGTTTTTGAGAGAAGAGGTGATTCCAACGAAGTGTGGCAGCCGTATTGCCCCAAGTGCTGTTAAAGATGCTACCGAGTGAAAACTGGTCGCGCCCAATATAACCTGATAGAAACAGTTGATTGCGCTCGTTGATATTGTAGTTTACTTTGGCGTTCAGATCATAGAAATAAGCCGTGCTTTTGTTATCAATCAAAGGCAAAAACAAATCACCATACGATCTTCTCCCGGCCACCATGAACGAGCTTTTGTCTTTTACAATAGGGCCTTCCGCCAACAGGCGTGCCGAAATAAGACCGATGCCAGCTTCACCATTGAACTCCTTTGAGTTACCTTCGCGTTGGCGAATGTCCATCACACTGCTTAGTCGGCCACCGTAGCGAGCCGGGATGCCTCCTTTATAGAGCGTCACACTTTTTATAGCATCTGGATTGGCAACGGAAAACAATCCAAGTAAGTGCGATGAATTGTACACGGTGGCTTCGTCAAGCAAAATCAGATTTTGATCTGCGCTGCCGCCCCGCACGTTGAAACCCGCAGCGCCATCGGCCACTGCGGTCACACCTGGCAAAAGCTGAAGGGCACGGATCAAATCAGGTTCGCCTAACACAGCTGGAATTTGCTTCACCAACTTTGGATCTAGTTTGGCGATACTCATTTGAGTACTCACCACATTCGAGTTTCCGCCTTCAGCTGAAATGACAATTTCATCAAGTTCTTCTGAGTTTTCTTCCAACTCAACCTGAAGTGTTTCGTTGGCAGCAACGTCTTTGGTAATCGACAATGGCTTGTACCCCACATACATAATCGAAAGCGAATAGCGACCAGGTGTTAGCGACAGCGCGTAAAAGCCATACGCATTGGTGGCAACGCCTACAGAGGTTCCGGCTACTTGCACTGTGGCACCGATAAGTGCTTCGCCCGAGGCGCGATCGCGCACATAGCCACTGATTGTAATACTGCCTTGCGCCCACGCAAACGGAGGGTACACGGTTTCCAGCATCAGGAAAAGCAGAAAGCATACTACGTTTTTCATTGCATTAATTCTTTTTGATTTTTTACTTCATTTTATGTGCTTCATCACACGTGGCGGTAAAAGAATAAAGGCCACTGCCGGCTTTCAAAAAAATGCTATTGAACAACGAAAAAGGCGGGTTGAAACCGTATTATATTGTGTTCTTTGATAGATTGTTCCGATGTTTACAATCGGGATGATTTGCTTTCAGGTTTGTTTCATTTCCCACCTTCGCTAAGGCTACGGTGGGCAAAGATAGATTGTCCCGATGTTTACAATCGGGGTGATTTGCTTTCAGGTTTGTTTCATTTCCCACCTTCGCTAAGGCTACGGTGGGCAAGGATAGATTGTCCCGATGTTTACAATCGGGGTGATTTGCTTTCAGGTTTGTTTCATTTCCCACCTTCGCTAAGGCTACGGTGGGCAAGGATAGATTGT
>JADBYQ010000058.1 GCA_020402945.1 Cytophagales bacterium | reverse complement strand
GGGTGATTTCCTTGTCTGTATAGCCAATTTCAAACTCCATAACACTAAAATAGCTATTGCTACGCATTAGAAAATCCTATTGCGTAATTTGGGTTTAAGATTTTGCCATGAAGGTTCATCCAGCATGCCATCGATGGTAATGGAACCGGAAACTTTCTGACTCCGAATTTCAAGGGGTGTTTCCGGTGGCCGAAAGGTAGCTTGCGCAAACGCAACGGAACTCGAAAGCCATACACTTACTACGATGAATAGCGGCTTGATAGAAAAAGCTGTTATTGCCTGCCCTGCAGATTCTCTTTCGCCTTCTATACAAAACATAAGTTGTTTTTCTTCTTCTAAACAGAAAGGACATTTTCAAAACTATTTCTTCGATACACCCACATGCTTCCTGCAACCGTAAGTGTTAAAAAGAAAAGAAGGCCCATTAAATCTGCAGGGTAGTGCGAAGGCACTTGAGCCGAAGAATAGCTGTGCGTAGGCAACTCACCAAAGTCTTCTGCCTGCATCTTTTCATTGTTAAACATTCGTGGAATAAAATAATGGCGCCACGTATCGGCAAATGCAATCACTTGATTCCGAAAGTCGGTGTAATGCGCTGGTGAAGTTCCGGCCAGATCATTCAACCCGTCTTGCAACAAAATAGCGGGCGACAAAAATCGCAGTCGATTGACCCAGCTTTGTTGTTTATTCAGCGCTTCATTATAATCATCCAACACAGGTTGTACTGATTGGTTGATGACATCGCTGGCGGCAAAGTTTCCCAGCCACCAACTATACTGGTTTTGCTGAGTCGTATCTTTCGGAGCATATTCCGGATGCTCCCGATAATACGTTTTCAGTATTTCATCTGCCTTTTTCTCCGCCAATGCTTTTGCCTCCCGATACTCATGAATCATAATGGTGCGCGATGGCACCGGATAAAAAGAGTTTGCCGTTTGCGAAATAATGGACGGGATCAAAAGCACAAACACAACCCACACAGCTATTAATGTCACCGCATTGCTGCCGGATAAGTTCCCCAACAGGTTTATTAAAAACGAAATCAAGAACCAAAAAAAGATATACACGGTGACGAGCAGAATTAATTTCGTTGCTGCTCCCCTATTGCCCAACCAGTCAATGTCAAAAATTGTCAACGAAATAAGAATAGAGACAACAACAATAATGGTGAGAATAAAAAAGCGAAGTAATAGCTTTCCCAATAACCATTGGTACAAGGATATTGGCTGTGCCAAGGTCAAGCGCAACACACCCGATTCTTTCTCGGACGAAAGCACGTTGTAACTAAACCCCAACACCAGCAACGGAAGCAAGTAGATGCAAACAAAGGCAAGATCAAAACTGCCAAACAAAAGTTGAACGGGGTTTGAGAGTTCAGAGAAGCCGAGTGTGTAGGCCTCGCCATAAATTTTTGGTTTTGCATAGTGTGTAAACAAGTCGCTTTGGCCGGTAGAAATAACTGCCAGTGGCTGTGCATCCATAGCGACAACACGTGGGGCATTCCACCCAATGTTATCCAGTGCACGTGGGTCTTTCCATGCCTCGGGTGCCGGTTTTAGATTTTTGTTAAGCGAGTCTATATCTGCCGCCATCTTCCGATCCAGCTTCCCCATTTTTTCCTTTTCTTTGGTAATGGTGGCCATACGATCCTCCACTTTTTCCTTTCCATTGCGAACCGCAAACACGGTGATGCCCAAAAACAAAATCAGCAGAATCATCACCCACCTGTCGCGTAGCAAGTTGAGCCATTCGTATTTGATTGTATGGTTTAACATAATTTTTCGATTTACGATTTGAAGGTTTCTTGAAACTAGATTGTTTTCATTTTAGTGACCGCTCCGTACAATGCGGCAAATGAGAGCAACAGCCACGCTAACAAGGTGATGAGATTGCTCGTGTTCTGACGGATCACAGTGGTGTATGAAGCTGGCTCATATTGAAAGTCAGGCACCGAAGACCACAGTTTGTCATCGGCCAGATAATCCCAATCTCCGTATTTTGAATTGGCCGCCATATCGCCATTCATTTTTCCCACCAATTCAATACGATAGTTTTCAGCTGCGTTGGCGAAATCCCAATGCGAAGTATAGTCAGTGCGGCAAATGGCCATCGACAAAAAGCGGGTAGGCAAAAATGGTGAGAGCGCAGCCGTGCTGCGATAAACGTTGGTTTGATTCACATATGTGTCTTTCAACAATTGATAGTGCTTGAAATAAATATCAGCGGTATGCTTCTCGCCTTCCTGCATCAAAAAGCCATCCCAGTTGAAGGGCAATTGCTGCACACTGTCGACTCCATATTTTTTTAACGTTTCTTCTTCCAGTTTCTTCGCTTCGGTATTCCACGGATTGTGTCCATCCAATCCTTTCTTTTTGTCAACCGCAATCTGTTCTTCAAATTCCACTTGCGTGGGATACGGGTACAGTTTATCCGCAATGGCGGTTGAAATCTTGGGCATCGCTAAACACGATACCATCCAAATTCCCAACAATGTCACGAACGCTACGTTTGATTTTTTAAAAAGAGAGGAAACAAACAGCGTGATGTTGATGAACACTGCATAATAGATCAGGTAAACACCAAACAGGAGGGTGAGCGCCCACAAACTAAACTGCCCGTAATCTTTGATGTTGGCTAAAAATAAAGCGGCCAACACATATACCGGAATAGCGATGAACAAAACCGGAAGAAATAGACCCAACCATTTTCCCATTGTTAATTTCCACGTGCTCACGCCCTGACTTTTCAATAATCGTAGCGTGCCACTTTCGCGTTCGCGGGTAAAAGCATTGAACCCGATCAGAATAATAAAAAGTGGAACGATGAAGATCAGCACGAAATCAGGTGTGAGATCACCAAAGCGCGACAGGGCGGTTTGATCTTGTGCGGCCGCATATTGTGCTTCGTTGCGTTTATGTGCTTCCAGATAAATGCTTACTCCCGTGTATTTATCTACGCCATTGTCAATCAATGAAAGTGGATACTTCGGTTTGAATGCATAGGTGCCGTAGTGCGCTGCTGAGTGCGGGTTTTTTTGTCCCTGTTCCATCCACTCGCTGCGTACATTTTTTTTGGCTTCGCTGTGCTGGGCATTGACCGATGTGTAGTAGCTTTTGCTCACAAACAAGGCGGCCAGCAACAAAGCAAAAAGGGTGATGGCCGTAATCCGAAAGCGTCCCTCCCGAACGATTTCTGTGAGCTCTTTGCGTGCGATTTTAAAAATCATAGTCAGTTACCTTTTAATTCATGTGTTTCAAATACAGTTTTTCTAAGTCCGTATGGTTGATTTGATCCGTGGTAAGTTGTTCTACTAAATTGCCTTCGCGCATCATGCCAATGTGTGTGCCCGTTTCTTTGGCACGGAAAAGGTCATGCGTGGCCATCAGCGTAGCCACTCCTTTCTTGCTTAGTTTGGTCAGCAATTCCGAAAACTCATTGCTTGCCTTCGGGTCTAATCCTGAAGTAGGTTCGTCCAACAGCAGCACTTGCGCATCTTTGGCCAGCGCCAATGCAATACCAACTTTCTGGCGCATGCCTTTGGAATAGGTAGAGATTCTTTTGTCGTGTGCATCGGCTTGCAAGCCGGCTTCCGCTAAGAATTTCAGAAATTCCTCTTTCGGATATTTTTTGTTGGCAAGCCCGCTGAAATATTCGAGGTTCTCTAATCCCGACAAGTTCGGATAGAGCATCAGATTCTCCGGAATGTAGGTCAGTAGTTTTTTAGTCTCAATCGGTTCTTTCACCACATCTTTTTCTCCAATCAATGCCTGACCTCTGGATGGTTGAATGAAATTGAGAAAGAGATTGATCGTAGTGGTTTTGCCTGCGCCATTCGCGCCAAGCAAACAAAAGATATCTCCTTTATTTACAGTAAAGCTGGTTGGCTTCAGTGCTTCTTTGCCTTGATACGTTTTGCTAAGTTGTTTTGCTTCTAGCATAGCTTTATTTTTTTTGATTTATTTTCGATGTCATGCATCATTCGTTTTTCTAAAATTGAAAACACCCCAACTCGCTAATCCAAAGGTTAGCAAGAATAAGGGCAGCAGGGCGAACGTAATGTTTATATTGTTTTCTGCTCGTGTGTATTCGGGCTTGAACTTCTTCCAGTCTTCACTTTTCACGGGAGCGTTTTCAAAGATTTTTGGGTAGAAATAAAGCCTCAGCCGTTCGTGAAATTCTATAGTTTGGTCAAGTAGTTGAAGGTGACTGCTCAAACTTGTGCGTGCAATGTCATTGAAAAGCAATTGGGTGTGCATGGTTGGTATGACAGTGGCCAACCACCTGCTGGCGTTTTCGCGCTGCTTGATTTTGGCCCGCATCGCCATACGCTCTTTCAACGATTCATCATCTCCCATTTGTTGCATGGCATAGTACCACGTCCAGTTAAAAGTTTCTTGTGGCACTCCGTATTTTTTAAACTGTGGGTAATGTGTATAAAACTTATCCATGGTTATCTTCTTATCCATGTCCCACTTTTCATGATACCTCTCACGCTGCTTCACCATCGCTGCGAGCGATTCGGGCACTGGATAAAGATTAGCTACATAATTGTTTACCGAGGCAGGCAATAGAACAGCGAGTATTAACCATGCTGAAAGCAAGGTGAGTGCATTGAAACTGGAATTCCGTTGAAAAGAAACAACCCAAAAGCAAAAGGCAAACCAAAATGTCGTGTACAATATGGCTACCAAAATAAATGCTATCAGTTGCCTGTTGACCGGTAGCGACAAAATAAGATATGCGAGGAGTAAAATACCTCCGAGCATGCAATAGGTCAGCAATATCCTTACGGATAGTTTCATCCATAAAAACCGAAGGGTCGAATTGCTTTGAACGGCAATCAAACGCCAGGTTCCTGCTTCTTTCTCTTCGGAGAGTAAATTGAACAAGAACGCAATGACGACCAACGGGAACAGATAGATGATTACAAATCCAAGATCTAAATTCCCTGATTGTAAGTTTGAAGGGTTGTTTAAATCCGTGTCATGTAATTGTGCCTCCAGCGTGCGAATAGTTACACTTTGTACGCTCGGGTTCACATCCCGTTGTCCAATCGACAAGCCGGCAATCCTGTCAGGTTTGTCAATTAATGTAAACCGAAGATAGTAGAGCAATAAGCCTATCTCCCTATGCAGTTCAACGTTGCGCGCGATGTGCGCTTGTTGATGCTGTGTTACATTCGCCAATGTGCGTTCTTGTTTTTGTAAAAATTGTTTTCCAATCAATACACTCATAATGCCTAACGCCAATAGCAAGAGCAGAGATAGCTGCACTACTTTTGAACGAATGAATTGTTTTGCGATCAATACATACATACCTACAACGTTTTTACTTTTTTTGAAACGTAGACAAATAACATGAATGAAACTACAGACCACATCAACAGCGCTGTTATAGTTAGGTATTCATTTCGAAGTGCGGATGAAGTAGTGACAAATCGATAGTCGAAGTCTGGGAACTCTTTCCAGTGTTCGTGACTAATAGTATAAGGTTTGTCGGTAGGACCTGGTTTTACATTACTGATATAGCGCATTTGTAGTTCATTCATTTTTTGCGCCAGTTGATAGCGGTAGGCTTCGGCCTGTTTTTGAAAGTGGATATAAGATTCAAAATCCGTTCCCGACAAGGCCATTGATAGGTAATGAATAGCTGCGTAGGGATCGACAAAGCCCATGAAGCGGGCAAAGCTGTTTTGCATTTCATATACCTTCAATAAGTTTGAAAATTCTCGCGTGTAAATGGCTGAACTGATTCGTTCGCCCTCACGCATCACAAAACCACTGTAGTTGAAAGGTAGTTTATGAACAGAATCCACTCCGTGCGCGCGCAATACGGAGTCTTTTATAGCGACATAGTGTGGGTCGTCTGGGTTGTGGCTGTCACCTTCTTTTACCAACCGTTTCTCTATTATCGTTTCAAATTCTATTTTAGAAGGTGACCGGTAAACATAACCTCCTATAGCTTGCGTGGTTTTGGGCAGCACGATGAAAAATACAAGCCATATTGCCAGCAGCTTCATGAGTGCGTGGTTAGAGGTGCGGCTAGTGGCTGATATCAATACCGAGAACACGCATAAAACTTGAAAGAACACCAAGTAGCTTGCCATCAAAACCAAGTAGCGTAGCCATGTATCGGTGGTCAAGGCGATTTCGGCACTTACTATCAAACCAAGTGTTACTATGCCTATGGGTACAAAAAAGAGCAATGCCAAACTCATCAGTCCCAGCGATTTCCCCACCAGCAACTCGCCCCAACTTACACCTTGCATCAACAGTACTTTCAGTGTTCCATTTTCTCTTTCTACAGCTACAGCGGCAAATCCTAAAAAGGAAACAACAAGGGGAAGAATAATTTGCAAGATCATCGCCAGGCTGATCTCGCCAAAGCGCAATAACCCTGTAGAAAAACTTGCTTCCGAAAAGTTGACCGTATTTTGTTTGTGAGCTTCCAGAAAGACGGCATTGCCCGCATAGCTCTCCATCCCCACATCAAACATGCTGAGTGGATGCTTAAGGCGAAATGCAAAAGCGCCATAGTGCGCCATGCGATGCGGATGTTTATCTGGATTGTTCTCCCATCCTTGCCTTGCTTGTTGTTGATAATGAAGACGGATAGTGTTTTGAATTCGGTAGGTTTGCCAACCACTATAGGCAGCATAACCAGTTATTGTTGCCATAGCAAATAGCAACGCATAAAAGGCTGTTGACTGAAAGCCATTTTTCCAAAACTGAATTGCCAGCAAGGATACTTGTCGACCCCTCATAGTAGTTAAAATTTATAGGTAGCGGTGAGCATAAAATTTCGAGGTGCGCCAGGAAACAAGCGCAAATAATTTTGGGCCCCAATCCAATACGTAGTATCTAAAACATTATTGATGTTAAGGGCCAATTGCATGTTTGCTTGTACTGGTGTATAGTAAATCGCCATATCCATAATTGTATAGGCGGGTACTTCAAATGCGCGAGTAAACCAAGGTACTTTGCTACTGCTGTATTGTACCCCTAGCCCGATACCTAAATCTCGCAAAATGGTTTTTCGCGAAAAATTGTATCGAGTCCATAGATTGGCGCTATTCGAAGGTGTATTTTCTTTGCGCTTATCGACCAGTGCTACATTGGCGTCATTAAGAATACGTGCATCAATGTAACTATACGAAGCATTGACTTGCCAATTAGGTAATATGTACCCTGCCATCTCCCATTCAAACCCCCGGCTTCTATCCGCTCCGCGCTGCACCAACGAATCTGGAAAAGCAGGTAGGTTGGCATTTATAAGAATATTTTTTTGGTTGATTTCGTATGCTGATACCGTCATGGTAATGCGGTCGTTGAAAAATGTCCCCTTGCCACCAACTTCTTTCAAATCACTGATAAGCGGCTTGAACCTAGCTGCGGAGGTAGGAGTCCAAAAGAATGCGCTCGTGTTAGGCATGAGTGTAACTGTATTGCTTTGAGGCTGGTAGCCTTCCAAGTAGGTAGCATACACGTTTACCTGTTTAGTTACTTCATAGGTAAGACCAATTCGAGGAATTAAAGCCGTGTTGGTAAAGGACCTCTCATTCGGTGCTTTGTAATTGGTAATGTCTTCAAACCATTCATTTCTTAAACTTACTAGTGCTGAAAATTTGCCCAACTTAAATTGTTCTTGAATATTGAGAGCACTGGTGGTCGTCAATGCTGAAGGTATGGCTGTTCTGGATCCAATTACATAGTCATTTACATTTCGAATAGTGTATGAAGGATTGCTGAGATTAAAATGGTTGACATTGGGTCTTGGCATCGTGACACCGTCAATCACCACGGTTTGATAATTTGCAGCATTCGCCAAGACAAACGAATTGGCAACCGTGCCATTATTTAGCAAAAATCCGCGTGCATCATTTTGACCACCTCCCTTCGTCTTATTCCAACTGCTGTAATCAAAGCCAACTAACAATTTATTGGATGCTTTGCCTGTATTGAAGTCAAAATTGAGATATGCATTCAGGTTATTGACATCCCAAAATTGCTGCCGTTGAATAAATCGCATAGCGGCCAGGTTATTGACGGGTTGATTGTTAATATCTACAGCAAAGGCATTCGTAGTGCGGTGTTCTTGAAGATTTTCTGTCCAGGTTTGTTTCATGTAAGAAGCGTTGAAACTAATGCGGTCAGTAAACTTGTGCGCAAGGCTTGTCATAATAATAAGTTCTGTTGATTTGAAAAAATCATTAGAAGCACCTAAGTTCAAACTAATAGGTGTGCTGTTTAAATTCGTAACGCCAGCAGTAGCTCCGAAAATTGGTTGCCCCCTATCCAGTGTGCCATTGCTATTACTATAAATCATTTCCGCATTAATGGCAGTTTTGTTGTCAGGGATGTAACTGATGGAAGGCGAAATAAGAAAAGCATTGTTTTTTACTAAGTCCCGATACGATCGTGCCTCTTGCAGACCTCCATTTATTCGGTAAAGCAATGTTTTGGACTCATTCAAAGAGCCGGTGAAGTCCAGCGTTGACCGAATTGTGCTGAAACTTCCCACACTCATACTTATTTCTTTGCGGTCGGTGGCAAGCGGTTTCTTTGTGACCATATTGATACTTCCACCTGGATCAACACTTGAGAATGTAACCGAAGCCGGCCCTTTTAAAACCTCCACACGTTCGATATTGGACGTGATAGGTTGCAGAAAATAGTATTGTCTTGTTCGCATTCCATTAATGATTTGGCCTTCTTCGTTTTGGCTGATGCCCCGTATATTGTATTGGTTGTAAAAACTGGAAGGAGCGACACCACTTACAATCTTCACAGCATCGGCCAATTGAAATGCCTGCCGATCGGCAATTAATTCTTTTGTAATGGTTGATAAGGATTGCGGTAAATCCTTATTCTTGATGGCGGTTTTGGTTGCTGAAAAGGAATAATCGCTTGTATAATCACGATCCAGACGACCTGAAACCTCTACCGTCTGCAGCTCTTGTGTGTACTCCGTCAGCGTTATAATTCCTAAATCATACACTTTGATTATTGAGAAGGAATAGGATTTGATGTACGGGTCATATCCAACAAACCTCACTTCCACATCATAAACCCCAGCCTGTGGTAACTCCAACTTAAATCGACCTTCTGCATCAGTAGTAGCTCCTAGTTTGGTAGTTCCGTCAACAAATGATAAGGTGGCACCGACAATAGCATTTTGCGATTGGTCAATCACTTTGCCTGTGATGCTGATTTGAGATAGCCCCCAATGGCTATAAATAAAAAAAAGAAAAAACAGTAATTTTTGTTTCATTGATATATAAGTTTTAAATGGTTTCTAAATAAAGTTGTTGTAGTTGGTTCGCGTTGATATCGCGCGTGGCTAGTGTGTGTACGAGCGATCCTTCTCTCATTATGCCAATGTGTGTACCTACATTAACTGCGTTGAATAGGTCATGCGTTGCCATGAAGATGGATTTACCTTCTGAAGCCAGTTCCTTGCAGATTGTAGTGAACTCAGCAGTTGCCTTTGGGTCAAGCCCGGAAGTGGGTTCATCCATAAAGATCACGTCTGCTTTTTTTGCCAAGGCAATGGCAATACCTACTTTTTGTCGCATACCTTTGGAGTAAGTAGCTAAGCGATTGGCATGAGCAGCTTTTGGCAACCCCGCTTTGTTTAAAAAATGGGTCAACGCATCTGTTGGGTATGAGAATCCGGCCAACCTGCTGAAAAAGTCTAAGTTTTCGATGCCTGAAAAATTTCCATAGAGCTGCACCACCTCTGGAATGTAAGCGGTCATTTTTCGCGTAGCAGAGTCATTCATCTTCACTTCTATGTTGTTGATCAGAGCTCGGCCTCCGCTGGCTTCTATGAAACCCAGAAACAAATTAATGGTAGTGGTTTTGCCTGCGCCATTCGCGCCAAGCAAACAAAAGATATCTCCTTTATTTACAGTAAAGCTGGTTGGCTTCAGTGCTTCTTTGCCTTGATACGTTTTGCTAAGTTGTTTTGCTTCTAACATGTGGTTTTGTTTTAGTTGTCTAGTCGAAATACAAGTCGTTTTTCGTTTTTGTGTTGGATGGGTGGAGAGCGATGTACAACACCCTTTCCCTTGTTGGCTGCCGATGCCTCGCCTTTCAAAATGCCTACTTCAAAAGGCTTCATTGTTTTTATCTTACTCGGATCTTTTATGATCGAATCGTTATTGCCTCCTATCAGGCTGTTTCTATTTACGAAGCGATCCTCTATCCACTCTGTGCCTGATCCCACGTAGGTACACAGCAACCGCAAATCGTAGCGGTCGGTATGAAATTTTCTGCAGGCATCATCGCACACTATTTTTAAAAGCAAACGGGTTTGTTGTTTTTGTGTGATAGAAAGAAACAGGTGCGTCAAACTCACCATATCATCGCGCAGCGTAAGTTTTCCTGAAGTATGAACCGCAGACTTATCTAGCTCATTGGCTATCAATTCCTTCACGGAGTCTGCGGTTATAACCGCATCAATTCCGTTGAAATTATTTGCCATGAGTGTGTTCGCAAACAGATGTATGTCTTCATTGACCACGCGCTGATGATGTACGAGATTGATACTCGGCTGTGAGATGGCAGCAAGTGCTGATAGCGCATGGGCTTCGAAAGCACTTGGCTTTCGAGTGAATAGGGAAGCAAACATATTAATGCAACAAGGTTGCATATTAGTTGATTGACCCTATATTTGCAACATAGTTGCATTAAATCAGCTACTTTTTTGATGAAAGGTCTTTTTACCAATTACTTAGACGCACTCGGTTTCTCCGCTTCACTGCTGTGTGCGGTGCATTGTGCGTTTGTTCCGGTGCTGCTTACTTTATCGTTCTTTCAAGGCCTTCATTTTCTGGCCAACCCTTCGATCGAAAGAGGTGTATTAGGCATGAGTTTTTTTCTCGCACTTATTTCTCTATTACCTTCTTACATCAACCATCACCATCGCCTTTCGCCCATTTTGATTTTTGTATTGGGAGTGTTCCTGATCATCATTGGTAGAATTGAGTTATCTAATTTATGGGAAGTACTCTTCACTTCAGTGGGGGCCGTATGTATTGCGCTTGCTCATTTGGTGAATTGGAAACTACATAAAAAAATGACGCGCGAACAATAAGCCACTTTATGAAGCTAATTAGTACGATCGTTTTTGCGGCTCACTTCTTTTTTCCATCTGATCCCGAAGATGGATGGGTGACACTCGCACGCGTTAAGTTCACTTCCACTTTTTTTAAAGAGATGAACGAGTACTTTCTGGTTCCATCCTTTACACCCGAGTTGCGTGCGAAAATCGGAAAGGAGTTTAGCCTGAAGGGGCACTACATCCCCTTTGACTTAGAGGGCAACGCTATTGTTCTTTCAAAAAATCCCTATGCGTCTTGCTTTTTTTGTGGAGGTGCTGGCCCTGAATCGGTAGCCGAAATCAACTTTAAAGCGAAGCGGCCAAAATTAAAAGCCGACCAGATCATTACGGTGAAAGGGAAATTACGCCTTAACGGAACGGATGTCAATCACATGAATTTCATCTTGGATGAAGCTGAGATACTTACTCCATGAAGACAATACTTTTCCTATCAGGCATGATGCTCGCTCTCAGCTGCTCACAAAAAGAAAATGCCTTACTAAAAAAGGCAGCGGCTATTCAGCAACAATCGTTTTCTGTTTTAGATAGTATTCAAGCAACTATTCAATCATTAAAGAAAAACCCAGCGCTCACGGATTCGATTGCAAAAATCGAAAGGGAGATAGCCAAATGGGAAAATGAAATGGTAGACGTCCCAGGGTATGAGTCAAGCCATCATCAGCACAAACATTCTCATTCTCACAAAGTAGTAGAGCTAACACCTGAGCAAATGCTGTCGGTACAACAGGAACTGAGACAACAGCTGACCGACATTCAAACAAGATTGAAAAAACTAGAAACTGATTATGATAAATCCATTTAAGGCAAAAAAATTGCCCGTCACCGTTCTAAGCGGGTTTTTGGGAGCAGGAAAGACCACGTTGCTCAATCACATACTCTCGAATCGAGAAGGACTCCGCGTAGCTGTGATCGTCAACGACATGAGCGAGGTAAATATCGATGCTCAATTGGTTAAAAACGAAATCAAACTCTCACGCACCGAGGAGAAGTTGGTGGAAATGAGCAACGGTTGTATCTGCTGCACACTGCGCGAAGATTTGATGATTGAGGTGGAAAAACTCGCCAAGCAAAAAAAGTTTGACTACCTGTTGATCGAAAGCACAGGTATATCGGAGCCATTGCCGATAGCACAAACATTTAGTTTTGCTTCGGGTGATGAATTGCTCGACCTCACCAAATACTCGCAGCTAGATACCATGGTGACGGTAGTCGATGCGTTTAATTTTTTCAATGATTTTGGTTCGGCAGAGCAATTGAAAGACCGCAAACTAACGGGCGAAATGGAAGATGATCGGAGTATCGTCAACCTCCTCACCGATCAAATCGAGTTTGCGAACGTGATTGTGCTCAACAAAGTAGATTTGGTGCCAGCCGAAAAGTTAAAATTGCTGGAGGGTATCTTGATAAAGCTCAATCCTGATGCGAAACTTGTCAAGGCCAACCATGGCAAGATCGACTTGAAACAAATTTTAAACACTGGCCTTTTTGATTTTGAAAAGGCCCAACAATCAGCAGGTTGGTTAAAAGAGCTAAACAGCGAGCACACGCCAGAGACAGAGGAATATGGAATCAGCTCATTTGTTTTTCGGGATCGCAGACCTTTCCATCCACAGCGCTTTTGGGATTTTGTACAAAGCAACTGGCCTATGAATGTCATCCGCAGCAAGGGAATGTTTTGGCTTGCCTCCAGGCCAGGTGATGCCATTCTTTGGAGTCAAGCCGGAGGTTCTTCCAAAGCAGAGATGTACGGGAAGTGGTGGGCGTCTATGTCCATGGCGCAACGTGTAGCCCGAGCCGATTTTATGGAAAACCAGGAAGCGCTAATGAAAAAATGGGACAAAGAGTTTGGCGACCGGATGAACGAGTTGGTGATTATCGGAACTGAACTCAATCCTGATTTAGTAAGGAAACAATTGGAAACATGTTTGTTAAATACTGAGGAGATGCTTCAATGGAAGGCTAAGACCAAATTTGAAGATCCTTGGCCTATTTAGTCTACAATATCCGAAATCTTGAACTTCTGGATGATGTAATAAAGAAAATTAAAAGAGAGAGCGTCTTCTTCTTCTTTATCAGGCTGGGCTTTGTCTGATTTTGATTTTGCTGACTTGTTTACTGTTACAGCTTCTTTTTGAATAGGCTGGCTGGAACTTGGTTTCTGACCTTCGGATTCGAGAAGGAGGGTTTTATCATCGTCCAGATTCAATTCCGGATGATTATTTAGCTCCTTAATTTCTTTCTCTTGCGGGTCGATGGGAATATTTTCTTGCGCCTGCACAGAATAGACGAGCAAGCCACTCAGGGCAATCAAAACAACCAGACTATGAAGATATTTTTGCAGCATGCAACTGAAAGTCTCTAACGAACCCCGTTACTTTGGGTTTTAGCTACGCAAAATAGAATTTTTTCTGATGATAACGTGGGATAACTTCATAAAAATTGACTTTCGGGCAGGCACAGTTATAAAAACTGAGCCTTTTGAAGGCCTAAAAAAGCCTGCAATCAAGGTTTGGGTAGATTTGGGCCCTGATTTAGGGGTAAAAAAATCGAGTGCCCAGATCAGCCGGTTGTACCATCCAGACGAACTTCTTGGCAGACAGGTAGTCTGTGTGGTCAATTTTCCACCTAAGCAGATTGCCCATTTCATCTCTGAAGTATTGGTGACTGGCTTTCCCGATGAGGAAGGAAACGTAGTGTTGACTTCCATCGAAAGGAAAGTTCCGAATGGTTCGCGGTTATTTTAATTTGGTAGCTATTCATGCCTTGGCGGTAAAAAACAAAACTCATGCGATTCTCAGACCTAGATAAAATAACCGGAGGCAACATCATTCAGCTTGCTGGAAATCGAAATGTAAGTTCGTTGGTTACAGACAGTCGCAAGCCAATCATATCGGACGGGTCTGTTTTTTTTGCATTACGCGGTGAAAGACATGATGGGCATCAATACATTGTCGAATTGTATCAATTGGGAATTCGTCAATTTGTAATTGAAAAACCATTTGATCATACGCTCTTTCCAGCAGCAAACATCATCCTGGTTGGGTCAGTGATTGCAGCCCTTCAGGCCATTGCTGCAGAGCACAGAAGAAGTTTTTCAATTCCAGTTATTGGTATCACCGGGAGCAACGGAAAGACGATTATCAAAGAATGGCTATTTCAACTTTTGTCATCGGATAAGAACATTGCAAAAAACCCCGGCAGTTACAATTCACAAACAGGTGTGCCTCTTTCTGTTTGGGGCTTACAACCCAATCACCAACTGGGCATTTTTGAGGCGGGGATTTCACTGCCTGGTGAAATGGAAAAGCTGGAGAAAGTGATCCACCCAACAATCGGCATTTTTACTAATATTGGCACCGCCCATGATGAAGGGTTCGCGACTCTAACCGAAAAGATTGAAGAAAAATTAAAACTTTTTTCGCGTGTTGGTTTGCTTATCTACTGCGCAGATCATTCAGAATTGCATGAGGTAATTCAGCTCAAGAAAATCCCCTCGCTTACATGGGGAAGTAGTGACAAAGCAACAATTAAAATAAAACAAGTTGCAGCGAGATACGAGTTGAGTTATCAGCAACAACTGATTTATTTGCAACTTCCATTTTCAGACAAAGCCTCCATTGAAAATTGCTTCCATTGTGTAGCCCTTTTACTTCATTTTGGCTATTCGCCAGCAGTCATTCAAGAACGTGTCCGCCAATTGAAATCGGTGCCGATGCGCCTCGAACTCAAACAGGGCATCAACCGCTGCCAGGTAATAGATGATACCTATAACAATGATTTAGCAGGATTAAAAATCAGTCTCGACTTTCTAAATAGCTTACAGAAAAAAAAGAAAACACTCATTCTCTCCGACATTCTTCAATCTGGACTTAATGAAATAGAATTAGTGGATCGTATCAAGGCATTACTGATTCAAAGCGGAATATCTTCTTTCGTTGGGATTGGTTCGATGCTTAGTTCCCATCAAGCACATTTTAGAGATATAAAAGCAACATTCTTCCGCACCACCGAGGAATTTTTGCGAAGTGTGAAATGGGAGAATTTTGAAAGTGAACTCATTTTAGTTAAAGGTGCAAGACCTTTTCAATTCGAGAAGATCGTTCAACAACTTCAACGCAAAGTGCATGGCACGGTGATGGAGATTGATTTGAACAAGATGGTGCATAACCTGAATTTTTTTAAGTCGAAGTTGAAATCGGGGGTAAAGCTAATGGCGATGGTGAAAGCGTTTGCCTATGGCAGCGGCAGCGAGGAGGTGGCCAACTTATTGCAATATCACAAGGTTGACTACTTAGGTGTCGCTTATGCAGACGAAGGAGTTGAACTCCGGAAGAACAATATTTCATTGCCAATCATGGTTATGAATCCGGCTGAAGAGAATTTTACATCCCTGCTTTCGCATTGTTTAGAGCCGGTGATGTATAGTTTGAAAATGCTTCGTGCTTTTTCGCAATTTATTGAAGGAAGACCCATGACGATTCATGTTGAGGTGGACACAGGAATGCACCGATTGGGATTTGATGAGGGCGACTTGCCCGAAATAATTGCCATTTTAAAAAGCCATCCATCTATCTCTATTGCGTCTGTTTACTCTCACCTGGCAGGCGCGGATGAGGCAGCACATGATGGATTTTCACAAGAACAGTTTGGTCGGTTTCAACGCTTTTATAAAACATTGACCGACTCACTGGGAATAAAACCACTGCGGCACATTCTTAACTCTCCCGGCATTTTGCGCTTTCCGGATTTTCAAATGGAGATGGTTCGACTTGGTATCGGACTGTATGGCGTCAATCCAACCGAGGGAAAGGTTGATCAATTGCAGCCTGTGGCTACGTTAAAAACAATTGTCTCTCAGATAAAAAAAATTGGAAAGGGAGAAACGATTGGGTATGGAAGAAAAGGCAAAGCAGAAAATGATATGAGCCTTGCCACCATTGCAATTGGTTATGCAGATGGGTTTAGCCGGAGTTTTAGCAAAGGCAAAGGATTTGTATCAATCAAAGGCAAGAAAGCGCCTGTGATAGGCAATGTGTGCATGGACATGACGATGGTAGATGTCACTCACATCGATGTGCAAGAAGGCGATGAGGTAATTGTTTTTGGAGAAGAGAACCCAATTCAGGAAGTAGCTGCCAGTATCAACACCATCCCCTATGAAATACTGACCAATACAAGCGAGCGTGTGAAGCGTGTTTTCTTTGCAGAGAGTATTTGACGCAAAAAGGATTTTGTTGCACAAACCAGATTTTGATATTGCTTGTCAGCAATGTTTCGAAACCAAGGTAGCTGCTGAGTACAGTTTTTTAGTTTTTGGCTCGTGGTTCAAAATCCGACTTTGGGAAAAGTTTTATGTAGGTGAGGGTGTATGTAATGACTGCATTACCGTTGTTTTCCGTCCGGATACCTTCTAACAAGTTCTTTTCTTCATCGTAGGTAAAGGTATACATCAGTACTTTTTTTCTTGGCTCGAAGTGCTTATAAATCAAAATATTTCCTTCCGCTGCTTTGATAAACTCTCCGCGTATAGAATGAGATAGCTGGCGACTATCGGTGAGTGGAACTTCAAAAAAGTCTCGGGCCGATTTCCCCTGATCGCTGAAAATTGCCACACGCCCAAAATTTTCTTTACGATCCACCACCTTTTCCTTTTCCACCGAAGAAAGAAACCCTTTTGCTCTTCTCACGATCATATGCGACACCGAATAAATACCCTCCAACTCATTTTCACCGATTTTCTTTGTCATATAGAGTTTTGCCAAGTCGTCAAAGTCTATTTGCTCAAATTCCGTTCGCTTTTGAGTTTGCTTCATCTGGTGCACTTTTTCAACTGAACATGATCCAGAAAAAACTAATACAACAATTAATGGAGCTAGCTTTTTTTTCATAATTAACTTTAACGCTTGTGCGGATCGCAGGTTGCTCAAAACCAAATCTCCTCATAACGGCCACAGCCAAACCATTCCCTGAAATGCGGCCAACAAGGCAGCGGTTTCAAATAAGGAATTTCCCGTATAATCAAGAAGGATACCAAGTAAAAACAACAGATTACAAAATCACCTAAACTTCCTAAACAACTTCATGTACTCTCAACCAAGTAAGCAAATCTAAAAAACGCTAAGCCCCAGAAAGCAAGCAATTTAATACATCAGCCACAGCCAAGGCTTTTTTTCAAATCCCGCTTTGGTAATCCACCAAAATCAAAAGGATTTACCTGTTCTTGTATAGGCAACGGAGCACTTTTCTTTGCCTCATTTTCTTTTTTTGGAGCCTTCCCTTTTTTTATCCATAATTGAACCGTTACACAAACAAGCTAGAAAATTTTTGTGACAGAATTTTTCTAGAATACTTTATTTCACCCAGTTGCCTAGACGCTGCTTGAAAATTTTTCAATTGAACTGGATCTGATAAAAAGGATGAGATCTTCTTTACAAAATCAGTAGGATGGGCAGGGTCAACAAATATTCCGCAACGGGCATCTTCGATTTCGGCCTTGATCCACCCACCAAAATTGATTATAATCAATTTGCCGGCTGCCAATCCATCAAAAAATTTGTTGGGAGATCCGGTTTCTAAAATGGGCACATTTTTATAACAAATGAAGGAAGCATCGGTCACGTTTAGCAACTCTTTTACGCCTTCCCGATTTTGAAAATCGACAAAAGTAAGATTACTTAATCCTAATTGCTGTGCGTTTTTCGTCAGTCGTTCGCGTAAAGCACCTTCTCCGCAAATAAAAAATTGTATAGGTAGCTTCGCTTTGCGAGAAGCATTAGCGCATTCCAAAAAATAATCCAAACCATTGGCTACGCCCACGGCTCCAATGTAAGACACTACAAATTTTCCCCCTACATTATGCTTTTCTTCCAAAGTCGGTAGTTTGATTTCTGGCTTGTAAAAATCACAATCGGCCATATTGGGGATCTGATGAATGGTTGATGTAGATCCCATTTTCTTTTTGACAATTGCTTCGATAGAAGGAGATAATGCCACAACGGCTTTGGCGGATCGGTAAGTTCTTTTCTCAAGAGAAAATAAGAACTCTTTGAAAAAAAAATTTTCAACAAACCCCAGTTGTATGGGAGCATCGGGCCACAGGTCGCCTACTTCAAAGAGAAAAGGAATTTTACGAAATGTTTTTAGCCACATCGCGACAAGCCCAATGGTAAGTGGCACAGAGATCGCATAGCAGTAATCGATATGCTGTATTCTACTGGCCATCCTAATAGCTCCCAAATTGTATTTTATGAAAGAAAAAGATCGAGCGGCAAACCCGAATTTATTGTCGTACGCCACAGGCAAATAGTGGATCTCAATCCCTTCAAGAGTTTGTATTTTATACCTTTTTTCATTGTGCGCAGTAATCACAACTGTTTCAATTCCTTTATCGACTAGTGCTTTTGCGAGATAATAGGAGCGGATGGCACCCCCCTTAGCTGGTTGATTGAAGTGCTGGTGAAGGATTAATACTTTCACAAATGATGTTTTCGTTAATTAAGATCGTTGGTGCCGCTAAAAATTCTCCTATTTTATCAAAAAAAGCACTTCCATGTTATGTTTCGATGAAATGCTGTTTGGGGACGCAAACCTGAGCATAAAAATTTCCGTTATTTGTATCAGACAACCACTAATTGTCATGAAACAATCACCAAAGTTAGCCATTCTTCAGAGCTTAGATGCGCTGGATTTTGTGCAAATGGAAGAGGTACTTACTTACATCAAAAGTATCGTCAACCATTCTGGTAAGGATAGTCCTTCTTTCAAAAAGGAAGCGATGAAGGAAATCCGCCAGGCACTGCGCAAAGGCAAAAAGGGACTGCAACTCGCAGCTTAGACCAACCCTCAAAATGGTCTGACAGGCTTTCCTCAAAAGCCTGAATAAAATCTTCGTCCCAAATTTTTAGGTAACATTTCAGTAACATTGCCCTTTAGGGTTCTCTCATCAAGTCTTGGTAATCTTAATCTTTGATTTTTGAACCTTGAATTTCTATTCCCCGACCATAAACACGGCATTTGAGAAGAGCATTTTGCCACTTTCCCAAAAACTGCGAAACAGTGGATTGTCGACTAAGTAAACAGCTTGTCCTTTTCCTTTGTCTTCCACTCCAAACACAAGTGTATTTTCTAGTTGCTTATTGATTTTTGCTCCAGCAAATCCAATCAATGGTTTTTGTTTTCCTTTTAGCATCCCAACATTCCAACCTCTCTCCAGGTATGCATAATGCAACTCACTTGTGCGAAGCGAATAATAATAGTCGCCTAAGCCAAACGCAAGCGGGTGAGACTTGTCCAAACTTACTTTGTAGATAGCCCCAAAAATGGAATTGCTGAGTTCTTTTCTTTCAGCATCTCCATATTTCACTGGTCCTTCTTTTTCTTTTTGTTCTTTGGCTTCCTTGTCGGCTTTGTTTTTTGCATCATCATTCGCAAATACTTTCAAGCCAAAACCTTTCTTGTCTGCAAAGGAAGAATTGGCGCCAGCTATTGCAATTAGTCTTCCACCATCACTAGTCCAGCGCTCAATCATGGCTAGTGTGCCCTCGTCAAGCAATTTGTAGTTCCCGTCCGGAATAATCAGAACATCATACTTCCAGAGATCAATGGTATGAAAGTAATCCGTACCAATAATTGTCAATGGGTAGTGAAGTTGTTGTTCAAAGAAGTGCCATACTTGCCCGTGATCGAGAGAAGAAGTTTGGTCGCCACCTAGCAATGCCACCTTGGGAGCTTTGATATAGCTCATTTCAGAAGAACCAAAGTCTGCGCCTTTATCAGAATAGCCTGTAGATGTTGTGTAAATCTTTCTGCCCAAACTCTTAGCGGCATTTTGCACCACATTGTCAAAGTCAGTAATTCCTTCATTATTTCTTCTGGTTACAATGAGCGTTCCTGGCTCGAAATTTTTGCCAGCTGTAAAAAATGCTTTCATAGCCTTTCTAACCTTTACTCCTTTTTTCATCAATGACGTCAACAGTTCCACATCATTCAAACTTTGATAGTTGAATAGATAGGCATAAGTCTTGGTTGCAACAACATCTTGCGCAACCACTTTTGGCTCATAGCCTTTGGCAAAGCTCACTTTTTCAGTCAAGGCGAATGCCTTTAGGTCATACGCATACATCAAATTCCAGGCGGTGATGTCATAGGTCAATGAGTCAGTTAATTTCGTTACAGGTTCAAAAATAGTTGTAACAAACCGGCCTTTTGGCTGGTAAATATTAACAACAATATCTTCCGTTGTTAGCGTAAAGTTGTTGGTCGACTGCGTTTGAAAATCAAATCCTCTCGAAGGTTTGGATGCGGCAGCATGACCAAACTGGATACTATGACTGGTCAACCAATTGGTCAACTTTTTTAATTTGTCAGGATTATTCTCTGCCTTGATAGCATACGTTTTGAAAGGCGCAGCAGGGCTGTTTACATTTTCTTTAAAGAACTTTTCGAACTCGTCCACTAACTTGCTAGCGTTTTGAGAAGAGGTCTCAATAGTCGCCATTCCGGTTGTGAAGTGATGCGTTAACCGGTCTTTTAGTGTTAGCGGATCACCTTCTTTGGTTGTTATTACAATACCCGCACCTATTCCTCCTTTTTCGTAAGTCATACCAATTGCCCCACTGTAGGTAGGGTAAGAATCGCCATAGCTGGGATAATATAGATCAAAACGTTCTTTGGTGAAGTAAAGCCATCCTTGTTCATCAAAATACTTGGCATTGTTCTTACCGATCGTATTTTGGAATTCACGTTGCCAGTTGGAAATTACTTCGTGATAGGGCTCTGCAGCTGGGGCAAAGTAGTAAGGAGAGTTATAACCTTGTTCGTGGTAGTCAACATGTACATGTGGCATCCATTGGTTGTAGATTTTGATACGGGCTTGCGACTCAATTTGAGTTTGCCAGGCCCAATCTCGGTTAAGATCGAAAAGATAGTGGTTGGCTCTGCCGCGTGGCCATGGCTCAGCATGCTCACGCGCTTGAGGGTCAGCGTTCGCAGGAAGATTTCCATATTGATTAAAAAAGTTAGCATAGCGGTCTCTGCCATCTGGGTTGATACATGGATCCATGATGATGACTGTATTTTTCAGCCATTCTTTCGTCTTCGCGTTATCGGGATTGACTAATTCATAAATTGTTTTCATGGCCGCTTCCATGGAGTTGGCCTCATTACCATGCACGTTGTAGCTAAGCCATACAATGGCCACTTTCGTGGAAGGAGCGCCTGCCATTAGACCTGTTCTTTTCAGATTGTCGAGGCGAATTTGTTCAATGTTCTTGAAGTTATCGGGGGAAGCAACGATGGCATAGATCAACGGACGATTTTCATAGGTTTCGCCATACTGCTGCACTTGCACATTTGCGGCAGCGTCATCGATATGCTTGAAATACTCAACCACGCGGTGATGGCGAGTGAACCGATCCCCCAATTCATATCCTAAAAATTCAGCGGGACTTTGAAGTTTGGGCTGCGCTAAAGCAGAAAGTGACAATAGTGTAGAAAGAACTAAAATGAATTTTTTCATAATGAAGTGGAGATACTAAACGGCAAAGTATAACAATAAAGGTTTTTTTAAAACCTTTATTTCCCCAACGGCAAACTCAGGGAAATCGCTTTTAACATTTTAGCACCAAACTTCTGTAATCATCATCCAATGCAGCGGTCAACCGTTTTGATCGTTTGGACATTTTGGTGGATTTCTCTTTGTCCAACAAAGCCAAGGCCATCTTGTTGACAATCGAG